>MGVC01000049.1:11965-52178 GCA_001800285.1 Elusimicrobia bacterium RIFOXYA2_FULL_39_19 | reverse complement strand
GGGTGTCTGATGACAGATTACAGGATAATCTATCAGACCGAACAATCCGGAATATAGAAGCTGCGACGTGATCAGGAGATCCCGCCCTACAAATGAATTACGGTTCTGTGGTTTGTAAGTCTGCTGCCTTTTCGCATTAATGTGGATTTATTGACTTTATAGTTAGGAATTTATATATTTTAAATAATCAAAGTAACTTGTTCTTGTTTCACTGGTGATGGATCTCCACCTAACCATTCTCTCAGGTTAAACCGCCCTAAAAGCTGATGGTTCCTACTAAAAAACCTGTCCAAATATATTTAAATTGTGGACAGTGTATTTTTTTTAGTCAGGAATTAATCGGCAAATGAATTTACTTAATCTAAACTTTTCTTTAATTTTTGACCCCTTATCCCAATTCTTTGTGTTTCTTATTTTGCTGGTTTCAATACCCTGTGCAGTTTATTCTATAGGGTACCTGAAACACCATTATTCTTCAAAAAAAATATTGCTTGCCTGGTTTTTACTTGTACTTTTTGTGGGTTCAATGCTTATGGTGGTTACTGTAAGCAATGCGCTTTTATTTCTGATTTTCTGGGAAATTATGTCCTTAGTGTCTTTCTTTTTTGTGGTTTTTGATACGGAAGATAAAAAGTCTATAAAAGCCGGCATACTGTATATTATAATGACGCATTTAGGTACAGCTTTTATAGTATTTTCATTTCTACTGATGTTTAAGTATGCAAATTCTTTTGATTATTATGCAATAAAGCAAGCCTGCCTGCTTATGCCTGCCCATACAAAAAATGTTGTCTTTTTATTTTTACTTATCGGTTTTGGTACCAAGGCGGGTATTGTACCGGTGCATATCTGGCTGCCTTATGCCCATCCGCAGGCGCCAAGCCATATTTCAGGCATTATGTCCGGTGTGATGATAAAAACAGCCGTTTACGGGATTATCAGATTTATTATTTATATTTTAGGAGCTGATACTTTATGGTGGGGTAATTTGATTTTAATATTGGCATCCATTTCCTGCCTTATAGGAATTATGTACGCACTTATAGAAAATGACATTAAGAAATTGCTGGCATATTCAAGCGTTGAAAATATGGGTATTATTCTTTTCGGTGTAGGGGCGTCAATGGTTTTTATTTCAAAGGGTTTGCCGGTTTTAGCGGTATTGGCGCTGTCTGCAGGGTTGTATCATTTAATAAACCACGGAATTTTTAAAAGCCTTTTGTTTTTGGGTGCCGGCAGTGTATATAAAGCCACCGGCTTGCGCAACATAGAAAAACTTGGCGGACTGATTAAGCCAATGCCGTTTACCGCTGTTTCATTTCTTATAGGGTCTATGGCAATTTCCGCTTTGCCGCCTTTAAACGGGTTTGCCAGCGAATGGCTTACTTTGCAGGTACTGTTTAACGGTGCGCTGAATTGTTCCGGCGCGCAGGCTATAGCCATGTGCTTTTATGCGGCGGTACTAGCAATTACCGGCGGGCTTGCCGCAGCCTGTTTTGTTAAAGCTTTCGGCGTAACATTTCTTGGTTTGCCCAGGTCAGAGCCTGCCCGGCAGGCCCGGGAAGTGCCGCCGCTTATGTATTATCCCATGTTTTTCCTGTCGGCTTTAATTGTTATTTTCGGGTTGTTTTCAGCGCAAATATTTAAGAGTTTAAACAGAATTTCCCAGAGCCTGTATGGTGTAAATGAAAGCACGTATAATTTCAGCTCCGGCAGTTTTGTAATAACACCGGTAAATACGCTGTCGTGCGCAGGCTTATCAATACCTTTTATTGCGGTTATGCTTATAGCGATAATGGTTATGGTTTATCTGGCTGTCAGAATATTTGCCGGCCCGGGAAAAGTAACCAGAGACAGAACCTGGAGCTGCGGCTATTATAAAATTGATTCCCGAAACGCTTATACAGGCACAGCATTTTCAAAACCGTTTCGCATAGCGTTCAGTTTTTTTTACCGGACTTCCAGGAAAACAGAAGAAATAAAGTCATCCTATTATCACGTAAAATCAATAAAATATAAAACCTCAATTACGCCTGTTTTTAAAAAGTATATTTATGATTTAATTTACAAAAGAACTTTCTATGCTGCAAAATATTTAAGTAAATTCCAGTCCGGCAGTATTCATTTTTATATAGCGTGCATTTTTATGGCCATAGTATTTCTTATCTTATTTATGAACAGGTTCTAAACAGCAGCAGAGTTCCATACCGCTAAAGCGGTATGGTGAATGCATGTTTGCTGTTTATCCCTACGGTAGTTTTCAAACTTGTTCTGTTTGAAAACTGTATGGGGTAATTAGTTAGAGCCACGGGCTTTGCCCGTGGGGATCTACCAAAATGAAAACAATGATTATTTTACTTCAAACATTAATGCTTATAGCGCTGGCGCCTCTTTTAAGCGGCCTTATCCGCAAAATAAAAAACAATCTGCGCATGAGAAAAGGCGCAGTTGTAGTTCAGCCGTATTATAACTTTTTTAAACTTATGGCAAAAGAAGAAGTAATATCTGAAAACGTATCCTGGATTTTCAGGATTACGCCGTACATTGTGTTAAGCACAGTAATTCTTGCATTGTTTATGGTCCCGGTTATTTTAAGCGAAGCGCCCTTAAATATAACGGGTGATTTTATTGTAATTATTTTTCTGCTTTCTGCCGGGCGTTTTTTTATGGCCTTGTCTGCCCTGGAAGCAGGCAGTGCGTTTGGCGGCATGGGGTCTTCAAGGGAAATGTTTATTTCAAGCCTGGTGGAGCCAATAGCTCTTTTAACTGTGTTTGCGGTATCAATAAATGCACAGTCAACCAGCCTGTATGCGGTATTTATGCAAAACAATATGCAGGTTTCTGCTGTTATAGCCGGCATGGCTCTGCTGTTTGTGGCTATTGCAGAGACCTCCCGCCTGCCGGTAGACAATCAGAAAACCCATCTGGAATTAACCATGATTCATGAAGCTATGGTGCTGGAATATTCCGGCAGGTCCCTGGCTTTAATAGAGCTGGCGGGTTACATTAAACAGATAATATTTTTTACTTTAACAGTTAATATTATTATTCCTTTCAATTTATTTCCTGCCGGTGATATTTTTGCAGTATCTTTGAATATTGCAGTATATTTTTTAAAACTTTTAACCTTATGTGCATTGATTGGTTTTATTGAAGTTATGTCAGCAAAAGTCCGGTTGTTCAGAGTGGTGGATTTTCTTGCTTTTGGTTTAGTGTTAGCAACTATAGCGGTAATAATAGCATTGTTGGGGTATTGAGATGAATCTTTTAGTAATAATTATTTTTGTTTTAACGCTTATGTTGGTTTTATCCAAAAGAACGGTTGCTTTGATAAACGGTTTTATGCTCCAGTCTTTTTGTTTGTTTGTGCTGGCCCTTACCCGCGCCGTTTGGGCCAAGGATTCAGAACTGTATGTTGTTGCGGCGCTTATACTTTTATTAAAAGTAGGGCTGATACCGTATTTTCTGCGCTGGATGGTTAAAAAAATTAAAATAGATGATAACCTGGGGCTATCCATAAATCCTATGCTGTCTCTGGTTATTGCGGTTTTATTGTCATTTTTTTCATACCTTTTTGCCGAAAGAATAATGGGCCTTCAGAATAAACCGGATGTGGCGGCCTTTTCAGTTTCACTTTCAGTTATTTTGATAGGTATTTTTATCATGGTGTTTAGAATGAAAGCCGTAGCGCAGGTGATAGGCCTGCTGGTTATTGAAAACGGGTCTTTTCTTACGGCGGTTGCTTTGTGCGGCAGTATCCCGTTTTTTGTTGAAATAGCAATTTTCTTTGATATTTTTGTTTTTGCCATAATACTGGGAATATTTATTTTCAGGATTAATAAACTTTTTACCCATATTGATATAGATAAACTAAAAACTTTGCGGGGATAGCAATGGAATTGTTGGTAGTATTAGGCCTGCCTGTTGCGCTGGCTTTGATACCGTTAGTCATTAAGGAAATACGGAAAATAGCCGTTTATCACACAGCGGGCTATTTCGTTTTAATGATATTTTCTCTGGTTTTGGCAGGCAGGCTAACGGGGAGAAGTATTTCATACAGGGATTTTTTTTATGCAGATGCTTTAAGCGGTTTTTTTGTACTGCTGATTTCACTGGTTAGTTTTATTGCTTCATTATATTCAGTGAATTATATAGGGGAAGATGTCCGGGACAATATAATTTCAAACAGAAAAGCCAGATTGTACTATCTGCTGTTTGATATGTTTGTGTTTACTATGTTTTTTTCTACGGTAGTGGATAATCTGGGGATTATCTGGGTTTCCATAGAAATGACCACCCTTACCTCTGCTTTTCTGGTAGGTTTTTACAATAAAAAGGAATCAGTGGAAGCCGCCTGGAAATATATTATTATTTGTTCCGTAGGAATTGCGCTGGCGCTTTTTGGAACCATACTTTTTTATTATACTGCATCGTTAAACGCAGGCGTGCACAGCCTGAATTGGACTGAGATTTCCGCGGTTTCAGCTAAACTCAACCCGAATGTATTAAAAATAGCGTTTTTATTTATTTTGGTAGGATTTGGCACAAAAGCAGGGCTTGCGCCTATGCATACCTGGCTGCCGGATGCGCACAGCCAGGCGGTTACACCGGTAAGCGCGTTATTATCCGGCGTGCTTTTAAAAACCGCCTTATACGCTATATTAAGGTACATGATTATTGTAAATAAATGTATAGGGCCGGAGTTTACGGGCAATCTGCTGGTGTTTCTTGGGCTCATATCGCTAGTGGTGGCTGCCGTATTTATTATTGTGCAGAAAGATATTAAAAGGCTGCTGGCGTATAGCAGTATAGAACATATAGGAATTATTGCAGTGGGTATAGGATTTGGCACTTGGCTGGGTTATTATGGCGCGTTACTGCACATGTTTAACCATGCGGTCACTAAATCTTTGATGTTTTTCGGCGCAGGAAACATTATAAAAAAATACAGGAGTCATAATATTAGGCAAATTACGGGAGTCCTGCAGTCAATGCCCCTGACAGGATTTATGCTGTTAATAGGGGTGTTTGCTTTATCCGGTTCGCCGCCTTTTTCAATATTTTTAAGCGAAATTATGGTGCTCATAGCCGGGTTTACCGGGAAGAGTTTTGCGGCCTGTTTTATTTTTCTTGCCTGCATAGCGGTTATTTTTGCGGGGTTGATATTTCATTTTTCAGGATTGTTGTTTGGCAAAAAACCAGCAGCAATGCAAGTGTTCGTTGAGCCAATGTCAAACAAAATACTATTTATTTTTCTTGGCATAATTATGGTTTATTTCGGGTTAGCTATACCGGAATATTTTAATAATATTTTGAAAGCATCAATAAATATACTGCAGGGAATGTAAAATGGCGTACAATCAGATAATAAAAGACATAGAAAAAGAAATGAAGATAAACTTCTTATCTTCAGAGCCTGCCTTTAACGATGAGGTTTATGTTAAAGTGCGCAGGGAAGATTTTAAAAATACCTGCCTCTTGTTTCATAAAAAACTTAAGGCGCCGGTAATGATGTTGTTTGCCGTTGATGAAACACAAAACAAAGGCATGTTTAAGCTGTATTGTGTTTTTGAAAGCGTGCAGTTTAAAAAATGGTTTTTTATTGTTACGGAAATACCCGAAAATAATCCGGAATATGAATCATTATCTTCTGAAATGTATTCTGCCAGCTTGTTTGAACGGGAAATAAAGGAAATGTTCGGCCTTGAGCCAAACTTAAGCCCGGATTCCAGAAGGCTGAATCTGCATGATGAAGTTTGGCCGGAAGGCAGTTACCCGCTAAGAAAGAGTTTTGATATAAAAGATATAAAGGAAAGCCTGAAAAAAGAATATGTGTTCAGAAAAACTGAGGGTGAAGGCGTGTTTGAGGTTCCCGTAGGGCCTGTGCATGCGGGCATCATCGGCCCGGGGCATTTCAGGTTCAGTGTTGCCGGTGAGCCTATTATAAACCTGGAAATAAGGCTGGTTTTTACGCATAGGGGCGTAGAAAAACTGTTTGAAAACAAGCTCCCGGAAGAATGCCTGAAGCTATCTGAATGCGTAAGCGGAGATTCGGTTTTTGCGCACAGCTGGGCTTTCTGCAGTGCTGTAGAAAAAATAAAAGTAATAAAAGTGGCGCCGAAAACAAACTATCAGCGCGCTATATTTCTTGAATTGGAAAGAATCTATAATCATTTAACCGGCATAGGCGGGATTGCGGTAGATGTAGGGTTTAGTTTTCCGCATGCTTATGCGTCAATAATGAAAGAAACCGTGCTTTCACTAAACGATAAACTGACAGGAAGCAGGTATCTAAAAGGAATAAATATAATAGGCGGTATTTCAAAAGAATTATCCGGGAATGATACGGCCCTGCTGTTGGAAACCCTGAAAAGTTTGAAAAAAGATTTTGAAAGCTTAAAGAAAATGCTTTATGCAAACTTCACATTTATGGACCGGGTAGAAACTACGGGTATATTAAATAAAGTTATTGCGCAGGATGTGGGAATAACAGGAATGGCTGCCCGGGCTTCCGGTATAAACAGGGATTTGAGAAAAGATTTTGGCGCTTGCTATAATAAAATTGAATTCAATTTACCGGAACAGACAAAAGGAGATGTGCTGGCAAGGCTAAATGTAAGGATTAGCGAAATAGAGCAGTCAATTTTAATAATACAGCAGTGTGTACTTTTGCTGAATTCGGCTGACAGCAGTTTTAATTATGAATTATTACTGGGAAATAAATTTGGCTTAGGCTATGTAGAAGGCTGGCGCGGGCCTGTGCTGTACTGGCTGAAAATAAACGAAGCAGGATTAATAGACAGATGCAAAATAGTTGATGCTTCATTTCATAACTGGCAGGGCCTTTCTTATTGCGCTCCGGGCAACATAGTGCCCGATTTTCCTGTCTGCAATAAAAGTTTTGATTTATCCTATTCCGGGAATGATTTATGATAGAAATAATAAAAAACAGTATCATTAAAGGCTGTGTAACAAGGCAAATTAAACCTGAAAGCGCGCTCTTAAACAGCAGTGAGCTTGAAAGTATTGGTAAAGAGCTCAGGAATATGATAAATAAACACTTTAACAGGTCTTTCCATATAAGGGAAGTTGATACAGGCTCCTGTGGCGGCTGTGAATCCGAGATAATAGCAATCTCTAACCCGGTTTATGATATTCAACGGTTCGGTGTTGATTTTGTAGCCTCACCGCGCCATGCAGATGCACTGCTGGTTACGGGACCGGTATCAAAAAACATGGAACTTGCTTTAAAAAGAACGTATGAAGCCATGCCAAAACCTAACCTGGTAATTACTCTTGGGGATTGTGCCTTAAACGGCGGTATTTTTAAGGATTCGTATTACACTTTAAACGGTGTAAAAAACGTCATACCTATAAATTTTCACATACCGGGCTGTCCGCCAAAACCTTTAGATATTATGCGCTATATGATTAAATTCTTTAAAGGCGACAACCTATAAACGCCCCTAACCCCTCTTTAATAAAGAGGGGAATTAAAGGGGAGTTGTCCAATGTTATGATAGAAAACATACAGATCAGAGAATGGTTTTACAAAAATAAAGGCCAGAACAACGAAATTTCCAAGATATTTGATGTGGAATACATTCATCAGATACTGGAAAACAAGGATGACCTTTATATTACAAAACACGGCCTGCCTTTTATAAAACACCTCCAGCCGGATAATTTTTATACCGATAAGGAATGGTTCAGAAAAAACTCTAAACGGCTGCCCGGGTCCAGCTCTATCTACAAGGTAAGAACAAAAAAGCTTAACGGTAAAACCAAAGACTTTGTAATAAAATGGAACCGTATGGGCCAGGACGTGCCGGGAGAAAGAGAATCAAGCGAGTTAATAAACGCGCGGTTTAACAGCCCGTTTGAAGAATTTTCCCTGGTCATGGAGTTGAGAAATGAAACTTATAAATCTTCCGAAAGAATAATAATCCAGAAACCGCTGGCAATTTACGTGCCTTTTGAACATGCAGAGCTCTGGCAAACCGGCAGAAAAGAATATCTTATGCAGACAAAAATTGACCTGCATAAGGAAATAAAGCTGGACATTCACCGGTCCTATGCCGTGATTTATGAGTGGATAGAAGGCATAGATGTGGACCAGGCCTGTACCCTGGAGATTCTGGATAAGGATTATGTAGAAGATATTACCGTAAAAACAGCAGAAAAAATTAAGAAAAACGGTTTTATAGTTAAGGACAGAAAACCCAGCCACATTATCGTAAGGCCCAAAGAAGATAAAACCCTTACAAAATATAAAGAGGGCGATATTTTACACGCGCTTATAGATTTTGAATTGCTAGAAAGAACGCCTGAGCGGTTAAAAGAAGTAAAAGAAGGTAAGCGCGCTGACTATCTAAAAAGGCAGAGAGACCGATTTTTAATAGAAGCCCCTGATAAACTGCACCCCCATTTAAAACATACAAAAATATTGGGTGTTGATTATGTTTACGGGCACGTGGAAAGCACTAAAGGCCGGCTTTGGGTTGTGGGAAAAGACCCGTACCTTTTTGATTATTTTCTTCCGGAATGCTGGGAAAATGTGCCTAAAACAAGAATTTCAACTTATAATGAAATGTATTATGTGGTTACAAAAGATGGCATACACGTGGTTTGGAAGGTTTCAAATGTGGGTCTTATGCCTGACATGGACCTTTTTAAGGAAGATGAAAGAAAAATTCTGGAACATGGTTATAATAGTCCTTTTGAAGAAATATCCATAGCCATAGAATTAAATAAAAAAGGTATAGCCACCAGTTATCCAAGGGCTGTTTATATGACGGGTAATAAATCAGTTATCACTGCAAAGCTTTATGATGACAGCAGGTATGAAAGCCATAAAAATTATTTTACTCCGGATAAGCAGCTGGTATTGGAAAAGGACCGTGATTATATAACTATCTGGGGCTATTGGAACGGACCTGATGAAAAATTGGCTGCAAAAGATGGTGACTATTATGAAGGGATAAGTGCCCTGCGGGCCTGCAGAGAAGGGATAATTTCACAGGAAGAATATCTGTCTTTACTGCAGACATTAAAGGAAAAACTGTCGAAGGAAAATATAGAAGACCTTAATCTGCGGGGCAATCATATTTTGCTTTCGCTGGATTGTACCGGGACTTTAATAAAAGACAAATCAGGCATTCCTGAAATGCGTATATGTAATTTTGAGTTTCTTAAAAGAACAGAATAAACTTAAAATTTTGTAAATGAATCAATATTTTCTAATTTCAAATATTGATTCTTTTTTTATGCAGTAAAAAACGGCTGTGTTCCGCCAGAGTTATATTATAAATGAAATAGGTATCGGGATTTCTGCTCACCCATCGCTATCGCTCTTCCTTCGCCCCTGCGGGCCTGCCAGCTCACCAACTCGCTGGCGTGTACTACCTAGCTGTGACTTATTCGTCACAGCGTACACCCCGGCGCCCTCGCTTACGTCCGTCATGAAACAAAACGACGGACTTTTCATCCACTGGATGCGCTCGGGTCGCCTTCAAATCCCGTTACGCATAAAAAAAGGAACAGATTTATCTGTTCCTTTTTTTATGCGGAGAGAGAGGGATTTCTCTTCCCCCGTCACTTCGTTCCTCCTCCAGAGCCCTGCCAGTCTCACTTACGCTCATTTAAACTACAAAATTCGCTCTTCTGCCATTCCAGGCAGCGTTCGACTTGGCTTCAAATCCCTATCAATATAAAACAAAAAAACAACCTGTAATAAAGGTTGTTTTTTTGTTTTAAACGGCTGTGTTCCGTTGAGTTATATTTTTGATACGGCGGATAGCCGTGTCTATAAAAAATATGATAACGAAACGGAGAGAGAGGGATTTGAACCCCCGGTACCCGGAAGGGCACACTGGTTTTCAAGACCAGCACCATCAACCGCTCGGTCATCTCTCCGTTAGCAATAAAATAAAAAAAGAACGAATTATTTGAAAGACCTCGGCAAGAGCAGGTTTCTGCTGCCTGAGCGCTCACCAACTCGCGCTCGTTGCCAGGCATGTGCTCCTTATTCGTCGCACGACAACCCATCAACCGCTCGGTCATCTCTCCGTAATTTTGCTTTGTAAAATTAGAGCAATTGATAATAGATATTAGAAAATCGATTGCGGTCAAATCTCAAATTTCAAATCTCAGAAATATTTCAACATTTATAAATACAAATAACTAATGTAATGTCCTTCATTCTACTTTTTTTTGATTGACAATTCAAGGATATTTGAAAAACAGCTGCACATATAGTAAAATAATGCACCGATAAAATCATGATTCAACATTAGGAGTTATAATGAAAAAAAAGAATAACGAAAATAATCAACCAAATGAGAACAATGCAAATGAGCTTTGGCGTGAATATCGCAAAAGAATGGATGTTGACGCTCTGCGCTTATCTTTTCAAAACCATTTGCATTATACTAGAGCTAAAGATGAATATTCTGCCACTGATTTTGACAAATATTTAAGCCTTGCTTACACGGTACGTGACAGAATTGTTGAAAAATGGAGTGACACCCAGCAAACTTATTACAATATCAATTCAAAAAGAGTCTATTACTTATCGCTTGAGTTTTTAATGGGCCGGCTGGTTCTAAATAATATAGTAAACCTGAAAGTAATGGATGAAATGAAATATATTGTAAAAAGGTTGGGCTATGATTTTGATAAGCTTACCCAACTGGAGCCGGATGCAGGGCTTGGAAACGGCGGCTTAGGCAGGCTGGCGGCATGTTTCCTTGATTCTATGGCAACCATTGGTATTCCGGGTTATGGATATGGACTTAGATATGAATTCGGTATTTTTAACCAGAAAATAGAGAATGGTTTTCAGGTTGAAGAACCTGAAGAATGGCTGAAGTATACTTATCCCTGGGAAATTGAAAGGCCTGAATATTCAAAAACGGTCCGTTTTAACGGCGACGTAGTGCAAAAAGTAGATGAGTTCGGGAAAACAAAGTATATCTGGCAGAATACTAATGATGTTTTAGCAGTACCTCACGATGTTCCTATTATCGGTTATGGCAATAACATAGTTAATACGCTCAGGCTTTGGGCAGCGCGCGCATCAAACCAGTTTGACCTGCACATTTTTAATCATGGTGATTACATAAAAGCTATTGAAGATAAAAACTATTCGGAAAACATTTCCCGTGTGCTTTATCCGAACGACAATATTCTTGAAGGAAAAGAGTTGAGGCTCAAACAGGAATATTTCTTTGTTTCCGCTACATTACAGGATATTTTAAGAAGATATAATAAAACATTTGATTATTTTGACAAACTTCCTGAACAGGTGGCGGTACAGCTTAATGATACTCACCCTGCTCTTGGTATTTTGGAGCTTATGCGTCTTCTGGTAGATGAACACAACATAGAGTGGACCAAAGCATGGGGTATTACTACGAAAGTGTTTGCCTTTACAAATCACACGGTTATGGCAGAAGCTTTGGAAAAATGGCCTGTAAAACTGCTTGAAAAACTTATTCCAAGAAATTTGCAGATTCTTTATAAGATCAATGCAGATTTCATTGAAGTAATAAAAACTACTTATCCTAATGACATGGATAAAGTTCGCAACATGTCGCTTGTAGAAGAAAACGGTGAAAAACAGGCGCGTATGGCAAATCTTGCTATTGTAGGTTCTCATTCGGTTAACGGGGTTGCAAAACTTCATTCGGAAATTCTTAAGACCAGTGTTTTTAAGGATTTTTATGAAATGATGCCGGGAAAATTTAATAACAAAACAAACGGTATATCTTTCAGGCGGTGGTTACTGGTGGCCAATCCGGATTTATCGCACCTGATATCAGGAAAGATAGGGGAAAGCTGGGTGACAGAACCTTTTGAATTAAAGAAGTTAGAGGACTCTGTGGACGACGAAGAATTTTTGGTACGGCTTTATGAAACAAAGAAAATTAATAAAAAACGGTTTACCAAGTATATAAAAGAAACAATGAATGTTGATATTAATATCAACTCGTTATTTGATGTGCAGATAAAGAGAATTCATGAGTATAAAAGACAATTTTTAAGCATACTGCATGTGCTTGTGCTTTATAACAGAATCAAAAAAAATCCAAATATAGATATGGTGCCGGTTACGTTTTTTTACGGCGGAAAATCAGCGCCTGGGTATTATATAGCTAAATTGATAATTAAGCTCATAAACAGCGTTGCTGACCTGGTAAATAATGATCCTGCGGTAAACAGTAAAATAAAAGTATTGTTTATTCCAAATTACAGTGTTTCCATAGCAGAAAAAATAATGCCGGCCGCAGATGTAAGTAAGCATATCTCTACGGCAGGCAAAGAAGCTTCAGGAACCAGTAATATGAAGTTTTCTTTAAACGGAGCGTTAACAGTAGGCACTCTTGACGGTGCAAACATAGAAATAATGAACGAAGTAGGTGAAGACAATATTTATATTTTTGGTTTGAAAGCAGAAGAAGTTGAAGAACTTATTAAAAACGGGAAATATAATCCGTCAGATTACTACAATAAATATCCGGAAATAAAAAGAGTTGTAGATATGTTAAAAACAGGCGAAATTGCTGATGGTGACGAAACCCTTTTTAAACCGCTTTACGATTCGCTTATTAATGGGGTAGATAATAACTCTCCAGACCAGTATTTTGTTTTAGCGGATTTGCCAGCTTATATAAAGATTAACGAAACAGTTTATGAGGATTACAAAGACAAAGTAAAATGGCAGAAAAAAATACTCAAAAATATTGCAAATATGGGATATTTTTCAAGCGACAGGGCTATAAGAGAATATATGCAGGAAATTTGGAACATTAAACCTGTTGTTATACGCTAGGAAAAGAAAGAAATAAAGTATACGAAAATAAAAAAAGAAGCGTGCCATAATGGTCCGCTTCTTTTTTTGTTTTTCTGCTATGTTTTCTAGCAGAAAAACAACTCCCGACTCAAGTGTTATTGAAAGGAGGGAGTAATCAGGTTTCTGCAATATTGTTTTAATATTTTTTAAATTTATGTAGCGGTTTGATTTATCAATCGTTTGATTACTTAACAACATTGAAATCCAGGTATTATTTCAGTTCATTAAATATTGCAATTGATTTGTAATATTGCTCATAATCTAAAGTATGGTAGTAAATAATATATTTATTATGTTTTAAAATATTTTTAGTGAATTAATAAGGGTTACTTGGAGCGTTTGAATATATAAACTGCCTGAGATTTTTTATCGAAAGCTGTTATTGGCCCGAAGTGATGTTTTGTCCCGGGCCTTTGGGTGGGGTACCAAAAAACGTCTAATGTTCTGTTTAAAACATATTTGTATTTTATTGTTTTTTTATTTTCAGTATGAGTACGTTCAAAATATTTAATAACATTTAATATATCCTTATCAAAACTATAGGAAATCAACCAGTCCGGGAAATTGTCTTCAATAAAAACAGGGGCATTTAAATCGTTTAATTTTTCAATTGGAATATTGGTTGTTTTATTTAAATTACAGCATATTTTTATTTTATCACCAAGATAAAACATTATGGGATAGTTCATATAAAAAGGATAACTAAATATTTTTTCATCTTTTTGAATATTGTCTTCAAGATACTTAACTGTTTGAGAACAGGATTCAGGATAAGGGTTGGTGATTTCCTTTATATATGAAGGCAGAGAAAATGAAAACTGTTTGTTTATGGGGGACAACGTAAAAATATTAGTGGTAATCAGAAGTGCAAAAATCAACAAAGCGCCTGTTTTGTTATATTTATAGACAAACTGAAGCAAATAGCCGTGGATAATGGCAAAAACAGGCAAAAGGACAATCAGATTACGTATTTTACAATCAGGATATGGCGATAACAAGGAAAGTATAATTACATACATACAAACAAATAGCGTCCATTTCAAAAGGTAATTTATTGTTTCATTGTCATTTTTCTTAGATAAAAGTACTAAGAATATAGCAATTGCGTATAACCACGGCATAAGACCTGTTTGATTTATATATTTCAAATGTTCAAATAATAGTTCTAAGAAACTTGCGTTTCTTATTAAATCAGGCCGGTTCCAAATATGGAAATATAAAGAATAAGGTACAGTAGCTGCAAGAAAGATTGTTAGAGCCAGTATTAAATTGCTCCATGATATTTTTTGTAATTTGATCCAATGAAAAATAAAATGATTTATAAATAATGAAGATAGAAACACTAAAGCAATAAAATAATTTGAATAAAAAAGGAGAATAGCGCTTATTGATAATAAGATAGAGTAAAAGCATTTATTGGTACTTACAAGCTTTATGTATAAACCAACAACAAGGAGAGAAAAAAGCAATGTTAATGCATAATATCGGCATTGCCTGATGTAGAGAAGAAAATCTACGGATAATGCTAAAAAGCCTACAGAAAATATCCAGGGAATTAAATTTCCATTAAATACTCTGTAACTTAGGAATATGAATAATAAAAGAGCTGCCAGGCCGGCTAAAACAAATGGAAGTCTTCCGGGAAAGGTTCCTGAACCAAATATGCTAAAAGACACTGCTGTAACTAAATAATCTAAGGGAGGGTTAATAATACGCAGATTTTTATCTAAGAGTGAACCATTATTGTAGCCGTAAAGATTTCTGCCGTCCCATCCGGTAAAATTGCCGGTAGAAAGAAAATTATTTGCTATTATGCCGACTTGTGATTCATCATCCCAGAAATAAGTTTGATTTAGGTTGTATAAACTTAAAAGTGCGGAAAGAATAAAAAATCCAGTTATAATTATATGGCTGATTTTAAATTTCTTCGAAAAGATGTTTGTAGTGAATGTTTTTATGTTCTTGTTATAATTCAATTAACCCTTCAAAATAATCTTTCCAATGGGTTTCTATTATATGTTCTGCAGAATTTTCGGAAACTATGCAGCCGGTAGAGCGGATTCTGTCTAATAAAATCTCATCTTCGTCAATATTACGATTTTCTTCTTTTTGTTCTCTGGTGTGATCAGTATGCATTTCAACACATAAACGGTCAATAAGCTTAAAAGTGTCTTCTTTTAACATTTTTCTGAATACTTCATATTCTGCGCCTTGAATATCAAAGCTCAAAATGACATGATCGTTTTCAGTAAAATTATTTTTCAGCCATTTGCTAAAATCAAAACAAGGTATTTGGACTGCTTTGGAGGGTTTGTTGTCTTTAAAAAGACTGCTTAAACTGTCATTGTCTGTTATAAAAAATTCTATTTTTCCTTTGTTTATCCAAATAGCTTTGTTAATAATTTTTATATTTTTTTGTTTTGGTATTCTATTTATCACTTCCGGATTGGCTTCAATAGCAATTATTTCCCATGGGTATTTAGAAAAGAGTTTTGTGTTTTCAAATTTTATGATAGATTCACCGTAATGAGCGCCGCCGTCAATAAAGATATATCTTTTTTTATTGTGTAATAACCGCAGGCTTATGCAGCTGCATAAAAAAAATACAAAAATCAGCGCAAGTAATTGTATCAAAATATGCCTTGGCAGGCGGTTCAAATATTTCATAGATAGCCGATCGGTTCAGTTTTTTGTTAGTTTATTTTTTCAAAATCCAGATATTTTTTCAATATTTCAGGGATCACTATTGACCCGTCAGATTGCTGGTAATTTTCCAAAATGGCGGCAAAAATCCTGCCTACGGCGGTGCCGGACCCGTTTAAAGTATGTACATATTCTTTGGTGCCGTTTTCTCTTTTAAACTTGATGTTCATTCTGCGTGCCTGAAAATCCTTAAAATTACTGCAGGAAGAAACTTCACGCCACAGGTTTTCACCTGGCATCCAAACCTCAAGGTCATAAGTCTTGCTGGAAGAAAAGCCTAAATCTCCAGTAGAAAGCGCAACGGTCCTGTATTGGAGTTTCAGTTTTTTTAGTATTTCTTCCGCATTAAGTGTAAGTTTTTCCAGTTCATCCATAGAATTTTCAGGTTTGGAAAATTTTACCAGTTCTACTTTGTTAAACTGGTGGTTTCTAATAAGCCCTTTAGTATCTTTGCCGTATGAACCGGCTTCTCTGCGGAAACAGGCCGAATAAGAAACGTATTTTATAGTCAATTCATTTTCGTTTAATATTTCATCGCGGTGCATATTGGTTACAGATACTTCTGCCGTAGGAATCAAATACAAATCATCCTCCGCACATTTGTAAATTTCTTCGGCAAACTTCGGCAGCTGGCCGGTGCCGGTGGCAGATTTGCTGTTTACCAGGTAGGGGCCGAAAATTTCTGTATACCCGTGTTCTTTGGTGTGGGTGTCAAGCATGAATGTAAACAGGGCTCTTTCAAGCGCCGCGCCCTTTCCTTTATATAAAGCAAAGCGGGAGCTGGATATTTTGGCCGCTCTTTCAAAATCAAGGATGCCCAGTTTCTCGCCAAGTTCCCAGTGGCCTTTAGGTTTATCTGTTCCCAGAGTGTTATGTTTATCTGTCTGGCGGACTACTTTGTTTTCTTCCGCGGTGGCGCCGACGGGGACTGTATCGTCGGGAATATTGGGCATCTGAAGTACAAAGTCATTTATAAGTTTCTCAGTTTCTTCAAGTTTTGTCTGTTTTTCCTGCAAGTTTTTGGCAACTTCATCACTTTTAGCGCTTAAGTGGCCGGCATCCTGTCCGCTTTTTTTCAGTTTACCGAATTCTTCGGATAATTTTTTGCGCTCTGCGCGCAGAGTGTCGGTTTCGGCAATCAAATCTCTGCGGGATTTATCCCAAACCAAAAAATCATCTAGCGTAATTTTTGAATTTCTTTTTTTCAACGCGTCTTTTACTTTGTCCGTATTGTCTCTGATAAATTTTAAATCCAGCATAAGCACCTCGAAAATAGTGGTTTGTGGTTAGTGGTTAAGTGATTAGCAGGCTAACCAAATCATTTTTTTAAACTTTTTATTAAATTTCTTAGCATTTTGCTAATAAAGGTTAATTCATCAATAATGCTTAAGGCTTTGTGTTTCTCAAGATAATTTAGTTCCTTAGCTACTATCAATTGAGTATGTAATTCGCCACAAGAACCAAGTGCAATAAAAAGAAACTGTATTGTTTCTGGTCTGTGATTTCTTAGAAAACCTTCGGCGATATTTGATGGAATTGATATCGAAGCTCTTCTCATTTGAGAGGTAATGCCGAACATTTCGCTTCTTGGAAAACAATTAGTAATCGCATATATTGTTTTCACCAGCTCTATGCCTTTTTGCCAAACGATTAAGTCAGTATAACTTTTTATAAAATTTGGTTTTTCCATTTTATTAATTATAACACTTTTTGATGAAGTCTTTACTAACCACGTAATCACTTAGTCACTGGTTTTGTTTTTAGTTTTGCATGCTTTTACTAACCACTTAATCACGTAATCACTTAGTCACTGGTTTTGTTTTTAGTTTTGCATGCTTTTACTAACCATTTAATCACGTAATCACTTAGTCACTGGTTTTGTTTTTAGTTTTGCATGCTTTTACTAACCACTTAATCACATAATCACTTAGTCACTGGTTTTGTTTTTAGTTTTGCATGCTTTTACTAACCACTTAATCACGTAATCACTTAGTCACTATCCTTTAATGACTCCCAATGGGCGCATTTTAGCTACCTTTTTTGAAATGCCTGCCTGATGGCACACCTCAACTACCAGGTTAACATCTTTATATGCCTGAGGGGCCTCTTCAGCCAGCGTTTTATAACTTTCCGCTTTCAATATTATACCTTTTTTTCCAAGTTCTTCTACTAACTGCCGGCCTCTTACATTTCTAAGGGATTCGGTTCTGCTCATCACTCTGCCCGCTCCGTGGCAGGTACTGCCCCAGGTTTCATACATGGCTTTCTGCGTGCCAGCTAAAATGTATGATGCCGTACCCATTGTGCCAGGCACAATAACCGGCTGGCCAACGGTTTTATAATCCTCCGGAATTGACGCCTGCCCCGCAGGAAATGCGCGGGTTGCACCTTTTCTGTGAACAAAAAGTTTCTGCGGTTTGCCGTTATGCAAATGCTGTTCAAATTTTCCAATATTATGCGCTACATCATAAACCAGTTCAAGCCCAATTTCGGTTTGTTTTTTGCCAAGCACTTCTGTAAATGTCTGCCTGACCCAGTGGGTTATTATCTGTCTGTTAGCCCAGGCATAATTTGCTGCCGCGGCCATGGCAGAAAAATAATCTTTTCCTTCAGTTGACTCAACAGGCGCGCAAACCAGCTGGCGGTCCGGCAAACGGATGGCATATTTTTGCGTCGCAGTCTGCAGGTTTCTTATGCTGTCGTCGCAAACCTGGTAGCCTAACCCGCGCGACCCGGTATGAATCATTACTGTAATTTGTCCTAAAAATAGGCCAAAAGCATTTGCTGCCGTTTCATCAAATATTTGTTCTACTTCCTGAATTTCAAGGAAATGATTGCCGGCACCCAGGGTGCCTAACTGCTCATGCCCGCGTTCCAAAGCGCGGGAGCTTACCTTATCAGCATTTGCCCCGCTAAGACAGCCTTCCTCTTCTGTATGTTTCAAATCTTCAGGTGTGCCGTATCCTTTTTTTACAGCCCATTTTGCGCCTTCGTTTAAAACCTGTTTTACTTCTTCTTTTTTAAGCGCTATTTTTCCGGTAGAGCCCACACCCGACGGAATATTGTAAAACATGTTATCAATTAATTTCTGTATTTTATTTTCAATGTTCGCTTTTTTTAGGTTTGTCCTAAGCAATCGGATTCCACAACAAATATCATAACCAATACCCCCGGGAGAGATAACCCCGCTAGTCAAATCAAACGCAGCTACCCCGCCAATGGGAAAGCCGTAACCCCAATGAATGTCAGGCATAGCAAGTGACTTGCCAACAATTCCCGGCAGGTGCGCCACATTTGCCACCTGCTGATGTGCCTTGTCACCGCAAATAGCAGAAATCATTTTTTCCGACGCAAAAACCAGCCCTTCTGTATTCATTCCGGTTTGCCGGGGCAGTTCCCAGCGCCAGTCATCCAGCTTTTTTAAGGGACAAGGTGCGTTAAAATTTTCCATAGTTTTGCAATTATATCAATTAAAAGGAAGAAAATAAAACTGTACTATTTTTAAGAAAATCAAATAAAAGCACAACTTCCAGAAAGGTGGTTAACAATATGCCTGTGGATAACTTTTGGGCCTATTTTTTGCATATATAAAAAGCTGGTTCTGTGATTAAAGTCACCGAATTCAATATTACAATCCTATTACAAAACCTTCCGAGAAAGAAATAACACAAACCTACATATAATATGTTTTAATAGTGTATTTCAAAAAACCATTGACAAATCACTTAAAATAGTATATAAATATAGCGGAAGTAACAGAGATGTAAAGCCGTTAAAAAAGCAGATATTTTGAAAAATTAAAAAACCCGATAAAGGCCCGTTTGGAAGGCCAAGCGAGCAATGTCCTGAAACGTTGACTCATATCAAAATTGACCAAATATAAACCAGGGCTGCCGAAGGTTTTATGAGCAAAAAATTAATCATCTGCCTATTTTCTGTTTTATTAATTTTAACGCTTTTCATATATAAAAGCGAAATGACTTACAGTGAGAGCTTCACCCAAAAAGGTGGGCTTTTTTTATTTCCAAACAGCTTCATAGGTTTGGCGCTTTTCGACTCAGAAGAAACTTATGATGCCAGAGATCAGTACAACCAGCCTATTCAAACAGCACAAGCAAATAAAAACCTGAAACAATTATTTATTGACAGCATATATGCCCTGCTTTCCAGCGCAGAAGCCTATACTACGGTAAAATCTCTCCAAATTCTCAAAGCAAAATTTAACCTGTTAAACAGTTATTTTACCACGGCACACAATTATTTTGTCCAGCAAATTTTGGGCATTCAAATAACAATGCTTCTAAAGAAGCTTATCGTTTGCCTGTCACAGGCATTTTTATCCGCTCTCATAATTGCTACATCCCTTGTTTCACTCCCCTTCTTGTTTTACACACCTAAAGCCAAGGTAGCCCCCTTGGTCTTGAGGTGTTGATTCTCCACGGAAGTACCCAGAAACATAGTCTCGCCACCTGACCTTCGAGGCTGGCAGGCGGGATTAACTCCTGGGTATTTTTGTGGAGGGTTTATTAAAACAAAAACACCAACAACTAAAAGTCAAAAGTAAAAATTTCGAGATTGAGAAATTATCGCGACAGGTATGTATTTGCGGTACTTCTCATTGATAGAGTCTTATAGTTATACGCACATAAGACATATATTATGTTTAAATGAGAGAGATATACATGAAATATCCCATAATTTTACAAAAAACAAATAATAACACAGTTATAGCATTTTGCCCCACAATGTACAGGATTATGGCAGAAGGCAAAGACGTGGATAGCGCGTTGAAGACCCTGAGGGAAAAATTTCTCTGCTATCTGCATGACCAGGATATACAACTGGAAATAATGTCTTTAGACAGTTTTAAAGATTGGGCGGTAATTTCAGACAGGTAAAGATATGAAAAAAAATATTGGAAAAACCATAACTATTGATGTTTTAAGGCTGATAGATGACTATTTAGGCCTGATATTTTGCGCTTTATTTACAGGTATCAAAGGTTTATTACCGTCTAAAAAACAGTCCGGTTATCCTGAAAGAATACTGGTTATGAAATTCTGGGAAGGCGGATGCATAATTTTGCTTTACCCCTATTTGAAAGAATTGAAAAGAAAATATTCAAAAGCGAAAATCACGTTATTTACTTTGTCGGATAATAAAGAAATTTGTTACCTGCTTAATGTTGCTGATGAAGTAGTAGCTGTTGATTATAAAACAGGTGTATTTAACTTTGTCATTCAGATGCTAAAACAGGTCATTAGATTTCGCAGGGAAAAACAAAATTTACTGATAGATTTAGAGTTTTTAAGCAGGTCTTCAGCCATGTTAAGTTATATCATTGCACCAAAAACCAGCGTAGGTTTTTATTCTCCTTTCAGGTGGAGAGGCAGAATTCATGATTCGTCGGTTTTATTTGATGACAAAATTCATGTTATGGAAAATTTTAAAAACGCCTTTCTTTCAGCAGGCGTTAACATAAACGAAGATGAAGAACAACAACAGCTATCCGTCGATAAGGAAGATTTGAAAGCTGGTAAAATTATTGAGGGCAAATATATAGTTATTAACTTGGACAGAAAAGGTTTTATAAACCAAAGATGTTGGCCGGTTGAAAATTGTGAAGCAGTCATAAAATATTTAATAGACAATACGGATTATAAAATAGCCGGAATCAGCAGTTATGGGTTTGAAGAAATAAACTCTAATTTTGGCCCAAGGTTTGTAAATTTCATGGGAAAACTTAGCTTTATGCAATTAGCAGAATTGCTTAGAAATGCAAGTTTTTTCATCACCCATGACAGCGGGCCTATGCACCTGGCTGCTGCTTTAGGTACCCCGACTGTTTCACTTTTTGGCCCTGAAACACCGGCCGCTTACGGGCCTAAGGGTGAAAATCACTTAGTGTTTTATAAAGCTTTAGAATGCAGTCCCTGTGTAGATGTATTTAAAAATAAGCAGGTAAAATGTAAACATTCGACAAATAAATGTATGCAGGGGATAACGGTAAATGAAGTTATCACAGGCATACAAGGCAGGTATTTGGCGTCATGAAAGTAGCTTTAGTATTTAACCCATTTTCCTACAAGGTCCATGAAGAAAACCTGAGAATAGTCCAAAAATATTTCGGGCTGTTCCCGCCGTTATCTATGGCCTGGGTTGCCGGCATTATCCGTGAAGCCGGCCACGAAGTTATCATAATAGATGCACGTACATTAAGGCTTAGTATGGAACAGGTTGCTTCCCAGCTGAAAAAATATAAACCGGATGTTTTGGGAACAATGATGACCACCTATATGTTTCCGGAAACGTTAAAGTGGATCAAGTATTTGAAAAGCGAACTGCAGAGTTCCGGAATTAAAGCAAAAGTTTTAATTGGCGGTTATAATCTAAGAGTTTATCCGCAAGAATCAGTTTCTCATCCTGAGATAGATTTTGGATGTCTTGAGCAGGCATATTTTACAGTTCCTAAACTGTTGGAAGAACTTGAAAGCGGCAGAAATAATTATGAAAGTGTACCCGGGCTGGTTTGGAAAAAAGACGGGCAAGTCATAGTTAATCCTCACCCGGAAAAGATAGTTTTTAATAATTATCCAAATCCGGCCAGGGATTTACTGCCTAATGATCTTTATGCTGAGTTTCCCACGCAAAGAAAGAACTTTACGGCCATGGTAACTTCTCTGGGGTGCCCGTATGAATGTAAATTCTGTGAAGCCGGCGGCTGTACATATAACCCCAGAAGCCCTGGAAAAGTAGTAAATGAAATGAAAGAATGCGTTGAAAAATATGATATTCATGAAATTGATATTTTTGATTATGAATTTACGGCTATTAGAAGCCGTGTGAAAGAAATCTGCAGGTTAATTAAAGATAATAATCTGGCTATAACCTGGGTTTGCCGTTCAAGAATTGATACCGTAGATCAGGACTTATTAAAAACCATGTATGATTCCGGCTGCAGGAGAATTTACTGGGGTATTGAACATGGGTCACAGGAAGTTCTGGACTATTTTGGAAAAGGAATTAAGCTGGACCAGGTTGTAAGTACAATTGAAATTTCAAAACAGACAGGCATACAAAATCTGGGGTTCTTTCTTGTCGGTGTTCCAGGAGAAACAAAGAAAACAGTCAGAAAAACACTGGACTTTGCAAAAAAACTTGACCTGGATTACGTACAGTTTTCAAAGCTTTTGGCAAAACCGTTAACCCCTATGTGGAAACAGATGGTTCAGGAAACAGGAAAGGATTATTGGCGTGACTGGGTATTAGGCAACGAAAAAGACCGTGAATTGCCGCGCCCCTGGCTTAAAACTATCACCAACGAAGAAGTTGATAAGTTAGCCCGGTGGGCTTATATAAAGTACCATTCAAGGCTGGGTTTTCTTTTAAGGCATGCTTTTAATTGTAAATCGATAAGTGAGTTATTAAGAAAATCTTTAGCCTATTTTGAAATGATAATTCTTCAGGAAAATGTTTCAAAACCGGCAAAAAAGTTTATTGCTTATTCGGAAAATATTTTTAAGGTTATGTTAAAAAGATTAGAGTGGGTAAAAAGAAATGGATAAAATAACTTTTGCTTATAAAGGAAGGTACTTTGTGCGCGACACAAACACAATAGAATACCTGTCTGCTATTGCAAAAGGATATGGTTATAGCACCGGATTGGTGTATGATCAGGATATATTCGGCGTTACTGATAATGTATTCTATATGCCGATAATAAATAAAATGTTCTCGTCAGAAAACAATGTTGCAAAGAAGATTGCTAAAGTAAAACCGGAATATGTGGTTTTTATTGAAAATTTCGGTAATTTGAAATGGATTGAAAATATCAGCAGAAATCTAAAAGCAATAAATGACAAAGCAAAGATAATAATTATCCGGCCGTTAGAAAGAAAAGAAACAGCGGTTAAATATGATTATCTTTTGACAGGTGAACCGGAAAATGTTTTTGCTGATTTTCTGAGAGATAAAGGTCTCCGGAATATTGATTCTGAAAAGCTGGCTGATTTAAATACCTTGCCGCTGCCAGATAAGGATATTTTTTCACAATATATAAATTTTTCAGACAGCTATATGACATATACAGGCAAAGGTTGTGCCGGAAGTTGTTCCTATTGCGAAGAAACAGCCTACAAAAATGAATACAGCAGCAGGTATTGCAGGAGACGAAGCCCTGAAAACGTAATCAGTGAATTGGTTTGGGCTAAAAAGAAATTCAATTTTAAGGAAGTTATTTTTAAAGATTCCGTATTTACCATAGATGCTCTTTGGCTGAAAAAATTTTTAAAAAGTTATAGAGAAGAAATAGCTGTTCCTTTCAAATGTTTTGGCAAGGCAGATGCTGTTGACGAAAATATTATAAAAGATTTAAAAAACAGCGGTTGTTATTGCATAGAATTCGGTGTTCAGACGCTTAATGAAGAAATAAGAAAAAATGTTTTATTCAGAAAAGAAAAAACAGAGCAGATAAAGTCAATCCTGGAAATATGCGGCCAACACGAACTTAAGTATGATGTTGACCATATGTTTGGTTTACCTTATGAAAAACTTGAAGACCACATAAAAGCAGCAGAATTTTATAGCAATCTTAAGTCTCTTAACCGTATAAAATGCCACAACCTTACTTATTACCCAAAAGCAGAAATTCTTAGGTTTGCAGCCCAAAGCGGTGATATTGATGAAAAACTGATAGAAAAAATAAGTAGAGGTGAAATATCGGATTTCTTTGCAAAACCCCAAAAACAAGCGATGATGAAGGAAAATGCTTGTTTTAGGAAATTGTTTAAAATAATGCCTTTAATGACCCGTGAAACAAACAGCTTTATAATAGTTAAAGGTTTTTGGAAGCTGTTTTCATATATTCCTAATATATTTATAGTGTTTTTGCAGCTGATACTTGCTTTAAGAAGAAATGACCTGAGATTTAAAATATATTTCAAACAGTATCCTAAAAAGATGTTGAGTTTTGTAACTCAGGGATAAAAAAATGAAGAAAAAAATCTTTATTTTAATGAATTATGCCATTGCAATAGCAATGTTTGTATTTTTATTCAAAAACATTGAGGTTAAAGATTTTATGCTGACCCTTAAATCAGCGAATTTAGGATACTTGGCGCTGGCTGTGGTGGTTTCAGTTATGTTCAGGCTTTTCCTTTACCCGATATTATGGAAAAAAGTGCTTGATTTCAGCAAACTTGATGTA
This sequence comes from Elusimicrobia bacterium RIFOXYA2_FULL_39_19, assembly GCA_001800285.1. Lineage (GTDB taxonomy): Bacteria > Elusimicrobiota > Endomicrobiia > CG1-02-37-114 > XYA2-FULL-39-19 > XYA2-FULL-39-19. Next base: position 27,417 of record MGVC01000049.1, on the reverse strand, counting down.
AATTATGCGGAATTATTTAAAATAAACGCAGTATCACTCTCAATGAAATATGTTTTGCCATTTAAAGTCAGCGAGATAGTCCGTGCGGCAGGTTTAAGAATATTTGCTTCCATGGATTTCTGCACGGCATTAAGTTCATCGGTATTTGTACGGTTAATTATTACCCTTGGAACAGTTATTTTGCTTGTCACAGGTATGTTCCTGACAAACAATTTTAATTATTTACCCTGGGTGCTTATAGGGTTGTTGGGTATGGTATTATTAATGAATAATATACAGAAGTTAAAGAATATACCTATTGCAAATAATATAATCAATTCCTTAATATATTGTTTTGAAAGGATTAAAAGTACCAATAGGATTAAACTTATTGTTTTTTCAGTTTTTATGCAGTCAGGCGAAATATTAAGTTCATTTTTGATTTTTAAGGCAATAGGACTGAATTTAAGCCTTGTTAATACAGTTTATTATATTTCCATAATAATGCTGGTAAGCAGTATTCCTATATCAATACAGGGAATAGGTATTAGAGAAACAACGGCTGTTATGAGTTTATCAAAGTTTGCAGAAGCGTCAGTATGTTTTTCCGGAGGTATTCTGATAACCCTTATACATCATTTAATACCGGCAATAATCGGCGGCATTATTTGGCTGATAAGTTCAAGCGAAAGATTCTTTACAAATACAGTTATAGCGGAAACAGTCGGTAATTTTGGAGAAAAGGTATGAATAAAGATTTAAACCTTTTTGATACCATTAAATTAGGATCAAGGTATATAAATGCCAAGCTTTTTGGTAAGAGGGTTCCTCTTATTGTAAGCTGGGCGCTGACTTATAGATGTAATCATAAGTGTGTTTACTGCAATTTATGGAAAAAGGAAGAAAAAGAGTTAACTACGCAGCAGGTATTTGGAATAATAGATGAATTAAATTTATCAGGAACACAATATATCAGTTTTACCGGCGGAGAACCTCTTGTTAGAGAAGATATTGGATCTATAATTAATTATGCTTTAAGTAAAAATATTAAGGTAAGAGTAAATTCTAACGGAAGTTTGGTAAATGAAAAAATAGATAGTTTAAAAGGGATAGACAAATTAAATATCAGTTTAAACGGTCCTGAAGAAATACATGATTCTATTTCAGGAAAAGGGTCATTTAAACAAGCTATAACAGCTGTAGAAACAGCCCAAAAGAATGGAATAAAAGTCGCTTTTATTACGGTTTTATCCCGGATAAATATAAATTCTTTGGATTTTGTATTACTGAAAGCCAAACAATATGGAGTAAAAGTTAATTTTCAACCGGTAACCAGAGAAATTCTTGGGACACAGGTAGAAAATACCGTTATTCCAGACAAAGAACAGTATCAAAGGGCAATAAATATGCTGCAAAACATAAAAAAATTAAATAGCGGATTGATCTCAAACACATTGCCTGGGCTTAATTATCTTAGTCTTTATCCAAAAGGTAAAGCAATAAAATGTGCCAGCGGCTGGTTAAGCTGTCGGATTGAACCTGACGGCAGCATGGTTCATTGCAGCAGAAAACCAGAAAATTCAACGAATTGCACGATAGAAAGTGTAGGTAAAGCCTTTTCAAATTTGCATGACAAAGTTTGCGAAAATTGCTGGTGTTCAACAAGAGTGGAATTGAATATGCAGTGGTCATATGGGAAATTTAATTTTTTAAGCGGATTTAAAAGTACCTTTACAACAGAACCGGACAAATATTGTGATTATGGTATTAAAAACGGTGAAATAAAAGCCGGGTAAATAAGGTAAAAATTATGGTTATTAAGATAAGAATTAAAATATTACTTTTATTCTGTTTCATGTTTACTTCAGGGTTGGGGTACAGCCTGGAAATGGATGAAATACAAAACATGAAAGGAAAGGTAAAAGAAAACAAAGTAGAAAACAAAGCTGAATTAAAAAAATACAAAGACAGTATAAAAACAGAAAAAGATAGTTTAAAAAGGAAAGAGCTTATTGCAACTCTGGGAGAAACAAAAGATGATGAATACCGCGACACGTATTTTAACGTTATAAAAAGTTCAGACGAGATCGGCTGGGTGAAACTGTCAGCTGTTGAATCAGTGGGAAAACTAGAGCAAAGCACTACCACCGCTTCATTTTTAATAGAAACAGTGCTTGATAAGCAACAGCAAATAGGTGTAAGAAGAATGGCTTTGAAAACCTTGGGAAAACAAGCTCAGCCAGTCACCGTAATGATAGAATTCCTTGAAAATAGCAGCCTGGAAGACACCCTTAGGTTAGAAGCAATGAATGTTTTAATCAGATATTTACAGGATGAACGAGTAATAAATGTTCTAAAAGCCCATAAAAACGATAAAGATAAAAAAATAGCAGGTATTGCTGTTAATAAATTGGGACTTTTAGGGATAAAATAATGAAATTAAATACCTTATTATTAATTCTGCTTGGTTTAATTTCAGTAAGTGTATATATAAACACTTATAAAAACACTTTCATGTGGGATGATGAACAATTGATTCAGGAAGACAGATATGCGCATAGTTTCACAAGTATAGGTTATATTTTTACTCCGAAATATTGGATAAATGATTTTCCGGGTCCGGAAAAAAGGTACAGGCCGTTAAGAATGGTGACCTTTATGTTTGACAGAATGCTTTGGAGAGATAATGTAATGGGCTATCATCTGACAAATACGGTTATGAATACCGCAGTTGTCCTGCTTGTTTATGCAATATTAATGCAAATGACAAAAAATAATATCGGGGCCTTTTTAGGGGCAGTAATTTTTGCCGTCCATCCGGTTCATACGGAAACGGTTGCCTGGGTAAAAAATAGGACAGATATTTTGTGCTGTATATTTATGTTGTTATCTTTTTGGGTGTTTATCAGGAATGAAGAAAAAAAGTTTGTTTATTCAGGCGTTTTACAATTGTTTTTTTTCATTATGGCATTATTATCCAAAGAAATGGCTGTTATTCTTCCTGCAATTTTAATGATGTATTTAATAACTTTAAAGAATAATAATTTAATGTCATCATTAAAAAAGACTTCGGTTTATTGGTTTATAAGCATCTTGCATCTGCTATTTATATTTACATTCATAAAGAGAGGCGGGGTAGAACCGGTTACTGATTTTAATTTTCTGTACATTTTAGGAGTTGCCGGCCAGTATGTAGGGTTGCTATATGTGCCCCTGCAGTTATTCACGGAGCGTTTGTATATATATTTTGTTGATTATTTATTCCTGGCTTTGTTTGCCGGGGCGTTGATTTATTTTATTATTAAGAAAAAAATGTTTGCAGTGTTTGCGTTGGGCTGGATATTTATTGCTATGCTTCCTGTCTTATATATTGAACCTCTTATTTCAAGGCCTATTGCAGAGCAGAGGCTGTATATTCCATCAGTCGGACTGTCTATGCTAATTTCAGGATATGTTAATTTTGACGGTAATTTTTCTTTAAGGACAGTAAATAATTATTTTGCATTATTCATTGTGCTTACAACTATTTTGTTTTCATATATGACTATATCAAGAAATTTTCAGTGGGAATCTCCTTTAAAATTCTGGTCTTTAACTGTTCTTCAGTCGCCGGAAAGTTTTAGGGCACACAATAATTTAGCTATAGCATTTGAAAGAATGAACAAGCTGGACTATGCCATGAACGAATATAGTAAAGCTCTTGAACTTTATCCTGAATCTTCAGATATTAAAAGCAATATAGGTGTTGTATATTATAAAAATAATGATATTGATAAGGCAAAAAGCATTTTTGCGGATGTTTTAAAAGAAGAGTCAGAGAACATTACTTCACTAAATGGGATTGCAAAAATAAACGAAAAGGAAGGCGAATATGAAAAAGCTATTGAAGGGTATTCACAAATAATAAAAATACAACCTTATAATTACGAAGCATATAATTCAATAGGAGTAGTAAATTTAAAATTGGGTGATAATGATAAGGCTCTGGAATATTTTCAAAAAGGCCTTGAATATAATAAGGAAGCAAGCAGAATTTATTATAACATTGGTATGTTATATTTAAAAATGAATTTAACAAATGAATCTGTAGAGATGTTTAACAATGTGCTTAAGTATGATAACAATAATACGGATGCAATGAATAATCTCGGCATAATATATGGAATGCTTGGGAAACCAGAAAATTCAGTTGAGTATTTCAAGAAAACAATTAATCTAAACCCAAACTATTACCAGGCTCATTATAATCTTGGGAATTATTATTTAGATAAAAAAATGTATCCTGAAGCCCTGGGGGAATTTTCCCGGGTAACAGAATTAAACACAAAACATGAAGCAGCAAAAAAGAAAATAGAAATAATCAAAAAGGTGTTAAACTAATGGATAACAAACGCTATACCAATATTTTCTATGTTATTGTAATTGTTATTGCAGGAGTCCTGGTATATATAAATACTGTAAATAAATCATTCTTCTGGGATGATGAAGTATTAATTGCCAATAATGTACATATAAGAAGTTTTAGCAATATACCCTATTTCTTTAATCCTGGTTATGCAAATGTTTATGAACAGGCAGGCGGTGAAAGATACCGTCCTTTAAGAACAGTTACTTTTGTATTTGATTATATGTTCTGGAAAGAAAATGCTGCAGGATACCACATAACAAATATTACAATGCATATTATAGTTGCTCTTATTTTGTTTTTCATGGTAAAAACTATGACTAAAAATAACCTGGCTGCATTTCTTTCAGGGTTAGTGTTTGTCTTACATCCTGTTCATACAGAGTCAGTGGTGTATATAAAAAACCGTTCAGATATACTATGCGCTATATTTTTTATTTTAAGTTTTATGTTTTATGTGAAATATATATCTAAGGAAGGCCGCCCGGAAAAAGTGGGCAACCCCGGGTTGAGAAAAGATGTAATATATTATGCTGCAAGCATATTCGTGTTTATTCTTGCACTAGTTTCAAAAGAAATGGCAATTACATTACCGTTTATATTGGCTGGGTACATAATATTTCTGAAAAGAGATAATATAAAAATGAATTTTATTCTTACAATTCCTTACTTTGCAGTATTGGCAGTATATTTTGGTTTCAGAAAATTTATTATGAAAAGCACTTATGCTTCTGCTGATATCAGTTCTATTAATGACAGAATATTTGTTGTTTTACATACAGTAGGCGGATATACTAAACTTTTAATACTGCCGCTGAACCTATGCGCAGACAGAACCTTGGTAATTACACGTAATCTATTCAGTCTTGAAGTTATACTGGCAATTTTGACATTATTTATACTAATTCCTTTCATTATCATAAAGAGAAATGAGCTTAATTTTTGGTTGTTTTTCCTGTTATTCACATTGATCCCGGCATCAAACCTTGTTTTTCTTGCAGGCAGGCCGTTTGCAGAACAGCGGCTTTACCTGCCGTCAATAGGGTTTTCGGTTTTTCTTGGGATTTTATTGGCAAAAATAAAAAATTATAAAGCTGTCTTAGGAACAGTGCTGTCTGTTATTATTTTAACAGCCTATTCTTCTGCCACAATAGCTCGTAATTTTGACTGGAAAAATGAAGAGGTTTTATGGGAAAAAACCGTTAAAACAAACCCTGTCTCTGCCAGGGCGCATCATAACCTTGCTGTTGTTTATGGAAAAAAAGGCCGTTATGGGGAAGCTATTGAACAGTTAAATAAATCCCTGCAATTAGACAATAAATTTTTTGATTCTTATAATACATTGGGCTGGGTTTATTTTAAAATGAAATTGTATAAAGAAAGCATTAAAACCTTTGAGAAAGGCCTGGAAATAGCTCCTGCTAATTATGAAATGGCAGCTAACCTGGGCGGATTATATAATATCACAGGTGAGTATGCCAAAGCAGAAAGGTTGTATAAAGAAATAATCAGGCAGTATCCCTGGATGTACAGAAGCTATTATAATCTGGCTGTTTCTTATATGGTAACCAACAGAAAACAGGAAGCCATAAATTATTTTTATAAAACCATTGAGCTAAACCCTTATTATAAGGAAGCATATGGCAAACTTTATGAAATATATACAAAAGAAAATAACACCGTTGAAATGGAAAGGCTCAAACAAACGGCAGAAAAGTTTAAAGTAAATATATAAAAAACGGTATTGCTTCATCCCTCGGACAAGGATTTGCAATAACCGTAAAACTTATGAACAAAAAAACCTGGTTCTACTTTTTAGGTTTTATTACATTCCTAATGCTGTTTACCGGCATGACGGGAGCATTATATTCTGATGACTATGACTGGGGTTGTAATTATGGCGTATATGAACTCCACAGCAGGCAGCTTGGAACGAGCGTCAGAAGAAGGGTTGCTTTCAGCTTTCAGACAAAATATGCAGGAACTATAGACCAGTTGAGCATTGCTATAGGAAGAGGAAAGGCTACTGGTGATAGTATAGATATAGGAATTGCAGATAATTTAGCGGCAACAGAGGCCGGGCAGGTCTATCTTAGCCAGGCGACCGCAGTAGGTGTTTCAGGTAATTATTCAGGGTTCCCTTACTGGGCATCCGGTGCAGTAAGTTATGCAGCTGGCGCGGGTGAAACACTGTACATAATAGTCACACGCAACAGCATTACCGCAGCAAGCGGTATGAGCGCCGGCGTTCTTTTTTCTTACCCAAGCCCTGCCACCTATCCCTATGATTTAAGCTCGGACGGAACATTAGGTGTATCTTTTGCGCAAACCGGTGCCGGTGCATTTGCTAGTATTGCCAATAATCTGCCTTCATTTATTGTAAGGTATGATGCAGGTGCCAACTATCAGGGCCAACCCTACGTAAGGTTTCCAACCCAATTTGATGAAAACGTTGCTGTAGCTGACGGAGGGTTGGATGGCGTTTCTTCTCCAGCGTCTCTTTATAACACAACGGATGAGGCAAATGTGTACGGAACCCGTGCTGTCGGGTTTAACTTCGCTTCAACTTCAGCCCGTAAAAATATAGTTAAATTAAAATTGTTTTTACAAAAAGTAGGTTCAGGCACTCCTTTAGATGATCTTTATTTCAAAATTACCACTGCAGATAAGGTTACTACCGTGGTCAGCACTACGGTATATGTTGCAAAAACTGCCGTTACCACAACCTTTGACTGGCAGCCGGCTGCAGGCAAATCATTTTACGGAGGTACCTTGGTAACGCTTCCTTCTTTGCCGGTAGGTACTCGGTTTAGAGTGTCTTTCTTTTCGCCCGCAACAACTTTAGCAAGCGGAAATTACTATAGAATAGGTTTAATGGAACCTTCTGCCGGCGGAGTTGAAATAGATGTAGCTGCGGGAGCAAATGATTTAACCTATGAAGGAACCAATGTTTATTCTGATTATTCAGCTAATCATGTTACCACTGCTTTTACTCTGCCTCGTGCCAATTCATATGGAGATATGGCGTTATTGCTGACTACAGACCAGGACGGACCCACGGCAGACATTACTCTCCCGATAGACGGTATGTACTACTCTTCTTTAGCTACTGTTTCAGGAAATATAGTGGACAATTATGCCGTCAGGTATGCCTCCGGCACAGAACTGTATATCAGGGATATAACCGTTGGAACTCCGGATTACAACAAATATTACTTACCCGGCACTGGATGGCAGGCTGCAAAATATTGGATAGGTATAAATACCAATACGGTATTAACAGATTTTCCCTGGAGATACGCTACTTCTGCCTGGATTAACAGCGATAAACAGTTCCAGTTAGTTGCCAGAGGTTATGATTCTGTAGGTTTTCAATCAACAACATTTTCTACAAAAACTTTCGTTTTTGATACTGAGCTTCCTGTTTCAAGGCCGGTATTTCCGTCAAGCGGGACCTATTTCTCTTCTCTTCTGACAATTACAGGTACAGCTTCAGACAATCAGCGCGGAGGAGTTGACTGGACTGCTTATACAATAAAGGTAACAACGGCAGGCGGTAAATGGTGGGGCGGTACCACATTTAATTCTAACACTGAAGCTTTCATAGATGCAGATGATTGCAGCGGAACCTATCCTGAATGGATCTGGTATTTCACTTTTATAGACCAAAAATGGACGGATGACTGCAGTTATGCCATTTATACAAAAGCCAGAGACGTTGTCAATGCCCCAAGCAATCCTAATTATCAGGTATCTTATACAACAACAATTATTTATTGTGACCGCACCCCGCCTAACAGCAGAGTAGTATTGCCTAAAGATGCTGCCAGAAGGTCTTCTCTGCTTACTATCTCCGGTACTGCCTGGGATAAAACTGCCGGTGTAAATCAGGTGGAAATCCGGATAAAAAGAAACACCGACGGTAAATACTGGAGCGGGGCAGCTTTTGATGTGGCTTATGCCAGCAACACCTGGATTACTGCTCTGTCCGGAGATTGTGCAGGCAATCAGACAACTACCTGGATGTATGTTCCTCCCTTAGACCCCTGGTCTGACGGCGGCAGCGGAATAAGTTATGACATTAACAGCAGATCCAGGGACCGGGTATCCCTGCCGGCGGCACAATATGAAATAGATTTTACAACAACAACTTTTACTTATGATACAGAATGTAATGCGCCGGTAATAACTGCGCCTGCTTCCCTCGGTTATATAAACGCTTTATTGCAGCGCCATGTGACATTTTATGGTACCTGTGATGTGGATTTATCTACGGTGGAAGTAACACTTCAGGATCTTTATACCGGGGCCACTTATTGGAGCCAGGTTACAAAAACATGGTCCCCTGCAGTTGTGTGGACCACTGCAACAATTTATACTCCGGGTTACTGGAGAATGCTTATTTCTTCAACTGCTTTTGTAAACGGCAGGAAATATGAAACTTTTGTGCGCGGCAGAGATGGTTCTTTGCCTACAGCTAATGAAGCAACCAGCGGTGCAAGAAGGTTCTGGTTTGATATCTCAAAACCTTCCTCTACAGTTATTTCACCGGTCAATAATTCGTTGATCGGATCTCTTGCGACAATCACGGGTACCGCCTGGGATAATTCTCATTATGATCCGGTAGGAACGTCTCTTTCAACTGAGAAAATATCACTTTACTGCGAGCAGACCGGTGAATATTTTACTGGCAGCGGGTGGGGTGCAGAAACTCCTCTTGACGCAACTCTTGACGGTGGAGTCAATGAATCAAACATATGGAAACATGGCTGGACTATTGCTCCTTCTACCGGCTGGATAAATAACTATGATTATCAGATAAGGTATTATGCACTTGATAAAGCCAATAATTCTGAGGGAAATTCACTTACAAACCCTGCGGCTCCTTATGTTAAATTCACTATGGACCTAGAAAAGCCATTATCTGACTTAACAACCCCGCAGGCGTTATTATATACTTCACTGCCTACTATTTCCGGAACTGCATCTGATAATAAAAAGCTCAGCAGTGTTCAGATTTGCATAAAAAGAACGGATGTTGAACCTGACACTTACTGGGACGGCGCCTATCCAGGAAGCTTTATATCAAACGAAACCTGGGTAGATGTTGCAACAGGCCTTACAGATACTACAACTACCTGGGCCAAACTAAGCCCTACCTGGCCCAGCGGCCAATATAATATCCGTTCAAAAGCTTTTGATTACGTAGGCTGGGAACAATCAACAGGCACTGGTATCAATTTTACTGTTGACCAGGCTGCTCCGGGCATAGGCATTACTCTGCCCAGTTCAACGGACGATTATAACGATATTACACAGATTCAGGGAACAGCAAATGATTTGGAAAGCGCCACTTTTGGTTCTACAATAAATAGTGTAAAATTCTGGCTGCAGGATTTACGCTATTCTGCCACTTACTGGACCGGTTCCAACTGGGTAGACAGCTATACGGAAGTTTCTGCAGATGTTACTCAGCCTAATGAAAACAGTACTACCTGGACAAAAAATGTACCGGCATTAACATTTACCGATGGTGTGCAATTTAAGATGTCGGCCAAAGGCGAGGATGATGCGGGCAATTGGAGCGGCTGGACTTCAGAGCAGACTTTCTGGTATGACACCACTCTGCCTACATCAGCTGTTAAAGTACCTGCAAACGGCATAGAAATTAACAGATGGTCTGAACTGCGCGGTGAAGCAAAAGACAAATATCCCGGCAGCCAGCTTAATACAATACAACTTAAAATAATTGACCGCGGTACAAGCAATGACAATGATTATCTGTACTGGACAGGTTCTTCCTGGACAGCCAGCGTAAATTGGGTAACCCCCAGCTGGACTATTACCCCTACAACAAACACTTGTTATTGGAATTATACGCCTCCCACATCCGGAAACCTAAGCAGCGGCAAGTATTACCGTATAATTTCAAGGTCTAAAGATAATGCAAACAATTACGACGGTATTTTTTCAACATCCACTTTTCTGTACGATATTACAAAACCGCAGTCAAAAATTCTTGACTTGCCTGAATATGACGGGACTGATGTATCTAAAGTTTCTTGTGTGCCAGAAATTGTAGGTGAAGCCTGGTCTACTATTTCACTGGATTACGTTCAGATTGCAATTCTAAATTCTGCCGGCCAGTACTGGACCGGTACGGCAAATAATTTTGATACGGCACAAAACTGGATTACCTGCTCTGGAAAAGAATATTTCAGGACTATAACATTTCCTATTGGTTTTGTAGACGGTACATTAAGCGGGTTGTATACCATAAAATCTAAAGCAAGGAATACTTCCGGAACCTGGGAAATTCCCGGTGCCGGCAGGACCTTTTATCTTGATAAAGCAAAATATCATTCCTGGGTTTCCACCGCGGCTTTTACGCACGGTAATTATTTCACGGATGTGGATGAAATTCCAGTTAGATTTGTTTTTGACAGCAATACCACTTTTGGAAATATTGACTGGGTAAAAATTAAAATAGAAAACGTTACCGATACTTCTATATCGGTTGACTGGACTGCCTGTGATATTACGGCTGGTGATTATTATAACGGCCCTACAGGCCAATATGTAGTCTGGCGGGCCACTTATCAGCCCGGAGGCGGTATTTCCTGGACGCCGGATAAAGTTTACAGGCTTAGAACCCAGGCATCATTTAATTCAGGAGCAATAATTGAAAAACTGCCGTCAGCAGTAGATGCTTTTGGGGATAATGACGGTATAATGATTATCAATGACCAGTCATCTCCGGGTTCTTATGTAAAATTGCCTTTACATCAGCAAACCTATAACAGCCTGCCGACTTTAAGCGGAACTGTTTCAGATAATCTTAGCAACGTAGCGTCTATCGGTGTTTCAATAGCTGATCTTAATCAGTCAACAACCTATTACTGGAGATATTGGACTACGTCCGGTACCTGGGAAACTACGGAATATTATAATACTGCAAGCTTAGGAGGAACTACCTGGTACTGGAATTTTTCAAGTTTAAATGTTGGTGGCGGCGGTTCCTGTTTTGAAGATGAAAAAGTATACAATGTACGTACAAAAGCAACAGATTATGCAGGAAATGTTCAAACAAATCCCAATATAGTCAGTTATTCTGCATCTTCAGCTTTAAACAGTAAAACATTCAGATATGATGTAACAGGACCTGTATCAGCAGTAACCCCGTATCCAATTAATAATGAAGTATATTCAACTATTGCTACAATTTCCGGTACTTCTTATGACATGTATTCCAATCCTACAGATGGTGAAGTTTTATTGTGCCGGGATACAAACAATGATGGTGTTCATGACGGCACCTGGAATGGTTCCTGGGGCGTACATGATGAATCTGATTCCAACTGGCTCAATGAGTCTGATTATATATTAGTAGGAACCACAAGAACATTTAGTAAAACATATGCCGACAGCGTATGGGATAATAATTACACATATTTCATAAAAGTCAGGGCAAAAGATACTACTCAATCAGGCGAAAACCAGGGAGCCGAATCAAGCGAAATAAAAATATACATAGATAAAGGTTATCCTGCTTCAAAAACGACACTGCCTTCAATCAGCTATTATAAATCAGTAGATACAATTTCCGGTACCGCTGTGGATAACAGGAAACTTGCTAATACACAGGTCCAGCAGGTTAGAATAGTAAGGCCTGTCGGAAATGCTTACTGGGATGCTCCTAATAAAGAGTGGGACAGTTCACCAGCTGATATTGAGTTATACTGGCTGGATATTTCAAGTTTATCTTATTCAGCGGATCATTCTACCTGCGCCTGGATTTATGTAAGTACAAATGTTACTTTTACAAGCGGTTATAATTACAGGGTTGAATTGAAAACAAAGGATTATGTGGGAAATATTGCAGTCAGCTCAGGTACAGGCGTTGATGTTTTCCTTTTTGATAATTCAGAACCATTGACATACATAACAAATCCTGATGATACAGAACACTATAATTCACCGCAGTTGATAGCGGGTACTGCTATTGATGAACCTTCTGCCTTGTCAGTTTCTGATATAACGGAAGTTAAAATATATGTTCAGGATTTAACCGTCGGCGCTACCTGGTGGAACGGTGCTACCTGGATGGCAGACGACGGCCAAAAGTGGCTGCTTGCCAGCCGTAGCGGAAGCAACTGGGTCTGGGATTGGTCTGTTTATACAGCCACCCCAACTTTTCAGGACAGCCATCAGTACAGAATTGTTACGATAGCAAAAGATAATGCAACAAATGAAGAAGGTGCTGGTGCAGGTAATATGGGCACCGCAAGAGATGTTGATTTCCTTTATGACACAAAAAAACCAACCGGTACGGTTACTTATCCTATAGATGAAGGTTACATAAGCAGAACTGGAAAAATAACAGGCCTTTCCTGGGACAGTCCGGGAACAGTTGTTAATGCAGAAGCGCGCATTAAGCAAATAACCGGTACAAAAGCCGGGCATTACTGGAAAATATCAGGTTCTTCCTGGACCACAGAAAATGCTCCTGATGTATGGAATACAGTTGTTTCTTCAGGTTTTCTTAGCGCTAATGCCACCTGGTGGCAGTTTGGCACTACTCCCTGGCAGACAGGTGAAACCTATGAATTTAATATCCGTGTTCTTGACAGGGCAGGAAACTATCAGCTTACTTATAGTACGGTTACAGATATAAAAGCTGATTTCACAGCTCCGAGCTCTACAATTACTTATCCTATTAATGAATCACCAGGAGATGAGTTATCCGGCTGGTATGAAACCTTGGCTACAATTTCCGGAACTGCGTTAGATACTTCTCCTGGGCAGGTAAGTAAAGTTTATCTGCAAATAAAATATACTGGTGGTGCAGGAGCTTATTGGAACGGATCTTCCTGGACAGTAACAGAGTCCTGGATACCTACGGCGCAGATTGCCTGGAGCGGTTCAACCTGGACATTTAATAATAACGGAAACGGCTGCGACCTGATTTGGTCTTCCACAAGTTCTGCCAAAGCTGATGGAAATAATGTTTGGTTTAAATTGAAAGTATATGCTGTTGACGTAGCAGAAAATGCCGAGGCAATAAGTTCTGACGGAACGGATATATTTTATAAATCACCACCTGCAGAAACCTGGGTAACACTGCCTTCACCTAAAGAAGCAGGCGAGCCGTTCTGGTATACAAAAACAACTCTGGCCACAATCTCCGGAACGTGCAATATCTATACAAACGTTGGGGCAAATATAGCTATACAAAGAAATGTTGATGGTTACAACTGGTACGGGTCTTCGTTTAGTACCCCGGGTAATCCAAACTGGGTCTGGATTAACGCAACTAATTTTACGCCTCCAACACCTCCTTCAACACCGGGTTCGTTTACTTATGATTTTCCCGGAGCTTCCTGGATTCCTCAAACATCTTCATTTACAGTACGCTCCTGGGGTTTTGGCAGTGAGAATGAAGCTTCTCCAAAAACCGGGAATACTTTCCTGCTTGATACAGACGGCGGCGGTGAAGAGCCTGATTCAAAAACAGTTGTTCCTGACACTGCGAAATATTACAATAAAATGTTTACTATTTCTGGTACAGCACAGGATGATAATACAAGCAATGCAATTAAAAAAGTAGATGTTGCAATAGGCCGTTCTGATGGTAAGTACTGGAATGCAGCGGTTTCAAGCTGGGCAGTAAGCGCTTCGGCTATATACAGCACCACCACTCTTACATTAATTTCAGGTACTCAATATAAATGGACGTTTGTGGTTGGTTCTTCAAATCCGTGGAATGACGGTTATTCATACAGCATTACACCAAAAGCACAGGATAAAGCGCTTAATTCCGAAGATGCTGTCGGTTCTTTAACCCAAATAAGTTTTGAATATGATATCTCCACTCCTACTGCTTACATAGCAATACCTGCAGACGATGATACCAGGGCTTCTCTGGCGTCAATTACAGGAACTGCCGTTGATCCCGTAAGAGAATATGGCGCCGCAGGATACCTCAGTGAAATTCAAGTTCATATTAAAAGGCCGGGACAAAGCGGCCAGCCGTTAATGTGGTGGAACGGTACTTCATTTGATAATACATATGAAGATGATTCTTCATTCTATTGGACTACTGCAACGATAAGTATGCCTGGAAATGTAAGCCAGTCTTCCTGGGTTTATACCAGAGCTACATTTGAAAGTTCTTTAACTCATGGTTTCTACTATACAATAAGAACCAGAGCCAAAGATACTGCTCTTCCCTGCGGAAATACACAGTATGTTTTCGCAGTAACCGAATCTTCTCTTACCTTCACTTACGATAATCAGGCGCCTGTAACAGCAATTACCGGTTATGAGGATACTTACACCAATAAGAAAATAAATCCAAACGGCAATTGGTCTCTTTCAGGAACTATAAGTGATACTCCTGCAGGTATTTCAAGTAAAAACCAGATTAAATTACAGATTGGCCGTGTACTGGGAGCTACTACCTATTATTGGGATAAATCTCTTTCCAGCTGGGATACTGACTCAAATCTTGAATTCAGTCCGGATGATACAACGTGGAGTTATGCATTTACTGATTATGGCAAGCTTTATTCTGACCAGAAATACTTTATTAAAATCCGCGCCTGGGATGATGCTATTCCGGCAGAAACAAACCAGTCTCAGTTCCCGACATCGGCAAATGCAAGTTTTGTTGATGAGGTTATTATAGATACCACACCGCCTACAAGCAAAATAAATTATCCTGTTTCCGGTGCTTGGGCCAGCTCTCTTGCTTCCATTACCGGTACAGCAAATGCTTACAGATCCGGTGCGGATAAAATTTATATTTCTGTTTGGTACAATGACAGCGGCAATTATTATTGGGCTGGGTCTTCCTGGGTTACACAGTCCGGGAATTATCTTATAAAATCCATGCCGGACGATATTCACACAACTACCTGGACTTATACTTTTGCCACCGCTCCTACTCTTACAAATAATGTCACTTATTACATCACATCAATAGGCAGGGATTTAGCGGGCAATACCCAGATTTCCTGGAGCACCAACAGCTTTATTTGTGATAAAACCGGCCCTAATTTAGTCTGGG
>MGVC01000049.1:0-11954 GCA_001800285.1 Elusimicrobia bacterium RIFOXYA2_FULL_39_19 | reverse complement strand
CCTCGTTATAATGCACTTACAACAATCAGCGGCACAGCCAACGACCCCGGTGTGGGAGAAATCAGCCAGGTACAATACCGGGTGAAACATATCGGAAGAAACAAATACTGGGACGGTACAGGCTACGATGCAGTAAGCTATTCATTTGCTGATGGTACCACCTGGTACAACATGGATTATAATGGCGGCTTAGCAACCTTTGCAACGGGTTTTACCTGGTTAACCGGCGCGCAATTTGTAGTTGATGTAAAAGCTCGTGACAGTATAGGAAACTGGAGCGTAAGTTATGCCACAGTATCCTTTACTTATGACACTGACAAGCCTGCGGCCACGATAGGTTTCCCTGCCGGAATAAGCTACATAAAAGATATCACAACAAAAATCCGCGGCAGTGTATCAGATACCGGTACAAATCCGAGCAGCACAATAGATTACGTTTATATAGCCATCAAGAGATTAAGAGGCGACGCGCAGAACTGGTGGAGCTTGTCAGAAACAACCTTTACCGCAAATTCATTTGAATGGGACATAGCTACGGAGAACGATGTTTCATGGTCTTTTGATACACTTAACTTAAACAGTTATTTAGATTACGGCACTTCATACTACGTAACAGTGAGCGCTTTGGATAACACGCTTCCAAGCCGTAACCAGCAGGACTGGCATACAGAAGTAGCTACATTTACATTTGATAACGTAGCGCCAGTAGTAAGCATTATGAATCCGCCGCAAAACAATATCAGGTATTATAATTCAATTCCTACAATCAGCGGAACAGCAGTAGACGCAGTATCCTATGTCCAGGTATTACAGGCTTCCATCAGAAGAAGCAGTGATAACAAATGGTGGAAACCTGCCGGCCCGACATACTGGGTAGTAAACGAAGATACAGGAATAGCCTGCGGAATAACCAATTCCACCTGGACCTATTATCCGACAGGGAAAGAAACAGATTACAATTTAACGCATGGCACCAGTTATTTCATCTATACCAGAGCGTGGGACGCGGCAGATTCTACCAGCACCTGGTTAGGCGGAGCGAACTACACATGGGTATATGATATGTCCGCACCAACAACAACAGTAACAGTTCCTGTCAGCTGGATGAGTGCCAGCCAGAACGAAATCCAGGGCACAGCCTTTGACTGGCCGGCAGGAATAAGATGGTTAGGTATAGCAATAAAAGAAGATGATACCGGCATGTGGTACAATTATGGTACCAGTTCATTTACATCGTTAGTAGCAGTATATGCCACCACCAGCAGCTGGAGCAATAACAGCGCAGCCAATACATCGAACTGGGCCTTAACCAGGCCTGCAATGCAGAACGGATATAATTACCGGTTACAAATAAAGACAACTGATTACGCAGGAAATGTAAGAACGCAGACAGAAACGACCGCATTTAAATTTGACAGCGGGTTACCTACAAGCGGAATTTTATATCCAAATAATCCGTACATAAACAGTTTGCCGACAATATCCGGAACTTCAAACGATAACAATTCTGTGCAGAATGTGTATGTAGCAATAACTACCAACAGCAGCGCAAACTGGTGGAATCCTATAATTTCCGACTGGCAGGTAGGTGAAACAGCAGACTGCTGGATAGCCGCCAGCGGTAACCCTGCGCTGCCTGACTGGAAAGCGACAACCAATTTACCGACCCCGTGGCAGAACAACGTAAAATACGAAATCCGCGTAAAAGCGCAGGACGATGCATCAAACTACCAGTCACCTGTAACAGCAAGCACATTTACTTATGATACTTCAGTAGCGTATTCAACAGTCACCTATCCTGTAATGGGCAGCGCCTATTATTCACTTTCAACAATAAGCGGTACCATGGCTGACTCAAACCCGAACACTGTTCCGCAGCTGGTAAAGGTAGCCATCGTTACACCCGGCGGAAATTTCTGGAACGAAGATACAAACGGTTGGGGCGGCACACACTTCAATTCAGCCGGTGTAAGCGTATACACCAGTTCATTCCAGTACGTAGATGCCGATTTAGCCAATCCAGTAAACGTCACTGACATGTTATTATACAGAGTCTACACTTTTGCCTACGATATGGCCGGCAACGCGCCTTCAACACCAACCTGGACATCAGACGGATTACCGTACAGAATTGACCGTACGCCGCCTGAATCAATGCCTACAGGCCCGGCCAGCGGTACAACCACATATTATCAAAGCGAAATAGCTTCAATTGCGGGTACAGCTTCGGACAATATCGGCGGCACCGGCAGCGGATTAGAGCTGGATGACCCTAGTTATCGGGTAAAACTAAGAATCCGCCAGTATCCTACCAGCGGCGGTAACGACTGGTACAATCCTGATGGAGCGTGGGATGCCAACACAACATTCAGAATTCCCACTACAAGTAACTGGACAGCTTCACTTGATCCAAGCAAATTCGGTGATGGATACTGGTATGAAGTACAGTCAATAGCGTATGATAAAGTAACACCGACAAGAAACGTGCAGGTAATTTTAGCTACCGCAACGTTTGTAGTTGATAAATCATCACCTGTATCAAAAGCAGCGTCACATCCAATACCTGGTTCCGGCGGTTATTCAAAAGCATTACCCGCGATTACCGGTACAGCATCAGAAGCGGTAACAGGCGGCGGGTGGCCGTCAGGATTTAGTAACATAGAAATAGCATTAGGCAGATTATCCAGCGGAACAACAAAATGGTGGAGCGGCTGGGCAACAGAAAGCTGGAACGTAGCCGACCCTGCGTCACCTGACAGTGTAAGGTGGTCCACAGCAACAATCACGCAATTATATACGAGTTCCTGCGTCTGGAGCTACAGTTTCAAAACAAATGAATGGTCAGATACCACGACCTATTTTGTAATTTCCAGGGCAGTAGATAAAGCGACTAACTACGAAACCAGTTATGTGACCTACACATTCATTTGTGATTTAACAGCCCCGCAAAGCGGAGTAGAATCGCCGGAAGAAGCTACTGAATATGATGTTAACACCATTACGCAGATAACCGGTATAGCCAGCGACGCTGCGCCGGGTCAGTTAAAAGAAGTTAAGTTTTATTTACAGTGCATAGAAGCAGGTTTATCAAACAGCAATTTATTCTGGTCGAGCACAGCAACCATCTGGACCGG
Source organism: Elusimicrobia bacterium RIFOXYA2_FULL_39_19 (assembly GCA_001800285.1). GTDB lineage: Bacteria > Elusimicrobiota > Endomicrobiia > CG1-02-37-114 > XYA2-FULL-39-19 > XYA2-FULL-39-19. The sequence goes on along the minus strand of MGVC01000049.1, from coordinate 8,820 downwards.
TAACGGCGGAATTCCTTTGTATCAGGACATAGATTTACCTGATTCCGATTTAACGAACTGGAAATTTACCACTACAGCAGTCAGTTGGGTAACAAAAGCGCAGGCGGAAGGCGGAGCAGACTACAGAGTCTGCATAATGGCTCAGGATAAAGCGGGTAATTATCAGTCGGCAGGTTCAACAGTAACATTTAATTTGTATGCGCCGCTTCCTGAAACCTGGATCAGCCAGCCTGATGAAGATGAACAGGAATTTATTTATTATAAAGCCGATCCTACATATCCGTTAAAAGTTATTTGTACAATAAACGACGTAGCGTATACTACATCAATAAGAATAGACATCAGTTCAGAAACCAGTTACGGTACGCACTTTGATACCGGCACAGTTTTATGGCAGGGCAGCGAATACACAAACATAATAGCGGCATCGCCGTGGGAAGTAACAATAGCATCATCGGCATTTATAGATGGTTACAAATACCGTGCAAAATCAAAAGGAAACGGCCCTGCCGGCGATGAATCCGGCGGATTAATAGCGAACGCAGATTTTTATATTGACAGAACGCCGCCATTATCAAACATTACATATCCTCTAATTGGTAATTATTATAAATCAACCACCATAACAACCATATCCGGAACTGCCATAGACCAGGTCCCCGGTACGGGCGGAATAGCCGGTAAAGTAGATAAAGTTGAGATATACATAAAGAAAGGATCGCAGTATTACCGCGGCAAAGCGCCTAATGGTTATTGGGCGAGCGGATTATACTGGATAAGTGTAGGAACATATAATGCAACAGATGTCGGATACTGGCAGTATGCAGTAAGCCTGCCTACTGCTTGTTGGGCCAGTGAAGGAGATTATGAAATTGGCGTGCAGGCAATAGATAAAGCGAAGACCAGCGGAAATACACAAACGCAGGTAAAAACCTCCAGCATGACAATAGATGATACCGCCCCGCAGACAACAGTAAAATATCCAGAAACCCAGATAACAAATTCCATTCCGATAATCAGCGGAACAGCAAGAGATTTACCGGGCAGTGTTTATGACTGGAAATCAATTGATATTCAGGTTATGAGGTCATCTTGTGATTTTACAGTTTCCAGGTATTGGACGGGAGCAGACAGTAATTTCTGGGGTACAAACCCGCAGCTGGCAAGCACAAAAACGTTTACGTACTATGCGTCTTCCTGGACCTATTCAGGAGTAGACTGGAAATCCGGATTTAAATACAAGATTTTAACCAAAGCAAAAGATAAAGCAGATAACGAAGAAACGATTACAGAAAGAATAATTTTCATTTACGATACCAAGAAACCAGAATCGTTAGTAAATCTGCCTGCAGAAAGCAACTGGAAAAATTCATTGCCGGTAATCAGCGGTACGGCAGAAGATAAAGTAGATACGGCAATAGGTGAAGAAGCGTATGTAACATATGTGACAACATTTGTTACGGTAGCTCCTGATGCAGCTGGTTTTAATTATGGTGTAGCCATGGCCCTTAGAAAAGTTACTGGTGATAAATATTACGATGGTACATGGAACGCATCAGCGCCGAAATGGTATTACACGCATTTTGAATCTACCGAAACCCCGACCTGGAATATAGATGTAATTAACGAACTTGGAACATTTACAGGGCTGGATGATCCTGTTGACGGCACATACCAGATAATTTCCAAAGCAAAAGATAATTCCGGCAACGAAGAAATAAATTTTTCAACCAGGACATTTGTGTGGGATAAAACAAATCCTTCAACAGTTGTTACCTATCCGTCTTCCGGCAGTTATGTTTCATCGCTTACGCAGATAACAGGAACCATGAACGAAGCTACTGCTGGAATAAGTTCAGTTAAAGCAAGAGTATATTATGAAACCGGCGGCACGCCATATTATTGGGCAGGCTCCAGCTGGGTAGCGCAGGCAGGTGATTATTTAGCAGCAGCGTTGACGGTTGGTGAAGTAGGGATATCAACCTGGACAATTTCAATTTCAACAGCACTTGTAAACGGTACGACATACTATGTAATTTCACGTGCGCGTGACAGAGCAGCAAATATGGAAACAGCGGTTACTACTATAAGTTTCATCTGCGATAAAGTCGGCCCGGTAATTTATTTTGATTTACCAAACGACCCGACACCTACAGAAGATGCTCCTTCAACACCAAGAGTAAGTTCGCTGGTTACAATCAGCGGTACGTTAACAGACCAGGGTGCAGGCCAGATAAGTGAAGTCAAATACCGTATCAAACACTTGGGCCAGACCAAATACTGGGACGGTAATGGTTATAATCCGGAAGATTATCCGTTCAGCGCTGGTACTACCTGGTACAACATGACTAATCCGGGCGACTGGAGTTATTGGTATACAACTCATACCTGGATAAGCGGTGCGCAGTTTACCATTGAAGTTCAGGCAAGGGACTCTCTTGGAAATTATTCTGTTGATTATGCAACAGTATCTTTCACATACGATACTGATAAGCCTGCTGCAACAATTGGTTTCCCTGCAGGAATAAGTTACATTAAGGATATCACATCAAAAATCCGCGGCAGTGTAACTGATACAGGATCAAACCCCGGCAGCATAGGTTATGTGCGTATAGCAATAAGACGTTTAAGAGGCGATGCGCAGCAGTGGTGGAATCCTGCCGGTTCAACATTTACTGCAAATAGTTTCACTTATGATTTAACAACTGAATCTGAGCCCACATGGTCTTTTGATGCACTAAATGATAATAGTTTCTTAGATTATGGTACTTCTTATTATGTTACTGTTCAGGCTATCGATAATGCAAACCCGGCTAATTCACAGGACTGGCATACAGAAGTAGCTACATTTACATTTGATAACGTCGCGCCAGTAGTAAGCATTATGAATCCGCCGCAAAACAATATCAGGTATTATAATTCAATTCCTACAATCAGCGGTACAGCGGTTGATGCAGTATCTTATGTACAAACAACACAAATATCAATAAAACGCAGCAGTGATAACAAATGGTGGAAACCTGCCGGCCCGACATACTGGGTAAACAATGAAGATACCGGTACAGCGTGCGGATTAGCAAATTCCACCTGGACCTATTATCCGACAGGGAAAGAAACAGATTACAATTTAACGCATGGCACCAGTTATTTCATCTATACCAGAGCGTGGGACGCGGCAGATTCTACCAGCACCTGGTTAGGCGGAAGTAATTATACGTGGGTATATGATATGTCCGCGCCAACTGCAACAGTAACGGTTCCTACAAGCTGGATGAGTACTGCACAGAGCGAAATCCAGGGCACAGCCTTTGACTGGCCGGCAGGAATAAGATGGTTAGGTATAGCAATAAAAGAAGATGATACGGGCATGTGGTACAACTACGGTACCAGTTCATTCACATCGTTAGCAGCTGTATATTCAACTACTGACAGCTGGAGCAATAACAGCGCCGCTAATACATCGAACTGGACTTGGACCAGGCCTGCAATGCAGAACGGATACAATTACCGGTTACAAATAAAGACAACTGATTACGCAGGAAATGTGAGAACGCAGACAGTGACAACCGCAATTAAATTTGACAGCGGGCTTCCTACAAGCGGAATATTATATCCAAATAGTCCGTACGTAAACAGCTTACCTACAATATCCGGAACTTCAAACGATAACAATACCGTCCAGAACGTGTATGTAGCCATAACCACTAACAGCAGCGCAAATTGGTGGAATCCTATAATTTCCGACTGGCAGGTAGGCGAAACAGCAGACTGCTGGATAGCGGCCAGCGGTAACCCTGCGCTGCCTGACTGGAAAGCGACAACCAATTTACCGACGCCGTGGCAGAACAATGTAAAATACGAAATCCGGGTAAAAGCGCAGGACGATGCATCAAACTACCAGTCACCTGTAACAGCGAGCACCTTTACTTACGATACTTCAGTAGCGTATTCAACAGTAACTTATCCCGTAATGGGCAGTGCCTATTATTCACTTTCTACGATAAGCGGTACTATGTCGGATACAACACCGAACACGATACCTCAATTAGTAAAAATTGCAATTGTAAGTCCCGGCGGCAACTTTTGGAATGAAGATACTAACGGTTGGGGCGGCACACACTTCAATTCAGCCGGTGTAAGCATATACACCAGTTCATTCCAGTACGTAGATGCGGACCTGGCAAATAACGTTAACGTTACCGACATGTTATTATACAGGGTATACACATTTGCATATGATCTGGCCGGCAACGCGCCTTCAACACCAACCTGGACGACAGATGGATTGCCTTACAGAATTGACCGTACACCGCCGGAATCAATGCCTTCGAATCCGGCCAGCGGCACAACGACTTATTATCAGGGTGAAATAGCTTCTATTACCGGTACAGCATCAGACAATATCGGCGGTACAGGCAGCGGTGTTGAATTAACGGATCCGACTTACGGCGTAAAATTAAGAATCAAAAGATATCCGCTTACAGGAAATGATTGGTATAACACTGAAGGAAATTGGGACAGTAATGAAACATTCAGAATACCAACCAGCGGAAACTGGACAGCAACTCTTGATCCGAATAAGTTAGGTGATGGTTACTGGTATGAAGTCCAGTCAATAGCATACGATAAAGTAACACCGACAAGAAACATGCAAGTAGTTTATGCAACCGCAACGTTTGTTATAGATAAATCATCTCCTGCGCCGATAGCAGTAACGTATCCAGTAGACGGTGTTTCTTATAAATGGCAGGCGAACTTCTTAAGTTCTGGAACTGCGGCAGACCAGGTAGTCGGCGGCGGGTGGCCGTCAGGTGTAAATAAAGTTGAAATGTCATTAATGAGAGCTGATGGAAACTATTATTATACAAATGGTTTTGCTTCAAGCGCTTCTTCCTGGCAGGTTTGCGGTTTATGGCCTTCATCGTGGACTTATACACTAAATTATTCCTATTTTGTACAAGACACATCTTACACCATGGTTGTCCGCGCAACTGATAAAGCCAATAATATGGCTGTATCAACAGCAACATATTTTATTTATGATACTTCAAATCCTGTTTCGGGGGTCACTTATCCTCTTGTAAATACTTTTGCAGACCCGTACGATACTCTTTCTTCAATTACCGGTACGGCGCAGGACCTTCCTGCAACCGGTATTGCAAGATTAGCAAGCGTAAAAATTACTATCCAGAAAAATCCTGACAGCTCAGGCCCTTACTGGGACGGTGCCTCATCCTGGGCCAGCTGGACTCTTCTTAATACGGATCAACTATCCGGAACCGTAGGCATAACCACCTGGACTTACAGCAGTGCTTCTTCCATTCAGTGGGAAGTGGGTGTAGATCCTGTTAAATACAGAATTAGGTCTTATTCTTTTGACAGAGCAGGCAGCTCTCAGATAATTTCGGGAATTCAGGATTTCTTCTACAGGCCGAAACTTCCTACTACGGTTATAGCGTCTCCGTCACATAGCAAGTATTATAAGACAGGTAATCCTTCCCAGATTACAGGAACTCAGGAAAATTGTTCAAAAGTAGAAGTTGCAATACAAAGAAATTCAGATGGTAAATTCTACCAGGATTCCGTAGGAGATTACTGGACAGCTGTTTCTTCCTGGCATAATGCCGGTATCGGCTGGACCTTAAATCTTCAGACTGATTGCTGGATTGGATTAACAGGTTCCTCGTTAACTGTATATTCTATGGGTAGTTCAGCATTCGGATTAAGTGAAACAACAGCAACAACTCCGGGTTCAGTAAACAATGTAATGACAATATGGATTGATCAGGAAAATCCGGTTGCTTATGTAACTAGCCCGTCAGACCTGGCATATAAAAAATCTCCTTTCGTAACAGTTTCAGGAACTGCCAATGATACCGGTGCAGGAATAAATACTGTAAGCATTCAGATTTCTACAGGGACCGGAGCCGATGCAGTTTATTGGGATGGTGAAAAACAAACATGGGTGTCAGGTGTTAAATGGAGTACAACTACCTGGACCGTCGGTACGGGAATCTGGTCTATAAATATTCCGGATGCAAAATGGACCGATGGAATTCAATATAAGATTACTCCTCTTGCCGAAGATAAAGCAGAACCTTCCCCGGGTAATACCCAGGGCGGCGGACTTGGCGGAAATGCAATTAACTTCTGGTATGATATTTCAGTGCCTACCGCAGCTATTATTGTGCCGGTACACGGTGCTTCCTATTCGTCATTATATCCGATCTCCGGTACATTCTCCGATCCAGCACCCGGAGTAAAAACTACTGTTGAAATAAAAGTTCAGAAAGCTTATGTGTATCCTAATACCTTAACGGAATACTGGACCGGTTCTGGAAATTCCTGGGGTACCGAAGAAGTATGGATAACAACCGGTACAGGTAAACCTTTATTTATTGATGTAGCGCAGGGCACCTGGACCTGTAATGTTCCTGCATGGGAAAGCCCGTCAAGCAAATATATTGTTACTGTAAGAGCTTATGATAAAGCCGGAAATGTGCAAAATTATTATGCTCTTGGTTATAGCTCAAATTCATTTATTTATGATACAGCAGGGCCTTTAAGCCGTTTGACTTATCCGTCGCTTACTCCAAATACTACTTCATATGTCGGAATTTCTTATCTTCCTCTTACAACAATTTCAGGAACGGCTCTTGACCAGTATGCTCCTTATTGTTCTTCCATGACAGGTACGGGAAAAATATTCCTTGAAATGAAAGATGAAACTGACGGAAAATTCTTTAACGGTACAGACTGGACTGTTGTTTTTGATACCGTCCCTGCAACTTTCCTTGGCGGTTATCCGGACTGGTCAAAATGGTATTATTCAAAAGCAGATTTGAAATGGATTTCTGATCATGGTTATTCTTTCAGAATATTTAAAGCAGTAGATGATATTGGAAACAATGGTACTTTAAGTTCCTATGTTATTGTTTATGACACCACTCCTCCATTAAATGAAATCACATATCCATCAAATAATTCACAGGTTAATTCATTAACAGAAATCCGCGGAACAGCAAACGGATTTTACAGCGGCTTAACCAGCGTTGAGATAAAATTCAGCACAGGAATTGGCGGTACGTATACAACAATAAAAGATTGGCAGAGCGTAGATTACGGAACAACCAGTGTGGGCAACTATACAACCAACTGGAGCAAAACCAGCAATTTACCGACATTAACAGACGGTGTACGCTACAGAATAGAAAGCAGAAGTTTAGATAACGCCGGCAACTATGAAACGAAATACAGCACAGTAGAATTTGTATACGATGTAAGTGTACCAACGGTCAGTATCACCAGGCCAGTAAATGCTGCCTACTTTGGCCCAACAAACCGGTTAAATACCATCAGCGGTACAAGCGCAGATGTAGAACCATACGCCGGTGCCGAAGTTAGCGGTGTAAGTTATGTTGAGGTAAGGATCTCCAGCGGCATCAGCAGTAAGAGTTACTGGTGGCCGGGCTTAAACAGTTGGAAATTAGAACAAAGCAGCTGGTGCGTAGTTGTTGGTACAAACCCCTGGACTTATCCAATCCCTGATGTTGGTGACGGTGAAAGATGCTACATCGAAGCGCGTGCCATAGATTACAGCGGTAAAATTTGTCATGGTGTAACAAGCTATTTCATTTGGGACGAAACCGTTCCCGGTACAAGTTTAACAAACCCAACCACCGGATTTGTAAACAGCTTAGCTACGATAAGCGGTACAGCGTGGGATACTGACCCGGACGATATTGGTGAAAAGACTTATTCGAAATTATATAAAGTTGAGATAGCTATTCAGCGGAATGCAGTTCCAAGCCAATGGTTTAACGGAGTCAACGATTTTGATACAACCAGAACATTCTATGAAATAGTTGGTGCCAACAACAACGAACTATTTATAAGCACCTACAGTTTAGTCTGCGGGTTCATATCAGACGGCAACAAATACCGTATTGAGCAAAGAAGCTACGATAAGAGCTTAAGTTCAAGCACCCTTGCATCGATAGAATTTATATACGATACCACCAAACCCGAAAGTTATTTAGTCATGCCTTCAACAAACGTAACCAGCTACGGAGCCAGCACACTTGTAACCATCAGCGGTACGGCTGTTGACCCATTACCGGTTGGCAGTTACAAGAGCGATTTAGATAACGATACGGGTGTAAAACTAAGAGTATTAAGGAAACCGTTAGGCGCAGGTACCAGCCAGTACTGGAATAACGCAATTGGCCAGCAAAGCTACAACATAGCACTTGATGCCAGTGAAACCGCGTGGTTTACAGCCGTCACCACCGTTACCAGCCCGACGCAGCGGTTTAGTTTATGGTACGCAACAGTAACCTTTACAACCGACGTTACTGGATTTGAATATGAGATACATGTCAGATCAAAAGATAAAGCCGGCAACTACGAAGTCAGTTACACCACACATACAGGGTTTAGGTATGATAACAGTATTCCTGCAAGTTACGTTACGTTACCAGCCAGCGGCACGTACGTAAGCCGGGTCTTTAATGTAACAGGAACAGGGCAGGATACCGGCGGCAGCGGTTTGAGTAATGTTTACGTAGCGGTAAAAAGATACAGCGACAACATGTATTACAAGAACACCGGTGCAGAAGTAGACAGTGAATTTGACCAGGGATCCAGATATCCTAACACCAGCAGTTTAATCGGTAACGATTTCACATTAAACTTATTTGAAAGCAAATTTGATAACGGTACCAGCTACTATATTGAAACACAGGCAAAAGATTATTCATTAAATGAAGAAACCTGGCCCGGTGCGGGCGCATCAATATTCTGGTTAGACACAAGCAGTCC
>MGVC01000048.1 GCA_001800285.1 Elusimicrobia bacterium RIFOXYA2_FULL_39_19 | reverse complement strand
TATAAAAAAGCATAATAATGTCAAAAGATTTTTGACATTACGAAAAAGAGATAGAGGAGGCTGATATGTCAGAAAAAAGTTCCGCAGAAACGGTTCTTGTTTTTTTACTCGGAGCAGCAATCGGCGCAACAATGGGTATACTTTTTGCCCCGAAATCAGGAAAAGAAACGAGACAGAAAATAAAGACCTTGATGGAAGATATGGAAGATAAAACCCAGGACTGGATAGATGAAGGTAAAGAAAAAGCCGAAGGTTTTATTGCAAAAGCAAAAGAAAAAATTTTGCCAATCAAAAATAATTAATATATAATACACATTGAAATTTAGGTAAATGAAATGCCGCGGTAGCTCAGTGGTAGAGCGCAGGTCTGAAAAACCTGGCGTCGGGAGTTCGATTCTCTTCCGCGGCATTTTGTTTTTATTTTCTGGTTTCTGCCGGGGTAGCTCAGTGGCAGAGCAACGGTTTCGTAAACCGTAGGCCGTGGGTTCAACTCCCATCCCCGGCTGTTACTTGGTTATTATGGTTAAAACATTAGAAAAGATAATAAAACATTTCCTTCCCATACTCTACTTCACTGTTTCAATAGCTTTCTATCTTCGTACCTATGATTCATGCCAGATTAAAATAACCCTAATTCATATCGGCGGCGCCATACTGCTTGCTTTATGGATTATCAAATTGCTTGAAGAATATGATTCCGAATATTTCAAAAAATACCTGGTAGTTCTGCTTCCCATTCTGCTTGTAATACTTTCAAATGTGGTTTCACACCTCAGGTCTCCCCTTAAATACGCCAGCGAGATGGAATTAATTAGAAAAATGATTTATTTTGGAATTGCTCTTCTTGTAATGAAAGAATTTAATTCTGAAGAAAAACTCAAAAAGCTTTTTGGCTGGCTGTTTTTTGCCTGTTTTGTAGCAACTTTTTATGGAATTGTACAGTATCTTGATACAAGGTTTTTCCCAGGGGGTATGGAAAATAAGGGGTTAGACCCGTTTATATGGCGCGGCGCATTTGGCACCAGAGTATTTTCTACCTTTGGAAACCCGAATTTTTACGGTGATTTTCTTGTGGTTTTAGGGCCGATATCTCTGGCAATGTTTTTTAAAACAAGACAGGTTTTTTTCCTTGTTTTATTCCTAATGACTGCATTTAATGCAATAGCAACTTCTTCAAAAGGCGCCTGGATAGGTTTTACTACCGGGTTTATAACATTTTGTATCTTCTACGCTCTGTTTTTCGCGCACTTCCAGAGAAAAAACATAAGAAAAATAGTATCTATAATCGTTATCAGCGTGCTTTTAGTCTGTGCGTATGCTGTAACGGACCAGGTAAATAGAAGGACAGATTCCGTAAAATTCAGGGTGTATACATGGATGTCCTGCTGGGAAATGATAAATACTCATCCTATACTTGGTACCGGTATAGGAACATTTTATGTTACTTATCCTGCATTCCGCAGGCCGCAGATATTTTTCATTGAAGCAAAACACAATACCGAATCTGATCATCCGGAAAATGAATACTTAGAAGTCTGGTATGACGAAGGCCTGGTAGGTTTTGCCATATTTATCTGGGTACTGGCTATGTGTATAGCTACCGGGTACAGAAACTTGAAAACATTTTCAGAAATGGAAATGCCGCCTCCCGGAAGTAAAGTTAAGGAAAAGAAGTTTATTATTGATCCAAGAGCTTACTATATGCTGGGTTTTTTATCAGCATTTATAGGTATGCTTTCCCATAATTTAGTTTGTGTTTCTTTAAGGTTTGTATCATCAGGTATTTTTTTGTGGCTGCTTGTTGGCTTAATAAATATGCTTAGTATCCATAATCCGTTCCCATCACAAACCCCGCAAAAAGCTTTAAATGTAAACCCCATCCCAAAAGCGCTTAGAAGAGCCATACAGGTAGTCATTTTACTTGTTATGGATTATTTAACCGGTGCCCTTGCAATTATTTTATCAATAGTAGGCATTACCGGATTTACACTTTTTGGCGTTAAAGTGCCTTTTGACGGTGTGTTCAGAGGATATTTTATAGGTGACGTACATCATAACATTGCAATATTCCATTCTAAACAGGGACAATGGTCAGATGCATTAAGTAATTATAACATTGTTGCCCAGAAAAATTACGGATTTATTATGGCCCATTACTTTATGGGAAATGTGTTTAATGACCGCTGGACCCTTGACCGTCAGTCCCACCCGGAATGGGGTGACCATGAAACAGATAAATCCTGGACTGGTATTGATATACTAAATAAAGGAAGAGTGGACCCGGAAAGGTCCCTAAGCAAGTATCAGGATGTGTGGACTCTGGCTCCAAATTATGTTCAGTCGCACCATCAGGCCGGACTGCTTTATCTTAAACTAGGCGAAACTTACAGGTCCCGCGGAGATATGGAAAAGGCAAAATATTATTGGCACGAGGCAGTCAGAAGATTCGAGATGTACCACATGATAGATCCGATATTTGCGCAGAATTACTACAGGTTGGCATATGTTTACATGCAGTTAAATGAACCCCTAAAAGCTGAAGAAACCTATTACAGACATTTATATACAAAAGATGCATTGGCAAAAAAAGGCAATGATGAAAAAGAATGGGTTTCTCAGCAATTAGGCAGGCCGGCAGAAAGTGTTCCTGCCAGTTGTGAAATACATAAAGGAATATATCACTGTTTTTACTGGGAAGACTGGGGCAAGAGAAGAGATTATGAGTATAGTGAAACCTACACGAACCTTGGTAACCTGAGGTATATGGCTGGTGATTTAAAGAAATCCGGAGAGTATTACCAGAAAGCCATACAACTTAGCGATACAAACGTGTCCGCAATGAAGAACTACATTATTGTTTTAAATAAAACCGGCCGCACACAGGAAGTTCCCAAATTACTTCAGAGAATTCATGAAGTAAACCCACAGGATCCTGACTTGCAGAAGATGATGGGCACCTCTAAGTAACCTTCTATGACAAAATTCTATAAGTATGCGATATATTTCCTTTTAATTTTTCCACCTATTATATTTTTTACCGACCTTACAAGAAACCCGTACTACTTTCAGATTTTTCTGCTTAACGTGATTATTCTGATTATATGGATAGTGTTTTTATGCGATAGCATAAAAAAAGGGTCTATTAAAATTGTAAAAAGCCCTGTAGATATGCAGTTATTATTATTTACATCTTTTGCGGTATTAACGTGGTTTGTTGCACTGTTTTCAAGACAGCCGTATCTCGTCCATGGAATTATTGAAGATGGAATTAAACTTGCCGGTTTTAATAAAAACTATCTCTATTCAAGCATCTATTCTGAAGGTTTTAAGAAACTGATATTTACGGTTGTAAATATTCTGCTTTCCTATTATATAGCTGCTTTGCTTATTCCAGTAATATTTGAAAGGCAGGACCGCGCAAAATTCTTTAATGCAGTAGTTAAAATACTATATTTTGTAGGTTTCGTAGCTTCTTTTTACGCTATTCTGCAGTATCTTGGCATGGAGCCAATCTGGCCGAAAGCTCTTAACCCGTTTGGCGGCAGACCTGTTTCTACCTTCGGCAACCCGAACTTCATGTCCTCATATCTGGTTATGCTTTTTCCCCTTATTTTAGCGGGTTATTTAAGCCAGATTTCTTCCACTAAAAAATTCTTTTATTTAATAACGTTGGAAATGTATTTCTGTTCAATAGTTGCCACCATGACCAGGTCTTCATGGATGGGTTTGTTAACTGTCATTTCCGTAATGTTGTTTTTCCTTTATAAAGATTACAAGAATCAAAAAAATAAATCTATTTTTATCAGAGAAAAGAAATGGATAATAGCACTTGTTTGTTTTGTCGGCCTTACTTTCCTTTTCTGGCCCAGGAGTTCAGGCGGGTCAACACCCATCTCAAGAATTACAGAAATCAAGAATGTATCAAAAATGTCATACGGGCCCATGCATCAGCGCATTATGATATGGTCTAGCGCCTGGGGTATGGTGAAAGATGACCCGGTGTTTGGCAAAGGCTGGGGTTTGTTTGAATTATTCTATCCTTTCTATCAGGGTAAGAGTCTATTTAACGAGCTTTACAGAGGCTTCAGGACTCACGCTAATAATGCCCATAATGAAATACTTGAATACTGGTCCCAGATAGGTTCCGTAGGGCTGGCTTTATACCTGTGGTTCCTGGTTTCGGTTATTACTTACGGTATCAAACTTTACCAAAGTCCGGTTAATGAAGAAAAAAAACTTATAGTCCTTGCCCTGGTAGGCGGTACCTCAGGCATGTTTATTGATAATATATTCGGAAATGTTTCTACCCAGTTTTGTGTGCCGGCCTTTCTTTTCTGGTTTAATATGGGATTAATCTCCGGGCTTGATGATTCAAAAAAAATTGAAACCTATAAAGTTAACGGTTTTTTTAAAGGAATTTTTGCTCTTGTTATAGTGGTTTTCATATTTTTTATAATTAAGTGGTTTGGTTTTTTTGCAGGCGAAATAAATTATTTTGAAGGTTTTAAATATTCTAAAAAAGGCGATGTGGCAGGTTCAATTCCCTATTTAGAAAAAGCTCATGAAAACAACAGCGAAGTAAACAGTGAATATGAACTGGGTAACTGTTATGCCCGTGTCGGAGATAAAAATAAAGCAATCTGGTCGTATTATAATGCGCTGGGAGCCAACTGCGGTTATGATGAAATACATTTTAACCTGGCAACAGTTTATACGCAACAGGGCGATATGCAGAAAGCTATGCAAAACTATACGCAGTCACTTTATATAAATCCGATTTCACAGGAATCATATTTTGCTTTAGGAAACGTATTCCTTAATAATATTGACAAATATAATGATGATGCCATAGCATTATTTGAACGTGCTGCAATATTTTTCCCTCAAAACATGGATTTCTGGAATAATTTGGGTTTTGCTTATACAAAGAAAAATGAACACAAAAAAGCAGTTGAAGCTTACAGGAAAGCTGTTGAGCTAAACCCTGATTTTCAGATGGCTAAACATAACCTGCAGATTGCCCTGGATAAAGCGGGCATGAAGTATGATCCGATACTTGAATACGATAATATTCTTAAACAAGCAGAAAAAAATATTGAAGCTAAAAACTGGCCTGAAGTGCAGAGGTTAAGCAAAAAGCTGGTAGAAATTTTCCCCGGCAGCTATAAGGCACATTTTTATTATGCTAACGCAAATTTTACCTTGGGTAACATAGACCTTGCAATAAATCATTACAGAGAAGTGATTAATTTGAGCACTAACAACTTGCCCGCCTGGCTGAATTTAGGTCTTGCCTACATGCAGAAAAATGACAGGGCCGGCGCTATGGAAGCATTTGAAAAAGTGCTGGAATTGGACCCAAAAAACCAGATGGCGCAGGAACGGCTTAACGCATTGAGATAATCTGCTTTTTTTGACTTTAAGCCGCATATTTTATAGAATTAGAAACTAAATTATTAATAGTTCGGAGGTATTTAAGATGTCAGGACATTCAAAGTGGGCTGGTATAAAACATAAAAAGGGAGCAATTGACGCCAAGCGCGGAAAGATTTTTACAAAAATAATCAGAGAAATCACTGTAGCCGCAAAAAATGGCGGTGGAAACATAGATAATAATGCCCGTTTACGCAAAGCCATGGACCAGGCAAAAGAAGCAAACATGCCTCAGGATAATATAAAGAAAGCCATTCAGAGGGGCACAGGTGAACTTCCAGGTGTAACTTATGAAGAAATTGTATATGAAGGTTACGGGCCGGCGGGAGTTGCGGTAATGATGGAAGCAACTACTGATAATAAAAACAGGATTACCAGTGAAATAAGGAAAATGTTTTCCAATCACGGCGGAAACCTTGGAGAAAACGGCTGTGTAAACTGGATGTTTACCCAAAAGGGAAGCATAACCATAGAAAAAGCCAAATATTCAAACGAAGATGAGTTAATGAGCCTTTCATTGGAACTTGGCGCAGAAGATTTCCAGAGCGATGATGAGGACTCTTATGAAATAGTAACTACGCCGGATACTTTTGAAAAAATAAAGCAGGAAATTGAAAAAAAAGGCATTCCTATTGTAGATGCAGAAGTTACCATGCTTCCTAAAACCTATATAAAGCTTACCGGCAAAGAAGCAGAACAGATGATTGCCCTAATGAATGAGCTGGAAGACAGCGATGATATAAACCACGTATATGCAAACTTTGACATACCCAAAGAAATCCTGGAGAAAGCGGGTGTATGATAGTTTTAGGCATTGACCCCGGCCTAGCCAGATGCGGCTGGGCTGTAATAGAACAGAATGCCAGAAAAGATAATAAAATAATTGATTTCGGCTGTATAGAAACAAAAGCTACAACAGAATTACCCCAAAGACTGACTGCCCTTTACTCAACTCTTGAAGAAATAATCAATAAATATAAACCTCACGTAGTAAGCCTGGAAAAACAGTATCTGTTCATGAATAACAAGTCGGTTCTTGCAACAAGCCAGGCGCGGGGTGTAATAGTGTTAGTTGCTGCCAGAAACAACCTGCCTATCAGGGAATATAACCCGAAACTGGTAAAAATGTCCGTTACCGGTTACGGCGCGGCAGACAAACAGCAGATTCAGCGTATGGTAAAAATACTTTTAAAACTTAAGGAAATCCCTACTCCGGATGATATTGCGGATGCCATGGCAGTAGGCCTTTGCCATTTGAATTCGGCATCGCTAAACCTAAAACTATGATAGCTTTTCTTGAAGGAATAATAGATCATAAAACGGTAGAAAATGTAATTTTGAAAGTTAACGGTATCGGTTACGAGCTTAACATTTCTGCTACCACTTATGAAAAACTGCCTCAAATCGGCAAACAGGCAAAACTGTATATTGTAGAAACTCAAGGGTTATACGGCGGAGGTATTACGCTATATGGTTTTAATACGCTGGAAGAAAAAGATATATTCCTTGTTTTCAAAGAAGGCCTGAAAAACACAGGTTCAAAAAAGGCGCTGGATTATATGGATAAAGCCACTAAATCTCTGCCGGATTTCCAAAAGGCAGTGCAGGAAAAAAATACAAAGCTCTTAATATCCATATTCGGGTTCAGAAAACCCACAGCGGAAAAAATCGTGGCCTTGCTTCAGGATAAGTTGTCAAAACTGCAAATTAAAGGCCCTCAGAAATGGCCTGTAATGTCAGGAAGCATTTCAGAAGATGCCATAGCGGCGCTTGTTTCGCTGGGTTACCGTGAAAACCAGGCCAGGCAGGCTATAGACGAAACTTTGGCCGGTTTAGATAACGTGCCACCTGTAAACGAATTAATAAAAAGGGCATTAAAGTACCTGCAATGATAAATAACGAAGAAAACTTAACCGCAAAAACGGTAACACCGGAAGAAGAAAAAGTAGAGACAACCCTTAGGCCTAGGGATTTAACTGAATTTGTAGGCCAGCAGAAACTTAAAAAAAATCTTAAGGTGTTTATTGAAGCGGCAAAAAAAAGAAACGAACCTCTGGACCATTGCCTGTTTTATTCCCCGCCCGGTCTTGGTAAAACAACTCTTGCACATATTATTTCAAATGAACTTGGCGTTAACCTGCGCTCTACCACAGGCCCCGTGCTTGAACGGGTAGGCGATTTGGCAGCCATACTTACCAGTCTTTCTGAAGGTGATGTGTTTTTTATTGATGAAATCCACCGTTTAAATCATGTCGTCGAAGAAGCATTGTACCCCGTAATGGAAGATTTTAAGCTTGATATAATTATCGGCCAGGGACCCAGCGCCAAAACTATAAAACTTGATATTCCAAGATTCACTCTTATAGGAGCTACCACCCGCGCCGGACTTCTTACCTCACCCATGAGGGCCCGGTTCGGTATTGTGGAATATCTGGATTTTTACAACTTAGAAGAACTGAAATCAATAATACTGAGATCAAGCAAAATATTGAAAGTTAATATGACAGAAGAATCAGCTGTAGAAATTGCTTTAAGATGTAGAGGAACCCCGCGCATAGCCAATAGGCTTCTTCGCAGAATACGTGATTTTGCAGATGTGCGCGCAGACGGCAATGTTACCCTACCTATTGTTGAAGATGCCATGATTTCCCTGGGTGTAGATGCCAAGGGGCTTGACTCTATGGATATAAGAATATTAAGTACCATGATTGATAAATTTTCAGGCGGGCCTGTAGGTATAGATACGCTTTCTGTAGCAGTATCTGAAGAAGCGGATACTCTTACAGATGTCTATGAACCTTATTTGATACAGGCCGGTTTATTGGCCAGAACGTCCCGGGGCAGGGTAGTAACTGCGGCGGCATATGAGCACTTAAAAAAACCAAAACCTCAGACACAGACCGAAATACCATTCCAGGGCGATACACCGCCGTCGAAGAAATAATCCAAATAATATTATGAAGATAGTTACCTCAAAAACCTGCTGGGAATACAGGCATGATGCTCACCCGGAGTCTCCGGAACGTGTAAAACTTGTTTATGAATATCTTTCAGACAAAAGTTTTTCTTTTCTTGAACCAAAGCCCTGTACAGAAACCGATCTTTTAACGGTACATACAAAGTTAATGGTAGATAAAGTAAAAACAGGCAATTATGCCGATTTAGATATTCCCATCATTCCGCGGATTTATGATTATGCTTTGCTTTCTGCCGGCGGTGCCCTTTTAACAGCTAACGAAGCAGTGAGAGGAAATGTCTCTTTCTGTCTTACCAGGCCTCCGGGACATCACGCAACCAGAAGCCATTTCGGCGGTTTTTGCTACTTTAATAATATTGCCATAGCTGTAAAGTCATTATTAAAGGAAGGCAAAGGTAAAATTGCAATTTTAGATATTGACTGTCATCATGGAAACGGAACCCAGAGTATTTTCCAGGGAAAAGAAGATGTCCTTTTTGTTTCTTTGCACCAGTCTCCCCTGTATCCTGGAAGCGGCCTGGAATCGGTAAAAAATTGTATAAATCTCCCACTGCCTGCAGGCACCCAGGAAAAAGATTATCTGTTAAAACTTGAAGAAGCGTTAATAAAAATCAAGGATTTTAAACCGGCAATAATTGCCGTTTCCGCCGGTTTTGATACTTATAAAGCTGACCCGCTAACAGATATACTGCTTGACACGTTTACATATACTAAAATAGCCTCTATGATAAAAGAGCTTAACCTGCCCAGATTTGCTCTTCTTGAAGGCGGGTATAGCGCCGACCTGCCGGAGTGTGTTTACCGGTTTCTGCTTGGATTTGAATAAAAATGGAAAAAAATGTCCTTTTACATCATTGTTGCGCAGTATGTTCACCGAAAGTTATTGAAGAATTGAGAAAGGCTTTTGCTGAAGTTACCGGCTTCTGGTATAACCCGAATATTTTTCCTGCCGATGAACAATTAAAAAGAAAAAACGCTCTTTTAGAGTATTCAAAACAGATAAATTATACTATAATTGAAAAGCCTGAAGAGACCGCAGATTTCTTTGATTTAGCCCTGGGAAAAGATATTGAAGAACCGCTAAGATGCAGAATATGCTATCAGATAAGATTAAAAGAAACTGCTCTTGAAGCAAAAAGAAAGCATATTCAAAGTTTTTCCACCACCCTTTTATCCAGCCCCTACCAGAAACATGAAATAATAAAATCCTGCGGTGAAAGTATTGCCGCTGAATTAAATATAAAGTTTTACTATAAAGATTTCCGGCCGGCATTTTATAAAGGCAAACAGGAAATTTATGAAAGAAAATTGTATATGCAGAAGTATTGCGGATGCAGGTATTCAATAAAAACTGTTGATAAGTAGATAAGTGATAGGTTGATACAAAAAGACTAAAGACTGATAAGGTGGCAAGTTGATAAGAAAAAATACAATAAAATTACTCACATGTTGTGTTTTATTTATGGTAATTCTTTTAAAGACCAGCTTGCTTTTTTGTGCCAGGCTTCCTGAAACCGTAGTAAGAATAGCTATTTTAAAAAATGTAAGCTCGGTTAACATTGGCTGTGAAGGCGATTATTATTACTGTAATTTGGAAACAGGGAATCAGACCCCACTGAATAACCAGGATATATACCTGATAAAGCCTTTTACAAAAGGCATAATAATAGGCAAGAATGAAGTTTTTTCAGGTGAAGTGCGTTTTTTGTCTAAAAGTGACGCTCATTTTATTAGAGTTAACGGCAGAAGATACCATGACAGCATATCGATCAAACTGATGGCTGACGGCAAGCTGACCGTAATAAACGAACTGGGCCTTGAAAGCTATTTATGCGGCATACTTACAAGAGAAGTAGACCCAGGTTGGCCGGAAGAAGCTCTTAAAGCACAGGCAGTTGTTTCCCGTACCTTTGCGTTAAAAAATATTGACCGACATAAGAAAGAGGGTTTTTCGCTCTGTAATGAAGTTCACTGCCAGGTTTATGGAGGCCTCGAAGGTGAAGATGAAAGAACCAATCGCGCCATTTCCAAAACCCGCGGGGAAGTGCTGGTTTATAATAAAATATTAGTTAATACTGTTTTCCATTCATGTTGTGCGGGTTACACAGAAGACCCTAAATATGTCTGGGAAGGCGGCAATACAACGCCGGTATACTTAAAAGGTGTCAGATGTGCTTTCTGCTCAAAGTGCAAGCAGTATTATTGGTCAAAAAGCGTTGCCGAAAGCATTATAAGAAAAAAACTAAATAATAAAGGTTATCCCGCTATAGCAAAAATAACCGGTATTTATTTCAAAGGCAAAACAAAAACCGGCAGATTGAAAGATTTGCGGTTAGAATATCAAAAGAAGGATGGTAAGTTCAGTGAAATTACTATCAGGGCGGCAAAATTCCGTTTGATTGTAGACCCATCGGTGATTAAAAGTACAAAAATATCTTCTATAAAGAAAACAAAAGCTGATTCCTATTTATTTACGGGTTACGGCTGGGGCCATGGTGTAGGTATGTGCCAGTGGGGTGCGGAAGGTATGGCTGAAAAAAAATACAAATATAAAGAAATCTTAAAACATTACTATCCTTACACTGAAATAGAAACCTGGGAAGAATAAACCAATGAAGCTTCCTATTGAAGACTACAGTTTTAACCTTCCGGCAGAACGCATAGCCCAAATCCCGCAGGAAAAAAGAGATGAAAGCAAACTCCTGATTTTAGACAGAAAAAACAATACACTAAAACATGATATCTTTAAAAACATCTGCAGTTATTTTTCTTCCGGCGATTGTCTGGTAATAAATAAAACCAGGGTGTTCCCTGCCAGGGTTGCGGCAAAAAAAGCCACCGGCGGTAAAGTAGAGCTGCTGTTTGTCAGGGAATTAGCCCGCTCCAGATGGTCTGTCCTTACAAGAGATAAAATACAAAAAAGCAGAATTATTTTTGGAGATAATAAGGCATCCGCAATAGTATCCGGGAAAGATGTTTCCGGGGAATTTGTACTGGAATTTGATGATGGTATAAGCGTGAAAAATATTATTAAACAATTCGGAGAAATGCCTACCCCGCCTTACATTAAAAGAAATACTGATTGTACTGAATTCAAAAAGAAAGATTTTGAGCGCTATCAAACTGTGTATGCGTCAAATACCGGTTCAATTGCAGCGCCTACAGCGGGCTTACATTTTACAGATGAACTATTGAATGAAGCAAAAAATAAAGGTGTTAATATTGCAGAAATTGTATTGCATGTGGGCTGGGGTACCTTCAAACCTATAAGCACAAAGGATATAACTGAACATAAAATGCTGCCGGAAAGCTATTTTGTTGATCAAAGCCAGGCAGACATAATAAATATTGCAAAACGTTTAAACAAAAGAATAATTGCGGTAGGCACTACATCGGTAAGGACTTTAGAAACCTTAGCTGATAATAATGGCGAAATTAACCATGATTCCGGAGAAACAGGGCTTTTTATTACGCCTGGTTACAAATTTAAATGTATTGATATCATGCTCACGAATTTCCATACTCCACAGTCTACCCCCCTTGCATTGGTTTGTGCTTTAGCTGGAAGGGATAAAATATTTAACGCATATAATGAGGCCATAAAAAATAACTACAGATTTTATTCTTATGGCGATGCGATGCTGATTATTTAAAAAATAATGATTAAGTGTTTATGTGATTATGTGGTTAGTAAAATTTTTTACCCGCTTTCGCAGAATGCCCCGAGTGTAAACTCGGGGATGAATGCGTTGTAGGGTATCCCCTAAAGCTGCTTATGCAATGCGGCAAATAGCCGCGAATATTGCAGAAGCGGTTAGCGACAGGGGATGTTCTTCGGCGGTTTTTGCCGAAGATGAAGCAGATGCTATAGTGCTTCACTAATCACTTAACAACTAACGACAAATCACTAAAATTATTTTAAAAGGATTGAACATGTTTGAGATAATAAAGAAATCAAAAGAAACCCGGGCCAGAAAAGGCATTATGCGTACAGCGCATGGTGAAGTAAATACACCCGTATTTATGCCCGTAGCTACACAAGGGACTGTAAAAACAGTATCAAGCGAAGAATTAAAAAAAATAGGTACTCATCTTTTTGTTTCAAATGCATATCACCTTTATCTTCGGCCGGGTGCAAAACTTATAAATTCTGCCGGCGGATTACATAAATATATTAATTGGGACAGAAGCATTCTTACAGATTCGGGCGGATTTCAGGTTTACAGCCTTTCAACACTTAGAAAAATAACAAAAGAAGGCGTAAAATTCCAGTCGCATATTGACGGCAGTTCACATTTATTTACTCCTGAAAGCGTGATGGATTTGCAAATGGAACTGGGGTCAGATATTATGATGTGTTTTGATGAATGTGTTCCCTACCCGTCAACTTACGAATACGCAAAAAATTCAATGGAAATGACTATAGACTGGGCAAAACGCTGTAAAAAACAGTTTGTAGAATCAAAAACTGAACGTGTAAACAAAAAACAGTTCTTGTTCGGCATTGTTCAAGGCAGTACTTATCTTGATTTAAGAAAAGAAAGCGCACTGCGAACCATTGAAATTGATTTTGATGGTTATGCCCTGGGTGGCTTGGCCGTAGGTGAACCGGCAGACATAACAAATGAGATAGTAGTAAATACGGCGCCACTGCTTCCGGAAGATAAACCCCGTTATGCCATGGGAGTTGGTACGCCGGAGGAGCTTTGGGCTTATATTGAAAACGGTATTGACGTTTTTGACTGTGTGCTTCCCAGCAGAAACGGAAGAAATGGCCAGGCTCTTACCTTTTCAGGAAAAGTAAACATTAGAAATGCACAGTATAGCAATGATTTTGGCCCTCTTGATGAGGGTTGTTCTTGTCCGGTCTGTACTGAATATTCCAGATCATTTATCCACCATCTTTTCAGGTCAGGAGAACTGCTTTCTCTTCGGTTACTTACTTTACACAATTTGTTTTTTATGCTAAAATTAATCAATTTAATTAGCACTTCAATAGACGAAGATAACTTCCTTTCCCAAAAAGAAAAATTCTTCGATAAATACAAAGGAAACAACCGTTAAATGCAACGTAATATTTTAAAAATTGTTTTTGTTTTATTTTTTTACGCAATTTCAAACAATGTTTTTGCGCTGGATAAACCCGAAACGTTAAGAGTAAGATATACGGGTATTATTAAAGACGGCCTGAAATCTTCTGAAACAACCATAAAAATTGAAGCCATAAAAACCCTTTCTGATTTAAAGGATAAATCTTCAATTCAAACAATTAAGAGTTTTCTGAAAGACAAATCAGAGCTGGTAAAAATAGAAGCGGCAAGAGGTTTGTCAATGCTTGATGATAAATCGGGTATTGCGGTACTCATAGAGATTATTAAAAGTAAAGTAGTAGTGCAATATAATGACCCTCCTACGAAGCGCGCTAAAGCTATGGTGAAAAATATGACCTGTGCAAAAGCCGTTAAAGCTCTTGGTGAAACAGGAGATAAAGCATCAATCTCTCTGTTAAAAGAACTGTCTAAAGATAAAGACGGCCAAATAAAAGATGCGGCGATTATAGCTCTTATGAAAACGGGTGACCGAACCGATGAGAAGCTGTTTATTGAAGGTCTTAACAGTTATGAAATGGTGGTAAGACAGAAGTCGTGTGAAGTATTAGGCGACTTGAAAGAAGAAAAAGTAAAGGACACTTTAAAATCATTTTTAAAACATTGGGATAAAGGCGTTAAACAGTCAGCTTGCATCGCTTTAGGAAAAATAGGCGACAAAACTTATGGTGAGAATATAGCAGGTTTACTTGAAGATAAGGATGAAGTGCTAAGAATGGCGGCAGCGGAGTCTCTTGGTTATCTTGGTGACCCAAAGTATGTTCCTCGGCTCAGAGAAAAATTAAATGATACTAACGGATTTGTAAGGCTCTATGCGTTAGAGTCCCTTTATAAACTCGGGGATACAATCAACAGTAATTTTATTATTGCTTCGTTAAGGTCTACGGATGCTGACGCAAGGCAGAAAGCCGTGAATATTATGGCCCTGTACGGAGGGTCGGAATCAATTGAAATTCTGGATGACTTGTACAAATATGAAAGAAATGAGTTAATAAGAATAAATATTGCAGGTGCAATAGTAAAAATTTTATCAAGAACAAAGGAGAAATAAAATGATTTCATTGCTTTACGCACAAACCCCAGGCGCAGTTGCCGGTGATCCGGCAGGAGCATTCAGTTCCATTATCCCATTTGTGGTTATTTTCTTTATCTTTTACTTTTTACTCATCAGGCCGCAACAGAAAAAAGACAAGGAACACAAAAAGCTTTTAAATGCCTTGAAAAAGGGTGATAACGTAGTTACTTCCGGAGGTATTTACGGTTCGATAATAAGCGTGAAACCGGATGTAGTAGAAATGAAAATTGATGAAAACACAAAAATACAAATCCTCAAATCTGCCATAGCCCAGGTATTAACCCCGGCCGCAGAAATTGAAAAAAAAGCGGTATAAACCATGAATAAACTACAAACTAAGATTTATGTTGTTATTGCGGTAATGGCAGTTGTTGTTTACTTTCTTTTTCCCACAATTCAATGGTACTCAATGACAGCCGAACAAAGGGAAAGCAAAGAATTATCACGTGACAAAATTATAAGTAAAGTAATAAATCTGGGCCTTGATTTAAGAGGCGGCACGCATTTGATATTACAGCTTGATGAAAAAAAACTTGAAAAAGACACAGATCTTACAGACGCCATAGACCGCGCTATTGAGATTATAAGAAACAGAGTTGACCAGTTCGGGGTAACAGAACCTTTAATTACCAGGCAGGGAGATAAATGGATAACTGTCCAGCTGCCAGGCGTAAAAGACCCGCAGAGAGCCAAGGAAATTATAGGTAAAACAGCCTTGTTGGAATTCCGCATGGTAGATTCTTCAGAAAAAGGCGTAACTATAAGCAATAAAATGAAGGATCTTGGTATCAGGTTTAGTTCTGCCACGACCAACAAAGAAATTTTAAAGTTGGTTCCTACGGGATATGTAATGCTTTCCGGAAGAAACAAAGATGAATTCTATATTGTAAAAGCCATACCGGAACTCACCGGAGCTTACCTGGTAAATGCAAAAGTAGAGCTTGGCGGAGAGTTTGGCCTGCCAAGAGTTGGAATAGAATTCAATGATGACGGCGCAAAATTATTTTCACGCGTAACAGAAACGAACATTAACAGAAATTTAGCCATAGTGCTTGATGGTGTAGTTCAATCAGCCCCGGTGATCAGGTCAAAAATACCTGATGGAAGAGCAGTTATAGAAGGTAACTTCACTATGGAAGAAGCAAAATTCTATGCTATGATTCTCCGTGCCGGTGCTTTACCTGCCCCGGTAGAAATCATTGAAGAACGTACCGTTGGACCGTCACTTGGAGAAGATTCAATAAAAGCCGGTACACTTGCAAGTATTTTCGGGCTTATCCTAATCATGATATTCATGATTGTTTATTACAAACCTTTGTCAGGAATAATTACGAATTTTGCCCTTGTACTTAACTTTATTATGATCTTGGGAGCCATGGCTGTTTTACATGCTACCTTAACTCTTCCGGGCATAGCGGGTATGATACTTTCACTTGGTATGGCAGTAGATGCAAACGTTCTTATATTGGAAAGAATGCGTGATGAGCTGGAACTTGGCAAAACAAGCCGTGTAGCGATGGATTTAGGCTATGAAAGAGCCTTGTCTGCAATTCTTGACTCAAACATAACAACACTAATTGCTGCTGCGTTCCTTTTCCAGTTTGGTACAGGTCCTATAAAAGGTTTTGCCGTAACTCTTACCCTTGGTATCATAATCAGCATGTTCACGGCAATATTTGTTACAAAGGTAATATATGATTACTTATTTCAAAAGAAAATAGTGGAGAAAATAAATCTATGAGAATGTTAAATAAAACCAATTTTGATTTCATTAGCAAGAGGCATACTTTTTTTGGTATTTCGGCAGCGATGATAGTTATCAGTATTGTGTCAATATTACTGCATGGCGGATTAAATTTAGGTATTGATTTTAAAGGCGGATTGATGCAGGAGGTTAGATTCACTGCGCCGTTTCAGATTGAAGAGGTAAGAAAAATATTATCAGAAAGCGGAATTCCCTCTTTTGAACTGCAGAGTTTTCCTAAAAAGAATTCCGTGCTTATAAGAGTGAAAGGCGATAAGGATATCGCTGAGTCAGTAACTGCAAAGATACGGGAAGGCCTTGCAAAATCTGAAACTACAAAGGACTTTACAATAGAACGTACCGAGTTTGTGGGCCCTACGGTAGGTGCTCATTTATCAACTCAAGCAATATGGGCAATATTGCTTTCTTTTATGGGTATCATTGTTTATGTTGCCTTCAGATTTAAGTCTGCTATTTGGGGTATTTCAGGCGTAGTTGCACTGATTCACGATGTTTTCATTACATTGGGTTTGTTTTCACTCCTTGATAAAGAGATTACATTAACCATTGTTGCGGCTTTTCTTACTCTGGCAGGTTATTCAATCAATGACACTATTGTAATTTATGACAGAATCAGAGAAAATATTTCTCTTTTAAGGAAAGATCCGCTGGATAAAGTACTAAATGTAAGTGTAAATCAGACACTTTCCAGGACTATCATTACTTCCTTAACTGTAGAAATGGTACTTTTAACCCTTTATTTCTTTGGTGGTGAAGTTATTCATGATTTTTCCCTGGCACTGCTTTTTGGCTGTATTATAGGAACCTATTCAACCGTTTTTGTTGCCAGCCCCATAGTTTATGAGTGGACACTTTATAGGAATAAGAAAAATAAAAAATGAAAATAAAGAAATTCAAGGTTACACTGCGTAAAAAAGAAATTTTTAAAAATCTGAAGCTAACTTCGGAAATTAAGGAATATACTCCCGAAATTGATGAGGCTATTTCAGGTGAAATTGATAAATCGGCGGAATATTTGTCTCCCGCAAGTATCTTTGAAACTTTTCAGATAGAAGAAGCAAAATCAAAGTTTGGTTTAAGCTTTGACCAGAAACCAAAACCTGTAGCAGTAAGTGTAATAGTTGTGTCCATAGGTTCAGGTATAGAAAGTAAAATCAAAACCTCAGCTGACAATAATAACGAACAACGCAAACAAATATTAAACAGCCTGGGCTTAGAAGCTTGTACAGGAAGCCTGGCATTTGTATACCGTATATTAAGTGAGGAGGCAACAGAAGATGATTGCCACTTGCTTGCGCTGGAAAAACAAAGCGGTGATATGGAAAAGAATATCCTGAATAATATTGATATTAAAAGTATTGATGTTTCTATTGATGAGGCCGGAAATATCAAACCGCAGTATTTTAATACAGCAATTGTTAAATGGCTTCCTAAAAGTAAAAAATGAATCTTTTCTTTGAAGGCCTGAAAAACCAAATCCTTTCCTTAATAGCATTTCTCTTATTTGCTTCGATAGGTTATACCACAAAAGTAAAAAAAATAAACACTCAATTTCTGGAAAAAGCGCGTGAAAAAAGTAAAAACGTAATATATGCTTTCTGGCACGGGCGCCAGTTTTTGCTGATATTTACACATAGATTCAGCAGTATTTACATTATGACAAGTTATTCAAAAGACGGTGAATTACAGACTTGTTTTGTAAAAAAGCTTGGATATAAACCGGTAAGAGGCTCGCACAAAAAACGCGGGGCTATTGAAGGCACGATTGAAATGATTAAACGGATAGAAGAAGGAAATGATGCATCCTTTGCTGTTGATGGACCTAAAGGACCCGTATATAAGGTAAAAGAAGGTATTTTATTTATAGCTCAAAAGACAAATAAACCTATCATTCCGATAACAGTATCTGCAAAAAGAAAAAGGATTTTTAATAATTGGGATCAGTATTTACTTCCGATGCCCTTTAATGAAGCCTTTATAGTATATGGCAATCCGGTATATATAGAGAAAAATGATGATTTGGCCCTGAAAGCAGTTGAATTAGAAAATGAGCTTAATAGGATAACTCAAGAAGCTGATGAGCTTAGTATGCGGTCTGATTAGTTAGAGATGAATTACCAGGTTCCTGCCTTAATTCTGCGTTTGATTTCCCTCTTGGCTTTTAGCCTTAAAAGAATCGGAAGCCTGTCAATAAAAGATTTGCCTTCTAAATGGTCAATTTCATGCTGAAGTGCTTTAGATAAAAGATTGATACCTTCAATTTCGTATATTTTACCTTTTTCATCTAAAGCTTTAACTTTTATGTATTTGTGTCTTTTAAGCTGGACATATAAACCCGGAAAAGACAAACAACCTTCATCATCAATCATTTTCCCTTTTTTCTGGACAATTTTCGGGTTAATAAGTACGTAATTATCAGGCTGACTCGTTTCTTTAGGAATAGAGATTACAACTATTTTAAGCGGCAATCCAACCTGGTTAGCAGCTAATCCTACACCGTTTGCTTTACGCATAGTTTCAAACATATCTCTGATAACATTTTTAATATCAGCATTAATGCTTCTTACAAGTTTTGTTTTCTTTTTTAATATAGGGTCGGGATATTTTTTAATTTCCAGTATAGCCACTTATGCCTCCGTTAAGCTCTTACCGATTCATTAATCCATTTTAGATAATCAGGATTGCCTTTTGTAATAGGCAACGCTATTATTTCAGGCACCGAATAAGAATGCAGTTTCTTTACTTCTTTAATAAGTTTTGAAAGCAGGCTGGTTTTTGTTTTTAAAATCATCATTGTTTCCGAAGAGTTTTCTATTTTACCCTGCCACCAGTAAACAGATTTTATTTCAGGAATCAGGTTTGCGCAGGCAGTCAGTTTAAGCTTAAGCAGAGTTTGTGCAATTTTGTCAGCTTCTTTAGTGTTTGAACAGGTAATAAAAACTACCAAATAACGCATAAAAGTTAACCTAAGAGATATACTAGTATGGCTTTTTGCACGTGCAAGCGGTTCTCGGCCTGGTCAAAGACTATGGAATTCGGCCCATCCATGACTTCTGTAGATATTTCTTCACCGCGGTGAGCGGGAAGACAATGCATGATAAGAACATCAGGTTTTGCTTTAGATATAAGATTTTTGTTTATCTGATAATTTTTGAAAATGTTCATCCTTTCCTCTTTTTCTTTTTCTTTTCCCATACTGGTCCAGACATCGGTATAAAGCACATCGGAATCTTTTACCGCTTCAAAAGGGTCATTCTGAATCTCAATGGTGCCCTTAGACTTTTCTATAATACGTTTTCCCATATCAAGGATATTGTTGTCAGGTTCATAACCCTTAGGGGTGCATACTGTAATTTTCATGCCCATAATAGCACAGGCAAGTAATAAAGAGTTAGCTACATTGTTACCATCGCCAATATAAGTGATTTTGATGTCATAAAGGCCTTTTTTCTGCCAGGTGTTTGAATCCATGGGTTTAGCCTTTTTTTCAATTATAGTGAATATATCAGCCATTATCTGGCAGGGATGTTCCATGTCGCTTAAACCGTTAATTATAGGTACGCTGGCATTTTTTGCCAAGTCAATAATGTCATTATGTGCGTCTGCCCGTACCATAATGCCGTTTACGTATCTTGAAAGGGTTCTGGCAGTATCGGCAAAGGTTTCTCCGCGTTTTACCTGTGTTTCCTGGCTGCTTAAAAATATGGCGTGGCCTCCCAGCTGAGTCATACCGACTTCAAAAGAAGTTCTGGTTCTGGTTGACGGTTTCTGGAAAATCATGGCCAAGGTCTTGCCTGTAAGAGGCAGATATTTTTTACCTTTTTTAAGTTTTTCTTTTAAAGAAGCGCTTAAATTAAAGATGTGGATAAATTCACTTTTAGTAAAATCAATTACTGACAGTAAGTCTTTAGTTTTTTTCATGGTTAACCTTTTTCTTTCTTAAATTATTAAGTAGTTTATGAACGTGGTTCCAGGTTCTGGCAAATCCTATAAAGTTAAAACGCCTCATCATGGATTTGAATTTTAAAGGTGTATGAATACCTTCACCCGGAAATATGGTCAGATAAACCTCTTTATTAAGCTCCTTCATTTTATGATACAGTTGTATAGAATGATCAACTGATACTATTTCATCTTTTTTTCCATGCACCAGGTATACCGGGCATTTTATATTTTTTACAAAGTTAAGCGGTGACCTTATAAAAAACTCCTTAGGGTCTTCCACAGGATTGGTAAAAGCGTATTTTTGATATAAACTCAGTAATCTTGCCCTTTCATCTATTCTGTTGTGTGCTCCAAGATAACCGTTAGTGTAATAATAAGCCCTTGCTAAATCTGCAAATGGTCCCATGGCAATAACTGCCTTAATATCGTATTTTGCACCAACTTTTGAAGCAATATTAAGCATGGTTGCGCCTCCCATGCTTACACCTACCAGAATAGTCTCTTTGTTTAAGAATGAGAAGTTATTATAACAATGATCAATGGCGTTAATAAAATCATTTACTTCGCCTTTTGCTATTTCTACTCTTTTATATTCCGTTCCCATGACCGCATAACCGCTTCTTGCCATAATCTTGGCGGCTAAGGGTATTTCCCATATGCGAAATTGCAGTCCCACGTCGAAAGGTATTAAGGTAAAAGGTCCGGGTCCTTTTGGTTTCCATATTACAGCTTTTAATTCGACATTATCTCTTTTGTGCTTGAATTCTATGGTTTCTACCGGAACTGCCGGAGTCAGGTGATAAAGAAACTTAGGAAAATTAAACATGTGTTTTTAGTTTAAATAAATTTATGGTGCCGGCGGTCGGAGTTGAACCGACATGCCCGCATAACGGACACGGGTTTTTGAGACCCGCGTGTCTGCCATTCCACCACGCCGGCGCATTTTAAGGTTATTGGATTTTAAACTGGTCCCAACGGGATTCGAACCCGTATTTCAGCCTTGAGAGGGCTACGACCTAAACCGTTAGTCGATGGGACCAAAACTGTTTAGTCTTGGTTTTAAAAGATCATTTGCAGTGTTATGTTACAGTAATACTTATTTCTCTATCAAAAGCGGCTGTTCTTCAGTTTCCTGACCGGGTTGTCCTGATTGAAGCAGTTTATCTTCAAATCTGTTTAAACGTTTATCTGTATCATCATATTTTGATTTAGCGCTGGTTATGTGTTTCCCGAGCACATCAAAATCAGTTTTAAACCGTTCAAAATCAAGTTTTAAACGCTGAAGATGCTCTAAGATTACCTGGGCATTCTTTTCTATTTTCAGGCCGTTTAAACCCAGTATAATCACCTGCAAATAGGCGTAAAGTGAATTTGGTGATACAGGAACAACCTTTTTTTCAAGAGCATAGGAAGAAACGGGTTTATCATCAGAGTAGTCACTTTTGGTGATTGTTTCATAGTATACGTTTTCTGCCGGTATATACATGAGTGCAAAATCAAAAGTACCTTCATCAGATACAATGTATTTTGAAGCTATAGCATCAATATGTTTTTTTACGTCAGAAACAAATTTTTTCTTTTGGGATCTTTTCTCTTCTTCTGTTTTTAATTCAGTTAATTTTATAAAGTTTTCAAGCGGAAATTTTGAATCAATACTTATAAGCCTTTCACCGATATTTACTACGGCATCTACCGTTTCCCCGTTTTTAAATTTATATTGTAAAGAATAATTTACAGACGGAAGTATCTGGGAAAGCAGGTCACTTAAAAATAGTTCCCCCAAGGAACCTCTGAGTTTTGGAGAACGGAGAATTTCCTGTAAAGATGAAATATCTTTGCCTATTTCCCTTATTCTCTCAGTTGCCTGAGAAAGAGAGCCCAGGTTTTCCCGAACGTTGTTTACTATTATATTGTTCTTATCCATCCGGTCGCTTAATGTTTTATCAACCGTTGTAAGTTGTTTATTTACACTGTCAATCATGGATTTTAATCGTTCATCTACTAATTGAGAGCTTGACGTGATATCTTTGCTTACCTGATCTTTTAACAGATTTACCTGTTGTTGTAAAAGAGCAAAAGACTGGTCATTTTTTTGTTCCGGTTTGTTTTTTAACAATGCTATCACGAGAGCTATAATTAAAATAACAACTAAAAACATTAAAAAAAAGCTGATTTGAGTCATTTTGATTTTTAAAAAGGTGATTTTTGAGAGTTTTTAGTGCAGATATGAGATATCAGTCCTACACTTCTATTACCGGTATAATTTTATCGGTTTAGATTTAAATTTTATCATTTTTTACTAATAGTGTCAATTGAGGAAAAAAGGGCAGTTTTAATGCTGTTTAGCGGAGTTTATTGCCAAGCTTGTAAGTTAAAGTTATGCGGTGGGTATAGCCAAGGTCTTCATTTAAAAGGGTAAGGGCGTAATCAAAATCAAATTCTGAACCTTCTTCTTTAGATTCTTCCATAACACCTTCTTCCCAAAGAGCTTTCTTTTCAAGAGTGCTTCGTGTTCCTATGCCTAAAGTTACACCTTTCATCTGTGTTAATTTGTCAATTTGGGTTGCCCCGGCTCTAAAGGCAAAAGCTCTCTGGTATATGTATTCAACACCGGCGGCAATTTTCATGTCACTGTCGTTTGATTTATCAATATCAATAGCGATTTTCAAAATATTTACCGGTGCATAACAAAAACCAACTCTTGTAATTGCCGGAATTGGGTTGCTGACATCTGCAATAGTCATCTGGGAACCAAGGTTTTGCAAAGCTATCCCTGCTGAGAAATCCCCTTCCCCTGCTTTTGTTTTATAAAGCGAAGAAATATCAGTAGTAGCGCAATAACCTGAATAAATACCAAGTTTTTGAGTTACATTTTTCGCTGTTATGCCTACGCTAAACTGGCTGGAAATTTTACGGCTGTATGCCAGTGATATTACATTACTGTTTACTGTACTGTTTTCAGCTTGAATATTGCCAAAATTGTCTCTTGCTTCTATTGCACCCATTGATAGATAGTTAATACCGACACCGACAGCATTTAGGCCCATAGGCTGTACCAATGCAATAGAAGTATTGGTAATGTCTTCAAACCAGATTATGTGTGACGCTGATACCTGCAGTGACTTTACCTGTGATATACCGCTGGCATTGGTGTATATTGCGTTGCAGTCATCCGAAATTGCCGTAAAAGCATTTCCCATGCCTGCTGGCCTGGCGCCCGGAATGATTTTTAAAAATGCGGCAGTGGTTGTACCGGTATCATTACCCGCAAAAGCGGTATAACTTAAGGAGGCAACAAGAGAAATGATTGTGATATATTTATTTATTTTCATCTGCGTTTAATAACTATTTGTTTCTTTGATGTTGAAAATTTTCTAGTTGGTTCTTCAGCTATCATTTTTATAATGTATACTCCGGACCCTACGAAATTTCCAGCCTGATTTTTTGAATCCCAGTTGTAGGTTTTGTTTGTTCCTGCAGATCCGTCAAGTACTTCTTCTCTGACTAAGTCCCCGGCTATAGTATAGATACGCAGAGTCACTCTGTTGGCGGTATTTAACAGACTGTAGTTAATTACCACGTTTCCGTTTGTACTGGGGTTTGGATAGGAATAAGTGCCGTTTTTGAATGTTTCTTCAGGGTTTCTTATATTAAGAGTGAAGCTGGAATAACGTATTGTGAAATTATTTGCATCATCGTACACGGTTACTTTTGTAGTGTAGGTTCCGTTTGTGCTTTGTGATTCAAAAGTAAGGGTTAGTGTGTTTGCTGTATAAGATAGTGTGCCTGAGATGTTTCCTGATGGGCCTGTTAAAGTTAAAGTGGATGATGAAAAGTTTACTCCGGAGCCTATGTCTGATAAAATGGCAGATACCGTGGTAAATTCAGCGTAAGCAGTTGAACCGTCAGCAGGAGTAATTGTATCTACATTGGGTGAACTGATGTCCATAGAAAATTCAGACAGAAATGTTATTGTGGCAGTTGATGCTAAAAGAATACCATCTGTTTGGTCTGTTGCTGTAACCATTTTTTGTCCGGATGAATTACCTGTGACAGTGGTAGTAATTTGGCCTGAAGCATTTGTGATATTATTAGAAATTAAAATAGTATCTCCTGGCGGGTCTAATTGTACTATTACCTGTTTGTTTGAGACTGGATTTAGGTATTTATCTTTTAAGGTTATTGAAACATTTACTGTTGTTCCAAGCTGGGCAAGAGAGCTGGAGACTGATACTGTTGAGGTGTTTGCGTTAACTATGTCGTTGGTAAATGTAATTGTATCGCTGGAAAGAATGAGAATATTATCTGTTGAATCTGTAGCTCTTGCTGTTTTCAATTCTGCTTTTGTAGACCAGAATGAAGCATAGGCAATTCCGCTTGTGTTGGTTTTGTCAGTAGGTTGAGTAATAAAATTGTCTGTTCCTGAAACAGAAATCAAAACGCTTTTGCCGGATACCGGGTTTCCGTCCAAGTCATTTAATGTGACAATTACATTTACCATTGATTGCGATGAGCCCACGACTGTTTCAGTTTCTGTAATTGAAAGAGTAGACTTTATTGCACTTACATCTTTGGTTATGTAATAAACCTGGGATGCTGCCTGCAACCCTGAATAGGAAACAGTGATTGTAGGCTGGCCCCTGTTTTCATCACGGTATTTAAATTTTGCTTCCCCGGCATTGGATAGTACTGAGTTTATAAGGATGTTTGCAGTAGAACTGACAAAAGAATAATTTGTAGAATTGCTCATTAAAGTCAGGGAAATGTTTGCATCAATATCTTTATTGTTAGCATCATCCTGTATTTGAACCGTTACTACCTGGGATGTAGAGCCCGTAAGTAATTCCTGTTCAGAAGAAATAAATATAATTCTTGAACCGATAATGTTATCAAGAGCAAAAGATCCGGATGTAATTGAAGAGCCTGTACCGTCTTCATCTGTTGGTGTTATTCTTATAGAAGTGGATACATCTTTATTAGGTAAATCTTCGGCAGAGTCCCACGTGTAATAATGTGTAGTGCCTGACAAGGTGCTGGATTCTAAATCTTCTATTGGTTCTGACCCGGGGCCAATGGTAGCAGGACTCCATAATCCTGTTGAAGGATCTTTGTATTCAAACAGTACGGAGCAGTAATTTCTTGGAGCTGTTTTGTTATCTGTATCAATAAGATTATAACTGATAACAACCAATCCTGATTGTTCTGTATTTGGAGTGGAAACAGTGGCCCTTGGCGGCGTCCCACGTATTATAAATGTGCTTGTTTGTGTAGCAAAGCCAGTTGCTTCAAAAGTGCTTATAACTATGTTGTTGATGCTATATATGTTGTAGGTATAAGTAGAGATTGTCATGCTATTTGGGTTTGGAGCAAAGAACCGATATGCTATCATCCCGTCACCATCATAAGTTGATGTTGAAAGAATATAATAATAAACTTCTCCATTTGAATAGTCACTGTCATTTCCTACACCGGGGCGGGGTTTCATGCCTATTCTTTCATTTTGTTCATAGGTACCATTATCGTTGATGTCTATCCAAACCTGAACTGTGGTTGGGGCATTTCCGCCAGTTGTTAAACCTCTATCAAAATATTTTACCTGAAATTCCCTGGCTGTGGTTTGAGAACCATAGTTGGGTTCAACACCGTCTGCTAAAAAACCTGTCTGGCCGGTATAAACTAACGTCGGGTCCCAGTAAACAGCGCCTGTTCCTGTAACTTTATCCGATAAAAATGGGCGTACATAATCTCTTATATATATGGAAGAGTTATCAGCGCGTACGCCATAAACGCCTGTTACGGTTGTTGTTTCTATGTAAAGAGAATCAATGTAATGGTCTATAATACCAACAGCTGAAATGTATGTTGAATAGGTGGTTCCTGTCTGCAGGCTTTCAATGCGGATGTTTTCTGTGTTTACAAGCGGTTTTGCGTTTAGTAAAAGCCCTCTGCCATCAAGATAAGAAAAATTAGTATATTTTATCTGGTTTATTATACCGCCAAGATTTAAGTTGTAATAAAAGTTTGTATCAGGAATGTCCTGGGCAAGTTTTCGGGTTACTATAGTAGGCGCAGTAGATGTTCCCACAAAATCAATGGTGGCGCCGGTATTATTTGTAAAAGTTGAGCCTATATAATTAGGATCGGAAAAATCACATAATTCAAGTTTTTTTTGTGTGTTTTGATCTTTTGAATCTGCAATAGTTATAAAGACATATTGTTCACCCGGAGATATTGGTGTGGTATGATGGGTAATCCTAAAACGGACTTCCCCATTGTCACTGCTATAGTCAGCATCTGGCCTTAACAGTCCTGTTCCTTCAGGCCCGCCTCTTGTTTGTAGTCCTGAGCTTGACCCCCAGACAGTCCATCTATTTTGTGATGAATTATAAGTAACAATCCATAATTCTGTTTTTGTGGTTGAGCTTGTGGTTACTGAAGTTATATCATTTGTTCCGTCAACAGGCATTCCCGGTCCATCTTCACCTCCATCATCATATCTTAACATTGGGGTATCATACTGGACATTTGAGGTGGTATTCCATCCGTGTGATTTGCCGCTATACAACGAATTGTAGTAGTTGTACGACAAAAGAGCAGGGGTATGCCAATTATGGGCCGTTTGAGGCATAGAGAACTGGCCCCAAACATCAGTAATACCGTTAGTTCCATTGTGTTTTTGGCTTATTACCCAGGAGTTAGATTTTGTAAATTCTTGCTTTTCAGGAGTATTTGTGAAAGTAACAGTGCTTTGAAATAAACAACCTTTCATCCATATTTGTGAAAGATAGCCAATATTTTCTTCACCTTCGATATAAACATCTCCTATACCATTGTTTTTTAAAATATCTTCTACGCAAAGAGTGTCTTTGGACGAATGAGAAGTAAATCCGGCTCTTGTGTTTTCAGAACTAATATTTGTTAAAAATATGTTCCCATCTGCATTATATCTTATTCTGAATCCGCCTTCTGAGTTTTTAGAGCATTTATTTGCGGCTAAGTAATTATTTATAGAGTCATATTCTAAAGCAATTCCATGGACGGGATTGCTATAGCAACTATTGTACACTAATACATTTTTCTGTGATTGATACAAATAGATGCCTTCCTGTCCATTACCGGGAGTTTGGTCATGTACTTTGTTGTTGTAGATTAAATTCTTGTCAGAGTTATTTAAATATAAGCCAATAATTTTGTTTCCATATATATCATTATCAGATAAATTGTTTTGATTAGATTCATTTGTTAAAATTACGCCATAACCAATATTTGATCCAGAATTGTTATATACGATACAATTTCTCATGTCACATTTGGTAACATTTTTTAACCAAACACCATTTCGCCAATTATCTCTTATTATTGAAGAAGATATACCTTGAGTATACCATGCATTATTGGCTCTTGTTATATTTCTGAAAAAAAGCCCTGTATCTGCAGAGTTATTAATGTCACAGTTGTAAATTCTAAATCGATCTGATTTGTTACCTTCAATAGTTGCTGATAAACCGATAATACAGATGCCATAAGCTTCATTTCCATCAGGCAATATGTAGTCAAATGTCCCAATATTTGTTGCTTCAACGTTTTCAAGAGTTAATCCTACGTTTGTTTCTACTGCAGTTTTTGAGGTAACTAAATAAGAATTATTGTAATTGCCCACAAGCTTAAGCCTTCTTGTGGTTGATGCCGGGTCTGGCTTGGATATATTTGCCGGGTTTGGATCAGGGCCAATAAAACTCATATATCCTTCATTGAGAGTGTTTCCAATGTTAATTATTGATGTGGTTGCTATTGGTACTGTTCTTACTGTAAATGTACCTTCGTTTGAAATGGAGTTTAGAGATATTGTGCCAGCTCCAGAATTTATGACATATGAAAAACATCCTGACAATGCAACAGAGACTTCATCCCAAACGGTTATCGTATAATTTGCACTTGGTGAGTTTGCATAAGCTTCAAAAGAACATTCTGGATCAATAGTGATTTTTCTTGCATAGATATTTATATTTGATGTAGCAGAAATAGTGCTTGTGAAAAGCGAAGAAGAATAATCAGAAATTGTAAGGATTATGTCTGTTGCGGTTACATTGAAATTAGAATTTGTTTTATCTGCAGTTATTAGAAAACTGTTTCCGTTTTGTAATGCAACGTTCCCGCCTACATTCAAATAAAAATAATCATTGTTATTATTTGAATCCATGGTAACATCAGAGCCTCTATCAAGAACCAGGTCTCCTGAGATAGTAAGCGAACTGCCAGTGATACCATCAGGTAAAAAGACGAGATTTGAAAATTGAGATAATCTTACCTCTAGAGCTCTGCAGGGAGCAATTGTATCTACATACAAGGTAAAACCATCGGTTACTGTTACACCATCTGCAACAGTAGGTATTCTGCCTTCAACCCATGTGTGAGTAGAATTCCAAAGGCCTGATACTATAGCTGTAGATGTCTGAACGGATGAAAAAGCTTTGGAAGCAAAGATTAGAGATATTAAAGGGAAGATGATTAGGAGGATGAGTAATTTTTTAATTTTCATCTAATGGTAAGTTTACAAAATAACTGTCAAAATGTCAATTTGTTTGGGCAAAATTACACTAAAGCGCCTGTTTTATCCAGGCGCTTTAGTGTTTATGTTTTTATTAAGTTCCTTCTGACCAGGAATCTAAATACTTTTTCTGTTTTTCTGTAAGTTTGTCTATTTTTACACCCATTGAATTGAGCTTAAGTTCTGCAATTTTTTCATCAATGAGTTTTGGAACTGAATAGACATTGTTTTCAAGCGCTTTATAGTTATCTATAAGGTATTCTACGGAAAGGGTCTGGTTTGCAAAAGACATATCCATAACGCTTGCCGGGTGGCCTTCAGCTGAGGCAAGGTTAATTAAACGGCCTTCGCCAAGGATGCAGATTTTTTTACCGCTGCTAAGGGTGTATTCATCCACAAATTCTCTGACTTTTCTTATCTTTTTGCTCATAGCTTTCAGGTCAACTATATCAATTTCTACATTGAAGTGGCCTGAATTGGCTACTATGGCATTGTCTTTCATCTGGGTGAAATGCTCTTTTCTTACAACGGAAATATCACCTGTTAAGGTTACAAAGATATCCCCTATTTTTGCAGCTTCGCTCATAGGCATAACCTGATAGCCGTCCATTTTTGCTTCAATGGCTTTAATGGGGTCTATTTCGGTTATTATTACATTTGCGCCCATACCGTTTGCTCTCATGGCAAGTCCGCGCCCGCACCAGCCGTAACCTAATACTACAAAGTTTTTTCCTGCAAGCAGAACATTGGTGGCTCTGAGTATGCCGTCAATTGTTGACTGTCCTGTGCCATACCTGTTATCAAAGAAGTGTTTGGTTAAAGCATCATTAATAGCAATAACCGGGTATTTTAATACACCGTCTTTTGCCATAGCTTTTAGCCTGATAACACCGGTTGTTGTTTCTTCTGTACCAGCTACTATATTAGGAAGGAGCTGTTTAAATGTGGTATGCAGCATTGTTACAAGGTCTGCGCCGTCATCCATGGTTATTTGCGGTTTTGATTCAAGGACAGCCTTAATATGGCTGTAATAAGTTTTGTTATCTTCGCCTTTGATAGCGAAAACCGGTATGCCATAGTGTTTAACCAGTGCTGCAGCTACGTCATCTTGTGTGGATAAGGGGTTTGATGCGCAAAGTACTACTTTGGCTCCGCCTTCCTTTAACGCAATAGCAAGGTTGGCGGTTTCTGTGGTAACATGCAGACAGCAGCCTAACCGGTAGTTTTTAAGCGGTTTTTCTTTGTTGAATCTTTTCTTGATGAGGTCTAAAACAGGCATTTCTTTTGCTGCCCATTCTATGCGGTTCTTGCCGTCATTGGCAAGATTCATGTTTTTTACGTGATGTTTCATGGTTACTCCATTGGTTAATGATTTAGATTTATCTTGTTGCTCTTTTTAATTCATCAGCTTTGTTTGTTTTTTCCCATAAGAAATCAGCATCTTTTCTGCCGAAATGGCCGCCTGCCGCTGTTTTACCGTATATTGGCCTCAGCAGTTTGAGGTAATCAATAATACCTCTTGGTGTTAATGGAAACACATCTCTGACAATTTTTTCCAATCTTTCGTCACTAATTTCCCCTGTATTGTGTGTGTCAACCATGATTGATACCGGATCAGCTACTCCGATACAATAGGAAAGCTCAACTGTGCATTCATCAGCAAGATTGGCTGCAACTATGTTTTTAGCAATATGTCTTGCCATATAGGTGGCAGATCTGTCAACTTTTGTGGGGTCTTTGCCTGAAAATGCGCCGCCACCATGCTGTGCCCAGCCGCCGTAGGTATCTACGATGATTTTTCTACCGGTCATACCCGTGTCTGAAGCCGGCCCGCCGATAACAAATTTGCCGGTTGCATTAATAAAATATTTTGTTTTTGAATCTGCAAGTTTGCCGATTATCGGGTTAATTATTTCTTTGAGCATTTGTTTTTTTGCTGATTCTGCCATGTATTTACCTGATTTATCAAGCACTTCTTCTGTGTGCTGGCAGGCAACTACAACTGCATCTACTCTTGCGGGTTTTCCTTTTACATATTCTACAGTAACCTGTGATTTGCAGTCAGGCCCTAAATAAGGAAGCTGACCCGAAGTTCTCATAAGGTCAACTCTTTCAATTAATTTATGCGCTAAAGTGATTGGCATAGGCATAAGTTCTTTTGTTTCATTGTTGGCATAACCTATCATTATTCCCTGGTCTCCAGCTCCGCCTGTATCAACACCCATTGAAATGTCTGGAGATTGAGCATGAATACCATTGAGTATTCCGCAGGTTTTATAATCAAAGCCGTATTTAGGATCAGTATAACCAATAGCTTTTATTGTTTTTTTAACTAAGCCTTGTACATCAACATAAGCTTTTGTGGTTATTTCCCCACCCACAATAACTAATCCAAGGGTTACAAATGTTTCGCATGCTACTCTTCCTCTTGGGTCCTGCCTGAGCACCTCGTCAAGTATCCCGTCCGAAATCTTGTCGCAAACCTTGTCCGGATGTCCTGCTCCTACTGATTCTGATGTGAAAAAGAAATCTTTTCTAATAAAGCTCATCTTTTTTCTCCTTTCTTGCGGCTATTTTTTAAAGTAGTTTGACACTATTTTTTTTCCATAATTGATAAGCTTGCGGTTATCTGCCTCATTTTGTGTTTCTGAATAAACCCTCAACAGAGGTTCGGTACCGGAAGGCCTTAGCAAAAGCCATGAATCGTCGTTAAGAACTATTTTTATGCCGTCAAATGTTTTTACTTGTTTGACCATTTTACCATTTATTTTTTCAGAAATAAAGCCCTTTATTTGATTTACAAAGTCATCTTTGTTATAAATGACTTCAGGTAATGCAAAGTCAACTCTGGAAAATGATGATTTTCCAAATTCTTTGTACATTTCATTGACTAATACTGACAATTTTTTTCCTGACATTGCCAGCATTTCAAGGATTGTAAGCCCGGAGAGAATGCCGTCTCTATCAGGTAACCCGTTAGGGAGTGCATACCCACAGGATTCTTCTCCGCCAAAAATGTTTTCCTCTTTTAGGATTTTTTCTGTAATGTATTTGAATCCTACTGGGGTTTCTTCAAAACTAAGATTGTATTTTCTGGCAATTCTTTCTGAAAGATAACCTAAAGAAAGGGTTTGCACTAGTTTTGGGAACTGATTTTTATATTTTACCTGGTAATAAAGCAATAAAGGAAATACTGTATGAGGAGGCAGATACCAGCCGCCGTCAGCAACAATGCCTACCCTGTCACCATCACCATCGGTTGTAATTCCGATGGCTGCTTTATTTTTCTTTACCGTTTTTTTGGTTATTTCCATGTATTTTTCTATAGGTTCAGGGTTAAACCCGCCGAAAGTCACATCACGGTAATCTCTGATTTTTATAACGTTTTTTGAATTGGAACCCAAAAGTGCATCAATGTATCTGTAAGCCGGGCCGTGCATACAATCAAACACAATGTTTTTTTTGACTTTACTGATAAGCTTTAGGTCAACAGACATTTTTATATAGTCAATATATTCATCTTTAATGTTAGAAAAACTAAGGTTTTCCGGGTCAATACTATAGGCTATTGAATTATTTGGTATGTTTTTTTCTATTTCTTTGTTTAGCCATTCGGGTACAGGCCCGCCGTATTGTGCTTTAGCTTTAAGGCCGTTAAATTTTGGCGGATTATGACTGGCTGTTATCATTATGCCTATTTGGGCTTCATGTGACTTTGTGGTAAGGCATAAGTTTGGAGTAGTTACAGAAGTGTCGGAAAGTATGACGTCAAAAGCGTTCTGTTTAAACACTGACGCGCAACAGTTGGCAAAGTTTTCAGAGTGGAAACGGTTATCGTATCCTATAACAACCTTTGTTTTTTTTGTGGTTGTAGACTGGGTTTTTAGAGATTTTAAGTAATCTGCTATAGATTGGGTTACTTTTGCAACGTTGTCAAAAGTAAAATCTCTTGAAATTACCCCTCTCCAGCCTTCAGTACCGAATTTTATGCTCATTTTATGAGGTTATCCTTTAAATATTATCTTCTTTTGTAATCATCTTCTATACGGACTCTGTCATTCGGATGAGAAGTGGAGGTTTCAATGATTCTGACATCAGAAAATTTTGCCCACATGCGGTGTATGGTATTTGGTTTTACTCTTATAGAGTCTCCGGGTTTAACGGTAATTGTTTTTCTGCCTATTTCCATTATGAATTTGCCGGTATCACAGTAAAGGGTTTCGTCTTTGATTCTATGGTATTGTCTGCTTAATCTGTGGCCTTTCTTTATTATAAGGAGTTTCCCGAGATACTTCTTTGTATAAGCAATCCAGATTTCTTTTCCCCACGGCTTGTTCACTATTTTCATATTTCCTCCTAAGTTTATATGTTTGAGAATTTCGTAAGATGGGTTTTGTCACCCAAAGCATTACCGGAATTTATTATAGAATTTGATTCAATTTTGCAATTATTTCCAATCAGTGAGTTTTCTATTTTGACGCCTTCTTCGATTACTGTGTTGTCGAGAATGATTGAATCTATGATTTGAGAGCCTTTTCTTATTATGCAATTGCAGCCGATTGATACACACCCAGACAATTGGACAAATTGTTCTATTTTTGTATTTTTACCTAAAACAATCTTGCCGGTTAGTGTTGAGGTTTTGTCAATTGAAGCTTTGTTTTTTACCCACACATTGTTCCTGAGTTTTTTACCAGGGACCGGAACATTAACATTGCAGTTGAGTATATCAAAGTGTGTTTGTTTGTATTTTTCTACAGTTCCTATATCAATCCAGTAGGGATTTGAAATGTAGCCATAAACGTTTTTTTTCTGTTCAAGAAGCATTGGAAAAAGCCCGCGTTCAACAGAATAATTAATGTTTGGCGGAATGTAACTTAGCAGCTCCGGTTCAAAGATATATATACCGCCGTTTATAGTATTACATGTGACTTCATCCCATGAAGGTTTTTCAAGAAACTTTTCAATTCGTTGGTTTTTGTCTGTTTCAACAAGTCCGTAAATTGTGGGGTCTTTAACACGAATGAGGCTAATTGTAAGAACAGCTTTTTTATTATTATGAAATTTCATAATTTCGCTGATATTTATATCAGTTAAAATATCGCCATTAAGTATTATTGTGGTTTCATCGAAATATTTTTCTGCATTTTTTATGGCTCCTCCAGTACCGAGCGGTTTGTCTTCATATACATAATTTACTTTCAAACCAAAATTTTTGCCTGTGCCTACAAATTTATTAAATTGTTCAGCTTTATAGCTAAGGCAAAATGTTACTTCCTTAATGCCGTATTTTTTTAACAAATTCAGCTGGTAAGTTATAAACGGCTGATTAAGAATTGGTAATAATGGTTTAGGTGTCTGGCAGGTAAAGGGTCTTAATCTTGTACCAAATCCACCCAGAAGTATGAGTGCTTTCATTTTAATAAGCTCCCTTTTTACTGAAAATTGCCGGAAATGTTTTAAAAATTATTTTCAAATCAAGACCTAAAGACCAATTCTCAAGGTAATAAATGTCTAGTTCTATCATTTCTTCATAGCTTAAAGAAGCCCTGCCCGATACTTGCCAAAGACCGGTTACACCGGGAAGAACACTTAATCTTCTTTTAGCAAAATCATCGTAAGCCTGAGCTTCCCACAGTACCTGGGGTCTGGGCCCAACAAGGCTCATGTCACCGAGCAAAACGTTTATAATTTGAGGAATTTCATCAATACTGTATTTTCTTAAGAATTTACCAAATTTGGTAATTCTTGGATCGTTTTTCATTTTAAAAACAGGGCCCTTTCTTTCAGTGAGGTGTTTTATTTTTTCAAGAAGAATATCTGCATCAATAACC
This sequence comes from Elusimicrobia bacterium RIFOXYA2_FULL_39_19, assembly GCA_001800285.1. Taxonomy (GTDB): domain Bacteria; phylum Elusimicrobiota; class Endomicrobiia; order CG1-02-37-114; family XYA2-FULL-39-19; genus XYA2-FULL-39-19. Next base: position 18,057 of record MGVC01000048.1, on the reverse strand, counting down.
ATGGTTCTAAATTTATAGAAGTGAAAAGTTTTACTTTTATAACCCATTCTTTTGTGTGAATAAAGAATAGTGCCCTTAGAATCAATCTTGATAAAGAAAGCCACAAAAGCTAAGGGAATTGATACGAGGGATAGAAAAATAATTGACAGGAAAATATCAAAAATGCGCTTATAAAAGAAGTTCAGACCCACTAAAGATGGTGATTTTAAAGAAAATACAGGTATACCAAGAGACTGGTCAATTACCAGTTCACCAAATTTCAGCTGCAGCAGGTCCGGAACAATTTTTAAACTAATCTGCATTTCCTCGCATTTATCAGAAATGATTGCAAGTTCTTTTGTAGTAAATAAAGAATTTACTACAAACACTTCTTCAATGTTTTTTTGGCTTATAAAGTTGAATAAATTATCCTGATTGTTGTATTCGAACAGGAAAAACGGCCTGATATGGGGATTTTTCTTTAAGGTTTTTTTAATAAAATCAATTTCATTAGCATTGCCGATTATTAGAGCATTATGCGTGCGGTTGGATATGGATTTATAGGTGTTTTTAATAATTTCATGCCAGATGAATAATAAAACTGTGCTTACTATCCAGTTAATGCCTATAAAAAATCTTGAATATTCAAATCCTCTATATACAAAGGTTATAGCCATCATTAAGATAGTTGAAAGAATGCTTCCTTTTACAATTGTAACTAATTCATCAAGGTCTGATTCAAAATTTCTCTTGTAAAAGCCCATTAAAACAAAGGCAGTAGCCCAAAAGGGTACTGCAAGATAAAAAAATTGCTTGTAAGTGGATATGTTGGGAATTCCTTTTATCGGAGGAAAGATATTTGTTAAAGAAATCCAGAAGAATCGGGTATTATAGCTGATAAGAAATGACTGGTAGACAAGAAACATGTCTCCCAGAAAAAGTAGTGCTAAAAAAATAAGATAATTGTGATTTCTATAGTCTTGTTTCATTTATGTTATGTGAGGCAAAATTATATAATTTTATTAAATCAATTGCAAAACCGCTTTTACTATTTAAGAATACTGTTTATATTGTTTAATACTTCGGAAGTATTTATGGAATTCATGCACTTATTTTCATTGCAGTTATACTCAAATCCCAGATAAATACAGGGTGAACAATCGATATCAGCTTTTATTGTTATGCTCTTTTGGCCGACAGGCCCCCACTTTTCTGTAGATATTGATCCATGCAACCCTATGACAGGAATATTAAGAGCGCAAGCAAGATGCATTATTCCCGTATTATTGCATAAGAGCAGTTTGGAATGTTTTAAAACAGAGGCATAAACACCGATTGAAAGTTTCGGCATAAAAACCACTCGTGTAAGTTTTTGGTAATCCATATTTTTAAGCCTGTTTTTCAATGAATTATTTGGAGTTGTCCCCGTTATTAGTATTTTTATTTTTTTGGTATCTGCAAGTTTTTCAATTAATTCAGCAAACTTTTCTTCCGGCCACTGTTTCTGTTCTCTATGAAGTGGTACTTCAGGGTGTATTACCAGGTATTTATCATTTTCTTGAACCCCAAAAGATTTTAATATATCAATAGCTTGTTTATCTTCATCAGTATTTATCCAATATTCTAATGAATTATCTGTTGCTTTAATGTCGAGTTGCCTTATTAAATCCAGGAAACACTCAATTTCATGTCTTTTTTTGATATGAGGGACTGTATGTGTAAATAAAAAGTGTTTATGCTGGGCTTGGGTATTAAACCCGATTAATTTTTTGGCACCTGATAGGAAGCTTAATATAGCTGAAACTCTTAACCATTGGTCTGCGTCAATGGCTACATCAGGATTTAGTTTACGGAGCTGCAAGATGAAGTTGAGAAGGTATAGCGGGTTTTTTACGGCCCGAGAAACTTTAAATTCAATAACATTGTCTACATAAGGGCATTTCTGCGCTATTTCTTTGTTAATTGAAGTAACTATAAAATTTATCTTTGAAGAAGGAAATGCTTTTTTTAATTCCCTCAAGGCCGGTATTAATAGTACTGTGTCACCAAGGGCAGACAATTTTGTTATTAAAATTGTTTGGGGTTTCTGTGGTTTTGGAATACTGTGTAGGTGTTTAACCAACCCTATTGCGAAGATTAAAGGTATTCCGGCATAGTAATCAAGAATGTTAAAAAGTTTATTTCCGCGCATATTTGATAAATGTATTCCTTTGAAATCTCAATTTCCAGACAAGCAGTAATGCTTCAAATATAATGTTTTTGGAAATTTTTGAAATTCCGGCAATTCTGTCTGTGAAAATTATTGGTATTTCGAGAATTTTCGATTTGGCTATAAAAGCTCTGTATTTAAATTCAATAAAAAAACCATATCCTTCTGATGATATTTGATTATACATAATATTAGTAAGAAGATTTGTATGAAATGCCGTATATCCGGTTGTATTGTCTTTTACGGTTGTACCGGTAACTATTCTTGTATAAAGATTGCCGAATTTGCTTAAAAATAACCTCTTAAAAGGCCAGCCGGTTATTGCTCCACCCGGAATATAACGAGATCCAATAATAAGATCAAAATTATTAAGTTGTTTTAAAAATTCCGGAAGGTATTGCGGATTATGTGAAAAATCAGCATCCATTGTTATCACATTGTCATACTTATTTTCAAGCGCATATTCAAAACCCTGCATGTATGCTTTTCCTAATCCTTGTTTTTGAGTCCGATGAAGCATAAACAGGTTGTTATGTAATTTTGAAAGCTTATCTGCAATATTTCCCGTGCCATCCGGAGAATTGTCATCTATTATCAAAATATCCAAATTCAATTTTAAGGCAAAAATTTCACCGATTAACTTTTCAATATTATTAATTTCATTGTATGTTGGAATTAATAAAAGTGATTTCATAACATGCCCTCTACTTTCGAAAAGACAGCTTCAGGTAGAATTTGTTTCATACAAGAATGGTCTATACAGTTTGGAAAATTACCATTAACATAACACGGACTGCATTCAGCTGCTTTAAAGAAAAACGTATTATTATCATTTTTAGGGAATTTGTCATAAGGTGATGTAGGGCCAAAAATTGAAACTGTTTTTGTGCCGGATGCTATTGCCAAATGTAATAAACCGGAATCGTTAGAAATTACTAATTTGCAATGGGCCATCAACGCGGCTGTTTGTTTTAAGGATAGTTGACCTGTCAGGTTTATCAAGTTTGTGTTGGCTATATGTTTTGTTATATTTGCTGATAGGTCTTTATCCGAGTCTCCGCCAAATACAATTAAAAAACAATCATTTTTATTTGCAATCATTTGTGAAAGCTTCGTGAAATATTCTATAGGCCATCTTTTTGAGGGCATAAACGTTTTTGGATTTTTGCCTCCTCCGGGAGCTACTCCAAGTATACAAGAAGGTTTAATGTTATGTTTTGCTAAAAAGTTTTTGGCCCACGATGTTTCTTCTTGAGTTAGAAAAATTTGCGGGTTGTCTGGATATTTAAGGTATTCATTGTCGGCAAGTTTAATATAACTTTGGATAGTTGTAATATTTTTCTTCCCTTCTGTATAATCAACTGTTTTAGTTAAGAAGAAGCCTTTATTGTTTCTGTTGAAACCTGTCCTTTCAGGTATAGCCAACAATTTAAAGAAAAGGTTGAAGAACGGCGACCAGTGCATTTGATAAACTTTCTGGAAATTATAACTCTTCAATTTAAAGTATAGTTTGATTATTTGAAATATTCTTTTGTTCCAAAAAATATTCTCATCTATTGCAATAATTTCATCAATATTGGGGTTATTTATGATAATTTCTTTTGACCATAGGCCTGTTAATATAACGATTTTAGAATCAGGATTAGTTTTTCTTATAGCAGAAAAAGATGGCGTTGCCATAAGGATATCGCCAATAGAAGATAATTTAAATATTAAAATATTGTTTTTCATGTTATTTATTTATTAATAAATTTATTGATTTATAAACTTCATCAACAGAAATGTCATTTAAACAGGTTATTTCTGAGCATTCTTTCTTTTCACAAAGCATACATTCAATAGGCTTATGCATAATTGTTACATTTTCCCCAAGCGGTTTCCATATTCGCGGGTCTGATGTGCCCCCCCAGATTATAAGCACAGGTGTTCCCAAAGCAGAAGCTACATGCGCGGGGCCAGAATCATTTGTTATTAAAAGATCAACATTTTTTAATACAGAGATGAGCTGCGCAATATTAGTTTTTCCTAACAAAGATAAATCAGCAATACTGCCGGAATCTGCCAGCAAGTCTTTCCCAATAAGTATGGAATATATGTTTAGATTGTTTCTGCATTTTGTTATTAATTCTTTAAATCTTTCAATAGGCCACATTTTTGCCCGGGTTCCTGCGAACGGGTGAAATGCCACAATTTTCCTATTATTTATTGGTTTATTATTTAAAAAAATGTTTTCTTCACTGTTTTCATAATTAATAACCGGTTTTTCATTAAAAATCGGATTAATGCCAATACCTTTCAAAAGAGCAAGATTTCTGTTGACATTATTCAATGATTTATCAAAAAGAATCTCGTTTGAAAGTAGAAATCCACCACCTGTAGAGCCATAACCAATAATGTTTTTGATTGAACAGGACCTAAGAAAAACAATATCTCTTAAATCTCCTTTTAATTCTAAAGCGCAATCAAACTTTTCATTTTTTATTACAGTCCTGACTTTGTTTATTTCATTTAATGAAAATTTACCGTTGCCGTGCCAGGGGCAATTAAAGGTTATAATATCCTTGATGTGCGGATTATTTTTAAGCAGGTCACTGCCTTGTTTTGTAGTAAGTACGTATATATCTGAGTTTTTATAAGTACTTTTTATTTGACTATATACAGGGATAGTGGAAACGATGTCTCCTAATTGATCAAGCCTGATTACTAATATTTTTTTGTATTCGAGAGTTTTTATTGGCTTGTTTATAAAAAACCGGTAGCCAATAAAATCAACTAAAGAGGCTAAAATAATATTTAGTTTCTTTTTAAAAATGTATTTATTCATATTTCCCTGTAAGCCTTAAGAGTCTCTTTAGCAGTTTTTTCCCATGAAAACTCAGATGCTTTCAATAGTCCTTTAGCAGATAGATTTTTCCTTAAGATGTCATCTTTAATTAATGAATTTATGGATTCAAACAGTTCGTCAATGTTATTAGGGTCTATTGTTATCGCTGAATTGCCGGTTATTTCAGGTAAAGAAGTGGTTTTTGAGGTAATTACCGGAATTCCGCAGGACATGGCTTCGAGCACAGGCAGACCAAATCCTTCGTAAAGCGAAGGATAGATGAAAAAGCTTGCGCCATTATAAAGATATACCAAGTCTTTAATATCTATATAATCAGTTGCGATAATATTTTCTTTAAGGTTGTTCTCCTTAATGGTTTTAAATACTGTGTCAGAATATTTAGATTTTGATCCTGCTATAACCAGTTTAATTGGTTCTTTTATTCTTGACCAGGCTTTTATAATAGAAAGAATGTTCTTTCTTGGTTCAATATTGCCAACAAATAGGGCATATTTAAAGTCAGATATTCCGTATTTTGTTTTGATTTGCGCAATTTTGTCAGGGTTATTGACAGGTTTATAATTGTTTCCTGCAGATAAATAAATAACTCTTACTTTTTTTTCCGGTACTTTTAATAATTCTACTATATCTTTCTTTGAATGAATTGAATCTGTAATAATTAAATCAGCTCTCTTAACAGTTGCAGGCAAGTATTTTCCCCAGTAAAATCTTGAGAAAAACCCAAGATTGTTCTCTGGCATTTTCATGCCAATTAAATCATGTACCGTAACAATAAGCCTTGCTTTGGTTATGACAGGTGGTGAAAAACCGGGAACATGAAGAATGTCAATGTTCTTGTCAAAACTATTAAATGAAAGTATGCCTTGTTCCCAAAAAATTCTTTCCAGTGTGTTTAAATGTCCGGTAAATAAATTGTTTTTGAAATAATAATAGTCATTATTAATATCGACAGTTTTCAGGCTGTTTATAAGATTTAGTGTGTAATATCCAAGTCCGGAAGGTTTGCCAGTAGTTGATTGAATATCTATTCCAATACGCATTTAAATTACCTTTTTAAGAATTTTAAAATAGAGCCCGAGTATTAAAAGATATACCAACAAAAGATATTGATAGGTCCAAACAACAGGATTAAATAGTAAGAAACAAAGTAAAGATACAGCAAGAATGCCTAAAATAACTTCTATTCTCTTACCATGCTTATAGGCCATAAAAAGCAAAGGTATCTGAAGAAGTACCTGTATAGGCTGTAACAGTCCTGTTAAGTTTAATTTAGAGAAATATGGCGTAAAGAACATGCCTAAAGGCGGAAATGCTTTTTCATTAATGACTTTCTTATAGAAAACTATGGTATGTTCAAAAAAATCTTTAACATTAAATCCCGGTATAAGTAAAAATACGGTAATGGCAATTATAGATGAAACAAAAATCATCAGGATTGTTTTCTTTAAGTTAGTAGTTTTATATTGATAGATAGCCAAGTAAGGGGCAAAAAGAATACCCCATTGATGCATAGATATTAATAAGCCCAACACTATGGCAGACATCCAGAAAAAATTTCTGTATAGAGCAAAAATAACTACGGTCAATAACATCCAGAAAGGAGCTTCGTAAAGCTCATGCCTGAAGTGCCAATAAGGAAGCAGAAAAAATGCAATCAAAACAAGCAATAATTCATAGGGAAATATTTTTGTAGCAGCTTTAAATTTTATAATAAGATATGCAAGTATTAAAAATATGAAGGATTCGAAAAATAATGTGATGAATCGTAAATCAAAATTGAAATAAACTGCTGGAATATAGCTGATCATGAGGCCGGGAAAGCGCACATTTTGTGTTAAAATACCGTTATCAAGCAAATAGTATTTATAAGGATTTTGTCCAGAAAGAATGGCTCTCCCTGCTTCTTTGAGAATAGGCAGTAAATCGGATCTTTTTGCTGTAATTGGAAAAGAAGCAATCGGCAGCATCTTAGCTATTAAGTATGATGAAAAAAGCAAAATAAGAAAAAGTAATACATTTTCTCTATTAAATTTTATAGTATAAATATTATAAATAATAAAAGAAAATAAACTGATAACGAAATAAGCGTTTAATGCTTTTACCGAAATCAAGTAACCAATGTTGTTAAAATATTGAGATTGGATATATTGAAGTCCGAATACACCAATTAATAATAAAAAAGGAGTTATTACGACAACTAAAAGATGTTTGTTTTTATCAGAAATTATATTTAAAGGTTCTAATTCATCATTTAACAGCTGTTTTAATGATAGAAATACAAATAGAATAATAGCAATAGTATGAAAAAGTACAAGGGGTAACCAAATTGACATGGGCCACGTTTTAGGAAACGGAAAATAACCATCTCCTCTAATTTGTATAACAATTAAAATAGCTAATATGTAATAAGTTAGTCTATTCATTTCTTTTTAAACCTGGAAGTAAATTCAGGAATAAGGTCTTTAAAATATTTTAATTCAGGTACTTTAAATAAGTACATGAGTGATAAATATAAAAGGAAAAAAATAATTAATGAAATCGATAAACTCAGTAAAGAATTTAAAGAATATGATATAAACATATACACATATTTAGCACAATAAACGGATATTATGGATATAAAGGCGATATTTAAAAAAGAAAATAATATTTCTGATACTTTTATTTGGATTTTCATTTTTACGGAATAAACAAGAAAAAAAGTGCAAATAAGTGCAGCTAATGAATTTGATGCCGCTATTCCGGCTGCGCCATACTTATTTATGAGCAGAAAATTAAAAAATACTGTTGAAACTAAATATAATGCACTGTATTTTATTCTTGCATTCATTGATTTGGTTGCATAAAAAACATGAATTAGAAGATAGTTTAAACTATGAGGTATTAATCCCAGAGAATAAATACCCATTAAATAAGATGTAGATATAGTGTTGTGTTCAGTAAAAGCACCTCTTTGATAGATGATTTTTGTTATTGGTAACTGAAAAAAGAAAAGAACTATAGAAACCGGTATAACAAGAAATATTATTGTTTTTAGACCTTTTGTGATGAGATTAGAGAAATGGTCAGAATTTAATGTTTCACACAATTTTGGAAAAATAACAATAGTAATTGGTAAAAATAAGCTGTATGTAAGCTGAAAGATACGAAAAGCATAATCAAGATAAGATATGTTGCCGGTAGGTAAAGTAGAGGCGAATATTTTTTCAACTATTGCAGCTAAATTAAAAAGGAAGGTTCCTATGAGAAAACTGCCACTAAGAAGCAGTAATATTTTAATATTATCGTCCATTTGGAAATTGAAAGAATATTTTATTTTTCTTAAATTTATCAATTGGATAAATACCATGGCAAAGCTTCCTATAATTACACCGGTTGCAAGAGAATATATTCCCCAAATACTAGCTCCAATCAAAACTGCAGCAATAATAACTACATTCATTATAGGAACAATTATTGTAGGAATAATAAAGTTTCCATATGAATAAAGCAATCCGGTTAAAATAGTGCTAAAACCCATAGAAAGAACAGAAAATGACATTATTTTCAACAATGAAGATGATAGTATGAACGTATCTTTAGAAATAAATGGCGCTATAAGTTTGATCCAGTATGAAGAACCAAAATATAAAACAAAGCTGAAAATAGTAAATATTATAAAGAAAATGTTTAGTATTGTAGACAAAATGATACTATAATCCTTCTTGTTTCTTATATCTGCAAGCCATGGAATAAATATCTGCGGTAATCCTTCAAAAACAAAACTGCCGACAACATTTGGGACCTGCCAAGCTATTAGAAATGCATCCCTGGCGGTTCCTGCACCAAAAATAGCTGCAATAATAATTTCTTTTAAGAAATTTATAGGTTTTGTTAAAGTTGAAATAAGCATTAAAGATGCGGTTTTTTTAGTTGTGTTCATGTAATTCTCTTAATAAAAGCCCATAGTAAAACCAATATAAGACGATAATATATGTTGAAGTAGTGAGCATGGAATCAAAAAATGCACCAACAAGGAATACAATTAATGAACAAAAAGTTCCTACAATAAATCCGTTTGTTTTGATTTGATTGAATAGCAACAACGATTTATTGAAAACAAGTAAAACAGGAGTTAAAAATATCATTAGACCAAGTAAGCCATTTGTAAGTATAAAATTAACATAAAAACAATCCAATCCTTCAAAAATTACTCTATCACCTGGTATTTTTCTTGCAGAATATGTGCCAAGACCATGCCCAATTAAAGGCGAATTCAAAAAAGGTTTAACAGAAGATTTTATTGCTTGAATTCTGACTTGAGTAGAAAAATCATTTTTTAATGAAATGAACGATTTTATTCGTGTATTTATATTTTCATTAAAAAAGATAAATAAAGACATTATAATTGCAAAGCCAAGCGGAAAAAGCCAGAAGCGTTTATTTAAAATGATATATCCAAAAACGGATAATGAAGCAAAAAAACCAATCCATGAACTTCTGGATCTCGTAAGGACTAAAATAATAGTGCTTAAAACGATGAAAATGATTATTAAGATATTAGTTGTTCGCTTTAATTTATTGTTTAAAAAAAACTGTGCTAAAAAAAAGATGATTGAAGATGCAAGATATTGTCCTGTAGAATTATAAGATAATAATGTCGTTGTTATTCTTTCAAAATTAGGTGATTGTGAATCCGGATAAAAAGAAGAGTTTGGAGGATAACCCAGTTTATAAAGGATATTTCTAGAGAATTCTGTAAAATTTACGCTGAAAACACTCTGTAGAATGCCATATAATGACAAGCATATCAATCCAGCTAAAAAGTATTTAATTAAAATATTTATTTTAATTTCGTCGATTATTAAACGATAAATTATAACTGGTATGAAGATGTATATATATTGCCTGAGAAATTCATCTAAAATATCTTGTAAAGGTACTGAAGAATAGTAGCTGTGTAAAAAAGACACAATTCCCCATGCGAATATCAAGTAAATTGGTAAAAATAGCTTAAACGTTTTTTTATAATCAAGCTTATAAAAGCAGAAACTGAGTAGTATAAGATAAATAATGTCTGTTAGGTTTAAGTGAAAGGGTAAAAGGGTTGTGTTAAATCCTGCTTTCGGAAGAAACGAGTTTAAAAAAATGAAAATACCAAATAAATATATCATTATTTTTTCAATTGAGCGAGTACATATATTGTTGGACTTTGTGTTTTAAATATTAGCAATGGTAAATATAAAAGTCTTCCTAAAAGAAATGAAAGTATGTTTTTAAGTTTAGATAAGATTTTAAGCATTTTAATGGTATTAGTAGAAAGATTGTCAGTTTTGTTGTTTCCTATTTTGTTTTTTACTAACCCAATACTTGTTTTATTACTGATATATAATGCTAAATCATCGTATTTAATTATATTATCAATATTTATTATATTGAATCCTTTGTTGACTAAAAAAGATGTAAGGACTTTAGCGTTCCAGTGAGTTAAATGATGTGGTGGCAAATCTAATTCATTGAATATATCAATTCCCCTGTCTCTATTTGGAATGCTTAAAACAAGATATCCACCGGGTTTTAAAATTGTTTTTAATTGTTTAAATATAACTTTTACATCGTCAAGATGCTCTAATACATCAAATAAAGTAACTATATCGTATTTTATATTTGTTTTAGGTATGAAATTATCCAATGTTGACAAATAAATTTCTTTGAGTAATGGATTTTGCTTAGCAATGGAAATTGCATTATGGTCAAAATCAATACCGGTTACATTATATCCCGATTTTAAGGCTTCAGTTAAGAACAATCCGGTGTTACAGCCTACATCAAGAAGATCACCCTTTCCTGGAGTCCCGGTATTTAGAAAAATCCTTTGCGGCCAACGGATTTGTTGATTATCAAGGATTCTGCCAATTTTATAGGGTAAAAAATCACTTTCATAAAATTCACTTCCCGGCCCTTTCATCGGGTCAGTAAAAATTAGGTGGCATTTATCACACAATAACAATGAATAGTCAGGCATTTTGTCGACACTTTTAATTAATTTAGATAGAAACAGATTAGAGGACAGAGGAAGGCTGTTTTGTGATGTTTCCTTGGTTGTATATGTTTCACATAATGGGCAATTTGGCATGTTGTATACTATAAGTTATTAAGCCTTGATAATGTTGGACGAATGTTCTTTAAATGTATTTCTTGTATCTATGATTAGTTTCGCAGATTTAGAAATCATTTTGTAATCATAGCATGAATGATTAGTTACAAGAATCAAACAATTATATTTTTTGATAGTTTTAGGAGATAGGCAAATTGAGGATTTATTCATTTTAAACTTTCTCATTTTAGGGATGACAGGTACATAAGGATCATTATAATCAACCTTCGCTCCTTTGTTTTCTAAAAGTTCAATGATTTTAAAAGCCGGCGATTCACGCTGGTCACCAATATCTTTCTTGTATGCTACTCCTAAAATTAGAATTTTTGCCCCATTGATGAGTGTCTTTCTTTTATTTAACGCATCTACAGTTTTTTCTACAATAAATTCAGGCATCCTAATATTGATTTGCCCTGCAAGTTCAATGAATTTTGTTGTGTAATCATATTTTTTTGCAATATATGACAAATAAAAAGGGTCTACCGGAATACAATGTCCTCCCCACCCGGGTCCGGGATAAAATGGCATAAATCCGAATGGTTTTGTTTTTGAGGCTTCAATAACTTCCCATATATCTATTCCCATCCGGTCTAATAGTATTTTTAGTTCGTTTACTAATGCAATATTCACAGCTCTGAAAGTATTTTCAAGCATTTTTGTGGTTTCAGCTATTTCAGTAGATGATACAGTAAATACTTTATTAATTACACTTGAATAAAAAGTTGAAGCAAGATCAGATGATATTTTTTCAATTCCACCTACAATTTTAGTTATGTTTTCTGTGTTAAAATCCTTATTTCCAGGGTCTTCTCTTTCTGGCGAAAATGCAAGGAAAAAATCTTTTCCACATTTTAATCCATTGGATTCAAGTATTGGTTTCAAAACATCACGTGTTGTTGTAGGATAAGTTGTGCTTTCCAATACAATAAGCTGGTTTACTTTAATGTTTGACAGTATTGCTTTACCGGTATTGATTATATAGCTGAGATCCGGTTCGTTTGTTTCTGTTGTGGGCGTGGGTACGCAAATTATTATTATGTCGCATTTGGATAGATATTTGTAGTCAGATGTAGGAGTAAAATTAGTAATTGATTTAATGAGGTCATCGGAAATATGAGAAATATAGCTTTTTTTGTTTTTTAGATATTTTATTTTGGTTTGGTCAACATCAAAACCATAGGTCTTAAATCCTTTCTTCGAAATAAGCATAAGTAAAGGCAGTCCTACATACCCAAGTCCAATAACGCCAACAACAGCATTTTGGGAAGTTATCGAGGTTTTTAATGAATTAACTAAAGAATTGTTTGTCATTATTTATTCCTTACAGCGGAGGACATTCCTGGAGGAAAACTTGCTGATTTATCAATATTATCCCAGTTATTTTTAAACCATTCAATGGTAGTTTTTATACCTTCATCGAATTGTGTATTTGGAGCATAATTAATTAGTTTTTTTGCTTTATCAACAGAAGCTAATAAGCGGTCTTTATTGTCCCATTTTCTTTTGGGTGCAAAGTTTATACCTGCCTTGTTCCCGGTTAACTTGTTAATAAGTTCCGCGAGCCCTAAAATTTGTGTTTCTACACCGGAAGCAAGGTTGAATTCCTGTCCGATAGCTGTTTCATAATATCCTCCGCGTAGGAGTCCATCAACTATATCACCGACATATGTAAAATCTCTTGTGGCTTCGCCGGTGCCTGTAATAGCAAGAGGGACACCTTTTAAGGACCAATAAATAAAATTAGGAATTACGTTTCTGTATTGGCCGGGGATTTCACCTGGGCCATAAGAGTTAAAAAACCTGGTTTTTACTACAGGCAGATTATATTGATGATTAAAATAGTTGCAGTATAATTCACCAAGCATTTTTGTAATTTGATATGGAGAACTTAGATGTAAAGACATAAATTCTTCAGTTAAAGGTAATGGTGCTTTTGATCCATATATTGAACATCCGCTTGAAGCATATACAAATCTTTTTACGCGGTTCATTTGCGAATATCTAAGGAGCTTTAATGTTCCCATGCCATTTACTGAAAGGTCTCTTTCAGGGTAATCTATAGAGTTTTGGTTTGCAAAAAAAGCTGCCAAGTGAAAGACATAATCCGGGTTTTCAAAGAAAACTCTTTTTAATTTTTCTTCATCTAAAATATCGCCTTTAATAAACATGACATTTGACAAGGCTGGGACATTCCACATTTCAGAAGAAGATAAATCATCCAGGATCATAATCATTTTTGCATTACATTTTGATAGTTCTCTTACCAGATTTGACCCAATTGCCCCTGCCCCACCAGTTACAAGTATTATTTTGTTTTCGTAATGATTTAAATATTCTTTGTCTGACATTAAAACCTCCGGTTTTTAATTAAAATAATTTTCATATGCATCTATACATATCAGTTTGGTAAAATGTTTTTTCAGGTAAGAATTTCCGTTTATTCCTAAAGTATTGCAAAGATCTTTATTGTTTTTTATGTTCAGAACATGATTTACAAAACCGGTTAAATCTTCGCCGGATATAACAGAATAACCGCATTTTGCATCAGATATAATCTGGTGTCCGTCACTTTCTTTGTTTAATATAGCTATAGCGGGTATTTTGGCTGCCATATACCCCAGAAGTTTTCCAGGGACAACAGGTGTCTTGTTTTTTGAGCTTAAACAGACAAGTCCAATATTGCATTCCTTTACAAGTTCAGGATAATCCTCTAACGAAACAAAATTTTGAAAGGAAATATTGGTTAACCCAAGTCTTGTTGATTCATTTACTATATTATTTTTATCCAGCCCGTCGCCAACCAAAAGAAAAACAATATCTTTCTCGTTTTTCAACTTGATTGCAGCATCAACTATTTGTATTAATCCTTGAGGCAAGCCGATTACACCAGCGTATAGAATAATGAATTTGTTTTCAAGATTGTATTTTCTTCTAAAAGTATTTTTAGAAATTACGCTTTCATAGGGTTTGAGATCCATCCAGTTATGAACTATTTTAAGTTTATCAGAACTGATTTTTTTGATGTTATTTAGATAATTAAAATTTCCTTGTGAGTGAACAGTTATAATGTCGGCCATTTTGTAGCAGTAACTTTCAATGGCTTCAAATAAAAATATTAATGACTTATTATTCATGATTTTAAGATCAATAGCCTGCTGCGGAAAAATATCCTGTACATTCATGATAAACTTTGCATTGTAGAGTTTTTTAAGTTTGGCGGCAGTGATGCCCAGGGTAAGAGGTGGCGAATAGACTATGATAATATCAATGTTGGTTTTTATCCATTTTTTTGCAGCATTGTAGAAAGATAAAGGTAATAATAAATTAGCTACTCCGCGTATTATGGGATTTGCTTTATGTAAAGGAAGAGTTTTGATTCTAATTACCTGAATACCATTTTCAATAGTATTGATTTCATATTTCAACGATTTGTCTTTATCACTAATGTTGTATTTAGGCCAGGTGGTGATTACAGATATATTGTGGCCTCTTGCTTTTAGTTCTAGAGCCATTTCCCCCATTAATTGAGATGCTGAACGAACTTCTGGAGGGTAAGAATCAGAAATTAATAAAATGTTCATATTAAAACTGGCCCACCTTTATCAACAGATTCATTTGCTTTGATTACAGTAAGGGTAGAATTAAAGAATTCTTCGGGAGTAAGAATAGGTTTTGTTTTTCCCAGTATGGTTTCGGCAAAATTAGAAATTTCAGAATCGTAGCCCATATCCTGGTTCCAAAGCGATATTTTGTTTTGTTTGCCGTTATTAAAAGTAGTAAGTATCCTATAATCATCCAATACAATGGTTTTGCCTTCACAGAAAGCTTCCATTCTTTCTCTGGAAAATGACTTGTCACCAGAAGCAGTATAAATAAGATTTCCTATAGAGCCGTCATTGAATTTAAAAGTAATAGAAATGTTATCACTGTTTAAAGCAGTTTTATTATTTGCGCTTATACGTTCAGCAAATACTTTTGACACTAAACTTCCGCTTACATATTGCATCATATCCACAAAATGGCACATTTCACCTATAATCCTGCTGCCCCCTTCTTCTGGTTGATGTACCCAGCTGTCAGCAGGGACAAATCCTGGATTTACCCTGTATGTCATAATTAGCGGGTCCTGTCTGTTAATGAAGAAATTCTTTAGTTTGAGCGCTAAAGGTGAAAATCTTCTGTTATATCCAACAGTAAAAGCAGGTTTTATATTTAATGCTTCGTAAGCTGTAATAATTCTGGAAAGTTCATTTTCATTTATACATAATGGTTTTTCTACAAAAATATGTTTTCCGGAATCAAGAGCTTTTAGTACCATAGAACAGTGAGCGCTATGGGATGTTAGAATCATAAGGGCATTAATATTCGGATTAGCTATTACTTCTTTATAGTTAGTAGTACATGCAGAAAAGCCGTATTTTAAGCCTACATTCTGGCCATTTGGCCCTGTAGCTGTAGATATAGTATGAAGATTAAATGCCTTGTTTTTCTTTAATGCCGGTAGCATCAGTGCTTTTCCGAAAAGTCCTGCACCAATAACGCCCAACGAAATTTGTTTTTCGGTTTTTTGCTGGGTATTTTTTAATATGATTGTATTCTTTTTTGAGTTGCTTTCAGGATAATTAAGAGTTACACCAACATACGGACCGCCGGTATTAGACATAAGGTTTTCATACACCTTTTCTGCTTCATTAATAGAAAATCTATGTGTTATCAATGAACTCATGCTTATTTTTTTATCAGCAATAAGCCTTAAAAATTCCTGCAGGTTTCTATTTTCTGTCCAGCGCACATAGCCAAAAGGATAATCGATACCCTGTATTTCATAAAAAGGGTCAAATGTGCCTGGGCCGCCAGCGCATGAAACTATGATTTCTACTTCTTTGTGCCACATTTCATTTCTATTAGGGTGAATATCAGCTACCCCTACAAGTACAATTTTCCCTTTGAACCTTGAGGCTTCTACTGCCAGGTTAACAGGTTCTTCGGTTTTAGTTGCAACAGTAAGTATTACCGCATCAACGCCGGCACCTTCGCTTAATATATTACATTTATTTACGAATTCAGGTAATACGCATACTACGTCAGCTCCAAGTTTTTTAGCCATATCCAGTTTTGAATTGCTTATATCTGTGGCTATAACCTGACAGCCGTAAGCTTTCAGTATTTGTACTGAAATAAGACCGAGTAAACCTAATCCGACTACGGCAACATTTTCTCCGAATTTCAGATTTGCACATCTTATTCCATGCAAGGCCACAATCCCAAGCATACCGAATGATCCTTCTTCAAAAGAAACAGGTTCCTTTGTAACGGCATTCTCAGGAAGTTTAACGCAAAGATTTTCAGGAATGGCAACGAATTCAGCGTGAGATGCAAAACCGGCACCTATGCAGGCTACACGGTCACCAGGGGTGAATTTATGAACATCCCTCCCTACTTCTATGACAATACCGGAAGAACTATAACCTAGGGGAACGGGGTTATCCATTCTGCCCAGGGCTTCATTAAAAGTTTTTATTAAGCCTTCTTTTTTTGCTTTTGCAATAAATCTTTTTACCAGGTCCGGCCTTGCTTTTGCTTTGCCAAGCAAACTTTTTTGGCCTAACTCAATCATTTGTTTTTCAGTACCAATACTGATTAAAGAAACCATGTTTTGGATTATGACTGAATTGCTTTTACAGTAAGGGGATGGTACTTCAAGTAACTTCAATTCTCCGGTTTTGTAGTTTTGAATAACTTGCTTCATGCTCCTTCTCCTGTATCTTTAACCTTCAGATGGTCTGGTTTATTGAAAAAATATAGTATGTCATGAAGAATTTTTCCTATGCTTGGGCCATAAAACAGCCAGTTGATGATCCTGCTGTTAAATGCAGTTAAAACAATCCAGTTTCTCAGGGTTCGCTTCAAATAAAATTTGTTTTTTGGAATTTCAGTAATATTTAATTTTACTTCATTTAAGTTTTCAGGAACAATCCCTAATTTGCGTGCAGTTTTCAAATGAGTTATTTTATTAAGATTTGTACTCATAAAATCACAACAAGCAAGCTCAAAAGATCCGACATCATTTGATACGATTATGGTGTTCATTTTTACAGGGTCACCATACATTGGCCCGTTGCGGTTTAACATGTACATTGCGTCACCAATGATAATTTTAGGTTTTATTGCATTATTTATTGCACAAATAGCATAGTTGAAAACGTGATGATGAAAAAGTCTGTTTACATCGGGAACACAGCCCCATAAGTTTTTCAAACTAAGGGTTATACCTGTCATGCAGTGAATTTTTGGAATACATAAATTTATGAATACATCTGTTTCATCAAGTAAAAGTTTCGGCAAAGGAATGCAATAATCGGTTTTCCCTGCCTTAAAATTCATAGGTTTTGTTTCACATTTGGTAAGGTTTACCAGTTTTATCCCATATTGTTTCTGGATTGGCAGTAGGCCATGCCCCTCAAATGCCTCTTCTGCCTGCCAGGCATTTCTTCCGCCATTGGATTCTACAATAGTTATGTCATTAGTGAGACTTGATAGGATACTAACTGTTTTTTCAATGGTTTCAGGACAAACAGTTACCCCTTGCTTATATGCAGGATAAGTAAAATTAGGTTTGATTACAATCCTTGAATTTTTAGGTATTAAATTTTTATAGTCTATCCATTCGAGACCATTAAATATAGCTTCACTTAAATTGTTTTTTATTTTTGTAATAAATATTTTCTTTTGCATGATTTTATCTCATATAAATACAAAATAAAAGTTACATTATAATAAACTTATTTATATCATTTAATTAACAAAATGTCTAATGAATATTTGAATTTGAGTTTGTAAAATAAACTGTGTAAACGGCTATAATCTTATATATAATTTAATGGGAGG
>MGVC01000047.1 GCA_001800285.1 Elusimicrobia bacterium RIFOXYA2_FULL_39_19 | reverse complement strand
TGCCTTTTCGTAATTGGGGCCAGGTTTTGAGTCAGTTTGCGGTAATGTTTGAGGACAGGGTTCCATCGGAGTATTTATGAATAGATTAACCGTTTACACAAATTACTTGACAGACTCACAAGTTTTTGCTAACCACATAACCACAAATCACATATCCACTTGTTTTTTTATTAGGATTATCAGGATCAGCATTAAGGTTATTAGAGAAAGGTTTAAACCCAGTTTATAACTTACCGGATTATATACAAAATCAATTCTGTTAGCTTCCCCCTGTTGTATCGTATCAAGCAAAACCGCCCTGAACGTGTAGTCTGCTTTTAAAATGTTCCCCTTTTTACCGTTTATGTAAACTTTCCAGCCGGGATAATAGGTATCACTTAAGAACAGCCAGCCGGGCGTTTTGTTGTAAACGTACAGGGTTATCCGGTTTGGCGAATATTCATCTGTAATAATATCAGCGTCCTGAGGGATAGCTATGCTTGTGCTAAAGGGTTCTTTTAGGCCGGCCTGGGTGAATATGATTTCATTTTCCGGTGTAAATTGTGAAGACTTCATGTAACGCAGGGTGTCTGCATCTGTAGCAAAGGTTTTTGAGCGGGTGAAAAACATGGTGCGCGGCAGTGCGCCGGAGTTTTTATAAACGTTCATGCCATAGTCAGTAGTTTTTAATGGTTTCCACACCGGATTTTTCATATCCCTTTCAGATATCAGGTATTTTACACCGATAAGGTTCAGTAGTTTTGAGTTATAACCCTGCTTGAATAATTCAGATAAAAAAACTTCATAGCTGCGTACTCCAAGGATTATGTACCCGTTAGCGTCATATAGATTATTAAGCATGCCGTAGTTTATTATGCGGGTATCACGGTAGTTTACACAGTCATTATAGTTTTTTGGTGTATAGTTTTTCAGTTTATCCAAAGTCAGCGGGTTCATGAGGATTCTGTAATCCTGCGTGTTGACGGTTTCCGCCAGCCAGGACGGGTTATTGACATTTTTGAAGTAATTGCTGTCAATAAGGTTACAGGCGTTTCTGCCGAAAAAGTAAAATTCTCCAAGAAAAATCAGCAGAATAAGGATTTGCACTTTTTTGTTTTTTATAGCTTTTAAGCCCATGGCGCTTAAAATGGTTATGCCAAAAACCGCAAAGTAAAGGCACTGTACCGGAAAGCGGAAGTACGCCATGCCCGGAAAGTATTTAAGAAAAATACTGTAAAGAAACGTGTTTTTCCCCAGAGCCAGGGCAAGACCCAGCAGAGTAATAAAACCAAAAAAGTAAGCTGTTTTACGTTCAGATTTATTTATAAAAGCGAAAAGAACCAGTACGGGGCAGAAAATGCCAAAGTAAAAACCGGTAGTCTGCGCATCGTGAAGTGTTAAGGAATAGAAAATGTTCCATACCGGTATAAAAAAGTATGTCAGCATTTCCTTAAACGTCATAGAATATTCCAGTGATGCGTTTATATTCATCCCGCCGGCTCTTTCTGAAAGTGCGGTGAGCTCTAAGGTAGGCAGGATTTGGACCAGTATAAGGCCTGCAAAAGATGTTAGAATAACGGAAAAGGTAAGTAATTTATACTGTATAGTTTTTTTATCTGTCTTGAATGAAAAAAGATTAAAAAGAAAGTACATGCCAAGTATTAGCACAGTAAAGTAGCTGAATTGCGGGTACCCGGCAAAAAATTGTACCGCAAGCAATAGGGCAGTAAAAAGATAATACTGTATTTTCCTTTCCATAAGTGATTTTTGGAAATAAAGAAAAATAAGCGGCAGCCACACATAAGCTGACATGTGGTGTATAAATTCTATGTGGTAGGCAAAAAAACCGTTAAACATAAAAACCACTGAAGCCAGTAAAGCTTCTGTTTTGCCGAACGCATTATACCTCATGAGAAGAAACGTAAAAAAACCGGCAAGGCAGGTATGAATAATAATATGGATATTTAAAGCGGCAGGAAACGGAAGGATAACAAATAAAAGATTAAACGGATAAAAGACCTGTGTCTGAAGCATAGCCATGAAAGGCGTGCCGCAGGAAAGGTAAGGGTTCCAGAACGGTATTTCCAGATTTTTGAGTGTTTCGGTATAAAACTGCAGATAAGGATACATGAACCGGTCCATAATCTGCCAGTAGACAGTCATGCCGGAAAAAATAAGTTTATGCCAATAAATAAGTGAAAGCAACAGAAAAGCGGCAAAAATCAATGCGTTGGTGTAACGGGATAAGATTTTTTTCATGAGAACGTGTAAAGCGGATTATTCAGCTTTATCAGCAGATGAGGAAACGGCGACTGCATTATTTTTAGAAAGTTTTCTTTTATTTATAGCTTCTTTTTCTTTAAGAGGGACAATGTTATAGCGGCTGCTTGGGTTCCATAAGGTCCACTCAAAAATATCATTATCATAACAGGCTTGCATTTGTGCAATTACTTCTTCAGTATCGTATTTGTATCCAAGCGAGAAATCCTGAAGGTAAGGCCTTAATTTAACGGCATCTTCCCCCATTTTTCGCCTTGCATGCTCCAGCGCTATTAGTATGGTTTTATAAGGCTGGCTGTTGGGACTTGCTATTCCGTAGCTGCCTTTGGGGTAATGTGAAGGATATACCATAGGGCATACATAATCCACTTCTTTTGCCATGGGTACTATTGATTGGCCTATTCCCATATCATGTTCTGAAGAGGTAGTAAGCCCGAATACGTCTATTGAAATTTTGACACCGGTTATTTTTAGCCTGGTTTTGGCTTCTTTTAAAAAAGCAACAATATTATTTACAGCAGTTGTAGAAGAGTGGGGTTGGCTGTACCGGCAATTTTTAATAACACCGTCTGAAGGAAAGCGTATATAATCAAACTGTATTTCTTCAAACCCCAGCTTTACACACTGCTGGGCTATTTCAAATGTATATTCCCAGTTATCTTTATTAAAAGGATCCAGCCATGCCTGGTCTTTCTTGTCAACCCAAATAGACCCGTCCGGGTTTTTTACTGCCCAGTCAGGGTGTTTCCTGGCGGCAATATTATCTTTAAATACGACTATTCTTGCGGAAGTGTAAATGTTTTGTGATTTCAGGTCACTAATGTAACTTTGTATGTTGGGCATAGCGGGAACGTAAGCTTTTATTTCTACGGCAGATTTCACACCGGGTATATAAACCTCACCGTTAGTTTCTTTTACGGCAATTACTACTGTGTTAAGGGTTGAGCTGTCGATATATGTTTGTAGTTTTTGGCGGTATTTTTTTGAACCGGCAGACCAGGCCATTATGTGAATGCCTCTTACGTGCTTGGGTTTTTCCAGAAGTTTTCCGGGTACTGACACAGTGTCCCCTGTTTGTTGTTCGGTTGAAGTTGAGGTATTTACATCCTGTGAGAAAATGGAAATGTTTTTATCCAGCTTAAAGACTATTGCACCGGTGAGAATAAGCAGGAATACGGTAAAGGAGAGAATATAATACTTTGGGTTTCTTTTCATTTTAGTTTTTCTGAGTTTATATGTATGCAATATTTAGAGAAATTTACGGTCAGTTATAATAACAAAATCTTGTGAAATATTCAAATAAAATACAGGAAATTATCGGCGGGGCTACGGTTCTTCTTCAAGTTCAAATATTTTCATGGCATTATGTAGTTGTTTGTGGCTTCCAAGAAGCACTAAAACATCACCTGCTTCTATAAGAAAATCGCTGGCAGGGTTTGTAAAAGGTTTGCCGTTTCTTACAATAGCAATAATGGTTACCCCTGTTTTATTTCTCAAGTCCAGTCCTGCAAGGTTTTTGTTGCAAGCAGGTGATTTATCATTTACCAGGTAAGTTTCTGTAAGGCTGAGTTTTAGAGCCTGCTGAATATCAGTCAGGCTGTATGGCTCAAGCGAAAGGCCCCTTAACATACGGTAGCCTTCTCTGCGGATAATTTTTACTTCTTCTTCAATAATATTGCTTGGGATATGAAATTTCTGCAGTACACGGGAAAAAATTTCTATGGAAGTCTCAAACTCTTCGGGTATAACCTGATTAGCGCCGAGTTTGTGCAGTTCTTCAATTTCTGACAGGTACCTGGTTCTTACCAGGATGTAAATATCCGGGTTAATTTTTCTTGCGGTCCACACGCCCCTCCTGACTGCTGATGGGTCTGATATGGCAAACACAATTACGCGGCAGCAGCGTACCCCAAGTTTTTCAAGTATTTCAGTTCTAGTGGAATCGCCGTAAAAAATGGGTTCTCCGTCTTTTTTTGCTTTTGCAACTATATTAGCATTTAGTTCAAGTATGTAGTATTTTATACCGGTTTCTTTAAGTACACGGGCGAGGTTTTTACCGTTTACACCGTACCCGATTATTATAACGTGGTCTGATAAATTACATTTAAGTTTTTCGGTGTCGTATTCCGGTTCGTTTGGCGATACTTCTCTCTTTGGGCTGAATCGTGTAATAGTTTTTGGGGCCCAGCGTATTAAAAGCGGCGTGGCAAGCATGGTTAATAAAGCTATGGAAAGCAGATACTGATAGTTTTCCGGAGAAATTAGTTTTGAGTTCTGGCCGAACTTTAAAAGCAGAAAAGAAAATTCCCCGATTTGCGATAAGCCGATTCCGGTTATCAATGCTACTCTTGCGGGGTATTTAAGCAGGAGAACTGTAGCAGAGCCAAAAATAAACTTTATCAATATTACTAAAACAGTAATTATAATGATTGGAAAAAACATTTCCTGCATAAAGGTAAGTTTAACAAGCATTCCTATGGAAATGAAAAATACGCTGATAAAGATATCTTTAAGAGGAAGTATTTCGGATATAATCTGGTGGCTGTAATCGGATTTTGAAAGTATTAATCCGGCTATAAATCCGCCGATAGCTAAAGACAGACCGATTCTGTTAGTCAGCCAGGCAGTACCAAGGCATAGAAGTATTATGAATACTGTAAAAATTTCCCTGTCTTTGAATTTTACTATCTGCGCCAGCCCAATGGGTATGAGAAAGTAGGTGGCGGCAATTACTACCGATATGGCGATTAAGGAAATAAGAAGAGTTTTTAAAACCTGCATAATTGAAAATATTTCAGGATTTCCAAGAACGGGTATAAGCAAAAGCATAGGGACAACGCAGAAATCCTGAAACAGCAGAATGCCCGTTGAAATGTGGGCCTGAGGGGTGTGCATTTCCCCTTTGTCCAGATAGGATTTCAAAACGATAGCGGTACTGCTGAGAGAAATGAAAAAACCGAAGAATATGCATTGCTGGATAGTGAAGCCCATGGTTTTTGCTATAAGAATTACAGCAATATTTGTAAGAAGAATCTGTAATCCTCCGCCGATAATCAAAAACCTTTTAATCCTGGTAAACCGTTCCATGGAGATTTCAAGGCCAATGGTAAAAAGTAAAAAAACTACCCCGATTTCTGAAAGAACATTTATGGAATCTTTTTCATTTATCAAAGCTAATGCATCCGGGCCTATAAGTACACCGGTAATTAAAAAGCCTACTATAGCGGGTATTTTAAGTTTACGGCATAGAATACTTATAGGAATTGATGCGGCAAGCAGAATAATTAAATCTCTTAGTAAAGGTATGTTTTCCATGGGTTAAAGTTCTTTGATTTTCATGCCTTCTTTAATATTGTGCTGTTTAAACCAGCCCTGGTTTACTTCGAGTGCATATAGAGCTTTATAATTGGACCTGATAATTGAAATGTCCAGCGGTTTCATGTCAACAATTTCAAGTATTATGCCATTTTTATCAATGAAAGCTATGGAAAGCGGTATGTAAGTGTTTTTCATCCAGAAATTAAGGTATTGTTCAACCGGAAAAATAAACAGCATGGCATTATTTTCCGGAAGTGATTTTCTATTCATTAAGCCGACAGATTTTTTCTTTATGGTATCAGCAATTTCTGTTTTAAGCTGGTAATCATTTATTGTAAGTATAACTTCCGACTGGCCTTTGGGCAGCTTTGAACAGGCGCTTATCAGTGAGCAGGCGCTTAAAGTAAGCGTAAGCAGTAAAAAAATGCTGTCAAAGAGAAGGTGGTATATTTTTTTGAATGTTTTCATAATAGTTTATTAGAAAGGTTTTCCGTCAGCTTTGTTGTATATTTTATCAGATTTGACCGGTATAAGCAAATGAAGCTTTCCCGGCATATAGGCCGGTGTTTATAAAGCGTGAGTATGAAGCAAAAAAAACGCTCCGTTTGATAGGAGCGTTTTTTGTTTGTCTCTGGTTTGAAATATCAATAGAAGCGCTACAGGTTTAATAATCCTGTGGCATTCCCATACCGCCGCCGGGAGGCATCATCATTTTATCTTTTTTTTCAGGAATGTCTGAAATAATTACCTGAGTTGTTAAAAGATATCCGGCAATGGATGTTGCGTTCTCAAGGGCTGTTCTTGTTACTTTTGCAGGGTCTACTACACCGGCCTTAATAAGGTCAGTATATTCTGCGGTTTCTGCATTGTAACCAAAATTTACTTCTTTCTGTGAACGTATTTTGTCTATTACTATGGAACCTTCTACTCCGGCATTGTGTGCAATCTGCCTGATAGGTTCTTCCAGGGCTCTTTTTACTATGTTGATACCGGTCTGTTCATCCGCATCTTCACCTTTAATTTTGTTTAAGGCTTCAGCTGCTCTTAACAGAGCCACTCCGCCTCCGGTAACAATTCCTTCTTCAATACCGGCTCTTGTTGCGTGCATGGCGTCTTCTACTTTAAACTTTTTGGTTTTCATGGCTGTTTCTGTGGCGCCGCCGACATTAATTACGGCTACTCCGCCTACAAGTTTTGCAAGGCGCTCCTGAAGTTTCTCTTTATCGTAATCAGATTTTGTTTCTTCAATCTGTTTTCTGATTTGTGAGATTCTATTTTCAATTTCTTTTTTGTTGCCGTTACCGCCGACTATTGTGGTGTTTTCTTTATCTACCACAATTCTCTTGGCTTTACCAATCATGTCAATGGTGGCTTTATCAAATTTCATACCGGTTTCTTCTGAAATTACCTGGCCGCCGGTAAGAATGGCTATGTCCTGCAGCATTTCTTTTCTTCTGTCACCGAAGCCCGGGGCTTTTACTGCGCAGCATTTAAGCGTACCGCGGAGTTTGTTGACTACCAGGGTTGCTAAAGCTTCGCCGTCAAGGTCTTCTGATATAATAATGAAGCCTCTGCCGGTCTGGGCAATCTGTTCAAGAATTGGAAGTAGTTCATTCATTACTGAAAGTTTCTTGTCAGTTATAAGCACAAGGGCATCATCCATAGATGCTTCCATTCTTTCAGAATCGGTTATAAAATAAGGAGAAATGTAACCGCGGTCAAACTGCATGCCTTCTACTACATCAAGGGTTGTCTCGGCTGATTTGCCTTCTTCTACAGTAATTACGCCGTCTTTCCCCACTTTTTCCATAGCATCTGCAATTAATATGCCGATTTCTTTGTCGCTGGCTGAAATAGTTGCGATCTGAATGGTTTCTTCTTTTGTTTTTACCTGCTTAGACATTTTTTTGATTTCTTCTATGGCTAATTTAACTGCTTTGTCTATCCCTCTTTTGATGTGTATCGGGTTTGCGCCTGCTGCTATGTTTTTAAAGCCTTCTGTTATGAAAGCCTGGGCAAGAACCGATGCCGTGGTTGTTCCGTCACCGGCCACATCGTTGGTTTTGGAAGCAATTTCTTTTACCAGCTGGGCGCCGATATTTTCATTGGGGTCTTCCAGTTCAATTTCCTTTGCTATGGTTACACCGTCATTGGTAATGGTCGGGGAACCGAACTTTTTTTCAAGTACTACGAATCTTCCTCTGGGTCCAAGCGTTACTTTAACTGCATTTGCCAGTTTGTCTACACCGGCCTTAATAGCTCTAACTGCATCATCGCCATAAATTAATTGTTTTGCCATTTTTATTATCCTCCGGTTATTATTATCCTTCTAATATTCCAAGAATGTCATCCTGGTGCATGATAAGCATTTCTTTATCGTTTATTTTTACTTCAGTGCCTGAATATTTGCCGTAAAGAATTTTATCTCCGGCTTTTACATCCATAGCAACTTTTTTACCGGAATCATCTGTTTTTCCCGGCCCTACTGCTACTACTTTGCCTTCCTGCGGTTTTTCTTTGGCTGTATCAGGAATAATAATACCGCCTTTTTTTACTTCTTTTTGCTCAAGTGGTTCAACAAGAACCCTGTCTCCTAATGGTTTGATACTCATAGAAAACACCCCCTTATAAAGTTTTGGAATTTAGTTTTACCGGTTTGTGCCGGTTATTTTTCTGCGGATGAAACTGATTTCAAAATTAGCACTCTTACATCTTGAGTGCTAATTATAACACACTTTTGAATTTTTGTCAATAGCCTTAAATGCGGATTTTATAAAGCGGGTCAGGGAGTGATTTTTCCTTCGGAAAGGCGTATAGTTCTATTGGAATATTTTTCCAGGGCAGGGTTGTGAGTTACAAGGATAAGCGATATATTCTTTTCTTTGACAAAGCGGTTCATGAGGTCCATAACGGCAGTTCCGGACTCATGGTCTAAGTTGCCTGTAGGTTCATCAGCAAGGACAAGTTTAGGGTCATTTATTAGGCAACGCGCTATAGAAACACGCTGTTGTTCCCCTCCTGATAACTGGGAAGGAAAGTGATTTTTTCTGTTTTCCAGATTTACTTCCTTTAGCAATTGCATGGCTTTTTCATAGGTTTCTTTTTTAGGCCTTCCCTTTATTAATGCGGGGATAGCTATGTTTTCAATAGCGTCAAATTCAGGAAGCAGGTGGTGGAACTGAAAAACAAAGCCTACAAACCCGTTGCGCAGTGCTGAAAGTTCAGGTTCCGTAAGGCTGGAAATGGGCTCTCCATCTATATACAGCTCTCCGGTTGATGGTTTATCCATAAGGCCTATAAGGTGCAGCAGTGTAGATTTTCCTGCTCCTGAAGGGCCCATTACAGTGACTACTTCACCCTGGGTTATTTCCATATTCACGCAGTCAAGCGCTTTTATTTCTTCGCTTTTTACATTAAATACTTTGGAAATGTTTTTTAGCTCAATAATTTTCATTGGTTTAGCTTTTTTTGAAATTTCAAATTTGAGATTTGAAATTAAATTATCCGTATCTTATTGCATCCAGCGGGTCCGTGTCTGCGGCTTTCTTGGCCGGATAAATTGTAGACAGAATTATAATAATTGCCGCAGAAATAATTACTAATATTACATCTCCCCAAAACAACTTAACGGGCAGGCTTTCAAGATAGTAAATATCCGGCGGCAGTTTAATTATCTGAAATTTGTTTACTATGTAGGAAATCATACAACCGATAAATGTACCCAGTGAAATTCCTATGCCTCCCATAATGAACCCTTCATACATGAATATTCTGTAGATGTTTCCTTTAGTAGCACCCAAAGCAGACAGAATACCTATATCGCGTACTTTTTCAATGGTGAAAAGCAGCAGGTTTGAAATTATGTTAGAAGATGCTACCAGGACTATGAGTGTGAGTATAATGAACATCATCAGTTTTTCAAGTTTCAAAGCTGAAAAAAGGTTTCTGTTTAGGCTCTGCCAGGTCTGAACCCAGTGGTTGGGCCCGGCTTCTTTTAATATCAGTTGTGATAAAAGCTCTGTTTTGTCTATGTTGTCAATTTTTATACCGATAGCTGTGATATTAGTGCCTAAATCCAGCAGTTTCTGCGCGTTAGGAATTGATATATATGCCAGATTTGCGTCATAATCATACATTCCGGATTCAAATATTCCGGTAACTTTCAACATCTTCATTTTTGGGATTGATACAAGAGTGGAATCTATTCCTGCCGGTGATATCAGTACTATTTCGTCGCCTTTGAAGGCGTTGAGGCTTTTTGCGAGGGTTTTACCTAAAACAATGCCTTCATCTAGTTTTTCCCATTTACCGGATACTATATATTTTTTCAGGTCGCTGATTTTATCTTCCTTACTGAAATCAATGCCCTTGATTATGGCTCCGGTGGTGCTTTCCCTGTTTCTTAAAACAATCTGGCTGTAAATAAACGGAGAGGTGGCCTTTACGCCTTTAATACTGCTGACTTTTTCTGATAATTCTTTATAGTTTGATGTGTTAAGTCCGGAGGAATTCTTAGAGCCTAAGATTACGTGGGCCTGGATACTTAAAATTTTTCTTTGTATTTCGGCATGAAACCCGCTCATAACGGCAAGTGTGATTATAAGTGCGCCAACGCCAAGAGTAATGCCGGCTATGGCAATAGTGGTAGTCACAAAGGCGAATAAACCTTTGCGCCTTCTTATAAGGTATCTGGAGGCAATGAAGAATTCAAATGACATTTAGAGGTGTGTACGCGGCTTAAAAAAGCCGGATGGTCCTTTTATTAGAATTTCAGGCCAAGGCCGCCCGCATAACCGGTGCCGCTGTTAACCATGGTGTAAGCGCCATAGATGTAGAGAAGCGGAAGAGGCGAAATATTTACGCCTGCTTCTATACGGGTTCCGCTGGATTTGCCCTTTACCCCTTCTAAAAGAGGTGCATCTGCAAGGGCTTTTGTGCCGGGTGTTACTTCCGTTGAATCAGAACCGAACCCGACATAGGGTTTAATGATTGGTATGTCCAGGGATGCAACAACTCCGAGGCCTGTAGTGGTGGCTTTAAGATAGTCATGTGTTAACTGGTTATGGCTTAAAACAGCAGAGATGTTTAATACCGCAAAAGAAATTAAATTGTATTTAATGCCTCCACCGTAAGCGGTTAAACCGTCTGATGAAATGCCTCTAACAATAAGGTCAATCTTCATAGGCAGGCCTTTTTCCAGCTGAACCCATGGGAGAGCAATCATATCTGTGTTGTTATCTTTGAAAAGCTTGTTGTCATCACTGATTTTTTGTATCGAGATTCTTCCGCCGGCATCAAAACCTACAACTCCCAGGCTTTTTCCGCTGTGATAAAATCCGCCGCCAAGCACTGCGCCCATATCTTTTGCCAAAGCATTAAATGTTGCTTCCTTTTGTGCATCGGTATCATTGGCATAGTTGATAATGTTGTTATAGTCCAGCGCTAAACCCTGTACAGAAAACAATGCTACCGTGAGTGCTGCTAAATAACTTTTTTTCATTTGTCCTCCCCGCTTTTGCGGTTTAATTTGTTGTTTTCCCAGATAATTTTAAGGCCGTGTAAAGTAAGGTCCGGGACGTTGCTGATTTCCAGCGGTTTTGCAATAAGATTTGCGTATCCGCCAGTGGCAATAATTTTATCACATTTGAGTGTCTTTTTCAAATTTGAAGCAAAGTGGATAATGGAACCGGTATAACCATAATAGATTCCGGATTTTATGCTTTCTATGGTGTTTTTGCCTATTATGTTTTTTGGTTTACTAAATTTAACAAGCGGAAGTTTTGCGGTAAAATGGTTTAAAGCTTTTAAAGACATATCAATGCCGGGTAATATGGCCCCTCCTGCATAAGCACCGCTTTTATCTATGCAGTCAAAGGTGGTCGCTGTGCCGAAATCAATAATAATCAGCGGAGCGCCGAACATAACCTTTCCTGCAACGGCATTTACCAGCCGGTCTGCACCGACAACGGAAGGTTTATTATATTTAACTTTGATGCCGCAGTTTTTATAGTTGACAAACAAAGGTTTGAAACCGAATAAATTCAGGCAGAGGTTATTAAATAACGGGTCCAGGGCGGGTACTACGCTTGATATTATGGCGCCGTGTATTTCAATTTTGGCATGTTTTAAGATTTCTTTTTTATAGAAAGCAGTTTTATTTTTTGTATCAGAAGACATGCGCCAGGTGATTTTAAGTTTATCGTTAACATAAATACCGGTATTTATTGAGGTGTTTCCAATATCAAAAGTTATAAGGTTCATGCTATGCGGTTACTTCGGTTCTTTGAAGAGGTGCAATTTCAGACAGGTATATTTCTGCTGCTTTTGGGTCAAATTTAGAACTGTTTGACTGTATCATAAGGGCTATTTTATCGTATGAATGGCCTTCTGCGTGCATATCTTCAACATATTCAGCTAAAGATATGATTCTTGCTCCTATGGGTATAGCTTCACCGATTAAGCCTTTCGGATAGCCGGAACCGTCAAACATTTCATGGTGTGAAAGAATGATGGGTGCAGCGCCTTTTAAAATGTTTATTTTTCTTATCATTTCCCAACCCATGTTAGGGTGGGTTTCAATGAAAGTGCTTTTTGTTGTTGAAAGGTAGCCAATATCATGCAATAAAGCGGCGTAATATATATCTTTGTAATCCTGTTGATTTAAATCCATATGCCTGGCTATTGCGGTGGATATCTGTGCTACTTTTGCCGTGTGGCCTGTCAGTTTGGCGTTTCTGCTTTCAATACCCTGTATGACTATTTCAATGATATATACAAAAAAGTTTTTCTGGTCTTCGGCAAAACGCGCATTTACTATACTGACGCTGGCAAAACTTGCCAGGCTTTGAAGGATGATTTTATCGTCTTCGGTAAAGGATTGGCCGTTTTTTTTATTTAAAACTTCAGCAACGCCTACTATTTCATTTCCCAGCAGGATGGGTACTGCCAGAATGGATTTGGTTACAAAACCGGAGGATTTGTCAAAAGAACCGCTGAACCTGCTGTCTTTTGATACGTCATCTACAACAAGGGATTCTTTGGTTTGTGCTACTGTGCCGGCAATACCCTGGCCGATTTTGACTCTGAGTTTTTTTAGGATATTGCTTTTCTCACCGGTGGCAACCTTGAAAAACAGGTTTTCTTTATCATCGTCTACCAGCATGATTGAGCTGGCTTCAGCTTCTGTAAGTTGTTCTGCGGCTTCACCAATACGTTTAAGAAGGGTATCAATATCAAGAGTGGAAGAAAGGCTTCTGGCAATCTCAAAAAGTTGTTTGAGGGTTTCCTGTTCGGTCTTTTTCATAATTAAAATAATTATACAGATTTATGCCGTTAAAGTCAAGGTTTTATGAGCTTTTTAACCGACCACAGGTTTCTTTTATCTGCTTGCGGGGTATCCTTGGGAGTTTCAAGTATAAACGGCAGGTTTTTAAGTGCCGGATGGTTTACAATATACCCGAATCCCCTTAAACCGATATAACCTTTTCCAATGTGCTGGTGCCGGTCAATTTTGCTTTTAAAATCAGCTGCCGAATCGTTAAGATGAATTACCTTGAGAAACTTTAACCCGATAATTTTGTCAAATTGACTGATGGTGCTGTTGAGCCCTTTTTTTGTATTTATTGCATAACCCGCAGTAAAAATATGTGCGGTATCTATACAGATGCCTATCCGGTTTTTGTGCTTGATGCCGTCTATAATTGCTTTTAATTCCGTGAAAGTAGAGCCGACACGCCTTCCCCCGCCGCTGACATTTTCCAGCAGTAAGGTTATTTTGTCCGAGGTAGCTGCAATACATTTATTCAAAGCACCGGCAATTCTTTCAATACCATAGCTTATGTTTGAGCCGAAAGAATAGGCCCCTGCGTGTATTATAAAATAATCAGCAAATATTTTTTCTGCTATGGTGAGGTCTTGTTTTAAAATATCAATAGACTTTTTGTATAGAATATCGTCGCTTGTGGCCAGGTTAGGCAGGTAAGGAATGTGAATTATCAGAGGGTGCAGTTTTTGTTTTTTTCTTTGCAGGTTAAAGGCATCAATTTCGGGCTGGTTAATTTCATTTACAAACCATCTTCTGGGGCTTCGGGTAAAAATCTGCATGGTGTTGCATCCGAGAGATTTTGCTTCCAGCAGGGAGTTGGATATGTTTTTGCGGATGGAGCAGTGCGTGCCAAGAAGCATAGGCGTATTAAAGCAGGCCTTCCGTTTCTTTTAAGCCGAACATTATATTCATGTTTTGCACAGCCTGGCCGGAAGCGCCTTTAAGCAGGTTGTCCAGTGCGGACATCACTAAAAGCGTGTTGTGTTCGGGATAGAGGGCAAAACCTATGTCGCAATAGTTGGTGTTCATTACATTTATTGTTTTAGGTTCGGTATTTTCAGGCAGAATACGAACAAAGGGTTCATTTTTATAGAAACCGGCATAAAGTTCAAAGACGTCTGTGAGATTCATTTTCTTTTTCAGTTTTAAATAAATATTTGTGAACATTCCACGCTCCTGAGGTACTACCTGAGGAGTGAAAAGAATGTTGCATGATTTTCCGGCAATTTTTGTCATTTCCTGTTCAACCTCAGGAATATGCCGGTGTTTGCCTCCTGTTTTGTAGGCAAATGTATCGGGTTTGCCTGTGCTCTCGTACTTTTTACTAAATTCACGCCCGGCACCTGAATAGCCGCTTTTAGAATCAATAATGATTCCTTCGGTTTCAACAAGCGCATTTTTTAAAAGTGGTGCGGTGCCTAATAGCATACTGGTTGGATAACAGCCCGGGTTTGCTACCATATTACATTTTTGAATCTGAGTTTTATAAAGTTCCGGAAGCCCGTAAACTGTGCTTGAAAGCAGCTTTACCTGGGTGTGTTTAATAGCATACCATTTTTCATAAACTGCCGGGTCTTTTATACGGTAATCAGCGCTTAAATCAATAACTTTTTTACCGGCATTTACCAGCTTAGCTCCCAAATCTATGGATACTCCGTGAGGCAGGGCAAGAAAAACAACGTCGGTGTTTTTTAATTCTGAATCCTTCAGGTTTGAATCTATGTCAAGATTTGTTACGTCAAGTTTAAGCGGCAGTTTGGGGTAAAATTCACTGATGCTTTTTGAGCTCTGGGTTAAACGGCCTGCCAGAAAAGAAAGCTCAGCGGATGTGTGTTTGACGAAAATTTTCAACAGTTCTTCGCCGGTATACCCCGTTATGCCTATAATGCCTGCCTTGATTTTTTTCATAAATGTTCTTCCTCTGTTTCTTCAGATTCTTCTCTTTTATCAGATGAAGCTGTATGAATTAATGTTACAATCTCTCCTTTAATTTCTTTTCTTTCAGCTATATTTCCGGATACTTCACTGAGAGTCCCTCTGATGTATTCTTCATAAATTTTAGTCAATTCTCTGGCCACTACACAGAGAGACTGCGGTTCAAATATTTGGCAGCATATTTCAAGTGTTTTTTTTATGCGAAACGGCGACTCGTAAAAAATTACTGTTTTTTCAAGTGCAGCCGCAGCCAACAATGTTTTTTTTATTTTTCCCGGCTTTCTGGGCAAAAACCCGATAAACACAAAGCCGTTTGTAGGTAACCCGGAAGCAGCAAGCGCTGTTATGCAGGCACTGGGACCCGGCAGGCATTCTACCGGTATATTGTTTTTCAGTGCTTCCCTAACCAGTATTTCACCAGGATCTGAAATCCCCGGGGTACCGCCGTCTGTGACATAGGCTACTTTATTTCCGTCAAGCAGTTTATCAATAATGTAATTAGTTTTTGAATTTGTACTGTATGAATGATGACTGATTAATTCTTTGTGAATTTCATACTTATTTAAAAGAATTTTTGTTCTTCTGGTGTCTTCACAGGCAACAATATCGGATTCTTTAAGGTTTTGAACAGCCCGGAATGTAATATCTTCAAGATTTCCGATGGGCGTTGCAACAAGAAAAAGTTTACCTGGCATGATTATTCTGCTTCAAGGGATTTTAAGAATACTTCGACGATTTTCGGGTCAAATTGTATTCCTGAAAGTCTTTTTAGTTCGCCCTGGGCCTGTTCTTTTGTCATGGCTTTTCTGTACGGTCTGTCTGAAGTCATGGCATCAAACGCATCAATTATGGCTACAATTCTTGCCCCTAAAGGTATTTCTTCAGCTTTCAAACTGTCCGGATAACCCTGTCCGTTATACCATTCCTGATGGTGCTTAATTATAGGTGCAACCGGAGCCAGAAATGCAATACCTTCGGCTATTTTTGCCCCTATCGCCGGGTGCTGTTCTATAAGCTTTCTTTCTTCACTGGTTAACCTGCCGGGTTTTTCCAGTACAGATTTTTCTATGGCTATTTTGCCGATATCGTGGATAAGGGCGGCATATTCCACATGTTTAGATATGCTTATCGGCAGTCCTAGATTTTTGCAGATTAAACGGGCATAATTGCGGGATCTGTCAGCATGGTCGTAAGTATAAGAATCCTTGATGTCAACGGTTTTAGCAAGTGATTCAACCATCTGAATGTACATATTCTGAAGATTGTTATAGAGCTCAATATTTTCAAAAGATGCAGCAGTATGATCTGCAAGAATAGTAAAAAGTTGGAGATTCTGGTCAATAAAAACATCACTGTCTTTATCAAAAGTCAAGTTTATAACACCGACTATCTTTTCTTTGGTTTCAATGGGTATTGATATCAGGGAATTGCCGCATAATTCTTTTTTTACACCTTTAAATTGAGGGTCTTTTGAAATATCTTCGATAAATATGATTCTTTTTTCTGCGGCAGCTTGGCTGGCTATAGTTCCAGCGATTTCAAAATTTGCTGAGTTTAGTGTTTCCTCAGGAATATTAACGTTAGCTATAATTTCAAACCTGTGCGTTTCTTCGTCAATAAACAGAACGGATCCGCAATGAGCCTTATATAGCGCGCATGCAGTTTTAAGCACAAATTGGGCTAAATCTTCTTTTGTGAGAATTCCAGTAATATTTAGCGAAAATTTGTGTATGTTCGATAAGGCATTTTTTAAATTGCTTATGGTTGCAATGTAGCGTTCAATGTTTCTTTTTGATTGTTCCAGTTGACTGGTCTGAGCTTTGATTTTGTTAAAAAGGCGGAAATGAAACAGGAAAAAAAACAGGAATATAAATATTATTAAGAGCACAAAAAATAAAACAAAAATCAGCATGATATTCCTTTTGAGATACGGATTTATTAATCGTGTAAATTATATTAAATATAAGGGGTTAAATCAATGAGGATTTTTATTGGCTACTGGTTGATTTGGGCGATTTTCTTAAAGATAAAAAATAGGACTTGCCTACCAGCATGGCAGAAAGCAGCAGATAGAAACCGGAAAGTGCCAGTAATGTTTTATTGAGGCTTGAAACGTGCAGCCATTTGAAGAAAAAAGATAAAAACAAAGTGAAAAATAAAATGGCAAAAATAATATAGGTATGTCTTTTAAGTTCTTTATTTTTAAGAAAAATACTGACAAGTAAAGTCAGAAGAATAACCCAGAAAACAAAAAATATACGCTGAAGGGTGGTCTGTCCAGTAATATAATAATATAATCCATAGAAAGGTTCAAAAAATATTCTTGAATGACTGTAAGTTTGATTGTTTGTTATTGTCAGGACTCCTGAAATCTTTGAACTATCAGGACTTGAAAGTGTTTCAACAATGAATTTATTTAAATATTTTGACTTGGTTTTTTTTATGTTTTTGTCTACCGCTATATAGGTCCACAAGTCATTTCTTGTACCCCATCCGTGCCAGTTAGTTCCCGCTATTGCAGCCAGTTTATTATCTCTGCAGAAAGACATCAGAATTGATAGGGTTTCATTATCAATATATTTTTTTTCATGTCCGAATATTTCAAAACCGTCTATCGATGATTTTAGCAGAGAAGCCAGAGGTATTGCTTTTTCCTGCCACCAATGAGCTGCAAGAATAACGCCGTTTTTCTTATGTATCTTTGAAGAAAAAAAAGTGATATTGCGGTTTTTCTGATCAAAAATAGACCTTTCCAAACCTAATGCAAGGTAATGGCTTCCGGTTGTATCACTCAATTCCTCGCCAGGAAGCATTATAGGCCGGATTAAGTGATTTGCTAATTTTTTTTGAATTCTTCTGTAGAAATTTCTGTCATGATCGGTTATATAAAAAGCGTCAAATTTATGGATTCTGTGCCATTTTTGCGATTCTTCGGGAGTAACAATGCCGTCATGTGAAAAAAAAGTATGAGAATGAAAATCAACTAATATAAAGTTCTGGTTATTTTGTGAAATATAATATTTTGGCAGCGGAAAAAACAAAACGAAGGTGATCGTAATAAAAAACCAGATAAGAAAAGAGTAATATTGTGAAAGAATTTTCACTATATTTCTCTCTTTTTTCAAAATGATGCTGAAAAATATACTGAAAATAAAAAGCCAGAAAAGCCAGGATAGTGCTTGTTTTTGCGCTTGTCTGAAAGAAAGAAAATAGTCCGGAATGCCCGTGAAAGGTTCAATCAGAAACTGATACCATTCAGTAGTTATAGTGAAGTCCGTGCTTGGTATATTTTTTGTAATGTCTTGAATGTAGGCCGGTTTATGAGGCAGAAATAAAACACTTGCAAGCAGTAGTAAGTAGACAATTCCCTGAATATATATTTTCTTCAATAGAGTATTACCCTGGATAAATAACCTAGCAGTATTGCCAGCAGTGTGCCGGAAGCTATGTTGATATAACTGAATTTAAAAGCAGGCTTATAGATGAAAATTCTTATAATGGCATAAAGCCCGAGTCCTATAAAAACAAAATGACCAGGCAGTAGAAAGCACCCAAAAATAATCAGTCTTTCAGCGATCGCTGCATATTTGCCTTTTAAACGTGTCTCAACGTTTTCCTTGCCGTAAAATAATTGCTCAAGATAATAAATGAAAATAGTTGAAAAGTGAGTTATTAAGATAATTAATATCAGCAAAATTACGTATTTCTCAGGAATGAGTATTGAACTGTTGATTGGAGAAAGGACAAAAATGGTTACCAGGTGTATAAACTGATCCCACAAAAAGAAGATCAGGTTATCCGGAGAACCGCTTTCTTTTATGCTCCAGATTCTGTAAGAATCCTCTGCAAAATGAATGAAAGACATCAGCAGGATGCAGACCCAGCCCGGCAAAAGCCACCAGGTGCTTGTCATGTTTTCTATGAAGTTAATACCGGTTAAGTTTTTATCGAAAATACAGAATATAAAAGCAAGTAGAGGAAACGTTGCTGAATGGACTATCACACCCATATAGCTGTTTCTTTTCCAGACGGCAATCCTGTTAGTCTGCAAAGTAAAATCAGTTAAAAAATGTGCCAGGACAATGCGCCAAAAAATAATCATTATGTTTCCTTTTTATGTTTTTTTCCTGGATGCGCCATACACGTTTACGGGTTTGTTTTTTCCCTTAACTTTAACTTCCCCTAAATGGACGGCTTCAATTTTGTCTTTAACGTGTGTCATTGTATATTCTGAAATTATGATTTTTGAGTCATATTGCCTGGTCAGAGTTTCAATTCTTGCGCCCAGGTTTACATTATCGCCTATTACAGTATAGTCCATTCTCTGGTGAGAACCCATGTTTCCTACAATCATTTCTCCGGTGTTAAGTCCTATACCAATATCAATAATTGGTTTGCCTTCCTGTTTCCATTTTTCCTGAAGCTGGTCCAGCCTGTCCATCATGTCAAAAGAACAGTTCAGGGCGCGCATGGCATGGTCTTCCTGCTGAAGCGGAGAATTCCAGAAGGCCATGATTTCGTCGCCAACAAATTTATCAAGGGTACCTTCATACTTGAATACTATTTCAGTCATAGCACTTAAGTATTCGTTTAATATGCTTACTACTTCTTCAGGCGGATATTTTTCTGAAATGGAGGTAAATCCTCTGATGTCGGAAAAGAAAACTGTCATGGTCTTTTTTTCGCCACCCAGTTTAAGTTTATCCGGGTTTTCTGCAAGTTCCTTAATGACTTGCGGGCTCATATAACTGGAAAAAGTTTTCTTAATCCATTTTTTCTCCCTTTCTTCTGTTCTGAACCGGTAGCCCATGGAGCCAATGTAGCCTAAAAACATGCCGAGCCCTGGTTTAAGAAAATCCAGGTGAATATCAAATTTTGCAAAAAGAATAAGTGAAAGGAAAAAATAACCTATCAAGACAGAAAAGAAAACAATAACACTGCTGGTTGTTTTTACGTGCATAGTAAAAATGCTGATAAAGAAAGTCAAAAAAAGCATTATCAGCAATACGGCAAAATAAGGAACTGCGTGAATGTAATTTTTTGCAATTATGTTGTCAATTACGGCTGCGTGAAATTCAACCCCGGGATACATGTTTGAAAGAGGTGTCGGGTAATGGTCAAAGGTGCCTGTTGATGTAGAGCCTATAAGCACTGCCTTGTCTTTAATCCAGTCCTTGGGAAAAGTGTCGTCATAGATAAGGGCAAATGAGTAGTAGGCATAGGATTTTTCAGGGCCCGGATAGTTAACCCAAATAGTTCTCGGAACGGTTAATTCTTCAGGTTTTATTCCGAGATAAACCGCAGCAACTGTTGCATTAAAGGAAAAGAATAGTTCTTCCTCATAAATTTCACTTAGTGTGGCGGTGCGTAATATGCCGTCTTCGCCGGGATAGGCGTTAGTGTAGCCCATTCTGACAAATGATTTTTTAAACATAGGAATGGGGTCAAGAAGTATTCTTTTTTCTACATCCCTGTATTCCAGCTGGTCGTTAACAACTTCAGCTATTTTTTCATACTGAATTTCAAAGTTTGTTGCCCCTACTACGCATTTGGCATAGCGCAGAGCGCTGGCAAATGCTAAATCCTGAGCTGTGTCCCTGCTTGGTTCCGGGAAAATAATATCAGTACCTATTACTTTTACTCCCGCTTTTTTCAGGTTCCTTATGCCTCTTGCCATAATGGATCTGGGCCAGGGCCATCTGCCAAAACGCTGGAGCGAGTCTTCATCAAGCCCGACAATAACAACTTTTTTTGATGCCTGCTTGTCCCCTCTTAAACGGAATTTAAAATCATAGAATTTGTTTTCAAAGGTATGCAACAGCCCAAACCACCAGATGATAAAGATTATCAAAACAGATAAAAATCCAACGGCTAATCCTATAAAATTATGGCTTTTTTTCATGTTTTTCTCCTTGGTTTGGTATTATTCGGAAAATGAAGTTAACTTAAATGTTTCTGTTTTTGCTGTCTGGTCCTTTGTATCTGTTGCTGAAATATAGAAATCGGTTTTATTGGTTCTTTTATTAAGATTTAGCGCTGCTTCCCAGACGCCGTTTTGTTTGTTTCCGGTGATAATTACAAATGAATAGGATGTAGTATATTTTTTTGCCAGGTCATTTATATGCAGAGAAACATCCTTTATAGCTTTGTCGTCTTTTGCTTTGCAAAGAATGTTTATTTTTTTCTGTTCCTTATCAAACATAGTGTTAATTTCAATTTTCGGTGCATTATCTGTTAAGCCCAGGATTCTTGTATCCGAAGCAAGGAGCTTATCTAATTTCCGGTCATATAACTCAAGAGTCAGCAGATATTCGCCGTCAGAATACTCTGCGGGGACAGAGTACTGAAACTGAATTTCCTTTTTTTCACCCGCAGAAAGGTTAACGGATACTGATGAAACCCAGACATTGCTTTCCGGGTTTAAAACATTTAAAAGTAGTTTGAAAGTACCGTTTGTTGTTGAAGTATTCTGGAGTCCCGCGTTGATATTTGTGACTGTATTATAAGTGAAACGTTCGGGAACGTTTGTGAAACTGACGTTTCCTCTTAAATCTTCAACTTTTTTAACCACCGGTGCCGGAGGTGGCTCTTTCAAAGTGAAGGAAATGGCGTCTGATGCAATTTTTTTCACCGGGAATGAATAATCCTTTGGCAACATAATTGAAACATTGATTTTATAATCCCCGGGTGCCGTATCGGGCGGAATATCTAGTGAATAAGTTATTTCTTTTGATATGTCTACAGGAAGATATATTACGGTAGGGGCAGATTTTTCAATTTTTGAATCCAAAATAACTGAAAAATAATTGTTCTTTTTCCCCTTGTTCATTAAAGTAACCCTAAAACTAACCTTGTCCTTTGGAAGGTATTCTTTCCCAAGACTTTCTATAGAAAAAGTTACTTTTGGATGATTTATATACAATATGGATACCAGAAGTACTAAAATGAACCCTAAAATAGTATATGCTATTAACTTAATCATTTTAATTATATTAAATATCTGCCCTGTCGTCAACACAAGATAGGGCAAAAAACCTTTTGTAGCTATTTTTTCAATTTTTCTATTAACTGAACAACCGGTACTTTTTCCTGTATTTTGTTTTCCATGTCTTTAAGGGCTACTGTATTCTCTTTCAGTTCATCTTCACCTAAAATCAAGGTATATTTAACTCCCAGAGAATTTGCCATTCTCATCTGAGCTTTAAAGCTTTTGTCCGGAAAGGGCCCCTGAACCGGGATATTTTGCGATAAAAGATTTTTAAGTAAAAGATAGCTGTGTTTTATTACAGTGTCATTCTGCTGGACAATTAAAAAAACAGGCTTAATGCTGTTTTCAATTACACCGGTGTTCTTTAATGCGGAAGCTGTGCGGTCTATGCCTATGGCAAAACCCACGGCGGGTGTTTTCTCTCCGCCTAAAAGTTCAATGAGATTGTCGTAGCGGCCGCCGGCGCCTAAGGCATCACTGCTTGCGTGTTTTACTTCAAATACTGTGCGGGTATAGTAATCCAGTCCGCGTACAATGTAAGGATTTAAAGAGTATTTAATATGTGTACTTTCGAGTAATTCTAAAACCTGATTGAAATGATTTGTACAGTCGTTACAGAGAAAAGTTCTCATGACAGGAATATTTCTTTGTATATATTTCTCGCGGTCCACTTTACAGTCTACAGCCCTTAACGGGTTTTTGGTCATTCTTATTTTACAGTCATCACAGGAAATGTCTTTGTTATTTTCAAGAAAAGCCAGCAGGTCCTGCCGGTATTTAGGCCTGCATTCGGGGCAGCCTATAGAGTTCAGTTCGATATTTATGTTGTTTATGCCGAGTAACTCATAAATTTCTCCAATGATTGTTATAAGCTCTGCATCGGCTACAGGGTGAGGGTTTGAGAAAAATTCACAGCCGAACTGGAAAAACTCCCTGCGCCTTCCTTCCTGAGGTCTTTCATGCCTGTACATGGCTCCGCTATAGAAAAATTTGCCTACCGGATATGAAGCAGTCAGGTCATTTTCAAGAAAGGCCCGTACTACACCGGGTGTTCCCTCCGGCCGTAGGGCGATTTGCCTGTCCTTTTTATCCTTCAGCAGGTACATTTCTTTTTCAACTATGTCAGTGGTTTCACCGGTGGCGTGAATGAAAAGCCCGGCATCTTCAAAGGCAGGCAAACGGATTTCCTTAAAACTGTGTCTTGAGGTTATTTCTCTGGCTGCTTTTTCAACCAGGTTATAATAAAAAAGTTCATCTGGAAGTATGTCGTAGGTCCCGCGGATTTTCTGGTAGTTGGATTTCATTTTTTTATTCCGAAATCATTTCCTTAAGTTTTGATTCATCTTTGATAATGATATGTTTACTAACGTAATCTATGCAGTTTAAGTTTTTAAGTTTTATACAGACCCGGGTAGCCATTTCTCTGACTGTTCCCGCAAGTTCTGCAATGTCCGTATGATCCAGCGGCAGGTCTACTTTAATACCTTCTGAAGTTTTTTTGCCGTATTTTTTGCTTAGATTTAAGATGATCTTTATTATTCTGCCGAAAACATCCTGGAAAGTAATGAGTTCTATTTCCTGGTCAGCCATACGCAGGCGCTTGGCAATAACGCTTAACAGATTTAATGACAGCCGAGGGTCCTTCTGGAGAATTTGCTGGAAATCTTTCCGGTGAATTACCAGAAGTTCTGTTTCAGAAGTGGTTTCTGCTGAGGCGGAGCGTTTTCTTTCGCCATTAATAAGTGCCAGTTCGCCAAAAAATTCACCGGGCCCCAGATAGGCAAAAACTTTCTTTCTATTTTTTGTCTGGGCAAAAATCTTAATACATCCGGCTGCAACTACGTAAAGAGAATCCCCTGGCGTGTTTTCAGTAAAAATCTTTTTCTTCTTCGGAAAGAACTTTGTTTTAGAGATTTTGGATACTTTTTCCAGATCAGTGGTGTTAAATCCGGAGAACAGTTGTACTTTGCCCAGCAATTCAATAACATTTGTTTTTGAGTTCATCTATCCCCCGCTTGTTTAGGCAGTACAAAATAGAACTCACTGCCGTTTTTGTCCGATTTATTTATGCCGATTTTTCCCTTATGTGTTTCTATAATAATCTTGCATGTGGCCAATCCAATGCCCATGCCCTTTATTTGTCCGGTAAAAGATTCTTCAACCTGATAAAAACCCTGGAAAAGCTTGTTTTGCTGTTCCTGCGGTATTCCGGGACCGTTATCCTTTATGCAAAGCCCGGTCATTCCCTCCGTTTCATACAACGAAACTTGAACGTTTTTATCAGTATTCGGATTAAATTTGACGGCGTTTTCAATAAGATTTTTAACAACAACAGATATCAATGATACGTCAGCAAGAACAGTTTCTGAATCTGCTATACCCGGATTAATAACCAGAACTGTTTTATTATTAAATAAGTAGTCCTGCAATTTAAAGATTGCCATTTTAAGCACCGAATCAAACCGCATGGGTGCTTTTTCAAGTTTTTGCTGCCCGGACTCTATTATAGTAAAATCCAGAAGTTTATTCACGAGTAGGTCAAGATGCTGGCCCTGGGTATTGATAATTTCAAGAAAATGTTTATTTTGCGGGTCATTTTCAAATTTCTGCATCAGGATTTCACTGTACCCGATAATAGGCACCAGCGGGGTTTTAAGTTTATGCGAGATTAGCGACAAAAAATTGCGTTTCTGCAGTTGTTCCTTTTTTTCATCGGTTACATCCCTGAAAATCAGCATATAGCCGATAGCTGAGCCATTAGAAAATATTCTGTTTAATTTGCCTGAAAAAAACAGCTGGCGGTTTTTATTTTCAAAATCAATTTTCAGGGTGTTTTCTGCAGAGGTATAAGCTTCTTTAAGTGGCGGGGTTGAAATATATTCGGAGAATGTGGAAAAAATATCTCCGCATGGTTGCCCTAAAACGCAGCTGCAGGTCTGGTTGCAGAAAATTATGTTTCCATTTGGATCTGTGAATATGGCGGCATCGGTCATTTGTGAAAAGATCAGTTCAAACTTTTCTTTTTCAGTGTTTAACCCGGCAAATAAACGCGCTGTTTCTATAGATATAGCAGCCTGGGCGCTGAAAGCCTCAAGAATAGAACAGTCTTCTTGCGTAAAATCCGAGCTGTCATTTCTGTTAATAAGCTCAATAACTCCGAGGAGCTTGTTTTTAAAAAGCAGAGGAACAGCAATAAGTGATTTTGTTTCAAATTCAGAAAGCTGGTCAACCTGCCGGGCCCAGCGTTTATCTTGGGCAACGTTGTTTACTATAAGTGGTTTTTGTTCTTTAGCCACCCAGCCGGCAATACCTTCGCCTATTTCCATTTGTATCTGTTTAAGTTGTTTTACTTTTCCCCCGCCAAGCACAACGTCAAAAATAAGTTTGTTGGTTTTTTCATCCAGGAGAAGAATTGAGGCCGCCTGCGCAGGAACAATTTTCAGCGCATATTCCATTATTTTAGAAAGCACTTCCTCTGTTTTAAGCGTTGAAGAAAGCGTTCTATTGGCTTGGAGCAGAATGTTTATAGTATTTTCAGCCAGAAGCATTTATTTTCCAATGTATTTACGATATTGTAATAACAGTTAAGAAATAACTATTTTTTTGTTTTTGCGTTTTTCTGTCTTTCTATGTGTTGCCTATAATATTTTGAAAACTCATGATTACCGTCACCGGTTGCAAAAAAGAACATCATGTCGGTTTGCGCAGGGTTTACTGCCGCTTTTATAGATGCCAGTCCCGGGTTGCAGATAGGGCCCGGAGGCAGTCCCGGATGCCGGTATGTGTTATAAGGTGATTTTACGTTCAGGTCTTTGTAAATGACTTTTTTATCATATTTTTTCAGTGCATAACGCACCGTAGCACAGGATTCAAGCATCCAGCTCTTTTTAAGGCGGTTATAAAAGACTCCTGATATTATGCCCCTCTCTTCATCGGTTTTTGCTTCTTTCTCAATTATTGAAGCCAGTGTGATTACTGCGGTGCCCGACATTTTGTTTTTTAAAGCCGCTTCTTTGATTTCAGAAGAATAGTTTTTATCAAAAACGTTTTTCATCATAGAAACTATTTTTTCTTCACTGGCGCCGTAGGGTATATAATAAGTTTCCGGGAAAAGGTAACCTTCAAGTTTTTGTTTGTTAACAATATTTAAAAGAGTTGTCCGGTCTGCCAGGTTTTTATCTGCAAGGATATCCGCAATCTGTTCCGATGTAAATCCTTCGGGTATCGTTACTTTTATTGCATAGGTTTTTCCTTTTTTTAACATATTTATTATTTCAAAAAGACTGTTTTTTAAATTAAATTTGTAGGTTCCGGTCTGAAATTTTTTGGTAGAACCAGATAAGTCTGCCATAAAAAGGAAGAGTTTTTTGTTTAGAATTAGTTTGTTTTCATAAAGTATTGAGGCTATTGCAGAGCCGGTTCTTCCCGGTGGTATGGTAAGGATTATTTCATTATCAGGACGGGTGTTGTTAAATAAGAAATAACCAATAATCAGAAACATTGATGCCAATAAAGCAATTTGTATTGCTGTTTTTTTCATGTTTTTGCCTTTCTTAAATAATCTTCAAGTATAATTGCTGCGGCTATCTGGTCAATTACCATTTTTCTTTTTTTGGGGTTCAGCTGCATATCTCTTGCTCTTTCATTGGCTTCTATGGAAGTTAACCGTTCATCTACAAACTCTACGGGTACGGTGGTTATTGTCTTCAGCGTTTCAGCAAAGGCCATTACAGTCTTAGTCATTTCGCTTTGGGTATCATTCATGTTAACAGGTAACCCGACTATTATTCTTGTAACTTCTTTTTCTTTTATTATGCCGGCAATTATTTTAATTTCACCGCCGTCTTTTATAAGGGTTTCAAAAGGCTGGGCTGTCATTCCCAGCGGGTCGCTTACTGCCAGGCCTATTCTTCTTTCACCGTAATCTATAGCAAGAATGCGCATAATAATATCAGGTTTTTTTCAGGTAGACATAACGGTTTTCTTTCGCTTGTGCAGATATACCGTCCATAAG
Organism: Elusimicrobia bacterium RIFOXYA2_FULL_39_19; assembly: GCA_001800285.1. Taxonomy (GTDB): domain Bacteria; phylum Elusimicrobiota; class Endomicrobiia; order CG1-02-37-114; family XYA2-FULL-39-19; genus XYA2-FULL-39-19. Next base: position 14,223 of record MGVC01000047.1, on the reverse strand, counting down.
CTCGGAAATAGTAACAAATTTGAAGCCTTTAAGGCGCAAAGAACAAATAATTTCCGGCAAAGCTTCCAGTGTCACCCTGGTTCCTATATGAAGCAGAATAATGTCATTGTTTTTCGGGTTTTTCAGTACTGTTGCAATCAGGTCTTCTTTTGTTGTTGATATTTCACAGTCCTTGGGTAAAATTGACCAGAGTACCGTAGTATAACCTGCTTCAGAAATAAAATTAAGCGATTTCTTGTTGTACTTTCCTCCCGGTGGCCGGAAAAGGCTGGTTTTTTTTCCGGTGGTTTGTTCAATAATGTTTTGCGTGTCCTGCATTTCTGCAAGCAGTTTTTGTTTTGAAATTTTATTTATATTCTGGTGATTGTATGTGTGTCCGCCGAATTCATGGCCCCTTGAAGCTATCAGCTGCATCAGCAGGGGATTCTTTTTTGAATGCCTGCCTATGACAAAAAAAGTGGCTTTTACATTTTCGTTTTCAAGAATGTTTAGAAGCTTCTGGGTATATTCAGGGTAGGGCCCGTCATCAAAAGTTAAGGCTATGGAGTAAGCATATTTTTGTACGGGCGCATTTTTACGGTCTGTTTCGGTTGATATTATTCTCACGGTTCCTGTAATTAGCACAACGAGAATAATCAGTATTGCCTGGTACCGGTAGATTTTAAAACTCTTTAACGGCACCCACCCCAGGGCCTTTTTTTCCCATTTATCAAAGGCAATGTGGATACCTGCCATATATGACGATGAATTAGTGCTGTCTGTCTTGAGTGTCTCCGGGCCGGTTTTGCCGAAGCGTTTTAAATAAAGTTTAAAGTTATGCCAGAGTAAAAGCGGAGTTTTTAAGTTTATTTGCATAGGTTGAAATTTTCCAGCAAAGTGTATATAGGGCCGGTTGGAGTAATTTTACTCTGAATAAGCATAATTGCGTTGATTTTAGTGCTGCAATTAATATTCAGTTTTTTTTGCGTTACCAAGTCCAGCATATCCTTGTTTTTCTGCGGGTCTTTAATTCTGGCAACGGTCAGGTGTGCGGCAAAATCTCTTTTTTCGGCTTCTACGCCCAACGGGGCAAGCCCGGTATTAAGCGCACCGGAAATTTCTTTCAGGTGGTCGTTTCCCTTTTCAATTTTTGCGGATATAATTTTCGGGAATTTTACATTTGGAAAAAGGCCAATGTCAGTTAAATGTATGCTGAAACTTGAGAAATTGCCGGCAATACCGGAAATAGCTGTTTTTATGCCTTCCAGGCCGTTATCTTCAATGTCGCCTATAAACTTAAGGGTTATATGCAGGTTGTCTTTTTCAACCCATTTAACGCAGGGCAGCTGGTTTTTTAGTTCATTTTGAATGTTAAGGATTGTTTCTTTTACGGGGCCGGATATATCAACAGCGGTAAATATACGCATGAATGCATTATATAAAATTAATTATTAAAATAGTATAGAGGCCGGGAATTTAACGGATTTGTAAAAACAAAAAATGAGGGTTATTTTGAAAGTTCCAGCCTAATCAGGTTAAAAATGAAGTTGGCGGCTTTTTCTTTGATTTCAGTGCGGGAGCCATAGAAGTGTTCTGTGAACAGTTTGTTTCCCTTCGGTGTGATAAGCCCGAAACAGACCGTTCCAATGGGTTTCTCTTTTGAGCCGCCTGCCGGGCCTGTGATACCGCTTACCGCCACGGCATAATCGCTTTCACTTATGGTTTTTATACCTTCAGCCATTTCAAGGACGGTTTGTTCAGAAACGGCGCCGAAATCATTCAGGGTTTTCTGCTTTACTTTTAAAATTCCTGTTTTCAGGTCGTTGGAGTAGGCCACTACCCCGCCTTTGAAAAACAGTGAACTGCCTGCTAGGTTTGTTATGCGGTTGGAAATCAGCCCGCCCGTGCAGGATTCTGCCGTTGAAAGGGTTTTTTTCTTTTTCATGAATAGTTCTGCGGTTACGCCTTCGAGCGTTTTATGGTCTTCTGAAAAGATGTTTTTCTTTAACAGTTGATAAAATTCCGCTTTAATATTATGAATTAATTCATCAATAATAAGTTCGTTGGTACCGGTAGCCGTAATTTTAATATCTACTATCTGCAAATGCGCAAGAATGGTGAATGAAACAGACCCGCCTTCAAGGCGCCTTTCGGTTTCAACAATAGGCAAAATCATTTCATTTACTTTGGATTCTGATAAACCGTAAATGTGCAGGGTTTTTGACCTGGTAATGGCATGGACATATTTCTTTTTTAAAAGCGAAAGCACGGATTCTTCAAACATGGCGTGCATTTCTGTCGGAGGACCGGGTAAAATAATTATCAGCTTTTCTTTGTGCTCAATAATCTGGCCCGGAGCTGTGCCGATTTTATTAAAAATGGGTACGGCATTTTCTATTAAATACGCCTGTCTTTCGTTGCCCTTAGGAGATATTTTTACGTTTCTTGTTTTGAAAAAGTTATTTATCTGTTCCAGAATTTCGGCGCTGAAAACAAGTTTTTTATTCAGTGCAAAAGCCGTGGCTTCCCTGGTTAAATCATCAAAGGTAGGGCCAATGCCGCCTGTAATAAAAATTATATCAGAGCGGTCAATGGACTCTTTAAATACGTTTTTCATTTCGTCTAATTCGTCGGAAACGGTGATGGCTGAGGTAAGAGGCAGGCCGATACTGCTTAAATGACTCCCAATGTAAGCAATGTGGGTATTGATTTTGCCGTAAAGCAGTTCTGTGCCGATACAAAGCAGTTCTGTGCGCATGGATTTAGTGGTAGAATCCTACTTTTTTTTCTTCTGCAGGTTGTTGAACGGTTTTTATTTCACCGAAGCGTTCTTCATATTTTTTTATGTTTTCATTTATTGCCATAAGCAATCTTTTTACGTGGGCCGGAGAAGTGATTACCCTGGACCTGACTTTGCCTTTTGGTGCCTGGGGCTGAACAAAAATAAAATCAAATACAAATTCTGTTTCTGAATGGCCTATCATGGCCAGGTTGCAGTACACACCCTGGGATGTTTGTTCATCTACTTCAATCTGAATCTGTTTTGTTTCCGGGCTGGTTTCGCTCATTTGTTTCCTCCGATGTGGTGGTATTGGTTTAGCATCCTATTATTTTCAGGACTTTTTTAAATTCAGCGGCAACAACTACAGGTTTTTTTATGGATTTAATAGCCCGGTCCGGGTCTTTAAGGCCGTGGCCGGTAAGTGTGAAAACCGCAGTTTTGTTTTTGGTATTGGTAAGTTTTCCGGATTGTTTATATTTAATCATTCCCGCTAAAGAAGCCGCACTGGCAGGTTCTACAAATACCCCTTCAAGCGAAGCCAGTAGTTTATAAGCATTCACTATTTCCGTATCAGTTACGCAGTCAATTACTCCGCCGGATTCATCTCTGGCGGCTTCCGCCTGTTTCCAGCTGGCGGGGTTTCCTATTTTAATGGCGGTAGCCAGGGTTTTCGGGTGTTTTACGGGTTTGCCGTTTACAATGGGTGCTGAGCCTTTTGCCTGGAAGCCCATCATTTTGGGAAGAGAAGAATTAACCCGTCTTGCGGCATCAGCCGGGGCAAGAGATTTGAGATTTGAGATTGGAGATTGGATATATTCTTTATACCCTTTCCAGTAAGCGGTAATGTTTCCCGCATTTCCTACCGGAATAAAGTGGTAATCCGGCACATAACCCAAGAAGTCTATGATTTCAAATGAAGCTGTTTTCTGGCCTTCAATTCTGTAAGGATTTACCGAATTTACAAGCGTAATAGGATATTTCTGGCTAATTTCCCTCACGATGGTAAGCGCTTCGTCAAAGTTGCCGCGCACAGCAATAACTTTGGCGTTATGCATCATTGCCTGCGACAGTTTGCCCAGCGCGATAGAGCCTTCCGGTATTAATACAATACATTTTATTCCGGCACGCGCCGAGTAAGCGGCCGCGCTGGCAGAGGTGTTGCCGGTAGATGCGCATATAACCGTGTCTGACCCTTCTTCCACGGCCTTGGATATGGCCATAGTCATACCGCGGTCTTTAAAAGAACCCGTGGGGTTGAAGCCTTCGCATTTAAGGAATATTTTGAAGTCTGTTTTTAAGTGTTTTTCAAGGTTTTTTGCGCGCAATAGCGGGGTATTGCCTTCATAAAGCGTAATGACGGGTGTTTTATCCGTTACGGGTAAGTAAGCTTTGTAGCGTTCTACGAGCCCTTTGTATATCATGGTGAACTCTCTTGGAAATTCAAAAAAAAACCCGCCCGCAATACGGGACGGGTTTTTTTGTTGGTTTTGTGTTAGTCTGCGCCTTCAAACTCTTCTGAAGCGCCTGCAGCTGATGGAAGTTTTACCGGTACATCCGCCACTTTAACGTATTGTTTCACTATTTCAGCGGAGTTTTTTACGTTAAGAATATTGAAAAGGAACGTAAGTTTGTCTTCAAGAGCTTTAGAAATTTTAGCTCTTACATCTTCAGAAAGAGACCACATGGCTTTTTTAAACGGGCCATTGGCTTTTTTGCGGGCTTTATAAATAAACTGCTGTTCGGTGTCTGTTTCCTTCTTTTCAGAAGCGCAGTTCTTTTTGCACCATTCATTGATTTCTTTTCTTAAGCTTTCCGGGAAAGCAGGATGGTCAAAAATCATGTTCTGGAATTCGGTTGCCAGGTGGATTTCTGAGGTTTCTACTTTTGCAAATCTGTCAAACAGGTCAGCCGGCAGGGTTGAGGCGCCGTGCTGTACACAGCCTGAAATCTTATAATCTTTTCTGGCTATCTGGCCCAGTTTTTCAAGGACGTCAAAATCCAGTTTAACTTTGGCAATTGTGCCGTCCGGTAAAGGTACTCCGCCGTGGGTTGTACCGGTCTGGACTGCTATTTTTGAAATTCCGGGAATTGAGCCGATGGTTTTAAGGTAACCGCCTAAATAAGCTCTCATTTCTTCTTCGTTTGAATTGGTTCCGCCGATTTCACCTATTTCTCCGCCAAGCATCACGGTTACGCCTTTTGGCTGTACGCTTCTGGCAAATTTTGTAAGTTCTGCGGCTATTTCATAGTTAAGTTTCTGCTGGTCATCGTGGCTGGTTTTTGAAAGGTCAACCAGGGTGGATGTATCCAGGTCTATGTTATAAAAACCCGCTTCAATAGATTCAGCAATCAGGTCTTTTGCGCCTTTCATTTCTTTTGCGGCGTCTTCTTTATATTTTTTCCCGTTTACCTGGTAATGGTCTCCCTGAATAAATACCGGGTGAGGATAATTTTCTTTTATAGCGGCAGCTACCATAACCGCGGAAAATTCTGACGGCCTCTGATCCGTATAGCCTGATTCTGAACGGGCTATTTCAAATAAGAAAAGGCCAACATTGTCTTTTTTTGCGGCTCTGAAAATTGCTCTGGCGAAATCATAGCTTAAACCGCGGACATTGATAGCCGGCACGGTAAACCCTTTGATTTTGCCTTCGCCTCTTGCCTGGTAAATTTCATAAATAGAGGCAGGGCTGTTGCCGGTTTTCTTTGCCGTAAGGCGGATAACAAACCTGGCCATATTTTTTACTTCATCGGTGCCGAAAACCGCGTTCCATACCAGTTCATCTATGACGGAACTTCTTAATTTTTTGTCATCAATAATCGTTACTGATGAACCGTCCTTTGCTACTGTTAGTGTGCTTTTAATGCCTTCTAAAAGCGCTTTTTTGTCTGGATACTCTTTCATCTTACTTCCTCCCTTTATGTATGTTATGATGGTTAAATCATTACTCTTCGAAATTGCCCAAAATGCGGTATTTGTTATAGCGGGCTTTCTGTATTTGCGGGCCGGACATTTTGCTTAAGCCGGCATAATGTTTCAGGATAGCTGTTTTTATGTTGTTTGCGGTTTCTTTTACGTCTCTATGCGCCCCGCCAAGCGGTTCCGGAATTATCTCATCTATTACTTTAAATTCGTAAAGATTATTTGCTGTTATTTTCATGGCTTCTGCGGCTTCCGCAGCTTTGCCGGCATCGTGGAAAAGTATAGACGCGCAGCCTTCCGGCGTGATAACGGAGTAATAGGCGTTTTCAAGCATAAGGATTTTATCGCCAACACCTATGCCTAAAGCGCCGCCGGAACCGCCTTCGCCAAGCACAACGCAGATTACCGGTACTTCCAGGGCAGACATTTCACGCAGGTTTCTGGCTATGGCTTCCGCTTGGCCTCTTTCTTCTGCGCCCAGTCCCGGAAAAGCGCCCATGGTATCTATAAAAGTTATTATCGGCTTGTGGAATTTTTCTGCCATTTTCATCATTCTAAGTGCTTTTCTGTAACCTTCAGGATGCATCATTCCAAAGTTTCTTTCCATACTTTCCTGAAGGGTTCTGCCTTTTTGCTGGGCAATTATCATAAAAGTGGTGTTATCAAGCATGCCAAACCCGGTAACCAGAGCTTTGTCATCTGCAAAACTTCTGTCGCCGTGCAGTTCTGTGAAATCCGTGAAAATGTGGGCTATGTAATCCAGGCTATAAGGTCTTTTGGGGTGGCGTGCCAGCTGAAACCGCTGCGGCGGCTTGAGGTTTGAGTAAATGTCCTGCCTTAAAGCAGCGCATTTATGCTCAAGGTTTATTATTTCCTTGTCCAGGTCAATAAGAGACACATCATCATGAGGATGCGGTTCCCCCGCTGCTTTTCTTAAATCTGCAATCTTTTTTTCGAGCTCAAATACGGGCCGCTCGAATTCAAGCCCTTTGAATTCATCTGCCATAGTTTTTAGAATTTTGTCTGATAGTTTATCTGAGCAAACCTTTCAGTGTTTAACTTTCTTGGAGAGGCGATATCCCGGAAGGCAAAGTCAATGGTAAGGTCATTCGTAGGGTAAATACGGATAGCCCCGTTGAGTTTTGCATCTTCAATGTACTTGAAGAGGTTGTCGTACTCCATAATTAGTGTAGCTATTTTTGTTTCATCATCCATTAAGGTATAGTCAAAACCTATAAAACCCAAAACGTTGGTTTTATCTTTGTTGTTTTCTTTGGAAAAGTTCATATTCATGCCTAGATGCATAAAAAGGTTCTGTGCCAGCAGTTCTGTGTCTGTGACAAAATAAACGCCTTTTTCTTTGCTTTGGTAGGTGCTTGAAGATTCATCGTAATTATAGCCCTGGCCATCATACCCAAAGGCTATAGCTGGCATATTCTTTGAACCGTCATAGATGCGGAACTTAATGCTCAGAGTAGGCATTCTGGGTTGAGGATCCTGGGTGCCTATTAGCCGGTCTATATCCCAGGAACAGCCTATATTGAGTTTCCTGAAAACCCCGAAATTCAGCTGGGATATTACCCCGCCGTTGTTATACAGCCTGAAATCTATGGCCATGGCGTAATAATCGATGATATTAGCCGTTGGGGTATCAACTAATCTTACGGAACTTGCGTGTAAACCCTGGGTAATTAAGAGCAACAGGGCGGTGATAATATGAAGTTTTACTTTAAGTTTGTTCATTTATATTATTTCTTTTTTTTGGGTTTAACTTCTGAAGCAGTTTTTGACTTAATTCTGTCCAATGCTGTCTTTGCGGCTTGGCTTACAAAGGGTACGGTGTCGCTGGAGGCCTTTTCTAGGACAGGTATAACCTTCTTGTCCGTCATATAACCCAGGGTTTCTACAGCTGTCATACGGATAGAAGAATCAGCATCTTTTACAAGGTTTATCGCCACATTCATGCCTGACTGGTCATTTAAAAGCGCCAGTGATTTGGCGGCAGAAACAGCTACCTTTTTGTCCTTATCTTCAAGTAATGCTTTAATTTTTGGCACGCTTTCGGCATCGCCTAAAACGGCAAGAATTTTGATAGCTTCTACTTTAACGGTCAGGTCTGTATCTGTAAGCAGTTCCCTTACCTGCGGAACAACTGATTTGTCACCTATATTATACAGTGCATTTAGAGCGCTGCGCTTCATATTCGGGTTGGCATCTTTTAGGTATCCGGCTAAGTCTTTTACGGCTTCTGTGGCTCTTAAACTGCCCAGTGCCTGAGCGCAGGCAAAACGTACCCCATCTACCTGGTCTTTTAAACCTTTTACAAGTGCTGGTACGGCTGTCTTGTCATTGAGGTAACCTAAAGATACGGCTGCCATCTGCCTTACCTGTGATTCTTTGTCTTCTGAAAGGGCTTTTATGATTTCCGGTACGGCTTCTTTTGACCTGAAACTGCCAAGAGCGTCACAAGTGAACATTCTTACGGAAGTGTCCGGGTCTTTAAGCATACCAAGAAGAGACGGTACTGCGCGCTGGTCCCTTATGTTTTGCAGGTTCATAACGGCCTGGCGCCTTACTGAAGGGTCTTTATCTTTAAGTTTTTCAATGTTTGCGGGGTACTGGTCAACTACCGGGGCAGGTGCGGCGGCCGGGGTAGCAGGGGTTGCCTGTACCGGGGCTGTTTTAACTGCTGTTGGTTGAGTTGCCGGGGTTGCTGCCGGCTGAGCTGAAACCGGGGTTTCTGCCTTTATAGATTCTGCCGGTGCGGTTACCGTAATAGCCGGGGTAACTGCTTTTGCCGGCTGGGTTGCGGGTTTTACTGCCGGTGCGGTCTGTGAATACAGGGTGTTTCCGGATAATACTGTTGAAAATAAAAACGTGAAAATTGTCATTCTTTTAAACATGTTCCCACCTCCGTAAAATTTTAATAATTATACTCATTTAAGCCGTTGTTGTCAATTATTTTTGAGATATTCATCGTTGTTTCTATAGAATCAAAACTCTTACCAATTAGTGGTCATACCAGTTGAAAATATCCACCCATTCCAAGAATGGTCTTCTGTTGTGCCTCTTAATGGCACTAAAGGATAAATATACTTAGCATCAAATGTGATATGTACTAAATGACTTGAAAAGAATTCAATCCCTATAACAGGGAATGGTAATAGGTACTGAATTTCCTTTGTATCATTATTTGTAATCTTCCTGAAAGAATCAACAATATGACCAGGATGATAATAATTTGGTTGATCATAATAAAAGTAATCCTCAAATATATAATTGTAAAATTGATTTCTTAAATAACCGATTCCTAAACCTAAATAAGGCGAAACCGTAGAAGGATAAAAGAAGTTTTTCTTAAAAATAACAGGTGACATCAATTCTATTTCATATTGATTGTCAATTCTTTTTTTAAAAATTGTATATGGGTCTTGATAAATAATAAAAGTTCTATTAGGTACTGCTGTCTTGTAAACATATGAACCTAATAACCATTGAACACCCCATCCATTTTTAAAAGACCATTCCCACAATAGGCCTGCACCCCTGATACAAATATGTTTTTCTAAATCTAGTTGTTTTGTTGCAGATGGAAATTCGTTGGCCGTTCCACCTCCTATCACACCTAATCCAAATACTTTTCTTTGGCCGTAATACTTTATTTTATCATCCTTATTCATTTGGTATTTATTTCTATTGTAAGTACTGCCTATAGAAACAGCATCTGCTATAGCGTCTACTTCTAATTTTCCTTTATATTTACCTGTAGTACTATCAAAAACATTATAGATATCGCGTTCTCTTACTTTGTGGATTGAGCCCTTATCTATTTCCACTAAATTGTTTTCTATCCTGCGTATTTTACCTTCTTTTTTTCCTTTTTTTAGGTTATCTTTCAATGATTGGAGTAAATGCTCCAGGTATTCATCTTTGGGACCTTCTTTAATAATGGTTTTTTCTATGTAGTAAATTGCTATATTTGCATTTATCTTATTGTTTTTTAGGTCTTCAATAAGACCCTGAATATCTTTGTCATAACTGCTTTTTTGGATTGTTAGAGGTTCATTTCCCTGGAAAGTAGTTACTGTTTCTGTAGAAAAAGAAAGTCCCCCGCTTTCCTGAGCGTTTAAAACACCGATGCTTATAAATAGTAAAGCAAAAATATTTTTTTTCATTGTTATTTAATAAAAATGGGTTCCTTTACACGGTTTCTATGAGGGTGTGGAGTTGTTTTGCCTGGCTGGGTGTACCGATAACTATAATGGCGTCTCCCGGCAGGACCTTGTGGGACTGGGACGGGTTATATACAAATTTTCCTGATAGTTTTTCTTTGATGGCTATAACAATCAGGCCGGTTTTTTCTGATATTTTGCATTCTGACAGGGGTTTGCCTTTTAAGTGCGAGCTTTCTGTAATTATCCCCTCTTCTACGCGCAGAGGTTCACCGTTTACTGTCTGGTAAAGCATAGTGTCAAGAAATGATACTACCGCAGGGCGCAGAGTGACAGAGGCAATTCTCATACCGCCTATCAGGTTTGTAGATACTACTTCGTCTGCGCCGGCTTTTTTTAATTTATTGGCGCTTTCTCTTTCAATGGCCTGGGTAACTATTTTTAAGCCCGGGTTTAACCCTTTGGCGGAAAGCACTACAAACAGGTTGTCTTTATCTTCATTTAATATGGATACCAGCCCCCTGGCGTGCTCTATGCCGGCAGACTGCAGTACTTTGTCATCTCCCGGGTTGCCGAAAATGGTAAGCATATTTTCCTGCAATTTTTCTGTAAGGGTTTTTGATGAGCTGATTACTACCACCTGCTGTTTGGTTTTCAGGAATTCTTCAATAGCGTATTCCCCTGTTTCGCTGTCTGCGCAGATGATGTAGTGGTTTCTTAAATTTTGGATTTCTTTTTCCATTTTACGCCTCCTCATGATACCGGTTAGTTCGCCTTCAATTATGAAAGACATTATGGAAGTAAAAGCATAGGTAAGTATGCCTATACCGCCCATAATAAGAAATATTGTAAATAATCTGCCGTGGTTAGAAAGCGGGTTTGTTTCACCGTAGCCTACGGTAGCCAGGGTGATAACGGTCATGTACAGGGCATCAAACGGTTTCCAGCCTTCTATAATTACATAGCCTAAGGTGCCTGTTATAAAAACAGCCGCCAGCAGAAGTAATGTGACAAATATTTTTTTTGGTATTTTAAAAAACACTTCATTTCCTTTGATTAAAAATCTATTGCTAATCACTAACGACTAACCACGTAATCACTTTATTTGCATCTGTTTTTTCACATCTTTTCCGGGGCGGATATGCTTAACAGCGCAAGGCCGTTATGTATTACCTGTTTTACGGCGCCTACCAGGTCTAACCGCGCCTGGGACAGGGCTTTATCATCTGTGATAACCCTGCAGGAATCATAATACTTATGCAGTAGTCCTGCCAAATCCAGCAGATAGTTTGCCAGATAGTGCGGTGACAGTATAATGATGCACCGGTTAATAGTGTCCGGGTACATAAGCAGTTTTTTTATTAAAGTGCGTTCTATGGGTTCTTTGAAAAGTTCTATATCAGTTATTTCATCTTTAACGTTATACCCGGTTTTCTGCGCTTCGCGGATTATGCCGGAGCATCTGGTATGAGCGTATTGGATATAAAATATCGGGTTTTCCGTAGCTTTCTTTTTTGCCAGTTCCAGGTCAAATTCCAGGTGCGTGCCCGGCGTTTTGGTGGACATGAAATACCGCGCGGCGTCAGAGCCTATTTCATCTACCACTTCTTTTAAGGTTACAAACTCCCCTGCCCTGGTAGACATTTTTATCCGCACGCCATTTCTTGACAAAGATACCAGCTGGTAAAGCAGGACATCCACATCCTCCGGGTTTTCACCCAGGGCCTTTACCGCAGATTTTACCCGGGGCACGTAGCCGTGGTGGTCACAGCCCCAGATGTTTATGAGCCGTTTATAACCGCGGTTGAATTTATACCAGTGGTAGGCAATATCCGCGCCAAAATAGGTATATTTGCCGTCCTGTCTTTTAACAACACGGTCTTTTTCATCTTCAATATCGTCAGATTTAAACCAGAGGGCGCCGTCTTTTTCATAAAGCATATCTTTTTTGTTAAGAGAGTCTATTATTTTTGCTACGGTTCCGTCTTTATGAAGCATGGATTCGTTTATAAAAGAATCAAAGGCCACGTTAAAATCTTTCAGGTCCTGTTTGATCAGGTCCATTATTTTGTCAACGGCAAATTCTTTGATAACACTGATTTCCGGTATTTGGTTGTTATGTTTTTCAAGCAAGGCTTTTGCTACGTCTGCTATATAAGAACCTTTATAATGTTTTTCGGTGTTAAAACTACTTACATCTTCATTTTTTTGGATTTTTGCCTGTACCAGCACGGATTCTGCCAGAAAGTCTATTTGGGTGCCCACATCGTTGATGTAATATTCTTTTAAAACTTTATAACCCAGCTGGGTATAAATTTTTGCCAGGCTGTCGCCAATTACCGCGCCCCTGCCGTGGCCAATATGCAGTGGGCCCGTGGGGTTGCTGGATACGAAATCTATAAGTACGGGTTTGTTGTCTGAAAGGTTAATTTCCGGGTATTTGTCTTTAAGAGTCAGGATTTTGTTGAATTCGTCTTTTAAAGCGGATATTTTGAAATGAAAGTTTATAAAGCCGGGCGCTAAAAACTCTATTTTTTCAAAATAGGGCAGGCCCTGCAGTTTAGCAATAAGCTCTTCTGCTATGGTTTTAGGGTTGGTTTTGTTTTTTTTGGCAAGTATTAAGGCAATATTGGTAGATAAATCCGCGTGGATATTTCCGGGTGGAACTTCCAGAGTGAATTCAAAACCTTTTTCAAGTGCAAGCCGGGAAGCAATTTGCTCTTTTATTACCTGAATGTAAGTTTGCGTGCTTTGTGCCATATTTTTTCCAGTGAGTAGAATTCTCTTGTGGGCTGGGTCATGATGTTTACAATTACACTGCCGTAATCCATAATGCGCCAGTTTGGCGACTGCTCAACCTTGGTTTGTTGGCGTTCTATCTGGAAACAGCCTTTCTGCTTAAAGTGCGCAGCGATAAAGTCATACACTGTTGCCATCTGCACGCTGGATTCTACAGTGCCTATGACAATGTAATCTGCAATGGTGGTAAGTTTATGCACGTTTAGTACCACTATTTTTTTGCCTTTTTTGCCCCAGAACAACCTGGCGGCTTCTTTTGCTAATGTAATCGGTGCAATCTTTTTAGTTGTGTTTTCCATTTTCCCCTTTTTTGTAGCCGCAACTTTTAAGTTGCGTAATTGATTTTAGTATAACGAAAGGTAAGGACTGAAGTTAATTTAGCTGATAATTTCCGCATGCACTTATCTAACAACAGCCACTTTTTTCAGTACCTTAATTGTTTCATGACCTTTCTGCGCTCTCACAAGACACACATAAACACCATTTGCCATTCCTGCTGTATTCCAGGAATATTCGTAACAGTATTCATTGTTCTTTGTCGTATAGTTAGTTAATTGTGTACTATTAACTAACTCACCAGCCATATTATATATTCTTATCTCCACTATATCCGCTATTCCTAATTCTACGTGGATAATAGGATGATTACTATATTCAACAGGATTTGGATACACATAAACCTGTTTTAATTTAAATGTTGAATCAGCCTGAACCTTGTTTACCTTTTTTGGTTTTACCGAAGAAACTGCTAATTCACCATTATAACTGGTTCCTTTTATTTTTGCCTGGCCATTTATACTTATTGTTTTACCAAACACATTGCTTATTGTTATTCCCTGGCCGTCAACTGATATATCACTATAAGGCGCATATATTATTCCCAGCATTTCCCCTTGGCCGCTTACCTGTATAGGTTCTACACTATTAGAATAGATTATCAAATTATACGAATTAAAATCTTCTTTGTACACCTCGCTCTGGCCGGATATAAAAATCTTCCCTGTACAAAATATCTCTATCTTACCTTTGAAATACAGTTTTGACTGTCCTGATAGTTCTATCCCGCATAAATAATATGTACCTGTAGTAATTGTTATAGAATCCTTGCCTGATAATTTTAAAACTCCGTTTATTATTGCCTGGTTGCCTTGTGAAGTTAAAGGTATGTTTGCATTATCGTTGTTTTGTGAAACATAACCCTGAATTGTAGATAAATCTATCAAATATGGGTTTATTGCAGGTGCATTTTGGGTGATTGTTCCTGTTATTTGGCTTTGACCTGTAACAGTTACTGTTTGTGCACTAACGTTGCCAGCTATTAATGCCTGGCCATCAAGTTTTATTGACCCGTTGCTTTTTACATCACCATAAATTTTACCCTGGCCGCTAAAATTAATTTCTTCAAATGCAAACGCCGCATATTCACTTATATTTGTTACGTAAACTGTTAGAGATTGTAAGATTTCAACATCCCCAATATTGTCTGTTGAGCAGTATTCTATTGTGTGGATTCCTTCTGTACTAATGGTAAGCGGTAAGTTGTAAGTAGTAAACGGTGAACCGCCAAT
>MGVC01000046.1 GCA_001800285.1 Elusimicrobia bacterium RIFOXYA2_FULL_39_19 | reverse complement strand
TCCACATACATCCGGCTTCTGCCGGCGCCTACAGGTTTCAAAACACCCTGCTTTTCCAGCTTGCTCAGCAACCGGTAAGACTGCCCATTCCGAACACTTCTCACGCACCTGCCCAGCTGTCACCGGTTTTTTAGTGTTTAATTGATTACTTTGATTGTTTTCTGGCATCTGCTTGTATCCTTCCCCTTTTTCAAATTGCCCCAGTTGTCCCTGAAATCTCTACTAATTACAAATCAATTTAGAAAGTTCCATCTGAGTTATATATAACCATTTTTTTGCTTTAAAACTAATCGTGCACTTTATAACTAATGATTCATTCCGGCTTCTGTTCATATTCATGCAATTCCTTAACCAGCTCCTGTTTAAGAACCTCTTCACTTGGGAGATAAAGCTTATATTGGCTTGCCAGAATTGTTTTATTATCTACAGGCAGGGTAAATTTAACTACTGCTTTGTTTTTATCGGCAGAAAGCAGAATGCCTATAGTCGGATTTTCATCCTCCAGTTTTTGGGTGCGGTCATAATAATTAACATACATTTGCAGCTGTCCCAAATCCTGATGGGTTAATTTATGGGTTTTTAGTTCAATAATTATAAAACAACGCAGAAGCCTGTTATAAAACACCAGATCTGCAAAAAAATCGTCGCCATCAAGATGAATTCTCTGCTGACGGGCTACAAAGGCAAACCCGTTGCCTGCCTCCAGTAAAAACTCTTGTAAGTGGGTAATTATTGCCTGTTCCAAATCTTTTTCGTAGTAGGCAGCTTCCCGTTTGAGCCCTAAAAATTCCAAATACATAGGATCTTTGATAATGTCTGCCGGCTTTTCCGGCTGTTGTTCACCGCGAGCCACTGCTAAAACCCGTTCTTTATCGCTGCTTAATAACAACCTTTCATACAACTGGCTGTTTATCTGCCGTTCCAATTGACGGGCTGTCCAGTTGTTCTTGATTGCTTCGGCTATATAGTATTCTCTTTTACTCTCATCTTCAATTCTGATTAGCATGCGATATTGAGTCCAGTTCAATTGTGAACGCAGCGCGTTCACAATTGGATAAGTCCTGAAAAATTGGAGACTCAAATATAACTGTCTTGACGAAAAGCTTGTACCGTATTCCGGTTCCAACTCTTTTGAGAGACCTTGTATCAAATAGGTGCCATACTCAGCCCGCTCTTTGCCCTGCTGTTCTTCTTCAAAGATGGTTTTGCCAATGCTCCAGTACATTGTGACCCGCTGAAAATCAACTGCCCGTAAAGCATTTTGCTGCGCTTCGGAGATAATAGTCTTTATCTGGTTCAAAAAATCTGCGCGAATATTTTTAATCTCTTTTGTCATTTCAACATACCTCGCTAATATAATTCATAATTTCTAAACAAGTTAAACAACTACGCCCCACCCCCCACTCCCTTATTGTTTCTTTCCCAAAGGTCTCTTAAAAACTGCTACCCCTCGGCTGCCATAAATATTGCAGATAGCATCTCAACTTCAGAAATATTATTTGCCTTAACTCACCTAATTGTTCTTGTTGGTCTCAATTTGCTTTTTTAATTCAGAATGTAAATTATTTTGATAAACTAATTCTTTCTTCTTTTTTAAAATAAGCTCTATGTCAAAGCTATCCTTGAAATTAGAACAAATATCCTCTGCCCATGGTTTATAGTATTCCAGCATTTCCTTTGTACCTATTAGTAATCTATTGTATTCAATATAGTATTTTGCTTTATAAACCCAAGGTCGGATTTTTTCAAGATTATCTTTTGGCAGTAAGAAATCCATCTTTTCTCTATCCAGAAACTGATGCCCCATACCCATTGAATGAAATGTGCCAATTTGCCTGTACTATTTATTCCATAGAAATGATCACTGCTTAGAATTTGAACACATTTATCTTTGTATAATGCTTCATATTCCCTTAGTCCTTCTTCCATAGCATCTTTTGTCTTGGCATTAGGTAAATCAGGATATGTGTCTTTCAATTCTTTGTAAATCTTTGTTAATTCATCTTTTGTTCCATTCTTAGCAATTGCAAAATATCTCCTAAATTCATCAAAACCAAGCCTGCTTCCATAATGTATAACTTCTGCTTTTTCATTTTTAAGGTCGTATTCTGCAATAGCCGAAACAACTAACTTATTGTCTCTTACATAATCAGAAAGTTCTTCTTTTGCCTTAACTGATAAATCAATGAAGGTAATTGTGATTTTTATAGGTTCTTTTACATTTTTATGATGAAAATCATCTGCAGATAAAACATTTAGGTCTGTTTGGCTATCCTTATTATTCTTAAAGAATATATTTAATGCGTTCAGAACCGTTGATTTTCCTGAGCCATTAGTCCCTATTAAACATGTATAGTCATTAAATATTATTGTTTCATCCTTAAAACATCTAAAATTTTCAATTCTTACAGATTCTATTTTCATCTGCTAAATACCTCTCGCAGAACCGACTGCATCAACATTTCAGATCGAGATTTGCGGTCAGTGACTTGTTTTTCAAGTTCGTCTATCATAGCCATTAGTTTATCTACTCGCTCAATAATGATTTGTTGTTCAACAATCGATGGTAAAGGAACCAAAAACATTCTCATGCCTTTTAACGAAAGATTTTTTATAGTAGTTTCGCTAGCTTTATCAGAAGCATAAATAATAAAGTATTTTGTTTTTATTATCTGCTTTATGTAATGCTTACTTGTGCCCGTCAACAGATTAAAGTAACAAGCGCTTTTACCTAAAATAATTTTTTCATTGTTATAGAATGCAACATTACCTAATGTTCCATTTATTGAAACTAAAACAGTTTTATCTGTTAACTCTTTCTTGTGTCTATTATATTCATCTAAAGATACTCTTTTAGTGTGATCTTTTATTAATATTTCGCCTTCGTTTAGATTATTACCATTTATAAAAAAGTATTCTCCATTATTTGTATAATTTGGTGTTCCATGTAACCCATCGCCTAGAATTGAAACCAAATCCCCCAATCTTGCCCACACCCACCCATTAGGTAAATCAAAGGGCTTTTCGTTATCGGCAATTGGCGAAAGGAGCTTATCTTTTCTGATTTTACCTTCCTTGATCAATTTCTCTTTTTCAGATTTGATTTTTTCAAGTAATTTTGAGGCATGGTTTTCACCGCTGATAAGTTCAGAATGTTCTTTTCGCCAATCGGAAGTAAGCTTGCCTTCAATGGCTTCTTGTAATACCGCTTGACGAAGTTGTTTCAATATGGCAAGTTGCGAATCAATCCCAGAGTTAAATTCTATAACCGATGATTCTATTCGTTTGATTTTCTTTAGTAATATACTTTGCTCATTAATATCTATTTTGGGGACATCTATTTTGCAAAGGTCATCATATCTAAGTGCATTCCTAACTCCTCCACGATTTCCATACCAGTTGATCAAATGATTGCCAAAGTCACTTTTCAAATATAAAAAAAGAAACTCTGGATTAAAACCGGCTCGAGTTTTAAAAACGACATAAGCCGAACTAACACAACCTTTTAGTCCTTTATCATTAAACCCAATCGAGCCAACATTAATTCTATAGGGGTTATAGGCAAAACACCCTTCATCAATTACAATATACTTACTAATATCTTTGCTTGTCTTTTTACCAGTTACAGTAATACCTTCTGTATTTGTGACACCATAGACAGTAGAATAATCATCGCCCTTTGTCTCAGCAATAGTTTTCTTAACCGGTTCAATAAACTGGTCTAATTTAACTGTCGGAAAGGTTATATTAACTCTCTTCCATTCAACCATTTTTCAATTCTGCCTTTAGTTTTTCACTAATAACCTATTTTTCAAGTCTTACTGGCTTTTCTATTTCCATCTGACAATCTTTCTTCAACCAACCGCCTTTCACGCTCTATTTCACGCTGTAATTCTTCTTCCGTAGGCAGATACAACATATATTTTGATGCGAATATTTGTTTACTTCCTTTAAGCACTGAATATCTTGCAATAGTCTCACTTTTTTTCGCACAAAGGATTAGTCCAATTGTTGGATTGTCGCCTTCTGTAATGTATTTACCGTCAAACATACGCACATAACCATCCATCTGTCCTACATCCTGATGAGTCAATTCGCCACTCTTCAGGTCAATCAATAAATAACATTTAAGAATACAGTTATAGAAAACCAAATCCACATAATAAAAGTCTTCGTCATACTGCAAACGTTTTTGCCGGCCTATAAACGCGAACCCTTTACCCAATTCTAAAAGAAAAGATTGAAGATTAGATATTATAGCCTCTTCAAACTTTGTTTCATGCAGGCAATCTGAATCAGGAATATCCAGAAAATCAAGGATATAAGGATTTTTCATAAGATCTGCCGGAGTTCTGACTATTTGACCTTCCCGGGATAATGTCATCACACCGTCCTTATTTTTACTTTTTAAAAGCCTTGCAAAAAGAAAAGTATAGATTTGATGTTTTAAATGTTCAACATCCCAATTTTCCTTTTCTGCCTCAATTTCATAAAACAACCGTTCATTAGGATTTTCAACAGTCATAAGCGCCTGATAATGTGACCAGCCTAATTTTGGCGAGAAACCACGAATACCGTTTGGTGTCATAACTGCTAATGACATATCTTTTAAAACTGCATTTTGGATTTTACCCTTATTTGATTTAGCCAATTCGCCAGATCCGATCTGGTGAATTTCAGGTTTTCTGTCCGAATAGACGGTGTAAAATGTTCTGAAATACCGAATATTGCTTATTGAAAAACCCCGCCCATATTTTCCTTTCAGTTGAGCGGATAATTGTTCAATAACCTTTTCCCCGTATTTTGCCCTCTCTTCTCCGCCCTGGATTTCCCGCACAATCTCCCGTCCAATAAGCCAATAGGCCATGACCATATTGTTATTTACGGAACGGACAACATTTGACCGCGCCTCTTCCAGAATGGAAACCACTCTGTCAAAGAGGTGATTGTCCTTGAGTCTATTTTTGCCTGTTATATTTTTATTCAATTTACTCATTAATTAATCTCCTCTTTTAGTTTCTCAAGTAGTTCATCGCTTTTGCGGAAGGAATCATGAAGCATATTTACCAGTTCTTTGCTTGAATGGGTCTTTTCTGCTTCAGGAGTATGCGGGTTTTTTATATCAAGGTTGTAGCCGTTTGAAATAATCGTATCAATTGAAACTTTCCAGGCCTGCTCATTTTCTTTGCGTTTCTTCCACCACTTTTTAAGAGTGTCAAATTCACTTTTCTGAATTGGTTTGGTTTTGTTGTAAGCTTTTGCGCCTTCTGGCAGTTTATGCTCCCAATACCAAATTTCTTTAGTAGGTTTGCCTTTATCAAAGAAAAGCAGATTGGTCGCAACACTGGCATAGGGCTGAAACACCGAATTTGGCAAGCGGACGATGGTGTGGAGATTACAATTCTCTAATAAATGCTGGCGGACCCGCTGTTTCACCCCATCTCCGGTAAGAGAACCATCCGGCAGAACAATCCCTGCCCTGCCATCATCTTTAAGATAGCGGACCATAAGCATCAAGAAAAGGTCAGCGCTTTCAGTGGTCCGATAATTCTGCGGAAAATTGGTTTCAACACCATCAGTAACAGAAGCGCCAAACGGCGGATTAGCAAGAATCACATCTACCCGGTCTTTCTGCCCTATAGAAGTATATTCGCGGTTTAAACTGTCAGTATAATCCACATTGGGCACTTCAATATCGTGTAAAATCAGATTCGTAACACATAACATAAACGGCAGGGGCTTAAATTCCATCCCGTGAATGGTTTTTTCTAATTCTTTTAAGTCAGCCACGCCTTTTACTTGTTTGCGGATATTTTCTATGGCACTGGTTAAAAAACCGCCTGTGCCGCAGGCAGGGTCCAAAACCTTTTCCCCAAGGCGCGGGTTAATCATCTCTGTAACAAATTCTGTAAGCGCCCTGGGCGTATAAAATTCTCCATAATTTCCGGCATTTTGCAAATCTCTAAGAATAGTTTCATAAATATCACCAAACAAATGCCGGTCTTCGGCCTTATTAAAATCAATCTGGTTTAATTCATTAATAACTTGGCGGATAATAGTACCGTTCTTCATATAGTTATTTGTGCCGTCAAATATCTCGCGAATAATAAGGACACGCTTATTACCGGAGCTGACATCAAGGTCTCTCAGTTTTGGAATCAATGTGTCATCAACAAAACTCTTAAGCGCATCTCCGGTGGTGCCTTCGTCATCACCAGCCCAGTTGCGCCACTGTAATTTCTTTGGCATCGGGGAAACATATTTATCGCTGATTAGCTCAAGCTCTTTATCTTTATCATCAAGAATTTTTAGGCTTAGCATCCACCCTAACTGTTCTATCCTTTGGGCATCACCGGACACGCCTGGATCTTTGCGCATAATGTTCTGCAAAGTTTTAATAATGTTTCCGATATTTTTCATTTAAGCCACCTTGTAAATTGCGGTTTCCATTTCTTTAATAACATTCAAATATGCCTCTTTCCCGCCAAATATTTCTAATATTTCCGATGGTGTGCCCAATTTTTTGAATGGGTTTATTCTTAAAACTGATAAATTTTCAATGTTTTCTATACCGTCATCAGAGTATTTATCTAATAGAGCTTCAATAACCTTACGGGCTTTTTCGCCGTATTTCGTAAAATAATTGCGTTTCTTAACATTATCCGCTCTTTCTTTCCTTGATAATAATGGCATGTCCCATGCAATATGGCAAACCAGGTCAAAAACATCCAAGCCAATTTTAGTATCGGCTACCAGATTTTTAAGAACAACGCCATTATTTTCTAATTCACTTATAATTGCTTTCTTTTTTTCTGCACTATTCCACTTTTCAAGGAAGTCACCAAGGGACCTGTATTCTTTGAGAATTTGTTTTTTTGTGTAATCTATTAACCTTTCAGTAATAAGTTTTCCATTGGCGTCTAAATGCTGAACCCGCTCGTGCAATATTGAAACATCTATGCCATTTACGAAAATCTTTTCTTTATGATTTTCAGTAATAGGGCCGCCATCAATCAGCGTTGGAGGAGGCAGCTCACCTACTTCTTCTGGTAAATCATCTACAGGTGTTTCTTCATCGTCAATAATATCATCTATGGGTTCGGTTATGCCAATTTCTTTTATCATTAGCGGTGGGCCATCAAAAGCAGGGTCTGCAAAAAGATTGGTAACTTTGCGAAAATCTATGATAGTAAAAAATGTTTTTCCATATTCTTCATTAATCCGGGTGCCGCGCCCAATAATCTGTTTAAATTCGGTAGGAGAGTTAATGTTTGAATCCAGGACAATTAGTTTGCAGGTTTGTGCATCAACACCGGTAGTCATAAGCTTTGAAGTTGTGGCAATAACCGGATATTTTTCTTCGGGATTAATAAAATTATCCACTTCCCTTTTGCCTTCATCATCATCGCCAGTAATACGCATAACATATTTTCTGTTTTGCGCTACTAAATCAGTATTTTCATTAACAATTGCCTGCCTCATACGCTCTGCATGTTCAATGTCTACGCAAAAAATTATTGTTTTATCAAAACGGTTTGTTTTCTTCAAATATTCTGAAACTCTTTTTGCTACAAGCTTTGTTCGTTCATCAATAACCAGGTTTTTGTCAAAATCTTTGCCATTATAAATTCTATCATCAACATCTTTACCGTATTTATCTGTTTTCCCGGCTTCCGGGCGCCAGCCTTCCAAGTCAACATCTATGCCAATACGAATAACCTGATAAGGTGCTAAAAAGCCGTCTTCAATACCTTGTTTTAGTGAGTAAGTGTAGATGGGTTTTCCAAAATAATCCGTATTTGATATTTCTTCAGTTTCCCTGGGCGTTGCAGTCAAACCAATTTGCGTGGCTGAGCTAAAGTATTCAAGTATTTCCCTCCAGGCGCTATCGGCTGGAGCGCTGCCCCTGTGGCACTCATCTATTATTACAAGATCAAAGAAATCACGGCTGAATTGTTTATAAGCATCTTTGTCTTCATTATAGTTTGTCAGGCCCTGGTAAAGCGCCAGATAAACTTCAAAAGCCTTATCAATGATTTTCTTTTTTATAATTGTCATTTTATCTTTGAAGTGCTTGAAATCGTTACGTTTTGTTTGGTCAATCAATATATTACGGTCAGCTAAGAAGAGAATTCGTTTCTTTATTCCGTTTTTCCAAAGGCGGTAGATAATCTGAAAAGCAGTATAGGTTTTTCCGGTACCAGTAGCCATTACAAGAAGTACCCTATTTTGGCCTTTACCTATAGCTTCAACTGTACGATTGATTGCAATCTGTTGGTAATATCTGGGCGCGCGGCCTGAGCCGTCAAAGAAATAATCAAAAGAAGCGATTTCTTCCTGCTTAGGGGTATCAATTTTCTTGTATTTTTTGTAAATTTGCCAGAGTTTTGCAGGTGAAGGAAAGTTTTTTAAGGAAAGATTTTGTTCCGTTTGCTGCGAAAAACCTGATTGGTCATGCATTACAAAACCGTCGCCATTTGAGCTGAAAGCAACAGGTATATCAAGTATTTCCGCATAAGCTAATGCCTGCTGCATACCTGCACCTATGGAATGATTATTATCTTTGGCTTCAATGATGGCAATAGGGATATTGGGCTTTAAATAGAGAATAAAATCTGCACGTTTACGTTCTCCGCGGGCAGTCTTATTGCCTTTAACAAAAATACGGCCATCAGTGAAGAAAACTTCTTCTCTGATTTGTTTTTCCACATCCCAACCGGCCTTAACAAGGGCAGGAAGGATAAACTTTGTACAAATGTCTCTTTCTGATAATTGTTTTTTATTTGTCATAGTTTTATTTCACATCCTTATTCATTAATTCTTTAAGTAAATTATACCTCTTTGGGATGGGCGGGGCAAATGGTATCACTTAATCACTTTAGGAAACAGGGCTAACATCTTTTTGGTTTTGGCCCGATAGCCCTGGGCTGTTTTTTCTATCATAGCAAACCGTTCTAATTTATTTATATCTTTTTAGAGAGTTTTTGTGGTTTTATTCCGATACCATTGTTAATAACTACTTACGACTTACGGGATTTTTTGTTTGGCCCCTTGTGGTTAGAGCTCAGCATTTTAGCGTTGGGTGTTTGCCTGCGCCATGGCAAGAAACTTTTTGGCGTCAGAATGGTTCGGGTTTAGTTCAAGGACTTTTGTAAAGTAATAGGTTACTTTTTTCCAGTCATTTTTGCGCCAGTATAAAACCGCCAGGTCATAATAAGCCTGCGAATACTGCGGGTCTTTTTCCACAGCCCTCAGGTACATTTTTTCTGCCTGTTCAATTTTGTTTACTTTTTCATAAACCACGCCTAAATTTACCATAACTTCCGGCCAGTCCGGTTTTAGTTCCAGAAGTTTCAGGTATTCTTCCAAAGCCTTGGCATAGTTTCCTTTGTTAAAGTACCACCAGGGTATAGTGGAAAGTTTTATGTTGTTATGTGTGATTAGGCCTAACAGCTCAAACTGCTTCCGTGCCTCAATTACCCTGTTTGCATCAAGAAAGTAATCCCCCAATGTTTCAAAATGGCTGTAAAAAAGGAAATTGCTTCTCATGTCCTGTTTTAACGGCAGGCGTAAAGCATAAAGTTCCTGCCACGGGAAATATGAAAGGTTATCATTCGGGCTTTTTCTTACTTTATACAGCAGGCCGTACCTGAAACGCGGTATGTTTATTACATAATCCTGATTTGGCAGCACGGTAGAGTAAAACACCTGCCTGTCTGTGTTTGCAATGATGTTTGTTTCTGCATTGTAACGGATTTCCAGGCGGGGCCGGCCCCAAATGGTGTAATAATTATCTCCATAGATGCTTTTTGATACACCCGCATTGCAATCTATATAGGCAATATCGCTTCTTAATTTGTGAATGCGCGTCAGGTAGGCTATTATAAAATCCGTTTCATCTGCCCGGTCTGTAAACATAATTGAATCTTTTGGCAGGGTTTTCAGGATATTCCGGCTGAAATCGTAAAAAATAAAGTCATTCCTTCGGTTTAAGGTATTGAAATTTTTTACAAGCAGGATTAAAGGCAGAATAATAAGTATCAGTAATATTTTTGAAAGATTTTTGTTTTTTTGTGAAAAGTCTATTATTCCATTCCCCGCTAAAACACATAACGGCACCAGTGGCAGATAAACAAACCGTTCAAGCAGGTCTCTCATCTCAGGTGTTATGTTTACACGGGTTAAGGCAAAAAATCCGTAACCGGAAAACAAAACGAATAAAAACAAAACAAGAGATACATTAAACCTATAAATTAAAGCAAGACAGCAAAAAACCATAACTGCCAATAGGCCGAATACTGATAAAGCACTTCTTAGAATTGAAATGAAAAGCTTTACATGGCCTATCAGGTATGAAAGCGTAACGGGTACAGGTTTTGTCATCATCAGAAGCCCGCTATATCTGGACCTTTTAATAAGCCCCAAAAATCTTTCCAATGTTTTGGGGTCTTCCCAGCTAAATACCGGGTTTTGCTGTGCGCGAACAAGCATAAATAAATATACTGATACGCCAAGTAGAATAAAACCCGCTATGCCAAGGCAAGTTTTATAATTAAACGGTATTTCTCTTCTGTTTATCCAGGCCCACCACAAGATTCCCGGCAGGAATAGTATTAATGTATAATGGTCTCCCATTGCAAAACTAAAAACAAACGAAACAAGATACATTCTTATCAATGGTTTTAAAGATTTATTCAAAAGTATTATTATCAGCAAAACGGCAAAGAATGAATTTATTGTATAAACTTCCGTTACTACCGCCATGGACCAAAAGTGGCTGGAAAATGCCAGCATAAAAGAAAATATAGCCGCAAAACAGAATTGTATTGTTGTGGGGTTTTGTACCAGAGCTATTATGAAAAGAAAAACCAGGGTTATAGTTAAGGCGCCAAAAAGTACAGCTACCAGGTTTGTGCGGTAGGCATGGTTTGCAAATGGTAAAACATCATTTATTATTTTTCCAAAAAGTGAATAGACTGGATAACCGGAAGGATGGGCTATACCCAAGGTGGCGCAAACACCGGAAAGCTCGCCGGAATCATCGCTGGTAACGGCAGGAGACACGGTATATAAATAAATCCCAAAAACCATTAAAAACATCAGGCAAGCATATACGATTTTTTTCATTTTATTAAAAACATTTAGTTTATAGGTTGATAAGAATATTTTTTATCAGTACTTCCATCTTATCTATTGGTTTTGTTTAAGCTTTTCCAGCACTTTAGGCAGATAAGCCCTTGCCTGAGCATGGTCCGGATTTATTTCAAGGGTTTTACTGAAATACTCTGCCACTTTTTCCCAGTTTCCCTCTTTCCAATAAACAGCGCCGAGGTTATAATAGGCATCAACTGACCGGAGATTTATTGCTATGGCTTTCAGATAACACTGTATGGCTTTTTGATTATCATTCTTCTTTTCCGCTACTACACCTAACCCTATCAGGGCATTTGTATCCTTGCTGTTTATAGTAAGGGATTTGGTATAGTAAAGCTCTGCTTTATCATAATCTTTTTTTACTAAATAATCATAAGCCTTAAAAATATAAACCATTAACACGTTGGATTTTAACCACAGGCAGTCATTAAAGCGCGCTACGGAATAATCAAGCCATATATAAGGGTCAGATTCTGCCTCGCTGTGAACAAAGGTATAAACCGGCGCAAGCGCTCTGGACCTGTAATCCGGATAGGTTACATAGGCGCTTCGCAGAGAGTATAAAGCCCATGAATCAAATAGCGGTTTTTGTGTATCATATAAAATTCCGTTTAAATAGAGTTTTTTTCCTGGCAGTACTTCCTTATTAAAGGTAGAGTAGGTCAGGGGCCTGGTTTCAGATAAGATATATTCAGCACGGTTTCTTCTTGTTTCTTTTTCCTGAGAACTCAAACTTCTAAAATCAGCGCCGTAAGCGCTTTTGAAAACCACCCCACCCCTGTCATGCAGCTCTATATCCGGCCTCTTATTTAAAGCAAAGCACATATAACCCATTCCATAGAAAGTATCATCACCGCCATCCATGAAAAATACACTGTTTGGCTTAAGTGTCTTTAATATATTTTTTGCATAATCATGTTCTAAATAGTAGTTTCGCCAGTTACAACGTGTTATGTTGCTTACAAACACAAATACCGCAATTACGGCAAAAAACAAAATAAATATTTTATTCTTTTTATAAACATAATCAGCCAGAAAACCTACGGATAATATAAACGGCACAGCAGGCAAAACATAGAAACGTTCAAATATTCCTTCGGAAAGCGCATCAAAAGGCAGATTTGCAAGCAGAATAAACCCTATCCCCGCACCAAGAAAAACTATAAGGTTTGCAAAACCGTAATACTTTTCTTTTTTTATAAACATCAGCCAGCCGGCAAACCCGGCAAATACTGTTAGAATGCCTAATTGGCCGGAAAGCGTAAGAGCATATCTTTTTACCTGTTTTAGTGCGGTAATAAAATCCAACCCCTGTTTTTCCCCGACTGTCAAAGAAAAACTGCCGTAATCTTTTCTGGATATTACTCGTAAAAAATTATTAATATTTTCCGGGTTTCCCCAGTCAAACGACGGGTTTTTAAGAGTACGTATGGGCAAATAAGCATAAATGGTAAATCCAAGAATGAAAAGAAGTGTGATTTGAATAACAGGATACTTAGATATTTTGAATTTGAATCTTTTAAATAAAACCAGCAGGAAAACGGGAGTTATAAATATAAGAGTATGATGATTTCCCATACCCAGTCCAAACAAAAACGCAGAAAGCAGTAAATATTTGTCATCTGTAATTGAAAGGTAAAGCAGATAAAGCAGAATTATTACAAAAAAAGTATTAAGGGCAAACACTTCACTTTGAACTGCGCTTTGCCAGAATGCTTTACTGAAAGCAAAAAGCAGGGCCGTTATGACAGAAACAGGTTTATTTTGGGTGATTTTTAAAAGCAGAAAATACATCAGCATTACCGTTAAAGCGCTAAAAAACGCGCTTTGCAGGTTTACACGGAAGGCAAGGCTTCCTAAAGGAACAATGTTTATAAGTATTTTTCCCAGCAGGCAGTAAAGCGGATACCCGGGACTGTGCGGCAGGCCTAAAATCTGCGCGCTGGCACAAAACTCTCCTGAGTCTCCTACAGCTATTGAAGGGCTTAGAGTAAACAGATAAACCGCAAAAGACATTAATAAAACCACAATAGGCATAATACTCACTTTATAATTGTTATATTTTAATGGTCTGCTTTATTATTTTTGAGTTTCAGATTGTTTTTACATTATCGCTTCATCGCTATTTGACTGAATTCGGGACTTAATTTAATCGCTGGATTACATCATTCCTTTTATTCTTCTGATAATCCACTCCAGCATCAGCAATAAAAATATAGCAAAATAAAATCCGGGGAACAAAGATAGAGAAACCTCTTTTTTTACTGCCGGCCTGGCTTCATTTTTAAGTTTGAGCCTCATAGCTTTTGCGGAATAATTATCTATATATTGAGCGTCGACATTTGTAAAAGCAGCAAGGTCGTTCATAAACTTTTCATTTACTTGCAGGTCAAATTCTTCAGTAGTGCTTTCATTGGCCACTACTACGCTTCTGTTATCCTGCATATATTTACTGCCTCCTGCTGCCGCTGCGGGTTCTTTTATCTGCGCTTTTATTTCGTATTTTCCCGTTATAACGCCTTTAAATTTACCCAGCCAGCCTTCAGGAATTGCTGTAAGGTTTTCAATCTGTATCATTTTTGAAAGCGGATCTGTAACGGTAACAAGCGGTTTTATTTTTTTCAATTTATCGCTTAAGGCTACCACCTTAAATTTTACTTCATCATTTTGCGTATACTTTTGCTGGATTACTGATACTCTGAATTCTTTGGTTTTTTCACTGCCGCTTAACCAGTAAAGTGAGTTTTCCCAGAATTTTGCATATTCGCTGCCTGTCCTGGGTTCTTTTGCCATTCCAAGAAACCAGCGCCATGAGGTATTTATCCCTACTGCCATAGTACGGCCTTTGCCAACTTCCTGCACAGCTATTACCGGCACGCTGACACCATTTATTTTTAAATACGGGTTTTCGGCCAGTACTAAGGCCCCGGGTTTGGGCCGCAATCTCTGGCAACCGTCTACTTCGGGCAGTCGCTGCCATAATTTTTCTGTTTCTGTTTGTTCATCTGACA
This sequence comes from Elusimicrobia bacterium RIFOXYA2_FULL_39_19, assembly GCA_001800285.1. GTDB lineage: Bacteria > Elusimicrobiota > Endomicrobiia > CG1-02-37-114 > XYA2-FULL-39-19 > XYA2-FULL-39-19. The sequence continues at coordinate 27,633 of MGVC01000046.1, read as the reverse complement.
GAAAGACTATCGGATGCGTGTAATTTACAAGTTTTAGCTTAAACCGGCCTTGTTCATAAAGTTCTTCAGGGCCTTCCATCTGTACTGGCAATATATCAGCCAACACTGAACTACGGTAATCTCCCAGACCGAATGCATTTTCTCCGCCAATCATGAGAAAAGCACCCGCTTTTTCTTTTACAAAGCGTTTCACGTTATTTAAATATTCATCATAGATATAAAACTTTGATGCCTTAAAGTTTTCCATTATCAGAATATCATAGTCATACAGGTCCCGGGTAAAGATTTCCCTTTCCGGAAACGGTATAAGGGAAAGCTGTTCATCCGGAACTACGGCCACATCTTCCGGATTTCTTAAAATCACAAAAGATACCAATTCAAAAGACGGATTTGATTTTATAAGATGCCTTAAATAATAATATTCAGCGCTGGGCCTGCCGCTGATGTAGAGCACACGTATTTTTTCGCGGATGGTTTCAATATTAAAATCCCGCGTGTTGTTAGCAAGCACTGTTTCACCGGGCAGCGGTTCGATTTCGACTGTATAGGTTTCCATCCCTGTTTTTGAAGAAGTAAAGTTAAAACTTACCTCCTGATAGTTGCCTTCTACGTACTTTTTCCTTGAAGCCAGTATTTCTTTTCCTTTTTTCAGATATATTACAGCTTCCTTTCCTGTATAACCGGTACAGTAAAACCCTACAGTAATATCCAGAGGTACATTTTTAAATACAAAATCACTGCATTTTATATCTATGACAGAAGCATCCAGCGGGGCAGTCTTTTCCAGAGGATAACAGGCAAATACAGGAATGTCTATAATACTTTCTATAGAGGCCAGTGTTTTCTTTGAATTATCATTTCCATCTGAAACCAACAGTACGGCATCGTAATTTTTTGAAACACTTAACTGTTCAAGTGCGGGTATAATAGCCGTAGCCATACCTTCGGCTTTAAGGTTTTTTATTTCATTTTCTTTTAGCGTAGTTAGAGAATTTGAAAACTGGTAGTATTCAGGACTAAAATAAGTATTAATGTCTGCTGTGTTAGCGGAAAAGAACTTTTTAAATGCTGTAAGCCTGCCTGCATAGTTTATGCTTTTTGATGTATCAACCAGCACTGCCAGCTTCGGCCTTGATTTCTTTTCATAAACCACATAGACCGGCTGCAAAATAAGCAATAATAATACGCATAAAGAAAGCAGCCTCAGTGTAATCAGCACATATTTTGACGGCAGTTTTTTCTTGTAGTACAGCAGGCCTGTCAGTCCTAAAACTGCCAGAAACAAAAATATAATAATTATGCCTGGATTTTTGAAAATCATCTTTTAAGTTTTTCTTCTATGAATTTTTTATGAATAAAATCGTTTTTATAGGTACCTGTACCTGAGTAAAGAAAAATATTTATAGTCAGTTTTTGTGCTTCAAAACGCTGACTTTCCCCGCCGGGCACACACTCAAGGAAATAATTACCGTAACGGTCTCTTACCCAGGCGCCAAATACATCATTTTGTGAATAAATTACTGCAGTTCTTCCGGAAATATCTATTCCTTCAATGTAGTTATTGGTAATATACCTGCCAGCAATACCTCGTAACAAATAAAATGAGCGTAGTAGCGCATGGTCTTTGGGTATTTTTGCAAGCCTTCTTTCCGGGATTATCAGTTCCAGTTCACGGCGAATCTTTTTGTCAAAATCGCTGTACTTGTTTCCCGAACAATCTTCTATAAAAAGAATACCGCCGCCATTAATATACTTCTTAAGCAAATCTCTTTCATTTGGTGTAAATCCTGCAAACCTGCCGCGGTTTAGCACTATCACTAACGGGCTGTAAAAAAGCATTTCGTCAGTAATCTTTATAGTCTGTCGCTGCGGATAAACCTCCATACTGGTGGTATATGTCAGGAAAGAAAATATATCCTGATAAATCTGGGGATATGGGTCCCATTCACCGTCATAATCCAGTTGAGTAAATGCCAGCCGGTTGCCTACCGGTTCCGCTGCACCGGCTGTTACCACAGTGGATAACAGAAACAATAATAATATTATTCTTAACATTTTCATAATTTCTTTCGTCTAAATTTCATATTAGCCAGAAGCACTTCCAATCCCAGCAGAACCAAAACTATAACAAAAAATTCTTTTGACAGTTCTTTTCCTTCAAGAATAGTAAACACTTTAGTATAAAGTTCTTTATCCTCTTTTAAAAATATCAGCCTTACTTTGGGTAGTTTATTTTTCACTACCGAAAGGTCTGCTTTTGCAGGATTGCTTTCATGTTCTATATCCTGAGGATTTACCGCAAAATGCCTGGTAATTACCCTTGATTGTGAGTAGAGCTGTAATTCATATATACCGGGCAAAGCTGTATCAGTAAAAATGACTTCTTTTCCTTTATTGCCCTGCACTATCCGCACAATTGCATTTTCACCTGAAGGCAACTCAATACGGGCCTGTGAAAATTCTTCTTCCGGGCTGTACCTTATTACATCTCCGGCGCTATAAATCAGTTTTTGAGTTACATCAGTATCAATTTCCGTAGTATCAATCAATGTACGCACAAAATACGGGAAAAACGGTTTTGAAGGCAGATTTGTCCACTCCCGGTCTGCCGTAGAAGCAAAGATAAATATTTTTGAATTATCTATCTGTTTCTCTATAAGCAGCGGGTCTTCGTTATCAAGAGCCAGCACAACTTCAGCTTTCATAGTATTTAGTTTAAAATATTTCCTGACAAATATTTTTGAAACCTCGAAACTTTCTATGTTTTTAAACATACTGGCTGGCTGTACCGGTTGCGCTACATAAGCGTTTTGTTCCTGAATTATGCCTATGTTACCTGCCAGCCATGCAGGATATTTCTCCGGATTTACCTTGTCACCCAAGAAAACAGCAAGGTTCTTTTTTGAAAACGTGGTAAGAAACCTTTCCAGTCGGTCCAACTGAAGATTTGTAAGTTCGCTCACATTACAAATAAATATTGCACTGTATTTTTCTATATTGTTTTCTCTTTCCAGCTCTTCCGGGCTGTATATCTTTACATCATAACGATCCGAATCCCGTGAAGCTATAGTGTAATTCAGATAATATGATTCGCTGTTTATACCGGAACCGAATTTTGGGTCTCCGTCAATTATTAGTACTTTTTTTCTTGTTTTAAGCGGGTACGAAAAATAATATATGTCATCGATACTTAACGCATCTTCCTGAATTTTCAGATTACCATACAATTCTGAATCATTCAGGACTGATAAACCTATCTCATAATTTACAGCCTTGCCCGGTTCCAACCGGACGGTGTTATCATATACTGTCTTGCCCTTTATGCTTAGTAATAGAGGCGTGGAAACTTCATTTGAAGAAAAGTTTTCAGCAAGAGCGGAAATTCTAAGCGGCTCTTCAAGCAGTTTTGCTGCTTCAAGGGCAGAATTTTGTGCATCCGATGCTCCGACATCAATAAAAATAACCTGTATTAATGGGTTAAACTTTTCCAGGTTTGAGGCAGTTTCCGGGGTAGCTGTTTTAAATATATTGCTTTGCATATCAGATATTACAATAATTGTTTTTTGGGTATCCGGGTATTGTGAAAACATTTCATAAGCATGTTTAAAGGCGGGCAGCAGATCTGTAGAGCTGCTGCCGGTTTTTGCCTGGGAAATAAATTTATTAAGGTATTGGGGATCATTGGTAAATCTGCTGAAATCTGAAACATAGCTTGAAAACAGTATTATACCTGCCTGCTTATTAAGAGTGCCGGTTTCTTTAGGGAACATCCGGTCAATTATTTTTCCTGCAATTGAGCGGGCCTCGGCAATTTTGGGTACACCTGCGGCATTATAACCCATGGAATAGGAAGTATCTAAAAGAAAAAGTACTTGGCGGGTTTTATCTGCCTGTTTCATGCCGCCTAAATAACCTACAGGCCGAGCAAAAGCAAGGTTTAAAAACAAAAGTATAAGGCAACGGATAATTAAAAGCAGAATTTGCTGGATTTTTTTCTTGGGAGCTACATTTTTGTTGGCAAGATTTATAAAACGGAGGTCGCTGAAATATATGTATTTGGTTTTCTTACGAAAAAACAGATGGATAATAACCGGCAGGAGTGTTAACGGAAGCAGGTATAAAAACGCAGAATTTATAAAAGAAAGGTTCACCGTTTTTGCTCCGGAAACTAATTTTTATCTATGACTGTTATTATAGCTGGATTTATGTATTGAATGGGGTTTACTTTTTACGGCCAGCCAGAAAGGACCATAAACATAATTCTATAGGCGTATCAGTAGTAACCAGATAATACTCTATATCTGAATTCATAAAACCTGCTTTATAATCATCAATAAACTCCCCCATTAACTGCAGGTATTCTTCCTGAATTTCTTCCGTTTCGGTAAGCACTTCGAGTTCTGAGGATTCAAGTGATTTAAAAACTACCGGCCCTGAATAATCAAAATTTCTTTCTATGGGGTCTAAAACCTGAAAAACTACCACATCATGATGTTTATATTTCAACTGTTTTATGGAATTTAGTATTTCCTGCGGTGAATCAAAAAAATCTGACACAATGATTATCAGCCCTCTTTTTTTAACATACTGACTGAATTCATTAAGTACTTTTGATATGCAGGTTTTCGAACTTGGTGTAATTGATTCAAGCAGGCTTGTTATATTCGTAAATTGTTCAAACTGAGCTCTTGGTGAAATAAATTTTCCTATTTTGTCATCAAATATGGTAAGCCCTACGGAATCTTCCTGTTTCAATAAGAGATAAGCAAGACATGCTGATAAATTTACGCCATAAGTGAATTTGTCTATATTGCCTTCTGAACGGAAAGACATAGAATTTGATGTATCAAGCAGAATATTGGCTTTGAGGTTTGTTTCTTCTTCGTACTGTTTAACAAAAAACTTGTCCTTTCTGCCGAACACTTTCCAGTCAATATGGCGCAATTCATCACCCTGAGTATATTCCCTGTGCTGTACAAATTCCAAGGCATGGCCTTTATTGGGGCTCTGGTGCAACCCGCTTATAAATCCGTCAACAACATATTTAGCTCTTAACTGCAGTTTGCCCAGCTTGATAAGTGTGGCAGGATCTAAATATTTTATTTTTGTTGCCATGATTATTTTTCTAAAAACCTCGTTTATTGCGCCGACAATAAAAACAGATTATGACAACTAATTCTATACAAATATATATGTTTTAAGCAACCTTTAAATGTTCCAGCAGACGTCTTATAACTTCATTTACAGTTATTCCTTCCGCTTCTGCCTGAAAGTTAAGAATTATTCTGTGCCTTAAAGCAGGATAGACCAGCGCCTGTATATCTTCAATAGAAACGGCATACCTACCGTTAAGTACTGCCCGTGCTTTTGCACCGAGTATAAGAGTCTGGCCGGCGCGTGGGCCCGCACCCCAGTTAACCCATTGTTTTACAAAATCCGGGGCACTGGCATCTTTTGGCCTTGTGGCGCGGGTGAATTTTACCGTATAATCTATCACATTATCGCTTGCCGGGACTTTTCTTACAATTTCCTGAAGTTGATTAATTTCTTTTGCATCAAGCACTTTATTAAGTTTTGGTATTGCCGAGCCGGTAGTTTGAAAAACTATCTGTCTTTCATCTGTTTCGTTTGGATAATCTATGTTTATTTGAAAAAAGAAACGGTCTAACTGTGCTTCTGGTAGAGGATAAGTACCTTCCTGCTCAATGGGATTTTGTGTAGCAAGAACATAAAACGGCAGCGGGACGGGATAGGTTTTTCCCGCAGATGTTACCTTAAACTCCTGCATAGCCTGCAGTAAAGCACTCTGTGTTTTTGGCGGAGTTCTATTAATTTCATCAGCCAGTAATATGTTTGAAAATATGGGCCCGGGTATGAACCGGTAATCTCTTTTGCCGGTAGACGCATCCTGTTCTATAACTTCCGTGCCTGTGATATCAGAAGGCATAAGGTCTGGAGTAAACTGTATTCTTTTAAACTGCAGGTCTAATATTTCTGATAGTGTTGAGATAAGAAGTGTTTTTGCCAGTCCCGGAACACCAACAATAATACAGTGGCCCTTGGAAAAAAGAGCTATGAGAAGTTCATCTATTACCTGATCCTGCCCTATGATAACTTTTTTCAACTGTTCTACTATTAGTTTATGTCCGGAAACAAGTTTTTCTACAAGTTCTGTATCTGTTTTTGCTGAAGGCATTATTTTCTCCGGTGTGTTTCTTTTGATGTGGTATTTTACCTAAATTTGGTGTGTTTTTCAAGAAATTATATCATTCTGCAGTTGTTTTATGGAAGATATTTGATTGATTTATAATCGCGTTGTTTTTTTGAGTTCTTAAATAGTAATACAATCCTGATTTTATGGTTTTATTTTAGCGTGTTTCATGAGCATTGTTTCAAGCAAATCAAAGTCATAAGTGATATTCGCGCGTTTTAATTCTGTAAATAAATCAGTAGCTGTACTTTCATTCTTTGCGAATGCCAGAGCAGCCTGGTAGTATTGTTTTTGATGGTTCAACATCTGCGAAGTATCAATTTCATTTTGTGTAGAATACTTTACCCTTACATATCGAATTTTATCCTGTAATTCTTTTTCTCCGGAAATCTTATACGCAGCTTTATAACATAAGTAAGCCTTTTCATATTCATTATACTCGCAATATTTCAATCCGTCGTCCATTAACGAATTGATGTATCTTGCTTTTTGTTCATTTAAATTAAATATGTATAAAGCTGTGTTTTTATTTCTTGGTTCAAGGAGATTTAGTTTTATAATCTCATTTTCTGCTTTGTCAAAGTTATTTTTTGAAAGATATTTATCAATATTTTTGACTATTGTTTCTACATACTGTTCATAAAAATCTTTTGTATCTCTAGTTATTTTTGACTCTATTTCTGGACCCCTAAGCTTTTCATTCATGTCAGTCGAAACAACCGAAAAGGGATCAATATCCAGTACCATAAAATATTGATGATAAGCTGATTTTATATCATTTGTGTTTAAAGCATTTGAAAAATCAGTGTTTATCGCTTTAATTTTGCCGTATGATATCTTTGTATTACATATTTTTATTAATTCCTTCGCTTTGGGGTTTTCCTTTTCTAAAGGCATAATTCTTTCGAGTAATATTACTGATTCTTCATATTTTCCTTCATCTATCATAGACAAGGCTTCCTGATAGCATTTACTATACAGGCTTCTTGTATTATTTATTAATATCCTTTGTTCATCGATATCTTCAGATTGTATTTCTGATTCTACTTTTTCACCGAATTTATAGACCATTTCCAGGTAATGCAACCCGTAATCAATAAATGGTGTAAAAGAATAATTAATGGCAATATCGCCTATGTACATTCCCATTCCTCCAGATACTTTATAGGCTAGATCAGGATTATATCCTATTCTACAGGCATAATTACCTTTTTTATATTCCAATCCGCACATTATGTTTTTAATATAATCAATATTTAGAATTAGAGTGTCATAATCTATCGATGCTTTATTTTGATTGAAATGCGGAGATAGAGTCATTTTAAATTCTGTACTTATCCTTGATTTAGTTTTATAGGTTTCTGATTGTTCACACATAATTAGTTTAGGCGTTATAAAATTGCTGACAGCAACACCTGCCCCTATTGAAAACCTGTTTTTTGATTCCTCTCCTGATTGAAATATATTTCTATAAATACCTATATCTAAACCCAGGGGATTATTTGATTTATAATTGTAGATATCAATGCTGTAAGTTTTAAAATTTATGCCTGCGGCTATATTTAACGGAAGCATTAAAGAATAATTAAGTATTGCAGCCATTTCTGAATCATAGGTATATTTTGGTTCATCTGCTAAATTCTGCCTTATTTCTATATTGTCTTTTTGGAATCTGGCAAAAAGAATGCTTAATGATGATTCTGGAAATCTTTGCTGATAGCAAAGCATATTAAAGCGGGCATTGTCATATAAAAGATAGTTAGAACCAGAAAAAGTACACTGATAAGACTGCAAGGACATTGCAGGATTTAGTGCAACGGACGAAATATCTCCTGGGCAGGCGCATCCTCCCATACTACGGGAAATTACACTTGAATTTTCAAGCAGGTCAGCATTCAAACCGGCTGTTATAAGTAAAATTGTTAAAATATGCAGTATTCTCGTTTTCATCTCTTTAATATAAGTATTGTTGATTTCTTTTCTATACCATCAGATCGTACCGAAAGAATATAACTTCCATTGGTCAATACTTCTCCTTGTTTATTTTTCCCATTATAAATGTATGTGTTTATGCCTTCAATAGAATTTATTGAATCTGTGAATACAACTTCTCCAAAGTAAGTATAAATCCTGATTTCTGACCTGCCTTCATGTTCTGCATTAAAAACAATATTCTGATCTTCATTGTTTGGATTAAATGGATTCGGGCAACACGCAACACTATTTTCAGTAATGTTTTTAAAAGTACGAAATGAATATATGGGGCTTTGTGTAAGTATTCCACAGCAGTCTTCGGATATTATACACCAGTAATATTTTGTATTGTCATTAAGCCTGGATATTATGTAAGAAGTATCATGTCCGGCATATATTAAACTCATTGTTTCTGTACTTGATGGCGCATTATAATCCGAATCAGACTGCACATTTATCGGATTCGTTAGGTATAAATAGTATTTCAACTGTTCACTTGTATTATTTGACGCACAACTCCAGTTAAAAACAACATTTCTCGGACTAACAATATTTCCATTTTTTAAGGCATTTCCTGCAATCATTGGTATGCCGGGCGGATTGGAAACAATAAAAGGATAAAATGATGAAATTATAGTCGGTTGATTAACCGTACAATCTTCTAATTCAAATTGAACTTTATATTTGGATGAAATTGTATTTAACGAAATAGTGTATGAAAATATCGTTCCTGTAGAATATTTATCGACATATGTCATTGTATCTGTAAATATCAGCTGGTTATCCATGTATAGGTTTAACTTAAAATGTTTTGTGGTATCTAAAACTATACTTTCCGAGTAATTTGCGTAAATTTTAAACGGGGCACCTGGTGTGGTATATCTTGGTAGAGTCCTATGCAAAACAAGAGCGGAAACAACATTAACAGTACTTATTAGCGGTGGTGTTAGCACTGAATCTCCGGAATTAATTAAATAATCCAGAGATGAAAAGGTTATAAATGATATATCTTCACCGGAAATACTATTAAACAAACAATTTTCCGGAGAAAAAGATTGAATAACTGCATCTACTCTATCCTGCTGGTCGTTTTCCTGATATATTTGCTCCGGAACAGACATAATTTGCAGACTGCTTGTAAAATCATTCGTATAGGATACAGTTGTATACGATTTATCAGTTAAAAGCAAAATAATTATTAGTATTAGTATTTTTTTCATTATTTGTATTTGTAGTAGTAGATATGACGAATCCCGCCACCCCAATCCATTGCCTTTATTTTCATATTGCCCATCGTAACAAATACCCCATAACACATATGATAATTAACGTTATCTATTACAATTCTAAATTTACTCGATTCTTCCTCTCCAAGCAAGTAATAAACCCCTGGATCTGGAATAATTTCTTGATATTCAGAAAAAGTCCAACTTGCCATAGCATTTGGATCAAACTTAATTTTTGACAATAGAATGTTTGCAGCAGCTGATATATCAGCATTTGTTATTGTTCCATCACTTATATCCCCTCCGGTACCACCTGAAATGCTATCCCTTTTTGACATTTCCTTTAATTCATCTATTTTTATACCATCTGCAGACAAATCTCTTCCATCAACTGTTCCTCCAACCGTTATATTTCCTGTTGTTTTAATGTTTCCCACTACATCTAAAATTGTTTCAGGATTTGCTGTACCAATACCTACTTTTTTGTTAAACCAAATATTATTTCCGGCATCCAACTTTAGATTTCTGTTGCCATCTGTATATATTCCTACATCAGTACCATCATCTGCCCCAATACATACTCTGCCTTCTGCAGAAGCACTGCCAAAACTGCCAATTCCTCCCCAAACTGTTAATTTTTCTCCAGGTAAACTCGTACCAATTCCTACAAAACCTGTGTTTTTAATTCTCATTCTTTCATTTACTCCGTTTGAGAATACTATATCACCTGTACCATCATTATCTGAATCTGATCTAATTACCGAATCCTGTGAATTGATCAATTGTGCAGTACTGCTTATTCCTGCTGACGTCATTTCGGATAAATCTGAAAAAACGATTTTTCCGGTAGTTAACCTCAAATTACCGCCAATCGTTAAATTTCCATTTATCTGAGTCCCAGTTTGACTTACAATAACACGCGTACTATCAGCTATATTAAAATTTATAACTCCCGACTCCCTTGATACACCTTCTGATGTTTTTGAGTGTATTGCAAATATTTGCGGCGATATTTTTTGCCTTGGAGAATAGGTTTTATTACCCACGGATGTTTCTATCCAATAGTCGCCAGCCCTCCAGTCTATTTCAGGTGTTAAGCTACAGGAAAATACCCCCGTACTTATATTAACTGTTAAATCACTGCTTGCCCAAAGAGGAACACTGCCTATTGACTGGTTATAAACCTTAAATATCATGTTTCTTGTACCGGTCACGGGTATTTCCTGTTCTCTCAGCCTGCCCTGGTATTCAATTGTGTTGCTGAAACCAAAGATGATAGGTACAAAACTCATTATTACAGCAATCATTAGTACAACTTTCTTCATTTTAAATCCTCCCGGAAATTATTATATTTTCGCACATTTTCATATTTTTTCTTTCTTTCAATTTCAACAAAATTCAATTATCTTTGATCATTTTAATATTTCGTTGCTTTATGGACGCTTCTATTTTAAAAAAGTTCCAGAGTTTTTTACAAACATACGTTTTTTTATATTATGCCGGGGAAATAATAAAACAGCATTTCCTCAAAAGGCATAACAATACATTATCAATCTAAAAATTGATTTGTTAAATAGTTTTCAGGATTTTGAGAATTAGAAAAGAATTTTAGCTTCTTGGATGGAACTTCTTATGGAGCTGTTTAAGGTGTTCTCTGTCTACGTGTGTATATATCTGCGTGGTTGAAATACTTGAATGGCCTAGCATTTCCTGAAGCGAGCGCAAATCTGCCCCTCCTGATAACAGATGTGTTGCAAAGGCATGTCTTACACTATGCGGTGAAATAGGTCTTTTTATACCTGCATTTAACGCATATTTTTTTAGCTGTACCCAAAACTCATTACGGCTGAGCTTTTTTCCCAGTTTACTTACAAACAACGCTTTAGTATCAGGATACTTCTTATTTCTTAATTCGAGATATTTTTCTATGGATAATATCGCCCGCTTACTTACCGGCACAATCCTTTCTTTACCGCCTTTGCCGATAACCCTCACAAAACCAACTTTAAGGTCAATATTGTTTAATTCCAGCCCTACCAGTTCTGATACACGCAAACCGGAAGCGTAAAGCAGTTCAAACATGGCTTTATACCTTATATCACGTTCATTGTTTTGAGGCATAGTATTTAAAAGCCTGTTCATTTCTTCAATACTTAATACTTGCGGCAAGCGGGCAGGTATTTTTGGCAACCTTATGTTCAAGGTCGGGTCATAAGTCAGGTGCTCATCAAGTATAAGAAACTTATAGAAATGTCTCAAGGATTCTATAAGCCTGAAAATTGATTTTTCCCTTAACGGATTGCCCTTTTCAAACTTGCGTTCCATTATGTAGTTTACCAGGTCATCCTGATGAACTTCATAAGCACTTTTTTTTAGTTTTTCCAGATATTGAAAATAGAGTTTTAAATCACTGCCGTAAGAAAGAATGGTGTTATGTGCAAGGTTTCTTTCTACCTTAAGGTATTGCAGAAATGATTCCAGCAGTTCGTTATTGTTCATTTATTTTTGATTTAAATACGGGTTGTGGGCAAACTCACCGGCTAAAGTGCAGGCGTTTTCATGACCAGGATATATTATCAGCTCTTTAGGCAATTTTTTCAGTTTTTCCAATGAATTCATTATCTGCTCTTCACAGCCTCCGGGTAAATCTACCCTACCTATAGACTGACAAAACAGTGTGTCTCCCGTAAAAATAAAACCGTCACTGACTACACAGATACTACCGGGCGTGTGCCCTGGCGTATGTATGACCTTAAGTTTATTTGAACAAAAGTCTATTTCATCCCCATCATGTAATATTTTTTCCGGCGCGGTACCGATAGAAGTGATGCCTGTAAAAAATGACAGGCTTTCTTCCGGATTGGTCAGGGCAGAGGCGTCTTTTTCATGTATTGAAACAGGTATTTTGTATTTATCTTTTAAGGGCTGGTTTGCACCTATATGGTCATAGTGGCCATGGGTATTTATTATGCCTGCTGGCTGGAGATTTATTTTAGTAATTTCATTTATTATTGACCGCGGCTCATCACCCGGGTCTATTATAAGGCACTTTTTGGTCTTTTCGCATACCAGCAAGTAGCAATTTGTCTGTATGGGACCTACTACTATGGTTTTAATCCGCATCTTTATGCTTATGTTTTTTGTGAGTTTCGGGTTTTTCTTCTTTTTTCTCTTCTTTCTGCACCTTTACAGGCATTAGTTTTTCTTTTATGAGTTTTTCTATTTCATCGGCAATTACCGGATTATCTTTCAGGAATACTTTTGCCTGGTCATAACCTTGAGCAATTTTTTCACCTTTAAATATTATCCATGAACCGGTTTTTTCAAGGACCTGACTATCAATACCCATATCTATAAGGAAACCTTCTCTTGGAATGCCTTCACCAAATATTATTTCAAACTCTGCCTGTCTAAACGGCGGAGCTACTTTGTTTTTTACTACTTTTACACGCACGCGATTGCCTACTATTACGTCGCCTTTTTTGATTTTTTCAATTGACCTTATGTCCAGGCGTACTGACGAATAAAATTTTAATGCCAGGCCACCAGGTGTGGTTTCCGGGTTACCAAACATTATGCCAACTTTGTGCCTTATCTGGTTTATGAACACTACTACGGCTTTTGATTTGCATATTGAAGATGTTAGTTTTCTTAATGCGTGAGACATTAGGCGTGCCTGTAGACCTATCTGTGATTCACCCATTTCACCTTCAATTTCTGCTTTGGGTACCAGCGCCGCAACAGAATCAATAACTATAACATCTATCGCCCCTGAACGCACCAGGCGTTCCGTTATTTCCAGCGCCTGTTCTCCAGAATCAGGCTGTGAGATATACAGGTTTGCTACATCAAGCCCCAGGTTTTTAGCATAAGTTGGATCGAAAGCATGTTCTGCATCTATATAAGCTGAAATACCGCCAAGCTTCTGTGCCTGCGCGGCTATAATCATGGCCAGAGTAGATTTTCCGCCGGCTTCCGGACCGAATATCTCTACTATACGCCCCCTTGGAACCCCGCCTACACCCAATGCTACATCCAGCGGGAGGGCACCAGTTGGAATGGTTTCAACAAGCATTTTTGGTGAGTTTTCACCTAATTTCATTATTGATTCTTTCCCAAAATCTTTCTCGATCTGTGTAATTGCTGATTCTAATGCTTTAAGCTTTTCTTCTTTTCCCATTTGCTTCTCCTTTGCCATGAAGGCATAACTTAGATTTTAAATCTTTCATTTATAAAACATATTCAACGCAAACTGCAATATAATGTTACTGTAAATACCGGCTAAAATATCATCCGCCATTATGCCCCAGCCGTCGTTTAAACACTGAATCTTCCTTATGTATAACGGTTTAACAACATCAAAAAACCTGAAAAGAACAAAACCGGCAGCCATAAACACAAATGATTTAGGTATAAACATCATGGTTATCCAGTATCCGGCAAATTCATCTATCACTATTTTCTGGTTATCTTCTGTTTCATAGTAATCATCTGCTTTTGCAGAGATAAATACGCCTGCAATTACAACAACTAAACAAACAATTACATATATGATAAAGTTTTGCGGCATTATAAAGAGCCACAATAGTGACGCAACAATGGTACCGAAAGTTCCAGGAGCTTTTGGCAGTAACCCGGAATAGAATCCGGTAGCCAGAAAAAGAATTGCTTTTCTTTTCATTTATTTGTGTCTAAGGCAAGAATATCTTTGTGTTTTCGCAGGTATGTTATGCCTGAATAAACAGTTAATACTGTTACGTACATCATAATCCAGTATGGGGCATGTGTAAGGATATCATGCAAAAAAGGATATGTCGGCACCAGGTCTTTACGGAAAGAATTAAGCACCAGCACAAGCAATATAGCTATAATGGCAATTATTTGAGACGTGGTTTTAAACTTGCCTGTTTTATCTGCAGCTATCACTCTGCCGTTAGACATAGCCAAAAGCCTTAATCCAGTTATAATGAATTCCCTGGAGATGATAAGGACAACCATCCATGCCGGAATATGCAGTTCTTTAAGGCTTACAAAGGAAATGAATGCAGCAGAAATTATTAATTTGTCAGCCAAGGGATCTAAAAACACTCCGAACTTTGTAATTACATTAAGCTTACGGGCAAAAAAACCATCAAAAGCATCCGTTAAACCAGCTAATATGAATATGATAAGAGCAAATATTCGTGTCCATACATTATCTACAAACATAAATACCATAAAAAACGGAATAAGGAATATTCTCGTGAGCGTCAACTTCATGGCTAAATTAATCTTTTTCATTTATCATCCTATCGTATTATTTAAACAGCCTTAATACTTCCGCGTCTTGCGGAATTTTGAAATTAAACACATCGTCTGCGTACTTTTCATTAATTTTATATGACTTTATTCCAGTAACTACGGTTACATTTTCGTTTATTAACTCACTTTTAATCAGGTTTAAATCTTTTTTTGAAATCCATAAATTAAAATCAAAGGCACCCTTTATTGGCAATTGAGGCCCCATGTCTATGTTTTTTTTCAGTTTCAACAATAGCTTATAGCTTTCCGCTGTTTCTTCTATAAGGGTAAAATTAAAATATTTTTTTAAATCGGATGTTTTTCCTTTCGGATTATACATACCCGGCATGAAATAACCTATACCCTTCCAGTTTTTCCATTTATCCACATATACCTGATTGGCCTGAACATTGAAAATCCACAACATATCACCATTTGAAACTATGGTCTGCTTTACTTCATTTACTGCTGTTGATGCAAAAACCTGAAAATTTATTTTTCCGGGCCTTTTAAATATTATTTTCCCTGACATGGCGTTTGTTTCTTTAATTACTAGAAAATATACGGACTGGATAAACTCAAGTTCTATCGTTTCAGTGTTTTTTTCTTTCTGCGTCATCTGCTCAAGGATACTATCAACCGTTATTTTTTCCTGAGCTATTACAAATGCTGTGTTTAATAAAACCAGCAATGCTATGACGGGTATTTTTCTATTCATATATTTTATGATGAACTTTCCTGACCGTTTAAATATTCATCTATTTTATCGTAATTTATATGCCACTTGTTTGTTCCTTCCGGCTTGAATATGAAACCGCTCATTTCCAGCCGGCTTAGTATATCTGTTGCTTTTGCTGATGAACCGAAATGGGCTTTCAGTAAGTCCTGGGAAACTCTTTTTCTTTCCACTACAAGTTTCAGGGCTTCTTTAAGATTTTCGGCAGTTTTTTCATCCTTATCGTTATTGTCCACAATTTCGGCTTTCTTTATATATTCATCATAGGCAGGTTTGAATTTCTGTTCTTTTATGAAGGAAACAATTGTTTCTAGTTCTTTTTCTGAAACGAAAGAACCCTGCAAACGCTCCGGTTTAGGAGCACCTGTAGGAAGAAACAGCATATCTCCCCTTCCTATAAGATCTTCAGCTCCGATACTGTCTAAAATTACCCGTGAATCTACTTTTGATAATACCTGAAAAGATATTCTTGATGACAGGTTTGCCTTAATAACACCGGTAATAACATCTACCGAAGGCCTCTGTGTGGCAAGAATTAAATGTATGCCTACCGCACGAGCCATCTGTGCAAGGCGCTGTATGCAATCTTCTACCTCGTTGGCTGTTACTAACATCAGGTCTGCCAGTTCATCTATGATAACTACTATATAAAATTCATTTACAAGATTATTTTTCTTTGCATAATCGTTATATCCGTCAATGTTTCTTACATTTGCTTTGGCAAATTTTTCATATCTCTGCTCCATTACCCGTACCAGCGCTTCCAAAGATTTTGCCGCATGTTTAGAATTGGTAATTACCTGAACTTTTTCCGGGGGCATCAACGGGTCATAAAGGTGAGGTAAACCGTTATAAGCTGGCAATTCCAGGCGTTTCGGGTCAATAAGCATAAATCTCACTTCATCCGGACGGGCTTTATAGAGGATAGAAGTAAGAATAGAATGAATGCAGATACTTTTTCCTGAACCTGTTGCACCCGCCACAAGCACATGCGGCATGGGCACCAAATCAGCTACTACAGGCCTCCCATCCGTGGTTTTACCAAGACCCAGGCTGAGTTTGGACTTTGCATCCTGAAATTCTGCCGAAGCGAATATTTCTCTTATGCCTACAACTCTTCCTTTAAGATTAGGGATTTCTACGCCTACCGCACCCTTGCCAGGTATGGGAGCAACCATTCTTACACTGGGCGCTTTCATAGCAAGAGCCACATCATTGCTGAGAATAGTTATTTGTTGTATTTTTACTCCTGAATCCGGAGTGATGTCAAACCTGGTTACCGTAGGGCCTGGAATAATGTCAGTTACCTTTGCTAAAACGCCAAAACTGGCAAGCACCTGTTCCAGATGTGCGGCTTTCTGTATAAGCACTTCGTGTTTGTTTATTTCCAAATCGCTTGAATCAGACATGGAAAGAATATCTAATGGAGGAATTCTGTAACCGTCATACTGGTCTACGGATACTTCCGTTTTTTCTGAGGCAGTTGCTGCTATTTTGGATTCTTTTACTTTTGAAGGTTTTTGTTTTGCTTCTTGCTGTGGTTTGTTTTCCTGTATTTTTGGAGCAGCAATTTTTGGCTCAATTATTCTTGGTTCTACTATGCGGGGAGGTACTGCCTGCTGAGTAATCTGAGGGGCTCTTTTTTGTTTTTCAGGCCTGATTCTTTTTGCCATTTCTTTTGTGCTTTGCCATTCTCTAATATCATTTTTCAGGCTGAGCATAAATTTTACAAACAAGTCTTTCAAGGAAATGTTAAGGAAAACCGAAACAGCATAAATAAGGGCAATTAAAACCGCAATGAATGCACCTATCTGACCAAAAAGACGGACAAAAAAGGTTCTTAATAAATAACCTGTCCAACCGCCATGATTTACCTTATAAAAATCACCCCACAAGGTAAGCAATGCGCAAAAACCAACAAATATTGAAAAACCTAATATAATCCGGAGTGCTTTGATTGTTTTTTCCTTCAACAATTCAACAGCAAAATAAATCATAAATAGCGGCAGAAAAAACGCACCCTTTCCCAAAATCATGCCCAATTCTTTTGCAAACCATCTTCCGATAATTCCTGACTTATCCGGCATTGTTACACAGTAAAGAATCAAGAATCCCGTTATAAACAGAACAGTTGCTTTTAGAACTGGTGAAGCACCCGTATTTTTTGCCCTGGCTCTGGTTCTTACAAAAAATCTTTTATCATTCATTTTAATTGTTCTTCAGGATTATTTTTTCAAGCCTATAAACAATGTATTTTTGTCCTGGGTTAAAGATATTTTATCTTCTCTTGCAAGCCACCCTACAGCCATAAATAAAACAGAACTGGTAATATTCAGTTCAAATTTAAGTTTCATTACATCAACTTTCGGGTGACGTGTAAGATATTCCCAAATTTTACCGGCATATAAACCGATTGTGGTTTCCATGGTATTAGGCATCTTGTATGGCGAAAATGTCCTGATTTGCATTTACAGGCTTACCGTTTTCAACCATAATGCGTACTATTTTTACTCTTTTTTCCGCTTTAATTTCGTTCATAACTTTCATAGCTTCAATTATGCACATGGTTGCGTTAGCATCAACTGTATCGCCTTCCTTTACATAAGGGGCAGAGGTTGGTGACGGGGACCGGTAAAACATTCCGTTTATAGGAGATTTTATTGTTTTAAAATCAGCCACCGGCGCTTCTGCCGCTGTAGGGGTCTGTTCAGTAGCTTCCTGACGAACAGGCTCTGCCTGCTGGTACTCTGCTCTGGGAACGTACTTAACTTTACTGCCAGGACGCCTAATTTTCACGTAAAAATCATTATCTTTATATTCAATTTCTTCCAAGCGCTCTGCAACAGCCATCTTATAAAGATTTTCAATCATTTCTTGCTTCTGATCTTTTTCGTTATTTGTTTTCATCGTTTTTAAGCGCCGCCTTTCTTGATAAGACCAATCTTCCCTGATTGTCTATCTCAAGTAATTTTACTAAGACTTCATCGCCTTCATTGACTACGTCAGTTACCTGCTTGACTCTTTGTTCAGCAAGCTGGGAGATGTGCACAAGGCCTTCTTTACCCGGAAAAATTTCTACAAAAGCTCCAAACTCCATAATTTTTATTACTTTTGAACGATAGATTTTGCCTATTTCTGCTTCTGCAGTCTGCATTTCAATTCTCTGTTTTGCAAGCTGCATACCAGCTTCGTCTGTGCCTGAAATAAACACTCTGCCGTCGTCTTCAATATCAATTTTTGTCCCTGTTTCTTCAATAAGCAGGCGTATATTTTTACCACCCGGCCCAATTACTCCGCCGATTTTTGACTGCGGAATCTGAAGAATTATCATTTTAGGTGCATAAGCAGATAATGATTTTCTCGGTGTATTGATAGTAGCATTCATGATATCCAGGATTTTTGTCCTGGCTTTGCCTGAAAGACTTATGGCCTGTCTGACAATATCCATTTCTATACCGGCAAGTTTCAGGTCAAGCTGGATAGCCGTAATACCGTTTACTGTTCCTGCTACTTTAAAATCCATATCTCCAATGTGGTCTTCTAGTCCCTGTATATCAGTAAGAAGCAGAGTTCCACTGGCTTCTTTAATCAAGCCAATGGACACACCAGCAACAGCTGTTTTTACAGGTACGCCGGCATCAAATAAAGCCAGAGAACCGCCACATACCGAAGCCATTGATGAAGATCCGTTTGATTCCAATATATCAGAAACAAGCCGGATGGTATAAGGAAAGTCCGAATCTGAAGGAAGTACCGGATACAGGGCTCTTTTTGCAAGTGCTCCGTGTCCAATTTCTCTTCTTGACGGTCCGCGATCCATTTTCACTTCGCCTGTGGCAAAACCCGGAAAGTTATAGTGAAGTAAAAAGCGTTCCTTGAACTCGCCTTCAAGTTCTTCCATAATTTGCATATCTTCCGGCGTGCCTAGAGTTACAGCAACTAATGCCTGAGTCTGTCCTCTGGTAAAAAGTGCTGAACCATGCAGCCGTGATAAATAACCCACACTGCAGGAAATATCCCTTATCTGGTCTATTGTCCTGCCGTCAGGCCTCTTATTATTTTCAATAATAAATTTGCGCATTTCATCGCGGAAGATTCTTTCAAAGGTTACTTTTATCTGTGCTAATGTTTCAGGTTTATCGCCGTATTTCTTTTTTAAGCCTTCCAGCGAACTGTCATACATTTCACCGAAACCAGCAAAGTTTTTGATTTTATCCTTTATACAATTTAGGATATCGCCGTTCATTTCAGCAGGTGTTTCACTCTGTTTGATGGTTATTTTTTTCTTGCCAAATTCTTTCTGCAAATCTCTCTGAAAATCGCAAAGCTGTCTTATGAAAGGTTTTGCAAATTCAAAAGCTTCCAGGACTACATTTTCCGGAATTTCTTTAGCACCCATCTCTATCATCAGAACTTTATCATCCGTGCCTGATACAACTAGGTCCATGGTGCTTTTTAACTGTTCTTCAAAAGTAGGATTTAAAATAAACTGATCGTCGATTCTTCCTACTTTTACGCAAGATACCGGGCCCTCAAACGGAATATCAGAAAGCATAAGCGCCGCTGAAGCACCGGTTACTGCTATGCAGTCCGAATCATTGACAGTATCACTGGCAAGAACTACAGCAGATACCATAAGTTCATTTTGAAATCCCATAGGAAATACTGAACGTATAGACCTGTCTATCAAGCGTGATGTAAGGGTTTCTTTTTCACGCGGGCGGCCTTCTCTCTTGAAAAAGCCTCCTGGAATCTTGCCTGCAGCATAAGTCCTTTCACGGTAATCTACCGTTAGGGGTACAAAATCGCCCTGTCTTTCAAAAGGCTGCTGTTTTTTACTTATTACAGCTGTTACAAGAACTGCTGTTTCACCGATTTTTATTGTTACCGTGCCGTTAGCCTGTTTTGCTATGTTGCCGGATTCAATAACTATTTTTTTACCGTTAATTTCTATCGCTTTATTTATCATTTTTATCCAATCCCCAATTTAGTAGTTATCTGTTTAAATTCTGCCGGGTTTGACCTCTTTAAATAAGCAAGAAGCCTGCGCCTGCGGCCTATCATCTTCAAGAAGCCTCTTCTGGATGTATAATCCTTCGGACTGGCCTTGAAATGCGCGTTAAGCTGAGTTATTTGTTCTGTCAATATCGCAATTTGCACCGAAGTAGACCCGGTGTCAGCTTTATGCGACTTGAAACTCTCAATAATTTGCTTTTTCACATCTTTCTTCAACATTTTACTCTTTCCTCCTTAGAATTTTTTGTTTTTTGTTTATAACTTTCATGGGCCTTTTACCCATCATTTCGTAAACAGCCGTATTTCTTCCGGACGCTTTACTCTTATTTTATCACCTCTTTTATCAATTAGTCTATATTATACTGAATTTTTTTCAAACAGTATACTAGCTTGAAGGCAGTTTTACTGAACTTAGCACAAAGCTTACATCTCTGGCTATCTGCTTTCTTAATTCCGCTAAATTTCTGAATTTCTTTTCAGTTCGTATTTTATTAACAAAGAAAAATCTCAGTTCTTTGATTATTGCATTTTTCTTACAGTTTATTACATGTACCTCAAATTTCAGGCTTTTATCATGAGATACCGTAGGGTTGCTACCTATATTTGCTACCGCCGGGTAATAAGCCCTGCCAAACTTTACAAAACCGCTGAAAACACCTTCCGGAAGTATTTTTAATGGGTCAATTTTAAGGTTTGCTGTTGGAAAACCCAGCGTTTTTCCTAACCCCTGGCCTTTTTTCACTTCTCCGTATACTGAGTAATTTCTGCCCAGCATTCTGCTTACTTTTATTATTTCACCATTAAGCAGACAGTTTTTTATGGCAGAAGATGAAACAACTTTTGAATCAAGCTTCATAGGATGTATTTCTATCACCCTGCAGTTGTCCGGCTTACAGAACTTTTCAAGCAAAAGACTGTTTCCGCTGCGATTTCTTCCAAACATGAAATCATACCCTATTACTACTTTCTTCATATTAAACCTGTTTAAAAGAAATTTCCTGTAAAATACCACCGGGGCAATGGAAGCAAACACTTCGGTAAAAGGTATCATTTCAATTTTATCCAGACCGAAAGTTTTAAGGTACTCAATTTTTTCTGCTAAAGTCATAAGAAGCTTGTTTTTATTAGCTTTTTTATCAAATGTAATAAGAACTGACCTTAAGCCTTCTTTCTTGGCAGTATTTACTGTTGTTTCAATGAGCTTTGCGTGCCCTATGTGTATTCCATCAAAAAAACCGATTGTTACAATCGACTTTTTCATATTTTTATTCTGCTTTTTGCGCTTCGGCAATAAGAACCGGTATAATTTTGTCTGTGACTTCCTGAATACTGCCAGGAAGCTCAAAACCGGATGCATGGAAATGTCCGCCGCCGCCGTATTTTCCGGCTATTTTAAATACATTTATTTTTTCATATGACCTGAGGCTTACTTTTACTCTCTCCTTTTTATTGCCGTCCATTTCCCTGAAAAGAGCATAGATTTTTGTTCCGGGGACCATACCTGCATAATTTACAGCTTCTTCCGAATCCTTCTGTGTTGTACCCGTGTGTTTGAACATTTCATTTGTTATTTTCATATAAGATACTCCTGAATTCGTTTCAAGAGTATTAAGTATCCTGCCCAGCAGAAGAATGCTCTTTAATGATTTTGTTGCATAAATATTTCTGAAAACTTTTATAGTATCAATATTTCTTTCAAGCAGCCTGGAAACTATCGACATTGTTTTCGGCGTTGTATTTGAATACTGAAATCTGCCGGTATCGGTTAAAATGCCGGTGTAAAGACATTCTGCTTCTTTTGAAGTAATCTTATGTTTTGCTTCCTGTAATATTTCAAATATCATTTCACAGCATGAAGATGCTTTTGAATCTATCAGCTCACAGTCAGTTTTATATTTACGTTCTGCTGACTCAATATGATGGTCTATGTTTACTGTTTTCTTGAAAGCTGCCAACTTAATAATCGGACTTATACGCGTTATATCCGGGCATTCAAGCATAATGCCGGTGTCGTAGTGCTTATTTTCTGGAACTTCATTTTTTATTAGATTGATTCCCGGTAAAAACTGCAGATTGTCAGGAACGGGATCTGAGATGACTATGATGACGTCTTTTTTTAGCTTTTTCAGCCATGACGCCAAGGCCAGCGCTGAACCTACAGTATCACCGTCAGGATTGATATGCCCTGTAATGAGAAATGATGATTCTTTCTTAAAAATACTTAAAAGCTTATTTATTGTCTTTATCTTTGTCATTATCCGCTGTTAGTGCTGTTGCTTCCGTTTCGTTTTTTATTTTTTCCAGTATATTAAATACGTTAGTTGCTTTTACCGCTGTATCGTCATAAAAAAACAATATTTCCGGTACTTTCCTTAAATAAACTGCATCTCCTACAAATTTTTTAATATAGCTTTTTGCGCCGTTGAGTATAGTGTGTGTTGTTTTTACCTGTTTTTCATCACCCAAAACCGAAAAATACACCTTCGCTATAGACATATCATCAGTTAACTCAAGTCCTGTTATGGTAACAAATCCAAGACGGGGATCTCTTAACTCTTCCAATATAACTTTGCAAACTTCCTTCTGCAAAAGTTTTGCCACTCTTTCCGAACGTTTAAACTGTCTCATAACTTTTACCTGCAATATAGACTTGTAGCCGGGTCTATTAACAAATTAATTTTGTTAAATTTAACATTTGAATGTTTGACAAGTTTTAATGTAATTACCGGCTTATAGGTTAATGTAAATTATTAAGGTGTAACCCAGAAATTATAAGAGGGATCCCAAGTTAACCTTTTCCTGGCCGTAGAATTCCAGGATGTCGCCGGTTTTTATATCGTTGAAGTTTTCAAGCAATATACCGCATTCGTAACCTTTATCAACTTCTTTCACGTC
Organism: Elusimicrobia bacterium RIFOXYA2_FULL_39_19; assembly: GCA_001800285.1. Taxonomy (GTDB): domain Bacteria; phylum Elusimicrobiota; class Endomicrobiia; order CG1-02-37-114; family XYA2-FULL-39-19; genus XYA2-FULL-39-19. The sequence goes on along the minus strand of MGVC01000046.1, from coordinate 4,295 downwards.
GTCTTTAAATCTTTTTAGTGAAGCAATGTTCCCGTCAAATACTATTATATTATCGCGCAAGAGCCTGATTTTTGCAAGTCTTTTGGCTTTACCATTGGTAACCTGGCATCCGGCAATGGTACCCACTTTGCTAACCAGGTAGGTTTTCTTTACTTCTACATGGCCATAAATAACTTCTTTCATCTTTGCTTCAAGCATACCCTGAAGAGCTTTATTAATATCACTTATAAGCTCGTAAATGATTCTGTATATCCTTATATCTATACCTTCTCGTTCTGCCAGGGCTTCGGCTTTCGGGTCAGGCCTTATATTAAAGGCAATAATTACGGCTTCAGAAGCTACCGCCAGGTTAATATCAGATTCGTTTATGGCGCCTACACCCATATGAAGAATATTTATCTCCACATTTTCATGGGATATTCTTGACAACGCATCACGGATAGCTTCAGATGATCCCTGCACATCGGTTTTAAGTATTATGTTTAACTTCTTTATTTTTGTGCCCAAATCTTCCAGGGATACTTTTTTTCTTATCACATTTTTATCACGGAGCACATTATTCTGTCTTTTTTCCATGATTTCTCTGGCAATTCTTTCATCTTTTACAATTACAAACCTGTCACCAAGCTGTGGTAAAGAGTTAAAACCGAGGATTTCAATAGGAGTACTTGGCCCTACTGTGGTTACTCTTTCACCATATTCATCAATCATGGCTCTGATTTTACCTGAAGTAACACCCGTAACAAAAGCATCACCCACGCTCATAGTACCTGTCTGTACCAATACCGTGGCCACGGGGCCCCTTTGGGAATGCATCTGTGCTTCAATTATTATTCCCTGGGCCGGCTTGTCCGGGTTAGCTTTAAGGTCAAGAAGTTCTGCCTTAAAAAGAATTGTTTCAATTAATTTATCAATGTTTATATTGTTTCTTGCGGATATCTCAACGGTTAATGTATCTCCGCCCCAGTCATCTGAAAGCAGGCCATTTGATGATAACTGCTGTTTTACGTTCTGCGGATTGGCTTTTGCAATGTCAATTTTATTTACAGCTACTATTATTGGCACGTTGGCAGAACGGGCATGATCAATAGCTTCAATGGTCTGAGGCATTATGCCGTCATCTGCCGCTACAACAAGAACTACAATGTCCGTTACTTTTGTTCCATGAGCTCTCATTGCGGTAAAAGCTTCATGGCCCGGAGTATCTAAAAATACAATATCGCCTTTGGGAGTTTTTACTCTGTAGGCACCAATGTGCTGGGTTATGCCACCGTGTTCTTTCTCCGTTACCTTGGTTTCGCGGATTGTATCAAGAAGAGTGGTTTTTCCGTGGTCTACGTGGCCCATCACCGTAACAATTGGGGCTCTGTGTTGAAGTTTTGATTTGTCTTCTTCGGTAGTGTCGGCTTCTTCGGAATATAAAGGAGCGTATTGCGTTTCATAACCAAATTCACTGGCAAGAATAGCAGCAATGTCCGAATCAAGACGCTGGTTTATGGTGGCAAGTATTTTCATAGAAAGCAGTTTCTTCATAACTTCAGATACCGGCTTTGTCATTTTTTCGGATAATTCTCTTACCGTAGTAAGTTCGTTGATTTTTATTTTTATAAGAGGTGCTTTCTTTTCAATTACAGAGATCGGAGCTGGCACTGGGGTTATTTCTACAGGTTTAATTTCCTCTGGTTTTACTACAACTGTTGCCGGAGCTGGCGCAGGAGCAGGTGTTTCTTTAACAACTGGTTTTGTATGTTTAACATCCTGTTTTACAGGAATTTTCTTTTCATGTTTTTCTACAATAGGTTTTGCAGGAGTAACCGGAACAGATTTAGGATGTACTGCCGGCGGAACTGAAACTGGTTTTGAAACTGGCTTGACTTCTGGTTCTTTGTGAGGAGCTTTTTCTGCGGGTTTAAGTATTTCAGTTTTTGTAACTGGCGTTGCTTCTGGTTGTATTTCCGGCTTTACTTCAATTACCACAGGTACTTCTGGTTTTTTCTGTACTATAGAAGCCCTGGGACCTTCTTTTTTTACTACCGGAGGCTCAACATCTTCCGGTTCCCAAACTGGAGCTTTTTTGGATTTTACTTTTTTCTTTGTTTCTTCTGCCGCACTTTTAAGCGCCGAAGAGACGTGTTCTTTTTTATCTGCGCCAGAAACCGCTTTTTTCTTCGGCTTAGTCGAAGCTTTTTTTTCGGTATCCTTAACTTTTTCCTTAGCAGACTCTTTATTCAGGTTTACTTTCTTCTTTGCTGGTGGCATTTTCCTTCTCTTCAACTGAACTTTCAACCTTAGGTTGGGATTCTTCAGTTATTTTACCTTGATTTTCAATATATTCTACTGCGGAAGCAATTATCTTCTGTGCAGTTTTTTCGCCTACACCTTGAAGAACGGTAAAGTCTTCCGGTTTTGCTTTAGATATTTTTCCTATGTCTTTCCAGCCGGTTTTTACCAGCACTTCTGCTATTTTTTTACCTACGCCAGGAAGTTTGCTTAGTTCTTCTACGGTCATTTCCTTTAGTACTGCAGTAGTTTCTTTTTTCTGTGTTTCTGAACGGACATCTATTTTCCATCCGGTTAATTTGCATACCAAGTTTACATTTGCGCCTCTTTTTCCTATAGCAAGTGAGAGCATATCATCTTTTACTATAACTTCCGCTCTTTTGTGTTCCTTGTCTACAACATTCACATAAAGCACTTTTGCTGGTGAAAAAGCTGAAGAAATATAAGTTATAGGGTCATTTGAATAAAGCACTAAATCTATTCTTTCTCCCCTTAATTCATCAATAATTGGTTTTACTCTTGAACCTTTTATGCCTACACAAGCGCCTACCGGGTCAACTTTTAAATTATTTGAACGGACAACAATTTTTGACCTTATGCCCGGCTCTCTTACTACAGCTACAATTTCTACAATTTTTTCATATATTTCAGGAACTTCCATTTCAAATAGTCTTTTTACCAGTTCCGGCCTGTTTCTTGAAAGCAGTATTCTGGGCCCCCTGGGGCTCTTCTCTACAGCAGCAATAAGGACTTTCAGCCTTTCACCCACTCTGAACTTTTCTGAAAAAACCTGTTCTTTTACCGGCAGTATACCTTCCGATTTACCTATTTCTATGATAACATTGCCTTCTACAAATTTATATACCACACCACTGATTATGGAACCTTCCTTAAGTTTAAATTCTTCATAAAGGCTGAGCCTTTCAGATTCGCGTATTTTCTGGATTATAACCTGTTTGGCAGTTTGCGCGGCGATTCTTGAAAATTCCTGCGTATCAAGCGGTATTCTTATTTCATCGTCCATTTTTGCTTCCGCAACCAGGGCTTTCGCATCTTTAAGGGATAATTCTTGATTCGGGTTGGTAACATTTTCAACAACTTTTTTTATAACAAACGCCTGTACCTGAGCTGACACGAGGTCGACGCTGGCTTCTACATTAACGTCACGTCCAACATGTTTTTTATATGCAGAAACAAGAGCCCCTTCTATAACTTTAAGGATCTCCTCTTTTTTTATGCCTTTTTCTTTTTCTATCTGCTCTAATACCGGAATCAATTCGCTTTTCTGCTCTAACATATCTACTCCTATTCTTTATTTATTCTTAGATTTTCAAGTCAGGATCCAGATTTACTGTTGTTATCTCACACAATCCGACTTCTATTACTTTGTTTTCTGCAATTTCCAGAAAAAGTCTATTATTTTCATATTTTTGAATTCTTCCTATAAAATTCTTCTGTCCATCTTTTGTCTGATACAGCTTTATAGTTACTTTTGATCCTGTATACTTTATGAAATCTTTTTCTTTTTTAATTCTTCTATAAAGCCCCGGTGATGAAACTTCAAGGGCATAACTGTTATCTATTACGTTTTCTTTATCAAGAAACTCGCTTATTTTTCTACTTACTGCCGAACAATCATCCAACGTAACCCTGGTGTTTTCAGGAGCATCTATTTTGTCAATAAAAGCTCTCAGAACCATACCATAACCCTCATTGCGGTACTCTACATCCACCAAGTCAAAACCGGCATTTTCCACTACCGGTTCAAGCAATTTCTGGAGTTTTTCAGAAAAACTCATCAGTTTCTCTCTTCCTACGTAAAAAAAGTGGCGTAAAAAACAGCCACTTTTTTATTTTTTTAAGTGACAATTGCAAATATGATACTAAATAATTTACTCTATAGCAATAGCCACTAAATTGAGGTGAATTCAAGGAGTAAGTGCAACACATGAATTAAAAGACTCAGCCGGAGTATTAAAATCCAGACATTTTCTGGGCCTATCATTCAGCCAAGA
>MGVC01000045.1 GCA_001800285.1 Elusimicrobia bacterium RIFOXYA2_FULL_39_19 | reverse complement strand
TATAAGATAGTTACTGCACTAATATTTTACTTCTTATAAAGGATTTTGACTCAGCTTGATATTAATCATACAAATCTACTTGTTGCGTCTATTTTTGCAAGATTTGGATTTCCGGGTCTTTAAAATGCGGTGCTTACGTGATTAAGTGTTTATGTGTTTAGAAAAGATTTAACAAATCACTTAACCACATAACCCTTGTTTTTTCTTTTATTAGATGATACAAGGGTGCTACCCGCAACAACTAATCACTGTCTTTGAAAGCCCAAGAATGACACAATTTTGTTTGCAGAGCAAGCTCTGTCACTACAGTTTTTTTTATTGTTCTTTTGTTACTGCCTTATACCTCATCGCTGCCGTATACTTAATCGCTTGCCTTCTGGCCAATTACTATTTTCACTATTTCCGGAGAAGACATGAACCGCATAGGTGTGCCATAACTACCGGTCCCGGAAGTAACGTATAAATAAGCGCCATTTTTCTGATACAAACCGTAGGAATAATCAAAAATCAGGCCTTTAAAAAACTCCAGCGGGAAAATCTGCCCGGCATGGGTGTGCCCCGACAATTGCAAATCTGCGCCTATGGCAGCAGCGCCGTCAAACAGGTCTGTTGTGTGTGAAAGGAATATTAAAGGCAGAATTTTACCGGATTTTTCAAATACTTTCTTTAGTTTTATGGCAGAATTTTTAGAGTTAAAGTAATCCGTGCACTCTACCCCGGCAAGCTCTATACGCTTATCAATTATAATAAGTTCGTTTGATAACACCCTTATGCCCGCTTCGCGGGCCAGCTTGCTAAAACTTCCGCCGGAAGACTCTGTCTCGTGGTTGCCCGTAACCGCGTAAATACCGTAACGGGATTTAATATTTTTAAACGCCGGCGTGTATTTTCCATAATCATTAATACTGCGGTCCAGTAAATCCCCGGTAATTACCACAATATCCGCATCCAGCAAATTTACTTTTTTTACTACATCCTCAAGCCATCTTACAGACATCAGCGGGCCCAGGTGCAGGTCTGATAATTGCACTATTACAAAATCTTTCTGGAAAACATACTTTGAAACAGGTATATTTACTTCCGTTACTACCGGCAGGCGGGCGCCTTTTATAATGGAAAAAACAAGTATAAAAAGTATTACAGCGTAGCTTATACGGACAAATAATTTCTTTTTGCTGCGAAAAATAAAACCCAGCAGGTCTTTAATCATAAATATAAAAACCGCAGTTATTACTACGCCTACCCAGAATGCACAAAAATATAAAAATACGTTTATGGCAGGGTTTTTAAACAGCAGATTTGGTAAATAAGCCAGCGCGGTAAGACTAAGAAATGAAAAATATATGGTTTTTTTATTTTTATGTGTTAAATTAAAATCCGCTGATAAACTGCGGATAATGTATATATGAACGCCCAGAAAAAGCAAAACTGCCGCAATAACTAATGCAACAATAAGATAAATCATAAATTTCAGCTCTTTAATTCTTTCTTTTTTTCCGGCTCGAGCTCTACATCTATTACATCCCCATACTTTTTAGGCGCCTCGTTTTTGAAACCCCTGAAATTAAAATTCACCCTTGCCGTTTTAGTGCTTTTCGATACAAAAATAAGGTTTAAAACAAAGTTTAGCACACCAAAAGTTATAGAGCCTATAAGCGCCCATAAGAAACTATCCACTACAAATCCTTCTACAAATACACTTACCAGATAAAAAAGTTCTGCATTTATTATAAAGGAAAAAAGCCCCAGGGTAACCATAGTAATAGGCAGCATAAGCAGAAATATTACCGGCCTGATGATAAGGTTTATCACGCCCAGCACCACGGCCGCCACTACGGCGGTCTGCCATTTATCCACGTGTATCCCGCTAAAAAGCTGTATTACAGCCATCAGTGAAATAACATTTACAAAAAGTTTTGATAAAATTTCATTCATAAATTAAATTTCTCCTGATTTTATATACTAAAAATATACTTTACAATTATATATTTGTTTAAAGGCAGGCTTAATAAAGAGTCTGGTATTCTGTTTCGGCCCAGTTATCACAGCAGTCGCCGGGCTTTCTGAATATCAGCAGTTTTTCCGCTTCCGTTAAATTAACGGGCGAATACTTGCCTGTTTTCTGCAGAAAGTTCTGGCAATAGTTGGGCTCCGGGCTTTCTATAAGCTGTGTTTTGCTGTGAGGGGCTCTGGTGATACGGTAGTGCTGGCAGTTCCAGCAGTAGGGGTGCGCCATTTTTACTTCCTTTTGTGTTGTGAACTGTTTTATTTTACAAAATTATTTGCGTATCTCAAACCATATTCATTTTGTCATGTTCGGGTATTCCTCTAAATCCCTGCAAGGACCCGGACATCCAGTATCTGTCATTGCAAGTAGCACCCTTTAATCAAATGGTAAAAGGGAAAGAAAGGGTTGCGAACGTTAGTGAAGCAATCTCTCAGCAATCTGTCATCTCCGAAAAGACACTTATCGGAGCCCTTGCTATCCCCTTTACCAACGGTTGCAAGGACGCTACCTGCAGATCCATTATTGTCTTTGTTTTTTCTTTGAAACGATTTGCTCGCTTACCGGGAGGTATCCCGATGTCAAATTGTAAAAGGAAATCATCGGGATAGTTGATGTTTTTCCTTTGGACCGTTGAAAGAAATTGAGATTTTCAAAACTCCTCACAATCTAAAACATAGTTCGTCAAACAGTTGAAAATCCTTTTCAATTTCTTTCAACTAAAACATCAATTTCGCTCGAAATCATTTCGTTTGGTTTTTTAAATTCAAAGAATCAACTTTCAATTAAAGCCTTATTTTAACGCCGTCCCGAACGACGCACATGTATTGCGACTCACTTACTTTGTTGGAAAAACATTCATGGACATTCGTGAATGATGTTCTCTAGCTTTATAAAAATCTTTGGTATATTTTTCTTTATCTCCTAATCTAAAATAAATAATTCCTCTACCATAATATGCATCTTTATTACAACCTTCTCCAACATCTATTGCCTTATTAAAAACATCAAGCATTTCCTGATTTGTGTATCCTCCATCTTGAATCATTTTAGTACCAAGCAAAAAATATCCTAAAGATATACGATATGTGGTTAAAGTAGTTTTCTTTATTGTGTTTTGATATTGGTTTTCTTTTATATAATCTCTTATTTTACTTATACTCACACTTTTATCAGAAAAATCATGATAAAAGAAATCAAAATTCTTTAAAAATATATTCTCATCTATAACTAACTTATCACCCCATTTAAGCTCTATGCCTTTGCTACGGTCAACATCTCCAGCATCTAATACTTTATCTACAAACGCTTTATCTCTATTACACCCAAATAGAAAACTAATAGCAAATAAACCAATAATAATGCGCAAAATACCTTTTTTCATTTTCCTAAACTCCTCTTATTTTTTAGTTCTTACTGAAGCCATACCTATTTCAGGATTTATATCTGAACTCGTAAACAATGCGAAACGTTGGTAAAATAAAGTCTTAATTCTTTTTATCTTAGTTTCTTTTCTAAAACGCGCATAATTTATTCATGGATCCCCGACTTTTTATTTTACCGTACGTTGTCGGGACGCTACTCGCAGTCCCGCTTTCGCGAGAATGACACAATTTTGTTTGCAGAGCAAGCTCTGCCACTACGATTGCTATTAGACTGTACATTTTACTATTCACTGTTTACCCGTCATGCAATGACTGACGGGGTCCCGCCAGTCATGCTACTTCTGACTTGGCCTCGTCCGGTTTAGAAGGACGGGTCTGCCTACGCAAGACGGACTCTTCACTGCCTCTTTCACAGCCTAAACATTTCACCGTCATTGCACATACGAATATTATGGTTTTCAAACAGCCCGCCAAACATTTCCGGGTTTAGGGTGTGCACAGGCACAACTTCCCGAGGCGTTACCAAATCTAAAAACTCTTTCAGGTTTTCCACATAAGCGGGCGCGTTTGTGCGGGCATAATGGATTTTCAAATTATGATTTTCTATATACTGCCTGTACTGCGCAGACTGCTGCTCCTGCCCATAATAAGCATTGTCATACTGCGAATAAATAAGCGTTTTATTAGTTAAGTAAAGTTTTTTTCTGTTATAAGCGTCGGCGTGGCAGGGCCGGAACTGTACCAGCCGTTTTCTTTTTTCAGTAATTTCGGCAAACTTTATGGAATTATTAAACATTCTGGTAAGAAACTCAGCCTGGTTATTGTTTTTCAGCGCTTTTTCATGAGCATCAAAAAATAAAATGTTAAACAAACCCGGGTGCAGGTCCGGCATATCCCACCCCAGGCTGCGGGCCTGCGCATAAATAAACGCAGTTAATAAATCTATCACAAAAATTGTGTTTGTTTTTTTGCAGGCCCGGGAAAGACTTAACAGCCGGGCTGTATTTAACGGGTTAAAGTTTACCAGTACGGGCCACGCAGTGGCATAGTTTATGGTATTTACCGCTTCATCTTCAAAAAGTATTTCTGTTTTTACTAAATTTTCCGTTTCTGCTTCCGCTATGGCGCCTTCCACTAACAACAAATCTGCATTTTTAGGAATTTCCTGTATGAAACTTTCCGGTACCATGCCTTTTCTGCAGTAATCTGCCATACCGCCGGCATAAACAGCGGTTTTGCCCCCGCAGCGGATAATAAAAGCCAGAGTGTCCGGCGCATCTTCCCCTGCCGGTACGGCGGTAACAGAAAAATCACCCGCAGTAACTGCTTTTTGTTCATTTGTTTTTAATAGTTTTACGTTTTCAGGCAAAAGTTTTGTGCCGGAAAAGATTTCCAGCGATTTCATAACTGCAAAAACGCTTTCGGTTAGATAAACGGGTATTCTGGGGTGTATTTCTGAAATGAATTTGCTGTGTTCGGGATGAAAATGCGAAAGGAAAACTGCGCTGACAAAATTTGTTTCTTTAGAATCTTTGTATAAACCCTTTACCTTGGGCCTATACTGCTCAAACTCAAAACCATAGTCCGGGCCCGGGTCTGTATTTAAAGGAAGGCCCAAATCAAAAATTAAGCGGGATGCACCCTTAAATATTTCAATGCACGTCCCGCCCGTGTTGTGCGTCCCTTTGTGGATAATGATGTTCATTGGTTAAAATTAGTGATTAGTGTTTACGTGATTAGGTGGTTAGCCTTCTTCGTTCAGTCTTTATTCACAGGTTTTAGTTTAGCGTTCTTTATTCTGTCATTCCCTAATGGTTTTATAGGGAATCTACGGCACTGGATCTCCGGGTCAAGCCCGAAGATGACATCTCAGTATTTCTTATTTGTTTAGCGTTCAGCGTTTAGCGTTATTTCTTCTATATTTTGAAGCTCCATGCCTTCACAGGCGTGGATTCAAGCCTTATCTACAGCGCAGGAACAAGCTCTACGCTGAAATACCCGAAGCGGACGAACGCTATCCATCCACGGCTTTATAACCGTGGATTTCCGCGGAGGGTGTTAAAATCATCAAAAGACATCACTCTGAAATTTTTATAATCAAAGCTTTTCTTGCCGCCGTAAACAAGAACGGGTTTATTCTTGTATTTTCCTTTTGCCAGTTTATCATAGTAACTCAGCCCTTTAAACATATCGTCAGAAAATGTTTCACCGGATTTTATTTCTACCGGTAATACTTTATCCGAATAATCCAGAATTAAATCTACTTCATTTCCGATATTATCCCTAAAATAATATAAATTATTATCCTGCACAGAATTAAACCGCTGTTTTAAAATGTCTGCAGTTACAAAAGTTTCAAATATGCTGCCTCTTAACGGATGATTTTTAAGCTGACCGGCATCCTGTATACCCAGCAGGTAGCAAAGCAGGCCTGTATCATAGAAATATATTTTTGGTGCTTTAACCAGCCTTTTTGAATAGTTGTTGAAATGCGGTTTTACAGTAAAAATTATATAACTGGCTTCAAGAATTGCTAACCAGCTGCCGGCTGTGTTATGGTTTATACCGCAGTCATTGCCCAAAGAAGACAAATTTAGAATCTGGCCCGTTCTGGCGGCGCACAAATGCATAAACTTTTCAAATCGCGATAAATCCTTTACCTGCAAAAGATTCCTTACATCCCGCTCTACGTAAGTGTGCACATAAAAACTCATCGCTTCGTAAGGATTTAGGCGTTTATCATAAATCCTGGGGTAAAAACCTTTTTGAAGCAGGGAATCAGTGCTTTTAATCTTTCCGTAACCGGTTTTTATTTCTTCATATTCAAACGGTAAAAGCCTTAACAAAGCGGTTCTGCCGGCCAAAGACTGGGACACGTTTTGCATCAGCTCAAACTGGGAGCTGCCCGTAAGTATAAAAAGCCCGGATTTTTTTCTTTCGTCAGATATTACCTGAATATAGGACAACAAATCAGGGACCCTCTGGATTTCATCAATAATTGCGCCGTTTTTAAGAGCTTCCAGGAATCTCTTTGGGTCCTGCTGGGCCCGGTTTCTTACTTCGGGGCTTTCTAAATTAAAATAAGGTTTGTCTGAAAATGCGCTTTTTACAAGGACGGTTTTACCTGACTGCCTGGGGCCGGTAACGGTAACTACGGGGTAGGCTTTTGCCAGTCTTTTTAAATGAGGTTCTATTTTTCTTTTTATCATACAAGGCAACTATACCATATACCTTACAGATTGTCAATGCTATTAACAATCTGTAAAGATGCTTTTTCTGTAATCTGTTGGCTTTTTGTTTTCAACTCTCATGCCCGACGATTTTCGCATGACGAACCACTTCCCACTTACCACTTACTACTTACTACTCACGGATTTTTAGTTTAGCATTTATTCACAGGTTTTAGTTTAGCGTTCAGAGTTTAGCGTTTCTTTCCCTATCTCCTGCGTATCGGGCCGCGGGACCTGCGGAAATTGTTCATAATCACAGTTCTTTCAGACGGCTGAAAAAACGCTTCCGAAGGTACGTCCGGGTGGCTGGAAATAGGCAGTGCATTTTTTATAAACCGTTCAATGTTTTTTACGTCTTTGTACTGTTCACGGGTAGCAAAAGTAATGGCCTGGCCGCGGTTTCCTATACGGCCGGTACGGCCGATGCGGTGCACATAATTTTCCGGGTCTTCCGGAATATCATAATTTATTACCAGCTCAATATTTTTTACATCAATACCGCGGGAAGCAATGTCTGTGGCTACCAGTATCCTGTATTTTCCTGCGCGGAACCCTTCCAGCGCTTCACGCCTCTGGTTTAAAGACCTGTTAGAATGTATTTCTGCGGCAAGACAGTTAATGTTTTTAAGTTTTGCGGCAATATTTCTGGCGCCGTGTTTTGTGCGCGTAAATATTAAAATGGAACCCAAATACTGCCTGACTATTTTTTCCAATAATTTTAATTTTGATTCTTTGTTTACCACAAAAAGTTTCTGGTCAATATTTTCCGCTACCGTGCCGGACGGCGCTATTTCTATACTGACGGGAAGTTTCATATATCTGTTGGCAATGCGTAAAATCTGCTGGGGCAATGTGGCAGAAAACAGCATGGTCTGCCGGTCTTTGGTTACGCTTTGCAGTACGCGGTCTATCTGCGGGGCAAAACCCATATCAAGCATTCTGTCTGCCTCATCTAAAACAACTATGCTTACTTCCGCTAAACTTACGGTTCTCTGCTGGAGGTGGTCTATCAAACGGCCGGGCGTAGCAACAATAATGCGCGGTTTTGCGCGCAGTGCAGAAAGCTGGGGGCCCATAGGCGCCCCGCCGATAAGCACGGCTGTTTTCATGCCGAAAGTATGGCCCACTTTTCTGAAAACTTCATCAACCTGCAACGCCAGCTCTCTGGTAGGAACCAAGATAAGCCCGTTTTTTGGTATTTGCGCCAGGCGCTGGTAGATAGGCACGCAGAAAGAAAGCGTTTTGCCGGTGCCGGTCTGCGCCACACCGATTAAATCTTTTCCCTCTATAGCAATGGGGATTGCTTTTAACTGTATTGGTGTAGGTGAAGTATATTTTAGTTTCGCCAGCGCATCAAGAATTCTGGGTGCAATGCCCAGCCCGTAAAAAGTGGCGTCCGGTACTACGGGTACTGCCAGTTCTGCCGGTTTGTGCACGTGCGCTGTTACCGGGGTCTGCGGAATAAAAGCCTGCTCTGCCGGCACATGCGCCGGCGGTGTAACCTGACCGGTAAGATTACTGAAAATCTGCCCGTACCTTTTAATACCTTTGTTGTCTTTCTCTGAGTTCATAAACTCTCCCTATTTGATAGATTTTTTGTCTTTTACAGTTTCCTGTATCTTGTAGCTCTGCCGATACCTATTTTTACTATTTTTTCATAGCCCAACAGCTTGCTTAACACCTGATTTACCGTAGGACGCGCTACATTCGTGCCCGCAGAAATCTGCGCGGGGGTTGCCTCTTCTTTTGTTTCAAGAAATTTATACACTGCCAGCTGTTTTGCAGAGAGCATAGATTCAATGTTTTGTTTTTTTAACAACTCTATAGCCGCGGTTGCCTGCATTTGTAAAACATTTAAAAAGAATTTCAGCCATTCCGTAATATCTTCTTTTTCCAGTTTAAAAGTTTTCTGGCTTTTTCTCAGGCTCAGGTAATAATCCGGCTTATTGTCTTCTATAAGCTTCTCATGCGACACGTAGGGAATAAACAGATACCCGCATTTAAGCAAAAGCAGGTTTGTAAGAATGCGTGAAAGGCGCCCGTTGCCGTCCTGAAACGGATGTATCATTAAAAATTCTACTATAAAATTCCCGATAATAAGAAGCGGGTGATGTTTTTTTTCATTCAGGGCATTTTGCGCCCACTCCAACAGCTCCTGCATTTCCTTTGGTGTCAGGTAGGCGGGGCTTGTATCAAAAAGCACGCCCGCTGATTCGCCTGCTTCGTTAATCATTTCTACTTTATTTTCAGTTTTTTTATACTCACCGCGGTGAAGCTTGTCTTTTTCTACATATTTCAGCAGTTCTTTATGCAAATGCTTTACAGAACCTTCTGAAAAATTAATAGTTTCAAAAGAGCCAAACACATTTTCCAGCAATTCGTAGTAACCCCTTACTTCCTGGGTGTCCCTGTCTGAAAACTTCTGCACAGACAGGCCCCGCATAAGTTTTTCTACGGCTTCGTCGGATAAATGCGCGCCTTCTATGCGGGTAGAAGAGCCGGTAGAGGTAACCAGCACAGATTTTTTCAGCCGGCCCAAAATTTGCGGCGCTAAATTTGACCCGCCGGCCCATTGCCCTTTTAATTCATCTACCTGAGTTATCTTAGACCAGATTGCAGATGAAATTTGCTCTAACCTTTTATCAAACCTGTTTGCTTCCATACAAACCCCGTATTTCGTATATTTCAACTATATGAGATTATATAAGATTATATAAGAAAAGTCAAAATACTTAATATATTGCGTTTTTATCTAATACTAAGCTATATGAGATTATATAAGATTGTATAAGAAAGGTGGGAATTTTGGTGGGATAAGGGCTTATCCGAAGCCCGTTCGATTACGGGCAGTATCCCGATCACCCCTTGTAAAAGGGTAACATCGGGACAAATTCAGGGCAGGCAATCCCGCCTTATGTGTTATTGCGAGTAGCACCCTTGAATCAAATGGTAAAAGGGAAAGAAAGGGTTGCGAACGTTAGTGAAGCAATCCCTCAGCAATGTGTCATCTCCGAAAAGACACTTATCGGAGATCCAGTATTTATATTTTTATCCTTCGAGCGAAGTCGAGAAGCACAATTTTCTGTCGTTGTGGGTAGCACCCTTGAGTCAAATGATAAAAGGAAAATAAAGGGTTGCGGGCAGCACCCTTAAATCAAATAGTAAAAGGAAAAGAAAGGGTTGCGGGTAGCACCCTTAAATCAAATAGTAAAAGGAAAATAAAGGGTTGCGGGTAGCACCCTTAAATCAAATAGTAAAAGGAAAATAAAGGGTTGCGGGTAGCACCCTTGAGTCAAATGATAAAAGGAAAAGAAAGGGTTGCAGGTAGCATCCCTACATCAATTTATAAAAGGCAGAGCAGGGATTGTGGGCGGCTATGATGTGATCGCACTTCTGTCATTGCGAACGTTAGTGAAGCAATCCCGCCCTATGTGTCATTGCGAACACCGCTTTTCGTGTGAAGTAATCTCGTACTTTTATTGTCTTTGTTTTTTTTCGAAACAGTTTTTACGTGATTTGTCACAATTTTTACCTTTAAAACACAGGTAACGGCTCATTAAACCTAAATTTTCAAAACTTGCGGTCAAAAACCGGACCACTTCAAACAATTGAAAATTTCACGGTTTAATTTCACCTAAAACTGTGATATCACTTAAAACTGTTTCGGCTGGTTTTTTAAATTCAACGGAACAAATCGGATTTCGTTCAAAATCGTTTCATTTAGTTTTTAAAATCAAACCAACTTTCAATTAACGCTTTGTTTTAACAATGTTCCTAATATTCTTTTGGGTGTTAAGGTTTAATAACGCAGGAGGTGTTTTTATAATTAATAAGATTGATGCCGTTTATTGACTGCTCTGTATTTCCGGCATAAATAAGGAAGCCTTTTTTTACAGCCCTGGGAATTACTTTTTTGAAATACTTCAAACCTTTTAAAAAATTATCATCAAATGTTTCTGCTGATTTAATTTCTACCGGAACAAGCACGCTGCCATACTTATAAATTACATCAACTTCATTTTGATGATTATCACGGTAAAAATAGAGATTATGATCCAACCCTTTAGAAAATCTTGCTTTCACTAATTCTAAAATAACCAGATTTTCAAATAAAGCCCCGCGCAAAGGGTCTCTTTCAATCTGTGTTATATTTTCCAAACCAAGCAGGTAGGAAGCTATACCGGTATCATAAAAATACAATTTAGGCGCTTTTATAACCCTTTTTCCTATGTTTTCATAATAGGGGTATAAGAAAAATACAATAAATGATGCCTCCAATAAAGAAACCCATTTTTGGATAGTGGGCACAGAAACGCCAACCTCTACGGCTAAATGGCTTGCAACAAATATATTGCCTATTCTTCCGGCACATAATTTAACAAATTTTTGAAATAGGTGCAGGTCTTTAATGTTTATAAGCTGCCGTAAATCCCTTTCAATATAAGTTTCATAATAATTCCGGTAAGCTTTTGTTGGATCCAGTTTATTAGAATAGACCCCGGGATAAAAACCCCTGAATAAATAGTCGTCGGTGTCAAATTGTTTTTTTGATATTTTGTGCACTTCATCTATTGAAAAAGGCAGGAGTTTTAATAATGAAGTTCTCCCGGCGAGTGACTGCGTAACATTTTCCACAAGGTTTAATTGCTGGCTTCCGGTTAAAATAAACCTGCCTGGTTTTCTATCCTTATCTACTTCCCCCTGTAAATAGGACAATATATCGGGAACCCTCTGTACTTCATCCAATACAGCGCCATTTTTTATTTTCTTCAAAAAAGATCTTGGGTCAGCAAGAACCAAATGCCTTGTATCCGGGTCTTCAAATGTAAAATACGGCTTTTGGGGAAATAAGCTTTTTACAAGGGTTGTTTTTCCTGATTGTCTAGGGCCGGTAATGGTAACTATTGGGTAAGATTTACAAAGCCTTGCTAGTTCCGCGGAAATATTTCTTTTAATTATCATGATGATATTATAGCACAACAACTGTACAGATTACAAGTTCTACTTTAAATCTGTACAGTTTTCTAAAGTGGTGCCCTAATCAAATAGGTAAAATTTCTTATGGTTTGTCATTACGGGTGTGCCTTGCATTAACACGGAGATCCATCAGTTGTCATTGCGGATAGCACCCTTGAATCAAATGATAAAAGGAAAAGAAGGGGTTGCGGGCAGCATCCCGGTATCAAATGATGAAAGGATAAACCGGGGTTGCGGGCAGCATCCCGGTATCAAATGATGAAAGGATAAACCGGGGTTGCGGGCAGTGTCCCGATCACCCTTTGTAAAAGGGCAACATCGGGGATTCACTCAGGGCAGGCAATCTCGCCTTATGTGTCATTGCGGGTAGCACCCTTGAGTCAAATGATAAAAGGAAAAGAAGGGGTTGCGAACTTTAGTGAAGCAATCTCTCGGCAATCTGTCATCTCCGGGTATTCCCCTTAATATTTACGAAAACCCGGAGATCCATCGGTTGTCTTTGCGATACATTTAAAGGTTTGGAAAGAAGCAATCCCGCAGTTTTTAATGTCTTTTTTCTTTTCAAATTCAAAAACCAACTTTCAATTAACGCGTTATTTTACTCCACCTCGTACGTCTCTCCCATTGTACCTCAGAGAGCGGTGTTTCCGTATATAGTGGCTTTTTCAATACTTCATTACTTAACAACGTCCCCCTCGCCGAACTCCTGATGAGTGTCGCGTGGTTTGAATACAGGATATTCATCGCGACCGCTGGCCTTCATAATCATACGAGAAGATTGTTTCGGTGCCTTCGGAAGTTATTATGCGGATTGGCCGGTTCTCAATGTCGTATTTTATCCACCTGCCATGATTGATTATTTGGTTACCGTTTGCGTCTTTTACTATGGTATTTCCCTGATGAAGCAGGGTCTTTAATATCTCTGCTGTGTCTGTTAAAACTGCTATTTCTGTTGGGTTTTTGTACTGGTAGGCGGGAAGTTCCGCTGGTGGAATGGTTTCTACGCCTTCACCAGCCCACTCTTTACCAAGGGCCATTTATTTACTCTATATGAGTTCATAAATAAAGTTTACTTCTATTAATATATTATTACTAAAAACAAAGCGATAATAATGATTATCCATATTTTTGACACTGTAATATATATTTAGCTTATTTTTGGATATTTTTTCCTCTCCTTTAGGCATAACTTTTCTAAATTCGTTTAAATTCATTCCAATTTTAACCTTTTTTGCAAATACATATTTACTGTTCTTGCATTCTATCTCTGCAATATAATTTTCCTTTAATAAGAAAATGTACAGTTGCTTATAATATATATTTTCTCCTACTATTTCTTTGTAATCATTGTATGATATTGATGTTCTGTCAGGTTTTCCCAAGGCTGATATCATCTGTTCTTCCGTAGACCCGAGAGTAATGCCATCCATTTTTAAATACTCTTTATCAATATAATACTTTTCTTTTCCAATATATTGATCTTTATGCTCCCTGCATCCTGGCAGAATTGCGAGTATTAATAATATAAATATTTTTATCAATGTATTCTCCCGTTTGGATCTTTTTCCGTTTTTGGGATTCTTGTTTTAAATCCCAGCCATGTAAATAGTTTATCCCTAAAAGTCATCATGCCCCTTAAGGTTTTTCCTGGATCTAGTGGTTTACGTTTTTCATTTCGTATTTCAAGATGTAGATGCGTGGGTGCATTTGTTTTTTCGTAACCGGTTCTTCCCATTTCCCCGACTTTCTGACCTTCTCCAATTTCAGCACCAATTTTAATTGACTTTTCAATTTTACTTAAATGCGCGTACATTACTGTACTACCATCTTTTAGTTTTACAGTAACTCTTAAACCAGATCTGGATTCAGGACCAACTCTTATGACAATACCCCTTTCAACATTACTTATATCGTCTCCAACATTACCTGCAATATCTACGCCACCATGTTGATATGTTGGCCGTTGTTCGTTAAAATATCCTTTGTTGCTTGTTGTAATACTTGTTGATTCTGTTGGCCATGTAACATGCCCACTGGGGTCGGTATAGTTTATCGGGTTATTTCTGCAATAGGCGTACCGGTTTAGTTTCTGCGGGTCATAAATATCATCTATCACATCATCCGGGGTAATGAATTGACAAAGAACAGGATCATAGTATCTTGCATTATAATAGTAAAGATTGGGGGTCTCCCAATCTATGGGGAAATTGTGGATAACTTCTACAATCTATGGGGCAAACATTAAACCCAATTACCCCTAAAACCCACTTTTAACTTCT
>MGVC01000044.1 GCA_001800285.1 Elusimicrobia bacterium RIFOXYA2_FULL_39_19 | reverse complement strand
TCTGCCCCATTGCGCGGGACAGAAATGACTTCTTGTCTATTTTTTTTCATTATTCTTTCATTTTAGTTTTGACATTATCTTTAAAAGCAGTGGATAGTTGTTAGGTGGTTAAGTGACTAGTAGATTCATTTTAAATACTAATCACTTATCTCCCTAATCACTTAATCACCGTTATTTGCTTACACTACTGTCAATAGATGCCCCAGCTTCATTTTTTTTGTATTAAGGTATTTTTTACCCATCTTGGATTTTGGCTCTATTTCTATGGGAACACGTTTGGTGATTTTGAGGCCATAACCTTCAAGCCCGGCAATTTTACGAGGGTTATTTGTAAGAAGGTTTATAGTAGTGAGTCCTAAGTCTGCCAGTATCTGAGCGCCTATGCCGTAATCTCTTAAATCTGCCTTGAACCCCAGCTTAATGTTTGCTTCAACTGTGTCATAACCCTGATCCTGAAGTTCGTAGGCCCTGAGTTTATTGACAAGCCCAATGCCTCTGCCTTCCTGATGCATATAAAGGATTACACCTGTTCCATCTTTTTCGATCATTTCCATTGCTTTGTGCAATTGGTGGCCGCAGTCACAGCGAAGGGAATGCAAAACGTCTCCGGTAAAACAGGAAGAATGAACACGCACTAATACGTTTTTTTTGTTTTCAATATTTCCTTTTACCAGCGCTATATGGTGTTCTTTTCTTACGGTATCCTGATAAACATAAAGGTTAAAAATACCGTAATCAGTAGGCAGTTTTGTGGTTAGTTCAAGTTTTATCAGTTTTTCGTTGCGCCTGCGGTATTCTATAAGGTCCGCAATGGTAATTATTTTAAGTTTATGTTTTTTTGCAAATTTAATCAGTTGAGGCATGCGCGCCATGGTGCCGTCTTCGTTCATAATTTCACAGATTACTCCTGCCGGGTATAAGCATGACAGTTTTGCCAGGTCTACCGATGCTTCAGTGTGCCCGGAACGCACCAGCACTCCGCCTTCGCGATAGCGCAGTGGAAAAATGTGCCCGGGACGTATCAAATCTTCGGGCCGGGTTTTCGCCTTGATGATGGTTTTTATAGTTTTTGAACGGTCATAAGCGGAAATGCCTGTAGAGGTACCGTGTTTGGCATCTACTGAAACGGTAAAGGCCGCTTCCTTGACTTCTTCATTCACATCTACCATAGGAGATATTTTCAGCTGGTCAAGTCGTTTGCCGTCAACAGCAACGCAGATAAGGCCGCGGCCGTGTTTTGCCATGAAATTGATGTTTTCCGGGGTCGCTTTTTGGGCACAGCAGACCAGGTCCCCTTCATTTTCCCTGCCCGGGTCATCAACTACGATAATAAGTTTACCTTTTTTAAGGTCTTTCAGCGCTTCCTGGATTGATTCAAATTGTGATTTCATAATACCTCGTTGTTTAAAACCCTGATTTTTTTAGTAAGTCGTAAGTAATCTTGTCTTGGTTGTTTATTTGAACATTCTTTTGCGCATATTTTGCAAGTATATCTGTTTCTATGTTTACTGTGTCGGAAACTATTTTAAATGAAAGAGTAGTGTTCTTTAAAGTGAAAGGGATTACGCTTACTGTAAAACTTAAGTTGTCAGACAACCCTGCTATAGTCAGGCTTATACCGTCTATTGCCACAGAACCCTTTGAAACCATATATTCTCCCAGTTTTTCAGGTATAGAGAACCTGTATATAGCTGAGTTTCCGGCAGGTTTAATGGAAAGTATTTTGGATATACCTTCAACATGGCCGGTAACAATATGGCCGCCAAACCTTCCGTTTGCCGGCATAGCGCGCTCCAAGTTTATTTTGGCCCCTGATTTAAGCTGCCCAAGGTTGGTTTTGGCCCAGGTTTCTTTTGATACATCAGTTTTGAAGGTTACTACTTCCGACTTACAGTTTACGATTTCGGATATTGTCAGGCATACCCCGTTTACACTGACACTATCACCAGAATTGAGTCCGGATAGCCTGGTGGTTATCTCCAGTCCGGAGGGGCTGGTTTTCTTAATAATCCCAAAATCTTCAATAATTCCTGTAAACATAGTTCTTAGATATTTCTGGCCTGTTTTTTACCTACGGTGCCGGTTATCAACAGGTCCTCTCCAATGTGCTGTGTATGCCAATTAGTAATATTTAGTGCTTTTGAGACCCTATCAATACCTGTACCTTCAACCGGGGTTATGGCATTACGTCCGCCTATTATTTTGGGGCTTATAAATGCCATTACCTCATCTGCTATACCCTGCTCCAGGGCCAAAGAGTGGGTGGTTCCGCCACCTTCTATTAAAACAGAAGAAATGCCTATTTTTGCCAAATACTTCATGATATGCTTTAAGTATTGATTGTTTTTATAGTTAATGCAATAACACTCGCATTTGCGATGTTTTGATGTTATATATTCAAGTTTATCTTTAATTATTTCAGGGTTTGTGTTTACATAAAATATGATGGTCTTAATAGGGTTGTTTTTGTCACTTTTCAGTACGTTTGATGATAGGGGTATCCTTAGCTGTGGGTCTATAATCACCCTTACAGGGTTTTTACCTTTGCCATGGCTTGTTAGGTACGGGTTATCTTTTATAACGGTGTTGATTCCTACAAGAATTGCATCCATTTCCGCTCTGGCCTGATGAACCAGTGCTCTGCTATTTGTAGAGGTTATCCACTTTGAATCCCCAGAGGCTGTTGCTATCTTTCCATCCAATGACATAGCCCATTTCAGGGTAACATAGGGCATTTTTTGGGTGATCCACTTTATGTAGTATTTATTGAGTTCCCGGGACTGTTCTTCCAGTATGCCGGTTTTACAGTTTATACCGTTTTGTTGAAGAATTTTAAGGCCTTTGCCATTAACTCTGGGATTAGGGTCTTTCATAGCAATATAGAGGTCTTTTATGCCATATTTGAGTATTGTTGGAACACAGGGAGGTGTTTTTTTGTCTAAATGACAGCAGGGTTCAAGGGTTATGTATAAAGCCGCACCCCTGGCATTTTTGCCTGCTTTGGATAAGGCCACAGCTTCCGCATGGGGTCCGCCAAAATATGGATGGTAACCGGTAGCAATTACCTTACCGTTTTTTACTACTACCGCACCTACCATAGGGTTAGGGCTGACTTTTCCCGCCCCCTTAAGGGCAAGGGTCAAAGCCAAAGACATATACTGGTTGTGTTTGTTTAAGTTTTTCATAAATTTTGTTTTTAATGGTTTAATAAGGCAAATGAAATGATTTTGAACGAAATTATGATTTTAGGCGAAGTTAAACCAAAAAATTTTCAATTGTTTGAAGCGGTTAATTTCTGACCGCAAGTTTTGAAAATTTAGGTTTAATAAGCCGATGCCGGTTATTTTCCGGCAAAAATCATAACAAGAGTGACAAAATCGTTTCAAAAAGAAAAATATTAATTCAATTATTAAGTAAACAACCTTTGGTCGGTTTATGGTCTTGCCAAATTACCCGCTTTCGCAGAATGCCCCGAGTGTAAACTCGGGGATGAATGCGTTGTAGGGTATCCCCTAAAGCTGCTTATGCAATGCGGCAAATAGCCGCGAATATTGCAGAAGCGGTTAGCGACAGGGGATGTTCTTCGGCGGTTTTTGCCGAAGATGAAGCAGATGCTATGGGCGTAAGCCCATAGTGCTTCACTTAAGCAGCATATAAAAAAAACCGAAGGTATAATCCTTCGGGTATATTAGTAAACAGTATACTATTAACACTTCACTGTTTACTCTTCATTCTTTACTTTTTACTGCCTTCTTCCATCCGGACTATAACCGTCGGTACAGGAATTGCGCCTGTTCGGCCCGGAAATTCGTTTTGCGAAGTTCGCGGGTTAGCGGACTGTCACCGCCGGTGAGGGTTTTCGCCTCGCCCCGAAGTGTTTACATATTAAGAAAAAAAAACAAAAAAGTCAATTGAAATAATTCTTTTAATATAGTAAAATTTCAAAACGCAAAAAACAAAAGGAGACACAAACATGTACAGGCCACAGATTAAAGTAGTAGATTGCACCATACGCGACGGCGGATTGATGAACAATTCAAAATTTTCCATGGAAGCTGTAAGAAAAGTTTATAAAGCCGTCTGCGATGCCGGTGTTGATATAGTAGAGCTGGGGTACCGCAACAGCAAAAAAATGTTTTCAGTAAATGAATACGGTTTATGGCGCTTTTGCGATGAAGAAAGTCTGCGCAAGGCCACTGAAGGCATTGACTCAAAAGGCACCAAACTTGCCGTTATGCAGGATTCCCACAAAGCCTTTGCTGAAGATTTACTTCCGAAAAAAGAAAGCGTGGTAGATATTGTACGTGTAGCTACTTATGTGAAAGATATTGATAAAGCTATTAAACTGGTAAATAATGCAAACAAATTAGGTTATGAAACAACTATAAACATTATGTCCGTTTCAAAAGCTCTTGACCGTGAGCTTGATGAGGCCTTGGATCAGATTGAAAAAGAAACAAAAATCATGGCGTGTTATATAGTTGACAGTTACGGTGCTCTTTACAGTGAAGATATGGATTTTTATGTAGATAAGTTCAAAAAACACCTGAAAAACAAAGAAATAGGCGTACACTGCCACAATCAGCAGCAGCTGGGTTTTGCAAACACCATAGCAGGTATTATACGTGGAGCCAATTATCTTGACGCAACTCTTTACGGTTTAGGCAGAGCCGCTGGCAACTGCCCGCTGGAGCTGTTAATTGGTTTTCTAAAAAATCCGAAGTTTGATATTCGCCCGCTTTTAGATGTGATAAGCGATACAATTTTACCCATGGAAAAAGACATCAGATGGGGTTATTCAATTCCCTATATGGTAGGTGGTATTTTAAACAGGCATCCTGAAGCGGCTATGACGCTTATGAATATGGATGATAAAAATCCGGATAAGCTGAATTTCAGAAAATTTTACGATAATTTAACTGAAAACGAAGTGTAATGCAGGTTTTATTTTGATAATTTGCTGAAGACTTTTTTTATCAGGTGAATGGTTTTTCTTGCGCTGGTTTGAATTAAACTTTCCTTTGTTTCTATAGCTTTGTGAACACACACTTCCGTACAGCAGAAACAGCTGATGCACTTATCCCACTTAATTACCAGAATCTTCCCGCTTTTTAAGATCGTTTTCATTGGGCATATCTCAACACATTTCATACACAGCTTGCATTTTGACCGGTCAATTTTCGGTTTAACCCAGAAAAATCTGATAATCAGGTCTTTCAGCGGTTCAGGAATAAAAGAAGTAAATCCGGTTTTTGATAATAACGGATTTTGTATTTTAAACCGTTTTATATCCCCGTCATAAATTTCAATTTTGCTTACCTTTGTTTCCCCCAAATTTTTATTTTTGCAATGAATTATCAAAGGCACATTGGCTGAATTAATGCCAAACAGTTCATAACCTATGGTATCAAGAGCCACTGTGTCAGCAGCAGCCATTAAAAGATCGAAATTTCTCACCCTGCCTTCCTGCGGGCCTTCGCCGTCCATTCCAATAATACCATCAATAATTGTAAGCCGGAGCTTGGGTTTTACTATTTTGTACAGCTCAGAAAGCATATCAGTGAAATACCTGGGAGTATGAGCAATTTTGTGGTATTCGACCTTGGTCATTCCGGGAACCAGCCCGTAAAGATTTTTTATTCCCATGGTAAGCAGTGTCAAACCGTGAGTTTTAAATTTCGGCAGGTTAATAATTCCGTCAACTTCCAGGGCATATTTTGAAAGGTGCAGTTTTTTTAAAGCCGGATGAGTTATCTGATATTCATTTACTGAGTAATTTGCAAAGTAAATCAGCTCTGTGTTTTCTTCTTTAGCAATACGGCTTATACCGGTTTTATTGTAGGTTTCTTCTACGTTTAAAAGCGCAGGGTTATCTCCTATTACGGGTATAGCACCCTGTTGTTTAACCAGTCTTATAACTTTTCTTAAAACTTCCGGATGTGTGGTTACAGCTTCTTCAGGAGCATTGGTCCCCAGCAGGTTGGGTTTGATTAGTATTTTTTCACCGGGTTTTATGCAGGCGGCCATTCCTCCCAAGGGAGCTAAAAGGTTGTCTATTGCCTTGGAGAGTGTTTCATATTCATAGGAAGTACAGTTAATTATGGATACTTTTGACATGTTGAATTTGATTTATCCGTGGTTTCCTGACAGAACTATTTTTAATGCCTTAATGGCGAAAACAGGCAGGTCTTTTATGCGGTTAATACGCCAGGGCTCCTGAATAAGCCGGTACAGCCATTCAAGGCCAACAGCCTGCATGAGTCTTGGAGCTCTTTTTAGTTTTCCAGATATAACATCAAAACTGCCGCCAATGCCCATTACTACCGGAACTTTTAGAGTGTGAAGGTTTTCATATATCCATTTTTCCTGCCGCGGCACGTCAAGCCCGACAAACAAAATATCCGGGCTTGTCTGTTTTATAGCTTCTATAACTTCTAAATTATTGGTAAAGTAGCCGTTAAGATAACCCGTTAACAACATGTTTGGGTATAGTTTTTTAAGGTTTTCTGCAGTCTGTCTTATTACTTCCTGCCTGCTGCCGAGTATAAATATCCGGTATTTGTGCTCATGAGACAGCGCACAGAGTTTCAGCAGCAGGTCTATACCGGGTTTGCGGGATGTGTTTTTTGATTTTGAAAGGAGACGACTTGCAAAAGAAATGCCTACGGAATCCGGCAGCACCAAGCTTGAGCTTGCTATTGCTTTTTCAAGCTCAGTGTCAGAAACTGCAAAGTTATACATCAGTGAATTCAGCGTAACAATTTGGTGGGGAGTGTTTTTTTCTGTTACGAACCCGTGAAGCCGGGAAAGAATTTCTTCCCAGGAGAGTAAATCTACGGGTATTTTTCCTATGTAGGCTCTGTTCATCAATGTCAGGCTTTTACGGTTTCTTCTGATAGTTTCTCGGAAATCAGGCCAGGCACTTCCTGTTTACTCAGGCGGATAGAAATGATGTTTGATATGCCGTATTCTTCCATGGTAACACCATAAAGTATATCAGCTGCTTCCATGGATTTTTTGTTGTGCGTTATCATTAAAAACTGAGATTTGCTTGAAAAAGTTTTGATTATGTTTATAAACCTGGTAACATTGGATTCATCAAGAGGAGCATCCACCTCATCAAGAATACAGATTGGCGAAGGTTTGACCATGAAAAATGAGAACAACAATGCAATTGCCGTAAGCGCTTTTTCTCCACCGGACAACAATGTAATGCTCTGAAGTTTCTTGCCCTGAGGCTGGGCAAAAATTTCTATACCGCTTTCCAGCAGATTGTTTTCATCGGTAAGCGAAAGGTCAGCTTCCCCGCCTTCAAAAAGCTGGTTAAATATCTGTTTAAAGTTTTCACGCACTTTATCAAAAGTTTCGTGGAAACTCTGCTGAATTGAAGTGTTGATTTTGGTGATAGCAGATCTGATATCTTCCTCTGCTTTTGACAGGTCCTGCTGTTGTTGTGTAAGGAACGTATATCTTTTTTCCAGGTCAGTATACTGTTCCTGGGCGGTCAGATTTACCGGTCCCATGGAATCAATTCTGCGCCGTAACCGGGTAATTTCTTCCGGGTCTACTTCAATGTTAAGGTAATTATCTTTAATAGAGTTATAGTCTATGCCGGAATCCATAAGTGATTTTTCCAGGTTCTGTCTTTCTATTTCTTTGGTTTTCTGTATTATCTGCAGTTCATGGATTTGCTGGCTAAGGGCGTTAAGTTCAGTGCGCAGAGTGGAAAGCTGACCCTGCTTGTGCTCTACTTTCAGGTATATCTGATTGTACTTTGCCTGCAGGTCTTCAATTTTTTTGTCTGCATCTCTTCTGGTTTCATACATAGTATCTATGTTTTTTGATTCATTAGTGAAAATGTTTTCCTGTTCAGTAACCTTGCCATCAAGCATCTGGATTTCGTTTACGGACTGGGTATGCTGGTCTTCCTGGATCTTCAGGTTGGAGGTTAGGGTTTCATATTCACGTTTATAAGACTTAAGGCGTTCTTCATAGGTGGATAAATTTTTGGCGGCTTCGGTGTATTCCGTGCCGGCAGAGTGTTCTTTTTCGCGCAGTTCCTGTATAACATTATCTATCAAGGAAAGCTCAGCCTGAAGCGAGTTAATGCCTTTTTCCACTTCTTCCAGTTCTGTTTTAAGCGCCGGGGCATTGCCTTCGAGCCTGATTTCTTCTTCTGTAAGGCGTTTGATATCTGAGTTTATGGTTTCAACTTCCATATCCGTGAGTTTCAGCCTTTCTGTAGTGGCCGTGAACTCTTTTTCTGCGGAAGCGGTTTCATAAGTGGCCTGTTGTACTTCATTATTTTTTATATTATGGTTTTCAAGCAGGTTTGCAAGCTCTGCTTCTTTGAGTTTAAGTTGTTCTTCACAGGTTGTTTCTCTGACTTTAAAAGTGTTAATCTGTTCCTGTATAGCTTTGCATTCAAGTTCAGGGCTAAGCTGCCTGGTTTCTGAAACGCCGCCATGCATTATAGCATCCTGATGGATAGTTGTGCCTGAGAAGTAAGTGTTGTGGAATAAAAATCTAAACAGTTTATCCCACTGCGGTTCGTAGGATACTACGGAAGCTATGGGCCGTTCTGAACCAAATATGCCCAGCATTTTTGTTTCCGGCAGGTCAGGGAGAGTTTCAAGGATTATGAAACTGGCGCAGCCTTTTTTGTTTTGTTCAAGGTATGTAATGGCGTTTTTTGCATCGGTTACCGTATCGGCTACCAGATAGTTAAGTTTGTCAGAAAGCAGGTTTGATACCAGTCCTGCGTGTATTTCTGAAACATTCAACAGGCTGTTTACTGTGCAGTGAATGCCGTGAAAGTTATTTGAAACTATGTGGTGTGCAGTGTTTATTTTAGGGTCTTTCTGCTGGATTTCGCGCAAGGCTTCCATCCTGGAATTAAGAGAATAAAACTGTTCCCTCATGGCATCTTTTTCTGTTGCCAGGATTTCTATTTCCTGTTTGCACTGCTGTATTTGTGTTGTTATGGTTTCATATTCAGTTTTTACTGAAGTAACTCTAAGGGTAATTTCATCTTTGTGTGCCTGCATGGCAGTAAGAGTTTTTTCCAGTTCTTCTTGTTCAGATTGTATTTTCTTTAATTCATGGTTTTGCACGTGAATAGAGGTTTTTGTGGCGGAAACGGTATCACTTATAGAAGCCAGCTCATTATTGATAACTTTCCTTTTTTCAATGAGCTCGAATATGCGGCTGTTTATTTTGCTCTGTTCCAGCTGGTTTGAAGAAATGTTGTTTTTTATGCCTTCATGGTTTGCTTTTTTTTCGTCGTGGATTCTAATATGTTCAGCTACGGTTTCTTCTGCCTTGTGCAGTTCTGCATTTATGATGTTAATCTGGTCTTCAATGGATTTTTTTGTTGATTCAAAATTGGCAATGTTGTTTCTCAGGGTTTCCTGACGGTCTTTAAATTCTTTAATTCTTACCTGGGAAACGCTGATTCTTTCTTCAGTTTTGGCTATTTCTGTGTCAATCTGGTTGAGTTTTGTGTAGGCGTCCTGCAGTTCTTTGTCAAGAACGGATTTTTCTACCTGTATGTTTGCCAGCTCTGCTTCCAGCTGGTCACGCTGGGTGTTTTTTTCCAGGTTTGTTTTATTTAATTCATCTATCTGAGTGGTAAGCGGGGTAAGGTCTGTATCTAACTGGAATATTTTCTTTGTACTGTCAGCAATTTCCAATGTGCGCAGTTCATCCTGGTGTTTCTGGTAAAGCTTTGCTTTACGTACGGCGCTTTCCAGGGCGCTAATCTGCTCTTTTATAACGCTAATAATATCATTTACGCGGTTCATGTCCTGGTGAATTCTGTCCAGTTTGCGCAATGTTTCTTCCCGGCGGACTTTGTATTTGGATACTCCTGCCGCTTCTTCAAAAAAAGCACGCCTGTCTTCCGGTTTGGCGTTGGTTAAAAGCTCTACTTTTCCCTGTTCAAAAATCGAGTAGCCTTCTTTACCTATGCCGGTATCAAGAAAAAGGTCACGGATATCTTTTAAACGGCACTGGACCTTATTAATATAGTATTCACTTTCCCCGGAACGGAACAAACGCCTGGTAACAGTAACTTCGGTATAATCTATGGGTAAAATGTTGCTTGAATTATCAAAAGTAAGCGATGCTTCGGCAATGTTCATAGGAGCTCTTGATTGGGATCCATTAAAAACAACTCCCATCATATGCGGTGAGCGCAGGGAGTTCGCACTTTGTTCGCCAAGACACCATCTTATGGCATCTACTACGTTTGATTTCCCGCATCCGTTAGGGCCTACAACCGCTGATATTTGTCTGTCAAAGGTAAGTTGGGTCTTATCTGCAAAGGATTTGAAGCCGCATAATTCCACTGATTTTAAATACATGTTATTAACAACCTCCAGAAACTATGAAATATACAATAACAGAGCTGCTTTCCATGTTTTGTTATTTATTGTTATCTAATATAACATATTTAGTAAATATTTGTCAATACAGAGGCAAGGTTTTATCCAAGCTATACACAAGTGCCTTGTGGATATTGTGGATAAGAGGTTTTTAAGCCAAGACAAATATGCTTAATTAGTATATAGATATACAACAAAACCATAAGTAGTGAAGCACTATGGGCTTACGCCCATAGCATCTGCTTCATCTTCGGCAAAAACCGCCGAAGAACATCCCCTGTCGCTAACTGCTTCTGCAATATTCGCGGCTATTTGCCGCATTGCATAAGCAGCTTTAGGGGATACCCTACAACGCATTCACGCCTAAGTTTACACTCGGGGCATTCTGCGAAAGCGGGTAAATGGTAACAACTAACGATTTATGGTTCATAATTTGATGAATTATTCATATCTCAGGGCATAGATTGGGTCGGTTTTGGCGGCTTTGTAGGCAGGATAGGTGCCAGAGGATACACCTACTACTGTTGAAAAGACGAATGCAATAATTATTGAAGCATTGGATGCTTTCAAAGGAAACGGCACAAAAGGAGCTATCATAAAAATTATCAGGATTGAAAATAGTATTCCTAACACTCCTCCGGCAACAGCGATAAATATTGATTCAGTGATGAATTGAGATAGTATGTTTGAAAAAGAAGCTCCTACGGATTTTCTGATGCCTATTTCTTTTGTCCTTTCTGTTACGGTTACCAGCATAATATTCATTATGCCTATGCCCCCTACAAATAAAGAAATTCCTGCAATAGCGCCGGTAACCAAACTTAAAACACTGGTGAATTTATTGAAGGCGGATAACATTTGGTCCTGGGTGATTATTGAAAATTCTTTTTTATCAAGCTCATTGCCCAGGATGCGTTTTGATTCTAAAATGGCTTTGTCCATATTTTTTGGGTCCGGGATTTTTACTGTTATCTGCATTATTTCCGAAATACCGGCAAGGTTATGGGCGCTGGTTATCGGAATAATAACGCTGTTGTCCATATCCATTTCCATCATTTTGCCTTTAGATTTTAAAACGCCTACTACCTTAAATTTTTCACCTTTCAGAGTGAGATATTTGCCTATTGGGTTTGAACCTTTGAAAATATTTTTTATTACAGTTTCACCTATTACCGTTACTCTGCGGGCAGAATCTACTTCTTCCTGCCTGAAAAACCGGCCATAATCAACAGGCCAGTTATAAACTTCCGGCATATTAGCATCTACACCGGCTAAAAATCCAATTACTCTGCTTTCTCTTTTATATTTTGCGATTAGCCCCATAATGTCATACTCTGCGCATACCATAGCTCCGAAACTTGAACGGGTTTCAAGCATTTCTATGTGCCTTCTTCTGAGTTTGTTTACAGTATAAACTCCAGGAGGGCCGCTTTGAAACTCATAATTTCCGGGGTAAATATAGAACATATTTGCGCCCATGGATTCAATTTCACCTTCAATTTGCGCTTTTGTGCCTGTGATAACGGATACAAGCAGGACTATCGCCATAACGCCAATAATAACGCCCAGCATGGTTAAAAATGAGCGCATTATGTTCGATTTTAGACTTGCAATTGCAATGATTAGTGTATCTAAGAATTTCATAGTTGTTTAAAAAAAGTGGTTATGTGAATAGGTGATTAAGTGATTACGCGTAAAGTCCTTATGTCAATTTAAAAAAATGTTTAACAAAATCATTAACTAACCACTAACCACCTAATCACGTAATCACTGTTCTTATTCATATCTAAGGGCAATTATTGGGTCAATTTTTGCCGCTTTTACGGCCGGATAAGTGCCGAAAAATATTCCCGTTAAACTGGAAAAAATAAAAGATATTATAACCGCAGTAGGTGAAACTTTCAGGTGAAACGGCAGAAAAGGGCCCACTCCTATAATCAATGCTGATGAGATTATTATACCTAGCAGGCCTCCAGATACTGAAATAACTACAGCTTCTACAATAAACTGTTCAAGTATATCTTTAAAAGATGCTCCCACAGCTTTGCGTATGCCTATTTCTCTGGTACGTTCTTTAACAGTAACCAGCATAATGTTCATTATGCCGATGCCGCCTACAAAAAGCGATATCCCTGCAACACAGCCCATTACTACGCCTAAAATATTTGCAAAAGTATTGAACATCTGAAGCATTTCACCTGTAGTGTTTACGGAAAAGTCTTCCTTTTCCATTTCTCTAAGCAGTATTCTTTTTGTTTCTAAAACTGATTTGGAAAGATTTATAGGGTCTGGTACTTTAAATAATATCTGATTTACTGTGTTGTTTCCATTTAAATTGTGCATGGTGGTTATAGGTATAAGCACAATGTCATCATTATCCTGTCCCATGCTTGCACCTTTTTTTTCAAGTACGCCGAGTATTTTAAATTTATCACCGTTAATATAAATTTCTTTTCCCAAAGGGTTGGTACCTCTGTATAAATCTTTTTCTACAGTAGGCCCTATAGCGCAGACTTTTCTGGCAGAATCTACATCTTCAGTACGGAAAAATCTGCCTGTTTGGGGATGCCAGTTTCTAATATCGGGCGCTTTTTCATTAGTACCTATTACAAGAGTAGTGTTTCTGCTTTCTCTTTTATATTTTACGGTATTACCCATTGTTATACAAACAGGCATTCCTTTTACTCCTACGCTTGAGTGCGCCTCAACAAGGGCTACATGGCTCATTTTCAGTTTATTTATGCTGAAAGTTCCTGGAGGGCCGTGCATTTCTTCAGAATTGCCCGGGGTAACTATAAAAAGGTTTGAGCCCATAGCTTTAATTTCATCTTCAATGTATGATTTTGTCCCGGCTACGATAGATACAAGCAGGATTATTGCCATGACGCCTATAATAACTCCAAGCACCGTAAGCAGGGATCGCATTTTGTTGGCTTTTAAACTGGTGAGAGAGATTGAGAAGTTTTCAAGATTCATTTTAAAAATAGTGATTAAGTGACTAAGTGATTAGGTTTGCTAATCACGTAAACACATAATCACAAACCACTTTTTTATTTAAGCTTCACTTTTACTTTCTGGCCTTCTTTTAATTTCGAAGTGTTGTTTTCTATGACAATTTCATTTTCAGCTAAACCGGACAAAATTTCCGTATTGTCATAATTTTCAAGGCCGGTGGTTACAAATTTACGTTTAAGAACATTTTTTTCTGCAATGAATACAAATTTTTTACCTTCGTCTTCACCCAGTGCTGTATAGGGAATCATTAAAACATCTTTCTTTTCTGCCACTCTTATATTTACATCGCAGGTCATACCTAAACGTAAAGTGATATCTTTTGTTGGATACAGTTTAATTTTTACCAGATAAGTAATTCCCTTTTCCTTTACTTCAAGGCTTGACCGGGCAATAAACTGAATTCTGCCGGTAAGTTTTGATGATTTATAAGCATCAAGAGTAATTTCAACCGGTTGGCCTACTTTTATAAACCCGATATCTGTTTCATCAATATTTGTCTCAACTATCATGTCTGTTAAATCAGCCAGCAAAAATGCCGGTGTGCCGCCTATCAGCATTTCACCTACTTCTAAAAATCTTTTGGCTATAGTGCCGTTAAAGGGCGCTTTTATTAGCGTGTTTCCCCACTGTTCTTTTGCAAGTTCTACCTGTTGGGGCGCAATAAATCCTTTTTCTCCCAGAGAAGCCATTCTTTTATAGTCTTTTTGCGCTTGTTCTTCAGAATTTAATTCAAGCAAAACAGTGCCTTTTTCAACAATTTCATTTTCTTGCACGTTTATTTTTACAATTTTGCCGGAGGCAACGGTTGACAGTTTTGCTTCATTATTTGACCGGACCGTGCCGTTTGATGTCACTGTTACTATAAGCGTGTCTTTAAAAGCTTTTTTTACTGCAATTTCATTACCGCCTTTTCTGGCGCAAAGGCCTATAAACGTAATAAGAATCAAAACAGAGATTATAATAGCTATAACCTTATATTTTTTTATGAAAATCCACATTATTTTATTCCTCCTGTTGCATATTTAAGTTCATTTAATGCTAAATGATATGTATAGAGCGCATTTTGAGCTTGTATTTCACCGCTTAATTTCTTTGTTTGTGCTTCGATAAGTTCTGTTATAGTAGCAAGTCCTTCCGTGAACTTTGCATTTATTGCTTCATTGTTTTTTTCAAGGTATTCTTTCCTTTTAATAGCAGATTCATAGGAACTTTTTGCTTCAATTGCTTTATAATAACTGGATTTTAGCTGTAATAAAACATTCCGGCGCATCTGATTTAAAAAAGATTTAATGCTGCTTAAATCAGCTTTAGCAGATTTTGTTTTTGCATAATCTGCACCGCCTTTAAAAAGAGGCAATGACAAGTTAACTCCGGCTGACCAGCTGTCTTTATCGGGAGGATAGGTGTTGCCCTGGAAGTCATATGAACCGCTTGCTGTTAATGCAGGCATCCATTCACTGTAAGCCCCTTTAAGGGATGTCTCTGATAATTTCTCCTGAATCTCAAACTCTTTAAAATCTATACGCTGCATTAAGGCTTCCTGGCGGCAATCTTCAAAAGATTTAAAATCAAGAGGATATTCCTGCGGCTCCATAAAGTTTTGTTCACTGATAATGATAGGTTTTTCAAGTTCTTTACCCAGTATGTTAGAAAAAGACAGCATAGCTATTTCAGCATTATTCTGTGCTTTTTGAGCTTCCGCTTTAAAATTCATATATTCAGATTCAATGTTTAATACATCTATAGGTGTAGCTAATCCTTGTTTTTGCCGTTCTGAAACAGATTTATGTAGATTGTCTATTTCCTTAAGATTAATGTTAGCCAAATTTGAAACTGAAAGCGCTTGCATAAGGTTGTAATAACCTTTTTTCACATTAAATACAATTTCCTGTTTTTTCTTTTCATAGGCAAGGAATGCCAGTTCCTTATTTAAATCAGCTCTTGTTACTACAGATAAGGTTCTGCCAAAATCCCATATGTTTTGCTGGGCTGACAACCCTTGAGAATAAGTAGTAACATCAGTTTTTTCTGGAAGGCCCGGGAACAGGCTGGTGTCACCGAAAGTTACTGATAAGGGACTAACGCGCCTTGATACAGACATAGTTGCTGATACTTGCGGAGAAAACATGGATTTTGCTTCCCATGCTTTATACTTTGCAGAAATGTATGCATTTTCCGAAGTAATTAACTCCGGGTTGTTTTTTAGTGCAACTTCAATGTATTCCTGGAGTTTTAAGTTATTAGAAAAAAGCATAGTATTAAATATTGATAAGAGAAACAGAATTGAAAACAGTATTTTAAACATTGTATTCTCCGGACTATTTTATTATTTCTGGCAGGATAATTCCGTCTTTAAATTGTATTTTTCTTTGTGCATATCCAGCAATATCAGGTTCGTGGGTAATCAGAATTATGGTTTTTCCCTGTTTATTCAAATCTACAAATATTTTCATTATTTCATCACCCGATTTAGAGTCAAGATTACCCGTAGGTTCGTCTGCAAGAATGATTGACGGATTGTTTACAATTGCTCTTGCTATAGCTACGCGCTGCTGCTGGCCGCCTGAAAGTTCATTAGGCCTATTTTTGCCTTTATCTGCCAACCCTACCATATTCAAACATTCGATAGCGCGTTCTTTTCTGTTTTTTGCTCCGCTGTAAATAAGCGGCAGCTCAATGTTTTTTACAGCATCAGTTCTGGCAAGCAGGTTAAATGTCTGAAAAACAAAGCCAATACGTTTATTTCTAATGTAGGCAAGTTCATTATCATTTAAATTAGCAACTTCTTTATTTTCAAGAGTATAGGAACCACTTGTAGGCCTGTCTAAACATCCGATAATATTCATACAAGTTGATTTTCCTGACCCTGACGGGCCCATAATAGCCAAAAAGTCACCCTCTTTTACGGTTAAATCAATATTATCCAGCGCTTTAAATTCTACTGCACCGGTTATATATGTCTTTGTAATGTTTTTTAATTCTATAACTGTGTTTTTCATGGGTTTTTAGATTTATTCTTAGACGCTATTCTATCAATTTATTGAGGTATTTTCAAATGGAAAAGTCATTGCGTAACCTAAATACTCATGGAAAGAAACAATCTGTTTTTAATGCGGTATGAAGATTAATTTTTAGCGTTCTTCACGTTTAAATAAGGTAAATAAAGCGTAGAAAGCAGTAGTTTCAGCTATGATAAGTAAAAACCAGGGGTAGTAAACCGGGGCTTGCATTCTAAGTATTACAGGTACATTCCAGAAAAAGGATAGTAGAACTAATATTGGAGATAAACAAAGCAATATGGATTCTGTACCGGATATTTTAAATTCTTTGTTTATTTTACCAACCCTAAGAAGCATTAACGACCAGATAATCATAGTAATTGAAACCAGTACTGGCGCTAAAACCGGGCTGGTCCAGACTAAAGGTATTAGAAATAACACGTCCCAGTCAAATATGCTGACTGGCCAGTTTAGCAGAACCTTCAACCACACATAATAAAAAATATCCCACACACCAAATGCGAAAAGAAAATAAGCTACCCGTTTATGGGTTCTGTATTTGCTTAGCAATGACAGGGAAAGAAGGACTACAATAGTGGCTATTTCTCTGCATATTTCAAATGTGAGTATATTTGGCGGTATTGGATTTAGAGGAAAAGAAAATCCGTTTGGATATAAGAGCGCTCTTAAATAAACCACAACTGCCGCTTCTATATACGCAAAAGCCACCGCAAAAACAGCGATAAACAAAAGCTTTGGCTTTTTTCGGATTCTTTTTTCTTTCAACAGTATTATTTCACTTTTTTAATGGTGAGTTTGTTTATGGCAATGTTGGTGATTGGTTTATCCCGGGAATCACGCTCTACCTTGGATATTTTTTCTACCACATCGTACCCGGAAATTACTTCCCCAAAAATTGTATGCTTGCCGTTTAGCCAGGGTGTGGCGGCAACGGTGATGAAAAACTGGCTGCCATTGGTATTAGGACCGGCGTTTGCCATGGCAAGTTTACCGGGTTTATCAAAAATGAATTTGGAAACTATTTCATCTTCGAATTTATAGCCGGGCCCGCCATAGCCGGTACCAAATGGACAACCGGTTTGTATCATGAAGTTTGGAATTACTCGGTGAAATATCAAACCGTCATAAAAGGGTTTTTTTTCTACCTGTTTTTGTGTCTGCTGGTCAAACCATTTCTTTTTACCTGTGGCTAGATCTGTGAAATTGGCAATGGTTTTTGGGGTGTCTTTTTCATAAAGTTTGCAGATTATCTGGCCCATGGAAGTATCAAAGATAGCGTAAAGGCCTTTTTCTTTTGGCAGATTAGGGATTTTTGTTTCTGCGGAAAATGTGGTTTCGTTTGACATGATAAGCGCTCCTATCAGAATTAAAATTGTTTTTTTCATAATATTACTCCTCCTGTTAGCAATAAAAACTGAATCAGCGGGTTTCTTCTTCATTTTCTTCGTCGTAATACGAATCAAGGCCTTCATGTGCCTGCCTGAGTGATTTAAGAGTAGGCACAAATTGTCTTCTGCCTGATTTAAAAACAAATGCCAGTAACCCGACAGATAAAACCGTGATTGCAAAAAGAATTAAATTGCCCATAAAGCTGCTTTCATTTTTTTCCAGCTTTGCTTTTTCTTCTTCATAAATAATTTTACGTTCCTGCGCTGTCAGTTTTGACATATCCGCTCCTTTCGATTTTACTAAATTTGTTTTATTGCAATTGAAAAACATTTAATTATCCTTATTCCTACGTTGTTTTGCCGTATGAATGCAACCGCTGTGAAAACAATTAAACAGAAGTTCAGAATTAGTTTAAATTATTCTCGTAAACGCGGTAAACTTTATAAACCTTGCCGCCAAGCATTTCTGCGGCGCGGCACATCATGGTGTTGTCTTCCAGTATCCAGGAAAATTCCCCTTGCGGGTAACCCAGCTTCACGCCGTTTACTACTATTTCGTTATACATTACGCCTTCTATGCCTTTATTTCTGTATTCTTTGATTACGCCCATTATCATTACACGAATATTTTTAATTTTGGATTTATAGTAAAGGAATTTAAGTATTTCAATTGGGCCCAGTTTACCGTTAAGTTTTTGAAGCACAAAATTGTAGTTGGGTACGCCTACCAGCATGCCCACGGGTTTGTCACCCATTAGTGCCAGGTAAAGCAGGCCCGGCTCTACCAGGGGTTTAAGTTTCTCACACTGGCCGTAAAACTCTTCTTCTGTCCAGGGTACAAAACCCCAGTTTTTTTCCCAGGCATGGTTATATATTTCGCGAAGCCTTTTAACTTCGTTGGCATAATCTTTCATGTTGAGGTTTCTTACAGTAAGTTCCGGTATGGCTTTTTTCACGGATTGGGCTATACGTTCAAGGCGTTTTTTAGGAGCATCTTTCTCTTCCATAAGATAAGCATATAGATCTTTGGCTTTGGTTAAGCCGCATTTTTCCATAAGTTCTATGTAATACTGCGGGTTGTACGGCATCATTAAAAACGGAGGTGAATCAAACCCGCTGTAAAGAAAACCCATTTCATCATTAGTTGAAGGAGCGGTAGGCCCTATCATTTTTGTCATGCCGTTTTCTTTAAGCCAGGTCGCTGTGGTAGCAATCATTTCTTTTGCTACAGACACGTCATTTATAGATTCATAAAAAGCGAAAAAACCTGTTTGTTCTTCCTGAAATTCTACAAAATTTCTGTCAATTATGGCGGCAATTCGTCCTACCGTCTCGCCTTTATCATTTAATGCCAGAAAATATTTACCCGTGGCGTGTTTCCAGAAAGGGTTTTTATCAGGGTCTAAAAGTGCCTGCATGTCAGAAATAAGCTGGGGCACCCAGTTTTTATCTTCCTTGTATATTTTCCAGGGAAACTTGATAAATTCCATCAAATCTTTTTTGGTTTCAACTGTTTTTATCGACATTTTATTTGCCAAATCTCCAGAATAAGTCACGGACCCATTTTTTTGAGCCGGCACTGATTTCTTTCGGGCCGATTTTTATACTGCTGAATATTTTTTTCTTTGCTATTTTGTCTGTTGTTTTTCTGGGTTTATAAGTACCGCTGATTATGCCCAGCTGTTTTCCTATTTTTTCAAAAGAATTTAATACGTGGTCCAGATGCCTGTCTTCGTGAAGCGTCATGTAGCTGGTCCTTATTAAGGCTTCGCCCTCAGGTACAGCCGGGCTGACTACTGGTGAGCAGAAAACACCTTCATCGTAAAGCATGCGCCACATCTGAAACGCTTTCATATCATCGCCAACGTGTATCGGTATGATAGGTGTCTCGCTGTCTTTTGTATTAAAGCCCAGAGACTTGAACCCGTCAAGCATTTTATGGGTGTTTTCCCAGAGTTTTTCTCTTCTTTCCGGCTCTTCCTGCATGACATCTAATGATGCGTCAATGGCGGCTACCTGTGCCGGAGGCAGGCTGGCAGTAAATATAAGAGCTCTTGCGAAGTGTTTTATATAGTGTATTACTTCTTCACGGGCGGCTATAAAACCGCCGATAGAAGCCAGCGATTTTGATGCGGTAACCATTATAATGTCTGTTTCAGACTCAACGCCAAAGTGTTCCGCCGTGCCTTTGCCGTTTTTGCCCAGCACGCCCAGGGAATGCGCATCATCTACCATTACGCGGGCATTATAAATTTTTGCCAGTTTTGTTATTTCCGGCAGGTTGCAGATATCGCCTTCCATGCTGAATATGCCGTCAACTACTATAAGTTTAGGCGTGTCGCGGAATTTTGAAAGTATTCTTTCCAGGTCATGCATGTTATTATGGCGGAAGCGCAGCATTTGACCAAAAGACAATCTGCAGCCGTCAATGATGGAAGCGTGGTCCAGTTTATCGGTAATAACATATTCGTCTTTGGAGACCAGTGTTGATATGGCGCCCATATTTGAATGGTGGCCGGTGGTAAAAAGCAGCGCTGCTTCTTTGCCGATGAATTTTGCAAATTTCTTTTCAACTTTTTCATGCAAATCAATTGTGCCGCTTAAAAAACGCGAGCCGGTACAGCTGGTGCCGTATTTTCTTACTGCGTTTATGGATGCTTCTACTACTTTGGGGTGCTGGGTCAGGCCTAAATAATTGTTTGAACAGCAGACCACTTTTTTCTGGCCGTCAATCAGCACTTCCGGGCCCTGAGCTGTTTCAATTTTGTGAAAGTACGGGTAATAGCCGGCGGCCATTACTTCACGGGCAGTGGTAAATTTCAGGCATTTGTTGAATAGGTCAGACATGATTACTCCTTGAAATGTGATTATGTGGTTAAGTGGATAGTGATTTGTTAAAAACTAATCACTTAATCACTACTCACGTAGCCACTTATTATTGAGATACCAATTATATGTAATTTTTGCCCCGCTTTCAAGGGAAGTAAACGTGTACTGCAGTTCTTCTTCGGCGGAAGACGGGTCCCCCAGCCAGTATTTCTGGCAGAATTCATTGGCTTTATCCGTATTAAAAGGCGATGCTTCTCTTTTGAAAAAGTAAGACAAATTTTCAGCAGTAAGGGCAATAAAATGTACCAGCCAGGATGGCAAAATAAAGCAAAAAGGTTTTTTGCCCATTATAATGCCTATTTTTTCAGCAACTTCCTGCCAGGTATAATCTCTGGTTTCACTTAAAAAGTAAATACTGCTTTTTAACTGGTCTTTTTTCAGGATTATTCTGCATATCTCAATAAGGTCATTAATAAAACAAAGCTGAATACGGCTGTCCCTATCTCCGCTAAGGATAGGAAATATGCCGGTTTTTATCATCTGAAAGAAAGCAAACATATCTTTATCATGCGGGCCGTAAATTGCGGCAGGCCTGAGTATGGTGACAGGAAACTTGTTTTTGAATTTTAGTACTTCAAGCTCTCCCATGTATTTGCTTTTTCCATAGTTGGATACCGGTTCACATGCAGAGGCAGGGTCTTTTAGGTTTAAATCTTTTGACGGCCCCATAGCGGCCTGGCTGGAGATATAGATAAACCTTTTTATGCCGGGATTATGTTTATAGACTGTTTCTATTAAGTTTGCTGTGCCTGCCTGGTTAACGTCAAAAAAAGTTTTTACCTCCATAGCGCGCAGTATGCCGGCGCTATGAATAACAAAGTCAATATTTTTTACAGCTT
Organism: Elusimicrobia bacterium RIFOXYA2_FULL_39_19; assembly: GCA_001800285.1. Lineage (GTDB taxonomy): Bacteria > Elusimicrobiota > Endomicrobiia > CG1-02-37-114 > XYA2-FULL-39-19 > XYA2-FULL-39-19. Next base: position 34,023 of record MGVC01000044.1, on the reverse strand, counting down.
CGGGGAGTGTGTCAGGGCTGGTAATACTGCCGTTAAATATTTCTATGGGCAGGTTTTTAAGTGAGTCAGAGTTTCTGTGGACTAAACAGCGGACTATATGGCCTTCGGTTAAAAGCTTTTTTACAAGGTTGGTGCCTACGAAACCGTTTGCTCCGGTAATTAGTATTTTGGACATTGTTATTTCTTCCGGTAAGCATTCAGGAAGGAGTCACAGTAAATATTTTTACCCAGCAGGAGTTCTGCTGTTATCATGGCATCCATTAAATCTTTATCCAGAGGATTGATGATTGCACTGTCAAGCCCTGAAGCTAGTGCCATTACCAGAAAAGTCCTGTCAACAAGAGTTCTTACATTTGTACCCTGAGATACGTTTGACAGCCCTAAAATTGTTTTTGGGGCAGGGTCACAGAGCAGCTTGGTCTGCTTTATAGTTTCCAGTACCGCAGCAGAATGCTGCTGGGCCACATTTACCGGAAGAATAACTGCATCTATATAAAGATTTGAAGTGTCAATTTCATGTTCCATAGCTTTGGCTATGATATTTGCTGCAATTTCCAAACGGCCTTCAGCATGATTTGGGATGCCGGCCTTATCAATGGTTAGTGCTATTATTTTTGCATTATGTTTTTTTGCTATCGGCAGGAGAGCATTTAGCTTTTCTTCTTCGCCGGTTGTAGAATTTAGAAAAGAATTTTCCCCGGCAATAGTAAGTCCGCGGTCCATAACATCGGGTTTTGTGGTATCAATGGCTAAAGGTGCCTTGGTAACTTCTCTTATGGTTTCAATTAGCCATGCCATATCTTTCAGCGGTTCTGCAGAAGCAGGACCCACGTTTACGTCAAGCACATCTGCCCCCGCTTCAAGCTGTTTGCGGGCAATATCCTGGATGATTTTTTTGTTTTTTGTCTGGATTCCTTCGCGGACACTTTTAAACATGCCGTTAATTTTTTCACCGATTACTAACATCTGGCCTCCTAAAGACAGTTTATAGGATTATAGGTTGATAAGTTGATAAGAAAAACAATTTAATAAAACAAGCTGATAAGTTTATAGGTTGATATGAAAGACAATACCACAGCTCTAAACATTACTTCTTTACCAGTTTGTAGGTATCTCTGGCTATGAGAATGGTTTCATCTCTTGGTATAACAAGAATTTTTACTTTTGAATTCGGTTTGTTTACCGCTGTTTCCCTGCCGTTTGCTTTTTTGTTCTTTGATAGATCAATGCCGATACCAAGGTTTTTAAGACCCTCGCAAACCATTTTACGGATGATATCAGCGTTTTCCCCTATACCACCTGTAAAACAGATAGCATCAAGTTTATCAAAAAGTACTGAGTAAGATCCTATGTAGGATTTAACTCTGTAAACGAACATATTAATAGCAAGTTTTGCTTTTTTATTGCCTGCGTTCATTTCCCGGATATTGTCAATCATGGCATCAGAAACACCGGAAATACCGAATACCCCGCTTTCACGGTTGAGCATGGAATCAATATCGTTTAAACTCATGCCTGATTTGGAAAGATGCAGTATTATACTGGGGCTGATTGACCCAGAACGGGTCATCATCATAAGCCCGTCAATAGGTGTGAGACCCATAGATGTATCTACTGAAACACCGTTTTTAATGGCACACAAACTTGAGCCCTGGCCCAAATGTATGGAAATAATGTTTAATTTCTTTACAGGTTTTTTTAGAAGTAGTGATGTTCTTTCAGTAACATATCTGTGTGATATGCCGTGAAAACCATATTTGCGGACTTTTGTCTGTTGATAAATTCTGTCAGAAATAGGGTAGCGATAGGCACTTTCAGGCAAAGTCTGGTGAAAAGCGGTATCAAACACGGCTACCTGCGGTTTGCCGGGTAGTTCTTTTTCAATTTCTTCTATGCCTTTTAAATTGAAAGGATTGTGCAGAGGTGCAAGCTCTATGTTGCCGTGAATGCCCTGTTTAACTTCGTGGGTTATTAATACAGATTCAAAATATTTTTCTCCGCCGTGAACAACTCTGTGGCCTATGGCATCAATCTCATTTGTGTTTTTTAATACGCCGTAAGGGCTGGTGGTGATTATTTTCAGTATAGTATCAACGGCCTGCTGATGGTCAAGCACGGACAGTACCGCTATATGTTCATCTTTTAATTGCGGGGTGCAGTAGGTTATCATGGCTGTATCCATGCCCACGCGCTCAACAATGCCCTTGCAGAGTTGTTTTTCCTGAGGCATTTCATAGAGTTCAAAATCAATTGTGTTTACGCGGGTATTAAGTACAAGTATTTTCATTGGTACTCCTTAAACGGCAGCAGAATTCTATCTCGCATAGCGGGATGGATGCATGTGTGGTCTGCAATCTTTCTTAGCAGATACCAGCAGACACGAATTAGGTAACTGCCGTTTACCCTGTGTCTCAAACATTTTTGTTCACAGGATATCGTTTTTACTTTACCCCTGCGATAGTTTTCAAATTGTTTTTTATGAGCAATATCCAGATATCCTATTATAAAAGGATAAATCAGGATTGAAAACTGCACGGGGTAGGTGTTTGTGCCACGGGCTTCGCCCGTGATGATCAACATTTAAGCAGCTAAAAGAAAACATTCCTGCCGGCAATATTTTATTTGACTGTCTTGTTTTCGTATTTTTAGAATAAAAGAATGTTCTTTGATTCATTGAATAAACATTTTTTTCCGGAGCAAGCCTTATTTGAGATTTTAATTCCGCAAACATTTCAGTTAAATGTTCAACTTCTTTTTGTTCGCACATGGAAAGAAGGATGATATAAGAATCTTTTCTTTCAAAAATACCGGTAAATCCTTCCAGGTCTACGTTTTTAAAATTTGCTGAGAAAGATTTTTTCAGGAATATCTGGCTGTCTATGGTTGTGGTTTCATCTTTTATATATTGAAATTTTTTCATGTCTTCCGTGCGTGACATGCCATCAGTGAACAGAGCAAACACTTCGCCCATCCGGGGTAAGTTTGCGCCGAATATATGTTTTGGAAAATTTATGAAAACAACGTGAGCATCATAAAGTTTATTTCTTACTGCAAATATCGGTTTTGCACCCATAGAGGCAACGGACTGAAGGTCATAAGCGCTTATCATTTCACTTTCACTTATTAACAGCACCCAGCCCCACTGGTCAGGTAATTCGGATTTTATACCAGTAAAATCGTCCTTAAACTCAGTTTGAGAGTGTGTGGCTTTGTCAAACAAAACAAAAACAGACCTGAAGACTACCTTGGGCCCGGCAGAAAACATAAATGAAGCAATAAGCATAGCTAATGCAGTTGATACGTAGTTTGTGACATTGCTTTTTTTAACCGGAGGGGTTGTTGTATCAGGCTGATATGTTTCCGGATCATTTCTATTTGGCGGCTGATATACTGTGTTTGTCTGATTGGCGTATGGGCCTGTCTGAGGGTTCTGCTGGTTGTACTTGTTTCCTATAAAACGGCTTTCCGGCTGGCCGGGAGCTAACGGTTCAGGCTGTGCATTCTGGGGTTGTAAATTCTTAAAAGGCTCATAGCACATTGTACAATATGATAGATTTTTAGCGCTTTCAGGGTTTTCATATCCGCATTTTGGACATTTCATCCTCTGATTCCTCCCGAAAATATATTGTTATTTTAATTTACCTATAGTCTGTTTAACTTGTTTAATGGATTCCGGATGAGCTAAAACCAGAATGTCAGCTCCGGATTGTAAATATCCTGCAGCACAGGCAATTTCCCAGTTTATGGCTCTTTTGTGAAGGTCTCCCCAGTTTGGCTGTTCATCCTGCGGGGTTTTTGCTTCTTTGGTTTTCCAGGTTTCATCCGCAATCATGTTTATGATGGGTGTCGCCATAATTTTATCTCCGGCAAGTCCGGCTAAGCGGCATCTTTCCATTATAGAGTAACAATATTCAAAACCGTACCCCAGCCCGCCGGTGGTGTGGTGCATGGCTATTCTTTCCAGAGGCATGCTCATATCTGAAACAAGAATGTTTAGCTGTTTTGCAAGATTGATATCAAGCGGAGATTCTGCAATTATGCTGTGCCCGCTGGCTAAGGCGGCAGCAACAATGGTTTTATAGTTATCTTTTGTTGCCATACCTAAAAGTATTTTTTCGCCTTTAGCAGCTTCTGCTACAGCCGGCAGTATTTCCTGGTCTTTTTCCGGGTGGCCGCAGCCGATAACAATAAGCGGAAGTTTGGTAGCGGCTAAAACTTTTTTTACTAAATCCGCGGCATAAGCAGCTGAATTATTTTTATTATCAGGATGGCAGGACTCAAGGCGCAGGCTTATTAAATCTGCCCCCCATTCCTTGCCTTTCTGGGCCCATTTTATAGGATCGTTTACGATGTCCTTAAATTCGTCGGCAATTAACGGCCATTCCTCAGGTACCGTGTCCCATACTTCCAGGGCAACTACGGGGGCATTAGGCATAGAGCCTTCAAAATGTAAAAATGGCATAGCGCTCTGGCCGCCAATTTTCAGTTCTTTTTCTCTGGTTCCGCCGTTTGCTGAGGTGGCGCCGATAGCTAATTCCGATATTTTTGATACCGCTTTTTCAATTACTTTTTCCATGATAAAACGCTCCCGTATTTAAGTTGACTGATTATATAAATTTAATGCTTCAAATTCAAATAATGCCTGATTTTTTCAGTATTTCCTGGAGTTCGTCGGTGTAGGGTGCGTTTTCTGCTGAATTTTCGGCAGGCAGGCCTTTTTCGCTGTTGGAAAGTATGGCGTCGCGGTAAGGCAGATTGCCGATTATTTTCAGGGAATTATTCAGTATGCCGGCCGGTAAAACAAATGTATCTTTAACTTTATTTAATACAAGAAATATGTTTCCTATTTTAAGTTTCAGTTTTTCAGAAAGGTTGTAAACATTCATAGCTGAACGCAGGCCGGTTACACTGGTGTCGGCTACAATAAAGAGATAATCTATGTTTTCTGTAGTCCTTCGGGAAAGATGCTCCATCCCTGCCTCGTTATCAATGACTATGGTAGAATACTGTTTGGATATTTTTGCAAGAAAACCTCTTAAAAGCTCATTGATATAGCAGTAACATTCTTTGCCTTCGGGCCTGCCCATGGCAATAAAATCCGCGCCTTTTCCTTCAACTATTATTTCGTTGAGTTTCATATCTATGTAATCGCTTTTAGCCATACTGGCGGGAATGTTTTTATTTTCTCTTATTTCTTCGCGGATATCGGCAATAGTGGTTTCATATTTTATGCCCAGCAGCTGTGCCAGGTTTGAGTTGGGGTCTGCATCAATTGCCAAAAGAGGCGTTTTGTTCTGGTTTATGAGTTCTTTAATAAGGAAAGCGCAGAAGGTGGTTTTTCCCACTCCACCTTTTCCAGCTACTGCAATTTTTATATTCATAGTTTTATGGTTGGAAAAAGGTTTAAGTCAGTATGCGGTAGAAAAAGCGTAGAAGTGTATTCATTCATAAATTTCGGGTTTACAGAAAGTTCTATGTAAGTCATTTTGCCGGCAAGCTGTGCCGCTTTGTTTCTGGCTTCCTGTGAAATCAGGCATAGTTTGGCGCCGGTGATAGATGAGTTGCCTATAAAACTGTATTTGTTTCTTGGTAAATCAGGCAGTAATCCTATAGTAACAGCTTTTTCCACATCCAGATAGGTGCCGAATCCTCCGGAAATGTATATTTTTGAGATACTGTCAAAACCCAACCCTACTTCCTGCAGTAAAACAACAATACCCAGAAAAATAGCGCCTTTTGAACGGATTATATTTGAGATATCAGACTCCGTTATAACAATATCCCTTTTGTTTTCTGTTTCCGTAGCAGCTGCTATTAAAAACTCCATTTCATCATCAGAGTTTTTGCGCAGGCGCGGTGAAACATCGGCCGTAACAAAGCGGCCGTCACGGTTAATAATGCCTTTTCTTAAAAGTTCCGCAGGTATATCAATAAGCCCTGTACCGCAGATGCCCCTGGGTTTTTTATCATTTATCGTTTTGTACTTAACACTCAACTTATCTTTTGATATTTCAATTTCCTGTATGGCGCCGTCAATAGCGCGGATACCGCATTTAATACCCACTCCTTCAAAAGCCGGGCCGGCGGAGCAGGCGGCAGAAACCAGCCAGTCATTATTGCCCAGAGCTATTTCCCCGTTAGTGCCTAAATCTATCAGCAGGGAAATCTCTGAAGAATTATCCATACCGCAGGCTAGCACGCCTGCCGTAATATCCCCGCCTACATACGATGCCACCGAAGGCATAAAGGAAATAATACCGCGCGGATTTATTTTTATGCCCTGTTCACAGGCATAAACTGATGGCGGAAAATTTATTGCAGGAATATAGGGTTCCTTGCGGATATAGTCCGGGTTTATGCCAAGAAAAAGATGTGTCATGGTAGTATTGCCTGATGCTTGTAGAGCCATAATGTTGTGCGGACTGATACTATTTTCAATTAAAAGTGCGTTAATAAGGCCGTTAACATTTTCAATAATGGTGTTTTGAAGTTTTTGCAGGCCGTCTTTCTGCTGGGCATACATTATTCTGGTAATTACATCTTCGCCGTAAGACATTTGCTGGTTTATAGTGCCTTTAGATGCCGTTACTTTGCCTGTGTTTAGATTTACCAGATATGCCACCAGTGTGGTTGTGCCGATATCCAGAGCTATGCCGTAGCTTTCAGAGACAGTGTTTCCGGCTTCAATCTGGATTATTTCCTGCGCACAGTTATGCCGGGCAATGGTGGCGGTAATGTCCCACTCTGATTTTCTGATAAATTTACTGATATTTTTAAGCAGATTGAGGTTTATAGAGAATTGTTCAATGCCGGTTATACGGGTAAGTTCTTTGGTTAATCTTTCAAAGTCTGGGATATTATCTTTTAGTGATGGTTCCGGCAGTTTAATGTGTATTTTTACTGCCAGGGGTGAAAGTTTACTAAAGTCATTAGCGCCGGTTTGAGGAAATTCAGAAATTGTATCTGCAGGGATTTCATCACCGGCGGTCTGTATGTTTTCCAGCCGGGAATCTTTAGGGACTTCAATGTCCATATTCCCCAGCACGGCTGTCTGGCAGGCAAGACAGATGCCATTTTCTTTTTCTTCTTTGGTTATCCAGGGTGAAGGCGATGAAAAGTGTTCGCCGGAAATTATTTTTACTTTGCAGGACCCGCAGGTGCCCTGGCCGGCGCAGACTGCTTTTATGGCAACGCCTGCTTTGCTTAGCGCTGTCAGCAGGTCAGTGTTATCTGAAACTGCAGTTTCTTTTGCTAATAAAGGTATTTTTACTTTGTGGGTCATTATGGTTTTTTGTGGAGAGACTGGTTAAGTTCAGGCAAACGGTTTATTGCCAGCTTGACCTGAGATATTTCGGTATTGCGCTTGCTTCACGGGGCCCGATAAGTATTTCCCAGCCGGAAATTTCGTTTAATTTCGGCGCCATCACGGCTACGTAGCCCGGAATAATAATTTTTTTATGCGAAACTACGCTTTCCAGGTTTGCTTTTTTCATGGCATCAAGCACTTTTTCGGCATGGAACTTTTCTGCGGCCCAGGCCGTAAGCACGGACAGGCCGTCTGTATCAACTATAAGAAGCCAGGTAGGCACTTTTGCGTTAAGTATTTCCGGCTCAACGGAGAAAAAGGTAAGCGAAAAATTGGTAGTAACAATTACGGGTGAATTTGCGCCCGGCTGGCCGCCTATTGCATAAAGTTTAGAGTCTACGGTTACGGGTTTCTGCGGGTCTGTGTAAATATTCTGCCTTAAAGTTACAAGCGGAAGAAATATTGAAGGGTCTGGTTCCGGCAGAATAACGATGCCGGCATATTTGGCTATAGCCATGGCGGCATAGGATAAATGGTCATAAGTATTGGCACCGGATGTGAACACAAGTGCCGGAAAGCCTATGGAACGGATATTCTTTTTTAACGCCATTCTGCGGGTCTGGGTAAGATTTTCAAGGGATGTGATATCTTTTACGTTTGAAAGGTCAATAAGTATTTCTTTGTAGCCGGAAGCCGATATTTTACCTGTTACAGTGCTTATTTCATCTAAATCCTTGCCGGTTGCCAGTATATTTGCATTATTTGACTTGGCAATAGCTGTAATTTGGTCAGCGTTTGAAATATTTGCCGGGCCGATAACTGGTTTTGCATCTCCGGCTATTTTTACGGCTTCTTCAAGGGCTGAAGTATCATTGCTTAAAAGCACTAAAAGTGCGGTTGTTTTTGATTTAACTTCTTTTACGGTATTTATAAATTTTGATTTATCATTGGAATCATTTTTTACTGCAATGATTTCTGCTTTTACTTTCTGGCCTACCCGTTCAAAGGAAAGCGCATTAAACTTTTTTATTTTATCCTGTAAATCCGCGGGAGAAGTTGTGTCGCTTATGGTTATGCCCAGTCCGCAAGGATGAAAAAATGTTTTTTCGTGCCTGAAAAGTACGGTTTCCCCGCCGATTTCAAGTTTTTTTTCTCCGGCGCCGATAGTAATAGTTCTGATAGGCGGTTCGCTGGCGGCAGAAAGAGTGGCTTTTGCTTCATCGGAAATATCAGGGCATTTATCAAGGGCTGTTTTTTTGGCGGCAATAGCCATGGCAAACGCCAGGCATGTAGGAAATCCGCATTTTTTACAGTTAGTTTTTGGTAGTAATTTATAAATATCCAGTCCGGTTAAAGCCATTATTTTGCCCTTCCTTTTTATTGTTTTTTACAGTCAATATTATGTGAAATATTTACAATTTTGTCAAATAAAATAGTCTGAGGGTTTATGGCCTGCCGGTAAGGTTTGTTTGGGCGCCTTTTCCGGAAATAACATCAATTATTCTCTGGCAAAATAACGGACAGGCTTTTTTGGCAAAAAGCTCATTTGGATGCGAATCATCCGAAGCGGCGGCGTATTCTTCTTTCAAATAGAGCCCCCTTTCGGTTTCCAGCTCATAGAAATCCCAAAGATATATGTTATCATTATTTTCATTCCAGGTATTTTTTACCCAGTCAAAAAATATCTTTGCGCGTTTGGCGTTTTCTTCGTTTGTTTCGTTTTTTACCTGGGCAGGGCCGGTCCAGAGAATGAAAGTTGTGCCGGGAAACTGGTGAAGTTTTTGTTTCAGGGCATTGTATTGAAGTTTAAAGTTTTCCAGAGTCATTTCATTTGATGTTATATCAGGAGTTCCGGTGTCTGCTTCAACATCTGTAACTGGAAAGCAGTGCTTAAAGATGATTACATCATATTCCTTGGTTAACATTTCAAGGGTGGGTTCTTCCAGATACGGCATATTGCCGGCATTTTTAACCCAAATTTTCCAGTAATCATAGGGATAGTTTTTCCAGCCGTAAGGTACTTTCTTGGGAAAGGCCTGTTCTGTGATTTTAATATCTGTTTTGTTTGAAGCATTATATGAGGCAAACCATTCGGGCACGCCGCCTTTCCATATAACGTTTCCTGTGCTGTGATGCAGAAAAATAATGTTGTGTTTTTTCATGTTTCTTTCCTTTTATTTTATTATTGGGGGCATTTTTAAGGCCGGGTGATCAACCTTCTGCAGGTATTCAATTAATTGTGCAGAATCAGTTGTAACGGTTTCATCTGCAATTTTGTCAAAAAAGTCAGGGGTGTCCAGTTCCTGTGAACGTTTCTTTAACCTGTCTGAAAGTACTTCTTTAAGTTCTTTGGTCATCCAGACAACGCGGTGAAATCCGCCTTCGGGCACTAAAAACTTTTTGCTGGCAAGGTATATTCTGCCTACGCCAAGAAAGCCTGGTGTCTGGCTGCCACCTCCTACGGAGCTGGCAAGGGAAGTGAAGGTCATACCGATAGGTGTCATGCCGGTATAACCGCGGTTTACTACCATTACGCCGTTACATTCCGGCAGGACTGCCACAATACATTCAAAACAGCCGCAGGAAGTAGTAGGAAATTCCATGATGGCATAATTAAAAAACCGCTCTATGGATTTATTGGAGTTGTCATAAACAAATTTATTTACGCCCTGCCATTCGCCGTTAACGGGGTCCAGTAAATCCCCTTTGGAAATGGGCTGGTTCATGCCTTTGGGGTTTATTTCATAGGCCGCTTTGCCGTCAAGCCAGTTATAGGCCCCGCAAAGGCCCAACTTTTCAGGTGAAATTACACAGACGTGGTTTGGCGCATAGCTTTGGCACAGGGTACAGGAGTAAAAGGTATCTACGGAATCATCTGTAAGGCCTGCCAGACGTTCATCACGTTCGTTGAATGCTTGTTGAATTTCGGGAAGCAGTTTGTCAATTTCTTTTTTATCGGTATAAATGGTTACCTGCACTTTATCTACCAGCGCGGGATAATCTTCAAGGAATTTGGCGCGCAATATTTCACCGAAATGTTTTACGCGGAAACCTGATGCAAAAGAGTCTTTGCTTATGCGCACCCAGATCTGGTCACGCTGGCCCATGTGAAAGATGCCCATAGCAAAGTTTATAAAGTGGTGTATCTGGCGTTCCAGTACGGGCTCAAAATCTTTCTGCATTTTTCTGCCGGCTACTTCTACTACTATGCCTAAGGGCAGTGCGGCAGGGCCGGTTTCGGTTGGTTTTACTGTGTCTGCATCCGGGCCGATTACTTTAATCAGGCCGTCCTGCACATCTTTCATCTCATTCATTTTCAGATATTCAAAAGCGGTAGAATATTTACTGCCGAATTCCACGTGGGTTTGCTCTTTTCTTACTCTTTCCCCTTCAAAAGCGGCGGCAAAAGGAACAGGGACGGGGATTTTGGATATTTTTACTTTTACGCCTCTAACGTCTATACATTTCTGCGGAATTTTTTTGTAGTCCAGTTCTTTTACCAGCGTTTCATAAGTACATAAGCCGGTATGCATAATTTCAGGGACATCCGTATCTGCAATTACAGGAAAACCCAGGTTTATAGCTGCGGCGCCTGCCGCTACTTTAAACTCATCAACGTTTCCCAGGGTGAGAGCAAAAGCAAATACTCTTTCTTTGGTATATTTCAGGCAGGCTGCGGCGTTACCGGGTTTGATACCGCCGAATGTCATAGCTCCGCGCAGAGCCCAGCTCAGCGGATATACGGCTGATACTGTATCTCTGCCGTAAGGAACTATGTAGTTATCCCAGCCCATTTCTACTTTTTCTTCTATTAACTGGTCAATTATGGATTTGCCGTCAGTTGCAGAGCCGGCAAAAACAAGAATGTTTCTTTTCTGGAATTCACGGACTATTTCTACTGCTGTTTTGCTGTCTTTAGAGGCACCAAGTATGGCTGCAAAACCGGGTAAACGGCCGTCAACCAGCTGAATGCCGAGAGTTCTTAAAATAGTATCGCTGAAAAATCCGTTGCAGTCTTTCTGGGGTTCCTGATTATTCAGGTATCTTATACCGGTTATTATTTCTGTGCCTAATAAGGCAGCAAGACCGCTGTCTAACACACCTAACTGCGCAAGTTTTGAATTAGTAAATCCTTCTGTTTTTATGAGGGCTTTCGCTTCGTTTAGAGGTATTTGGATGTCTTTTAATGTTTTTACTTCGTGGCCCAGCAGGGCATGGGCAACAGGAAAGTAAAAGGCCGTTTCAGGAAACTCTATTTTCTGTGATTCCCCTTTTTCACTGACAGCTTTTTTTAGCATATCATCTGCCATTGTTACTATTTTCTTGGCTCCGCTTAAAGCAAGATCAAAAATTATCTGGGACATTGTATACCTCTCTTAAGGTTAGTGGTACGGTTGTTATGCATTAAACTTGATAGAAACATCTTTCTTGTCTTCGGCTGTTACTTTAAAAAGTTCCTGCCTGGTAAAATTAAAGGAAGCGGCAAAAAAAGTATAAGGTATTTGGTCAATGATAGTATTGTAAATAGCCGCGCTGTCATTATAAAATTCTCTTCTGTCTGCTATCTGGTTTTCCAGGTAAGTTATCCGTTTCTGCAGGTTCATAAACTGTTCGCTGGTTTTTAAATCCGGATAATTTTCTACTACTGCATAAAGCCCTGCCAGCGCACCGGTAAGCTGCTGCTCTACGCGCACTTTGTCTCCTACGCTTTTTGCGCCCATAGCCTGAGCCCTGAGTGCAGATATATTTTCCAGAATGTTTTTTTCAAATTTCATATAGCCTTCACAGGTACTGACAAGCTTAGGTATTTCATCATGCCGTTGTTTTAGTAAAACATCAATATTGGCCCAGGCCCTCAAGTAATTATTTTTTAAAAATACCAGCCTGTTGTAAAGTCCTGCCAGATACCCTGCAGCTAAGAGCAGTAAAAACAATAAAATAAAAGAAAATAGCATTTATTTTTCCTCCTTTATACTTATTTCTAAAAATTCAAATTAGTGGAAAATGATAAGATGACAACAGCTAATAAAGAAGCAAGGATACCCAGTGCAATGTACCCGAAACCGGTATATGTATAGTGGCTTATTATATCTTTCTGGCTTTTTTCCGAGATTATAAAAGTATCATTAAAACTTCCTTTTTTTATAACTACGTCAGCCAGTGGGTCCAAAGAAAGAGCTTCCATTTGTTTTTGTTCAAGTTCATTTGAAATATTGTCAACAGCGCAGTCCCATTCCTGGATATCTATCTGCCCGTCCTTGTTTGTATCATATTTCATTAGTTCCTGTTTATTGTTTTTAAGCTTTTTAATTGTTTCAACAAAATCGTTTTTTGACTGTTGTAGAAAATCGTTTGATTTTTCAGCTGTTCCTATAAGGAAAGCTTCTTCTTTGTTTAATATATACCATTCCTTGTATCTTGTGTTTCCACCATTGGTATAATCAATAAATCTGTAGCAGTAATCAAAACAGACGTTTCGAGGGTCAACGAGTATTTTGCCGGTATCATCTTCTAAATAAAAAGGCAGATCGCTTTTTATCGTCCGGAACTCTTCCCACCTATAGCCGTCTTTTGTAGCCACCTTTCTTTCGGCGGTGTACATGTAATAAACGCATTCAGTTTTGCTTATGGGGCTTATGATTTTACAGATTTCGGAAGTTTTGCCTATTAGTTCTACAAGGCCCATAGCAAGGGACCGTATTTTTGAGGTTGGGATGTCTTCAATGAGCTTTTTTTTCTTAAGGTTGTTTGTACCGACTGCAAATACAATTATTCCGGTTATTAGAAAAAAAAGACTGATTATTATGCTTTTGTAAGGAATTGCAGGATTTGTAATAGTAAGTAAAGAAAATAAATAATATATTAATGCAAAAACAATAAAAAATGAAGTTTGCCAATTTGTGAAATAAGAAAATTTAATTTTGAACATTTAGCTATAAGGTTTATAAGCTACCTTAAGGTTTAAACTAATTCTTATTCAGATGATCTTCTCGACTGATTAATTCAGAAAAAAGCCATTAAGCTATTAGTCTTTCTTTAAATGCAACGTTCTTATAGGAAAAGGAATGGTGATATTTTCTTTGGCATAGCGTTTATGAAGGCTTTTCATAAATTCATGAATAATTAAATATTTATCTACGAATTCTTTTCCTCTAAGAATTACTGTAAAATTAACGCTTGAATTATCAAACTTATTGTAACGGATAAAAGGTTGAAAATCCGGTATGCCGCCGGTAATGGTTTTCATGATTTCCTGGCCAACTTCTATAGTAACTCTTTCTACTTTTTCAAGATCGCTGCTATAATCAACCCCCAGATTGACTAATATAGCCAGCTCTTTTTCAGGCTGGTAGTAATTGGTTACAATGGTCTGAGAAAGTTTAGAATTTGGTATTACGACAATATTGTTTGGAAGCGCGCGTATTCTTGTTGAGCGCCAGCCGATATCCAATACATAGCCTTCCTGGCCAGACTCAAGCTGAATATAGTCGCCTACTCGTATCTGTTTGGCAAGGATGGTATAAATTCCAGCGAAAAGGTTTGATAGAGTTTCCTGTAAGGCCAGAGCCACCGCTAAACCGCCAATTCCTAAAGCCGTAATAATAGGTGCTATTGAAATTCCAAGAAGGTTAAGAATTATAAGTATTGCTACAATGAATATGGCTATACTTGTAACATTCTGGGTAAGTGTTGTCACAGGAAATGCATTAGTCTGCTGAAGTTTGTCTGAATAAGCTTTTATCAGTTCAACAATTATTTTCGAAATCACAAGAGTAATAGATACTACCCAGATAATAATTGTAAGCTTATCAAGAAAAGCAGTTACGTTTCCCGGGACGGAAGTTAATCTAAGCGTAAAAGAAATGCCTAATAATACTGACCAGAAAAGAAACGGTGTTTTTATTGCACTTATAATTATATCGTCTATGCGGTTTGTGGTTTTTTTTGCCCATTTTGTAAGAAGCTTAAAAACCAGGTGTCTTAAAACATAACCTGCCCCAAATGATATAATTAGTATTATTGCTGCGATTAATATGTCCTTCTGCATTTAGTATTCCTCTCGATTTATTATAAGGTTCAGCGGAAATCCATTCTATAATGGAATGGATTTCCGCTTTGTTAAGAATTCTTATTTGTTTTGTTTGTTTTGTTCTGTGTCAAGTTTATCAAATGCTTTTTCTGCATTTGCTTTAATATAATCCCTTACTTGTGAACTTAACTGGTTTATCTGGTCTGTCATGGTTTTTAGGTCATCCAGGTTAAGGGATGCAAGTGAGTAGGTTACTTTGCCATCGTCATATCTGTCAATTATTTTTACGCCTGAAATGGTGTTTGATGCAAAAGTTTTTACGGTATTTTCTACATACTGTTCACCGCTGGCTTTATCGGCTTCGGTGGCGGCCGTTGATGCCATATAGTCACGCATAAGTGATGTAGACATAGTAGATAACTGTTTGGAAATTTCAGCAATGGCGCGGTTGTCTGCTGTGGTACGCCTTAAAGCTTCAGAGTTAATCTGTTCTGCAAGGCCAACGCCGAATAGAACTTTATTCCCCTGATTGTTGAATGCTCCTGTGCCTTTCATCACCCAGTCCGGCTTGCCGGATTTTGATACTGAGGCACAACCTGACATTAATACAAATGCTGCTACAACTGTTAAACCAATAACTTTTTTCATCTTACTTCCTCCTGTTTAAAATATTTGATATTTGAATAATGCTTATTTGTTAAAAATAAGGCGGTTTAATGCCTGCTCAGCCAGCTGAACCAGTTCTTTTCTGGCAGTGATGACTGTTTTTTCTTTGGCTTGTTCTACTGTAATGCCGGCATCCTGTCCCTGTCCGGTTTCTGAGCTTAGCGTTTTGCCTTCCTTATCAGTAATACTGACAGTGCCTTTCCAGGTAAAGAATTTCCATTGAGGGTTGCCTCTGTCAAGCGCGTTAAGGTCCAGGCCGTAAGTGAGGATGAGCAGATAATAGTCAGTTTCCTTTTTGGGCAGATATTTTTCTACTTTGAAACCAATCTTGTTGAGTCTTTCTATAATTGTTTCTTTAATTTTAGTTTCATCGCTTTCTTGCGGTAAAACCACAAATCTGATGTTTGAAATTGCTTCATCTCTTTTTTTCTGTATTTCGCAGTAACTCAAACCCGTAGGTATGTCCGGAACTGCAACGGGATCAACAATTCGCTTTTTTGCCTGGAGGGCATCCTTTTGTGTATAGGTATCAAGAGCTTTGGTGAAACCTTTGATTTTATCTATTAAATCTTTATTTTTTAGAGCTTCAGAAACAGAATTGTTTATAGTTTCCTCCAATGTTTCAATCTGTTGCGCTAAAGCGGTTCTCATTTTCTGTTTATTTAGGTAAGCAAAGGCATAATACTTGTTTTTCTTTTTATCCAGAAAGGTAAAGGCAATTTCAGTGCCGGTTAAGGTTTCATCTGTTAAGGTTTTTGTTTCAATTTCAGAAGTTATTTCACCGGAAGTTTTTTTTTCTGTGCCTGAGAGACTGATTTTTTCACTTTGGATATCTTTAGAATTTTGTGTAATCTGAACCTTAAATACTTTAGCAATTTCAGCTCTTGCATTTGCCTGGGCATCAGACAGTGTATCCGCCTGTCCTATGCCGGTAATGTAGTCTTTATCCGGGTATTTGGTGCTTTTACCTGAAAGCCATTTAGGTGCGGCTGCTGCAGAAATAGTAGCAGTCGTAAAAGCTAATAAAATAAAAAGTGAGAGTGCCAGTTTAATATTTTTCATCGTTTCCTTGTGTTACAGTGCAGTTCTTACGGTTATAAATGTTTTTTTGCCTTTTCGTATTTCTATGTCTTTATATTCTTTTGTTGTAACTGTGTTCCCCTGTTCGTCTTTGAAGGCAAGGTTGACTGTTTGTTTTCCAACCGGTAAAACTGTACGGGTGACTATTATTTTATCCGGCAAGGATCTCCAGCAGCGTTTGTCTGCGACTTCTGTGGCATTGGCAACGGCTTTCATGGTGGTTTTTGCCAGCCAGCCTACAAGTTCAGAATTGCTTTCCTGTACTTTTTGGGAAATATTTCTTCTTAATACATATTTTAAAGTTGCCCTGGCGTAAGTTCTTGTACGGATACGGCCTATTCTGTTCTGAAGACCTTTTTTGGCAATAGCACCTACATCTTCGCTTAAGTATCCGGAAACTGCAGGATTTCCTTCAAAAGAAACTGCTATATTTTTTATCCTGTAATCTAAATCAACGTATTTAGGAAAAGAAAGGCGTATTTGCTCATCAGATACTATGGAGCGTGCAATAGTCCTTGCCTGAGCTACCTCAGATTCGTCTTTGCCTTGAACCTGGGCAGCTTCAACACACAACCAACCGTCAGTAAAAGCTATTTCAAAAAAATTATCTATTTTTTCCGGTGCAAAACCGTTATAACATATAAAAACAACTTCTCCTTCGTTGCCATATGGCTTAGCATCTAAGTTTAAGGAATGACTTTTCTGCAGTTCTGAAAGATCACTGTTAAAACCGAGTTTTTTGCCGGTTCTTACCACATCAGTAAGCAAGTCAGCGGGAGTTAATGTCTGGTATTGGCTTTCATATTTTCTGTAAGCAACAAGAGCCTGTTTATAGGAAATATAAGCATCATTTATTTCTCCCTGATTTTCATAAAGCATGCCCATCAGGTAACGGGCAAAAGCATCTTCCGTATAAACATCTTTGTAGCCATAATTGGTTTTTAAAGTTGTAAGGAAATGGTCCACCTGGCGGGCTTCTACAAGAGCTTCATTTTCATTGCCCATGGAAATGTAATTCAGCGCACAAAACACATTTATAAGCGAACGTTCAAAATTTTCACCGTAATACGGACGCATAGTGTCATTTACAAGCAAAGTTGACGCTTCTGCCGTAATGCTTTTAGTAAAGTAATCTGTGGCCAGTGTTTTTGCTTTTTCAAAGTATTGGTTGCTGTCCTGGTAGTTTCCGCTGTAATGCTTGAGTATCCCGCAGTCAAGATAGTAAAGCAGAGAGTCAGTTTTCGGGTCGTATTCTTTCGTTGAAGTTTCCGCTAAAGAAGCCGCTTCCGGATATCTTTCATTGGAGACCAGCATATTTAGAGTATCATAATATCCTGTATTGGTGGCACAGGAAGCAAGAAGTAACATTCCTGCTGCAAGTATAAGTAAAATGCGTGCTAAATTGCTTGTTTTTTTCATGTTTATAAAAGCCATCCTTTATCTAATTAGAAAAGCCATGTCCTAGAATGGTTTTTGTGTAATCACAGTGTTGACTGGTTTGATTTAGAACTTTGTTCCTGAACGTTTTACAACTTTTTTTATCTTCTTCTGGCCTATCCATACTTTTTCATTGTTAGCCAAATCAATAAGTTCAAGCTCCACCTGATAGTATTTTAATGCTGTGTTACCGGCTTCATCATAAATGGTATTTATCTGTCCTTTAATCATATAGTCTGCGCCTGATTCCTGACCCGCGCTTTTTGCTGAGTTCATGCTGGCATTTTTTGATTGGTCAATGCGTTCATCTCTCACTTCGTCTCTTTGTTCTTTTGAAGCTACAAATCTGACTTTTCCGGAGTTTGTAAGTGTTCTCTCAAGATCTTTTACGAAAGTTTCAGTATTGATGTGTTCAATACTTTTATTCAGGACTGTACCTACAATCAGTTTTGGTTTAGCATTTTTGCTTGTAGTAAAATCGGTAATCCATGAATTTGCAAAAGCGTCAGTTATCATTTCCTGGGATACAAGCTGTGAATCCGTGTCATTCCAGTTGCCGCTTAAATCAATCTGGCTATCTGCTTCCGTGCGGGTGATTTTAGGTGTACTGGCGCAGGCACCAAGCCCTAATGCTAAAACTAATACTGCTGAAACAATCTTAAAACTTTTCATTTCCTACCTCCGTAAAATTTATATTGCTACATTTTTTATTATAACCAGCTGGGATAAATCTATTTTCTTTTCGTTATTGATGACTTCATTGATATCTATATCAGTAATTTCGCATCCAGTGGTAACCACTACTCTGTTTTTCTTTCCTTTTGCTATGAGCCCAATGGCATGATTGCCGAACTGGGTGCCAAGAACTCTGGATCTGGCGGAAGGACTGCCTCCCCTTTGGATATAACCTAAAGAACTTACCCTTACGGATGAACCTGTTTTATGTTCAATCTGTTTTGCCGTTTTATTAACATCACCGGCGCCTTCAGCAAAAATTATGATAATAGATTTTTTACCGGATTCCTGCATTTTTTTGAGATTCTTGCAAACGGTATTTATGTCTTGTTTTTGTTCTGGTATGAATGCAAATTCTGCTCCGGAAGCCATGGCAATGTTTAAAGCAAGAAAACCATGCTCTCTGCCCATTACTTCTACTATAAATATCCGGTCAAAGCTTATTGCCGTATCGCGGATTTTGTCTATGGCGTCATTAGCCGTATCGATGGCAGTGTCAAAACCGATAGTTTCTTCGGTTCCATATACATCATTATCTATGGATGCCGGGATGCCGATAACGGGTATCCCGGATTCTCTGGATATTTTATTGGCCGCTGTAAGAGTACCGTCACCGCCGATTACTACAAGGTAGTCAATTTTGTTGCTCTTTAAAACTGAAGATGCTTTTTTTATGCCTTTATCCGTACGTATCTCCAAACAACGCGAGCTTTTAAGAATGGTCCCGCCGATGTTAATTATTCCACTTACCGATCTTTTTGATAAAGGTATTAAGTTGTTTAGCAACAGTCCTGAATATCCAAGATTGATACCGGTCATCTGGTATCCCTGGGCTACGCCTAAACGGACTACTGCTCTGATGGCTGCGTTCATTCCGGGTGCATCTCCGCCTGGAGTTATAATACCGATATGCATTTTGACCTCTTTATATTATTTAAGTATTTTTGATAAATCAAACAGAGTACTTAACGCATACTCTGCAGTTTTTTCACTCAAGCTGCCTAAACCGCAGGCAGGCGTAAGTATCATTTGATTCCTGATTATATTTGTGTCAAAACCCTTTGTCTCAAGGGTTTTAATATGATTTTCAGCTATTTTTGCCAGAGAATCTGCGTTTTCTTTTGCCAGCTGTTCTTCGCTGGTTGGTACTATGCCCCAGGCAAGGATGCCGTTGTTTTTTATGAAGCTGTTAAGCTTGTCCCGATATAAAAGCAGGCTGTCAAAATAGCCGTATGCATCAAATGATAAAATATTTACTCCAGCATCAATAAGTACTGACCAGTCCGTATTGGCACAGCAGTGTGTGGCAAAAAGTATTTCCGCTTTAGTATTTAGCGAAGGAATGATGTTTTTTACGTTTTGAATTACTTCTCCAAGGGAATTAATTACATCTTCGCGGGATATTGCGGTGAAAGCACTGCCGTAGGCGGCCAGGTAGGGTTCGTCCAGAGAAACAATAATTGCCTGGATTTCCCGTTTTGCGGTCAGTATTTTCTTTATCTGCCAGATAGATTTTGAAGTGATGTGTTTTATTACTACATCTTTTAACTGTTCGTTATAAAAAATGGCCTGACCATTTTCATCTTTTACAGTAAGACCGTAGGTTAAAGGGCCGGTTACCTGGATTTTTACGGCAGAAGCGTTAATAACGGGCAGTTGAGATAAAAAAGCGTTAAAGCCTGATGAATATTGTTTTGAAATAGCAAAGTAATCCCAGTCAGAAGCCAGAAAATGTTCATAGAACTTTTCAAGGTTATTGAAAGCATCCGAAGTGTTTACAAAGATTTTTTGTTCTTTTTCATCAATAATAATTCCGGGGAATGCCTCTGCATACTGCGCATACATATTTTCTTTAAAAGTAATTTTAGGCAACTGCGGCCATGCCGGAAGTTCCGGATTATATTTTAAAGTAAGCTCCATAGCTTTTTCTACCGATGTATGGGGCAGGCTTCCTACTGAGGTTGGTACAGAATTGAATTTCAATATATTCTCCGGTAAATCAGGCTTCACAGCCGCTTTTCTTTTCCCATTTAAGCAGGTTTGTGACTTTTGAAAGAGTAGAACCGCGTTTTATTTCTACTCTTAAACGGTTTTCTCTTTCTAAAATATCCATGGCGCGGTTTGCTGTTTCAACAACAGTGTCCCTGGGTATAACCATCACACCATCATCATCTGCCATAATCCAGTCACCGGGCATGATTTTTATTCCTGAGATGGTAATGGGGACATTTATTTCACCCAACCCTTTTGGTTCCCCGGCCTGAGGCGTAATAACTGATGCAAAGGCAGGGAACTTTAGTTTCCTTATATCCGCAACATCTCTTATGGCGCCATATACAATAACACCGGCTATTTTTTTCTGCATAGCGGATGTTGTGGCAAGCTCACCCCATACGGCAGGGCCTGCACCCGCGGCATCAATAACAATAACGTCTCCGGGATTTGCCAAATCAATTGCCTGTACCGGTTTTGCCCAGTCACCCGGGCAGGTACGGACAGTTATCGCTTTTCCTGAAAATTTAACAGGTGTAAACAAAGGTTTTAAACCATTTACAGGAAGTCCTCTGTGCATAGCGTCGGATATATTTGCTACCGATACTTTGTTAAGTGCATCAAGTACATCATGAGTTTTTACGCGGTTAAATTCCTGTGATTTTATTTTAATTCTGTTTGTAATGGCCCTCTTAATTTCCGAAGCCGCTTTTTTTGCATTTGTAGATTTTGTTATAGAGCCGCCGGCGATTATTATGGAAGCTCCGGCTTTTACCGCATCTGCAGCGTTGGAGGAATTGATTCCGCCGGCTATGGCAATAGGGAGTTTCGTTATTTTTGCTATTCTGGAAACCATTTCAAAAGATATCTTTCCTGTCATCTGTTCATCAATAGGAATATGAACACCTATATAATCTACGCCAATTTTCTCTGCAGTTTTTATAAGTTCTGTAGGATTTTTTACTTCAAGCAGGTCTATCATAATTTTTGCGCCGTAATTTTTACCTGCTTCTACGCATTCTTTTATAGTCTCTATATGGGCACAACCCAAAACGCATACTATATTTGCTCCTGCTTTTGCGGCTATCTCTACTTCTGTTCTACCCACATCCATGATTTTCATATCTGCTACTATAACAGCCTGCGGGAAGTTTCTGCGCAGTTCGCGTATCGAGTTTAAACCCTCAGACTTAATAAGAGGCGTTCCAGCTTCAATCCAGTCACAGCCTCCTGAAAGGGCCTCTCCGGCAAGTGTTATGGCGCGTTTTAAATCTACAAAGTCCAGAGCTACCTGAAGAATTGGTTTATTTATTTCCATTTAATTTCGTTTGTTCTTCAATTTTATTTATCACTTTTTCAAATTTTTCTTTTAGTAAGGTTTCAGTCCATTTATTTGTTTCATCCTGCTGAACAAGTTTTCTGATTATTTGTTTCATTATTGTTGTTAATTCGTCCATTTGTTTGCTTAGTTTTGCAAGAATGATGAGTATTACAATAAATGTTGTAGCGGCAATTGCAACAGTTGTTTCTGTAAGGTTTACCATATTGCCCTCTTATTGACCTATGATTTTTATAATAATCTCTCTGTCTCTGGATCGGTTATCAAATTCAATAAATGTTATCTGCTGCCAGGTACCCAGCTGCATTTTGCTGTTTTCAAATGGAATTGTTAATGAAGGGCCCATCAAAGTAGCTCTTAAATGGGAGCTGGCATTAGCTGTTTTGCAGTTGATGTCATGTTTATAAGCGTTTTTTTCTTTAACAAGGTCTTTAAAATACTTTTCTGTGTCTTCTACAAGGCCCGGTTCATACTCCATGGTGGCAATAGCGCCGGTTGAACCCGGCACAAAGACTGTCAGGATTCCGCTGGAAAGCCCGGATTTTTGAAGTTCTGCACTTACTTTATCCGTAATTTCCACTGTCTGGCAGTTGCCATTAGTAGAGAATTTTATGACGAAATTTAACATTTTCATAATAATTTATTATAGCGAAATATAACTGCTTTTACAAAAGGGTTATATAAGCTTGTAGGCGGACACAGGTTCACCGGATTGGATTTTAAAAAGGTGGAGCAGGTTTTTCGTTAAAAGCACGGTAGTTACAGCTCCTACACCGCCAGGTACCGGTGTAATGAATGATGCTTTTTTTGAAATGCTTTCAAAGTCCGCATCTCCTATAGTTTTCATTTTAGGTTTGCCGGTTTTTTCATCAATTATAGGATTTCCTGAACTATCCTTCTGCTGTATCCTGTTTATACCGACATCAATAACAATGGCTCCTTCTTTAATCATATCAGCATTGACAAGGCCCGGTTTTCCTACGGCTACTATTACAATATCCGCACGGAGGGTATGCTCTTTAAGGTTTTTTGTGGCAATGTGGCAGACAGTCGGTGTGGCAGATTCATTTAAAGATGAAATAAGCATTAAGGTAACGGGTTTTCCTACTATTTCGCTGTGGCCGACAATTACAGTTTCTTTGCCTTTGAGCCCGATGCCGGTAGATTTTATACACTCAATTACAGACAAAGCAGTGCAGGGAGCAACAATCGGATTCATTCCTGCAAAAAGCAGTTTGCCTAAGTTCGGAGGAGTAATTCCCTCAACATCTTTTTCCGGAGCTATGGTAATTTGTGCTTTTTTTACATTTATTTGAGCGGGAACAGGCATCTGCAATATTATACCAGTAACGGATTTGTCATTATTAAGTTCATTTAATGTTGAAATTGCTTTTTCTTCCGTTGTATCTTCCGGCAGTTCAATGAGGCGGTACTCTATGCCTATCTCTTCGCAGGCAGTTTTCTGGTTCTTTACATAGACTTTACTGGATGCATTTTCACCTATTTGTACGGCGCATAAAAGAGGTTTTCTGCCGGTTTTGGTTACCAAAGTTTCCAGTTCTGTTTTTGTTTGCTGTTTGATAATCTCAGAAATTTTTACTCCGTCAATTAATTGTGCTGTCATTGCTTACATTTCTCCTTGCATTATTTTTTTACTTGTGAGTATATTAGGGTTGTCTCTTATAGATTCAATAAAAAGTTTTACTATTTCTGGATTAAACTGCGTGCCGCTGTTTTTGATAAGTTCGTTTATGGCATCTTCTATGCCGAGTTTATTTGATTTATAGGGGCGTTCGGTAGTCATAGCGTCAAAAGCATCTGCAATGCCAAGTATCTGCGATCCCAGTGGGATTTCATTTCCCTTTTGATGTGACGGGTACCCATTGCCGTTAAAGTGTTCGTGGTGATGTTTGACTATGGAGGAAACTTCTTTTAAAAATGGCAGTGAATCAAGAATTTTTGCGCCTTTTATTGTGTGTAGTTTAATCTCTTCCCACTCCTCGGGAGTAAGCTTTGTGCGTTTTTCAAGAATGTAATCGTGAACACCAATCTTGCCGAGGTCATGAAGCATGGATGCCTGGGCAACTTTTACAATCTCGGTTTCAGGAAGATTGAGTTTTTTTGCGATGATAAGCGAATATTTTGTTACATTGTCGGAATGGCCGACCGTGTAGGAGTCTTTGGTTTCTAACACAAGCGATAAAGCACGGGTAATTCTTAAGTAGGTGTCATCCAGTTCTTTATATAGCCTGGCATTAGATATGGCAATACCCAGATTTACTGCAAGGCTTTCAAGAATTTCAATGTCCTGGATATCAAAAAAGTCGCCCGTAGATTTTTTCTGGTCAAAAGTTATAATGCCTATTAGTTCACTTTTATTTATAATCGGAAGCACCAGCATGGTACCAAATTGGGTTAGTTCAGTAATTATTTCCTTGTATTCTTCTGATTCGTTATTTGAAAGCCTGTTAAAAGAGGAATCAATAATTAAAGTGGATTTTTTTGAAGTGAAAAGGGTTATGAGTTTTTGGTTGAAGATATATCCGGTTTTAAGGTTATTAAGGCCTCTATTGGCGTGGAGTTTAAGCATTGTTTTATTTTGTATGGTTTCAGTAAGGAATATGCCTATTTTTTCTGTTTTTAAAGCCCTGTAAAGGGAGCTTACCGTAAAATCAAGCAACTGAAAAACATCCAGTATTTTTACCACAGCAGCCGAGGTTTCAACCAGCAGGCTCTGGTATTCCAGGCGTTTTCTCAAAACAATGTTTTCAATTATATGAGAGAAGGAGTTTTTTGTGAAGAGTGGAAAGTAAACAATCGAAGTTAGTACCATGGTTATGATAAGAGAAAAAGTGTGATGTATTTTAAAACTACTGGAAATAAGTGTATCACAAACAATCATTACAATAGCAATTAATATATATTTAAAGGAATTGTAAAAAACAATTTTAGTGCTGAGCAATCTGGGTGAAAGCGCATAGGTTATAATTATTAAAGGAAAGAAGTTCAGAATCATTGCATAAAGAGTGGATTGCCAGTTTCCCATTAAGGGCATGAGTAAGCCGTAAACCATACCGACTATAAGAAAAAGTATAAGGCTTAGAATTATGTATTGCAGCTGAAGCTTTTTCAGTCCTTTTGAAATAATGGATGCTCTTATGACTTCATATAAACTGTAAAACAAAACAAATAATAAAGGTATTCTTGTGACGGGATATAAGGATCCAGTGTGATATTTTATTGGATTAACATTTTCTATTCCTGCTATTCCGTATTTTGAATTTATTATTAAGATCAATATCGCTGCTGTAATGTACGATATTATTCCGAAGGTGATGTTAAATTTGTCGCGGGTGAGGTTATAGCAGAAAAGAACCAGCGTAGCAGCGAATAAAACGTTGGCGCTATGAATGATCCTTTCCCATTTGGTTATATTTTCTAAAGTTGTTTCAGTAAAGCTCATATGTTTTGCAAAAAAAGCAAAGGCAAGAACCAGAAGAATTAATCCAAATTCGTAGTGTAAGACAGTTTTTTTCTGCCTGACAAGAACAAAGGTCAAAAGCAGCAGCGTGACAATTGATAAAAATGTTGACAGAAAATTGTAGCCCATTTGTCTTATCTCCCCTAGAAAGCGATAAAACCGCCGGTTTTCTTCAAAATAACAGATATTTGAGAATTTATAAGTTTGCTTTTGTTTGAATAAATGGTTCTATGCTGGGAAACAAAAGAACTGTCTTTTATGTTTTTCAAGTTTATTTCAATGTTACAAACAGCTGAGTTGAACGCTGATTGAATGAATTCTGCACCGCAGTAAATATCACTGATTAAATTATTATTGCCAATTTCCGATAATCTACTGGCATAAGGTGCAGCATCGAGACAGCCTTCCATTATTTTCCAGGGTACTGACATAGCAGTTTTTGAAACTGATTCTATGGCGGAAGCCCTTGTGTTTTTTTCTTCTTCTGTGTTTTTTGGCAGTTTATAAGCAAGAGAAACCTGCTGGTAAACAATTACGTCCTCGTCAATAAGTATATTCATTTTTGTTTTCAATTCAGAGAGCGTGGTTACTATTTTTTTAACTTCTTCCTGGCACACCTCATATCCTTTTTTGTTTAAAGTGAAGTTTGCAACCATTAAAAAAAGGGATATTCCCGTAGAAGCCGCAAGGGCAGAGGCGCTGCCGCCGCCGGGAGCAGGCTGGTTTGAAGCCAAGTCATTGAGATATTTGTCTAAACTTTGATCAAGATATTTATGCATTAGCTGGATAACGATTCATTTAGATATTTTTTCAGTTTAAGTTTTGTAAAAAACCCGATTTTCGTGAATTCTATGCCATGAAGATACGCTTTGTCTTTCTGCAAAAACCACTTTACCTGGCCTTTTAACTTTATTTCATATTTATGGTTTAGTGTAAAAGAAAACACGTGTATGCTTTGAAGTTGCAGTTTCTCATTTAGTTCAACCCCCATACCGCCAATGCTGATATTTACAAGTATTCCGTAAAAATCACCCTGATTGCTTGAAATACTTATGGGTGCAGTAATTTTTACTGTACCGGAAACATCTACTCTATCAAACCTGCGCCTTTCATTATTGCTGTTTTCTGCCATTAGATTAACCCCGATAATTTTAGGATTTGCGGGACTTTATCATCCCAGCCCAGCGGCATAAGATGTATGCCCTGGCAATAAGGTTTAAGGTCTTTTATTAAACGCGCGGCAATTTCTATGCCTGTCTGACCGGATTTTGTTTTTTCTTTATCTTTTTTTAACTCTTCTATTAGATTATCAGGAACATGTATGCCGGCAACATTTTCATTCATGAACTTTGCCATTCCTACTGATTTAAGTATAACAATTCCTGCCATAACTGGTATGCCGGAGTTTTTGGCTTTTTCCATGAATTTAGCAAATTTGTCCGTTTCGTAAACCGCCTGGGTCTGGAAAAACTCTACACCGGCTTTTATTTTGCGGTCCATTTTCATTAACTGCGGTTCCAAAGGTTCTGCACATGGAGAAACTACTGCCCCTATGCAGAATTTTGGCGGTTCACCGTCTAATTTGTTATTTGCCAGGTCAACGCCGCTTTCGAGTTTCTTGATTGTATGAATTAAGGATACTGAATCCAGATCAAAGACGGGTTTTGCATCTTTATGGTCACCTAGGGTTGTATGGTCACCCGTTAACAACAACATGTTTTCAATGCCAAGGCCTGCAGCGCTTAAAATATCGGACTGTAGGGCCAGTCGGTTTCTGTCTCTGCAGGTAACCTGAAAAACCGGTTCAATGCCTTTATCTTTTATTAAGTGGCAGGCAGCAAGAGAACCAAACCTCATAACCGAAGACTGGTTGTCTGTTACGTTAATTGCGTCTACAATGCCTTTGAGTGATTCTGCTTCATGGATAGTTTTGTCAATGTTCCAGCCCTTTGGCGGGCCGACTTCGGATGTTAGAACAAATTTCCCGGAGTTGAAAAGTTCTTTTAGTTTCATGTTTTCACCTTTTTACAGTAATTTTAAATAGTCCCGGACCTTTATGTCACCGGTTAATTTTTGGGTTTCTTTTATCAATTCAAGGCGTTTGTATATTCTTTCCCATCCGCATTCCATTTCTTTGCTTACTTCACATTTACCGTTTTTTGCACCCCCGCACTGGCCGTTAAGCAGGCTTTTGCTGCAGGCTGTTATGGGGCAAATTCCGCCGGTTTCGCTGAGATAACACTGTCCGCACTGCCGGCAGTTGTTTTCTCTGGTGTTTAAACCCTGGAATCCGTTTATGTAAAGTGTATCACAGCCGGAAATGACTTTTTTGTTTTCCAATAAAGCGCTGATTGACTGTACTCCAATACCGCAGGAAAAAACAATAATATTTAAGGAATTAGAAATTTCAGATTTATATTTTTCTGACAACTTCAATGCAAAATCTGTATTACATATATAATCGGTTGAAATAATGTCAGATACGGTTATTTCTGCAGTTTTCAGGAATTCATCAATTTCAGTTACCGGGAAAAGAACTTCTTTACAGCCGGTGCATTTTATTACAAAGGCCGGTTTTTTAATAATCGTAAGAAGTTCTTCTTTGGATTTGAGCTGGGTTACAAGCATATTAAGATACCTTTTTTGATGCAATAATACGTTTCGATTGTTTGATTATGGATGTTAGTGCAATTTTTGATGAACAGATATTTTCACAGGAACCGCATTCAATGCAGGCTGCCACGTCATATTTTTCATTATCTTCCAGTTTATTCTTTGATGAACAATAGGCATAGAATAACGGATATAATTCCATAGGGCAGGCGTCTACACATCTGCCGCATTTTATGCAAGACCTTTGTGTATCAGGTTCAACAACTTTTTTATCAACGGTGATGATACCCGTAGTACCTTTAATAATTGAAGTTTCTATTGAAGGCTGCAAAATACCCATCATGGGGCCACCCATTTTAATTTCTGTGTTTGTATCTGCAGGTTTATCAAAACAGTGTTTTAATATGTTTTGTAACGGGGTCCCGAGTTTAACTTTATAATTCCCGGGTTTTGAGCAGTTTTTCCCGCTTATAGTGATAATTCTTTCAATTAAAGGCGTTCCTTTGTAAACAGCATCATAAACAGATAAGGCTGTGCTGACATTTGTAACAACTACGCCTACATCCAGCGGTATTTTTCCGGCAGGTACATCTCTGCCCAACGTCTTTTTAATAAGCACTTTTTCAGCGCCCTGCGGGTATTTTGAGGGCAGGGTTGAAACAGTTATGCTTGAACCTGTCTGCGTCTTCATTGCCTCTACGGCCTGAGGTTTATTATCTTCAATAGCTATTAGGGTTTGTTTTGTTCCAAGGATTTTTTCAAGTATTTGAATTCCAGAAATTACTTCCCGGGCATGTTCTATCATAACTCTATTGTCAGCTGTCAAATAAGGTTCACATTCACAGCCGTTTATAAGCAGAGTATCTACGGGTTTCGGAGGTTTAAGTTTGACGTGTGTAGGAAACATGGCGCCGCCTAACCCCACAATACCTTTTTCGCGGATTATGTTTACTAATTCTTCTTTTGATAAAGCTTCAATATTTACGGCAGGTTTTACGCTTTCGTGTTGTGTGTTTTTAAAATCATTTTTAATAATGACAGCTTTTACTTTTTTCTGAATTGCCGGATGCAGGGCTTCTTCAATTGAAATGACTTTGCCGCTGACGCTTGAGTGAACGGGTGCTGATATGAATGAATTTGAGTCGCCGATTTTCTGACCAAATTGTACAGTATCGCCGGATTTTACCAGAGGTTCGCAGATTGCTCCCGTGTGCTGTGAAAGCAGTATGGATACTGTCTCCGGTTCCGGAAAAGATGAAATTGGTTTTTCGTTTGTAGTATCTTTGTTTTCAAAAGGATGTAATCCGCCGTAGAAACCCTGGTTTCTTTTTTCAAGGTTAGCATTTGAGAGTTTGTTTATGAATTCTACGGCAGGTTTGGCATAATTTCTAATATTTATTGCTGTGTTATTATCCGGTGATTTTTGAACAGAAAGGCGGTTATATATTTTTTCCCAGGCACAGTCTTTTGTTGAATTGTCTTTCCCCTTCACTTCACATTTGCCGTTTTTTGCTCCCCCGCACTGGCCGTTTAACAGGCTTTTTGAACAATCAACTATCGGACAAATACCTCCGGTAACATTTAAATAGCATTGGGCGCAGGCCGCGCATTTTTGTGCAGTTAAAGCGATGCCATGATAAGCGGTTTCACAGGTATTATTATTCGCCTGAGGAATAGTATCTGCGATAGCATATACTGGCAGCTTTTCTATGGTTTGCGCCGCCAGGGCTATCCCTAAACCGCAGGAAAGCACACCTACTGCTTCAGCTCCTTTGAAATCGATATCTTTCAGTATCTTTGCGTTATGATGAGAATTGCAAAGGAAATCAAGGTCAACACAACCGGTAAACTTTTTATTATTGTCTTTGAGGAATTTAGGCAGGATATAACACTCTTCGGTTTCACCGTCTTCATGGGTGAATTCGCGGAAGCATTTTTTACAGGAAACGAGGAAAATGCTGGTTTTATCTTTTAAAATATCCAGTATTTCCTGGTCCGGTTTTAGTCTGTATTTGGTGTAATCAAGCATAATTGGTTTTAGAATGTTAGAAAAGTCCGACTATTCTGCCGTTTTCATCAATGTCTATTTTTGTGCCGGCCGGTACTGAAGGTAATCCCGGCATGGTTCTCATTTCACCGCAAAGCGGGTAAAGAAAACCTGCTCCTACTGAGGCTCTGATATCTCTGATAGGAAGTGTAAAGCCTGACGGTCTGCCTTTTAATGTCGGGTCATGGGATAAAGATAGATGCGTTTTCGCCATACAAATAGGCAGTTTGTCCCAGCCGGAAGCAGTGAATAGTTTAATTTTTTCTTCTGCTAAAGGTGTATATTGAACGTCTTTTGCTCCGTATATTTTGGTTGCAATTGTATGTATTTTATCTTTGATTGATATATCCAGCGGGTACAGGTGCTGGAATTTTGCCGGTTTATCACAGGCTTTTACAATAGCCTGGGCAAGGTCTTTCCCGCCGTTGCCGCCTTTTTCCCACACTTCGCTTAAAACTGCTGCCTCTGCTCCGAATTCAAGAGCCCTTTTTTGAACGTATTTAATTTCGTTATCAGTATCGCTGGAGAATTTATTTATGGCTACTACTACAGGTACTCCGTGAAGTAATACATTTTCAATCTGCTTCTGCAGATTTGATATACCTTCTTCAATGGCAGGTATATTTTCTTTGGTTAAACCAGCATCAAGCGGTTTGCCAGCTACTACTTTAAACTTACCGCTATGCATTTTTAAAGCTCTTATTGAACAAACCATTACAACGCAGTTCGGTGTGATGCCGGAGTACCTGCATTTGATGTTCATAAATTTTTCCATACCGCAATCCGCGCCGAAGCCGGATTCTGTAACAACATAATCTCCCAGTTTTACAGCAATCTGGTCAGCTATTATTGAAGAATTACCGTGAGCTATGTTTGCAAACGGGCCGGCGTGCACAAAACAGGGCGTGTATTCGGTTGTCTGAAGAAGTGTGGGTTTTATAGTTTCCATCATTAAGGCCGTCATGGCGCCGGCAACTTTAATATTTTCTGCGGTAACCGGCTTGTCATCTCTTGTAAAAGCCATAACCATTTTGCCTATGCGCTTTCTTAAGTCTTTAAGGTCAGTAGTAAGTGCGAGGATTGCCATCAATTCACTGGCAACGGAGATATCAAAACCTGTTTGTAACGGCACGCCATCATCAGCAGTACCAAGCCCTATAACTATATTTCTTAAAAAGCGGTCGCTGATGTCTACTACATATCTCCAGAGCATTCTTTTCTGGTCAAAATCAAACTGTTTCCTGAAATATGCATTATTTAAAAACGCCATACCCAGGTTATGGGCCAGGCTTATGGCGTGTACGTCACCTGTGAGATGCAGGTTAAATTCTTCCATGGGAAGAACCTGTGAGTAACCTCCGCCGGCAGCTCCGCCTTTAATACCGAAAACAGGGCCAAGCGACGGCTGTCTGATGCAGGTAATTACGTTTTTGTTTATTTTTGCCAGGCCTAAGGAAGCACCTATAGTTGTTACTGTTTTTCCTTCCCCTAACGGAGTAGGCGTGATAGCGGTAACATCAACATATTTCGCCTGTTTGTTGTTTTTTACTCTGTTTAATATATCAAGTTTTATTTTTGCTTTATTATTGCCGTAAAGCTCTATTTCATCATCTTTAATACCGGCTGATTTGGCAATTTCGGTTATGGGTTTTAACTTTATGGATTGTGCTATCTCAAGATCTGACGGGACTGCTGGACACATTTTGAATTCCTCCGGATGAGTTTATGCAGAATTTATAATGTCTAAATTATATAAGATTTCGGTATACAAAGTCAAAAATAATTATTAATTGCTTTTTATGTAGAATCGCCAGGGCCAATGCTTTGCTTTACCGGCATAATCTATGTTTATGCGGAGCCCGGATTTTATCTGTTTAGCCGATAGGTTAGGGCCTTTAAAGAGTTTAATGGGGCTTGATTTGAGACAGGAATTCAATGTGTTTTGTTTTTTGTTTATGCCTAATGAAATACAAAGCTTTGACGGGCCGTCAGTCAGGGCGCTTTCCGAATCGGTGGTTCTTCTTTTTTTCATTAGAGGAATACCTGAAACCGGTTTTGCCGCACGTATAAAAACACCGCCGGCAAAGCTCTTTTTATGAGCCACAAAATTGAGACAGCAGTACATGCCGTAGATTGAATAGACATAGATAGTCCCAGGAGCTGAAAAAAGGACTTTATTTCTTTCAGTGATTTTACTTTTATAAACGTGGCAGGCAGGGTCAGTAGTACCACAGTAGGCTTCAGTTTCAGTAATTTGGCAGACTGTTTTGTGTTTTCCGATTTTAGAAACCAGATATGTGCCCAGCAGGGCTTTAGATACGGTAATTGTGTCACGGGTAAAAAAGGAAGGTTTAAGTTGTTTCATTTATAATCTTTTTTTGGGCAGATATCTTTTAAGAAGCACTTGTCGCAAAGAGGTTTTTTAGCGTTGCAAGTATTCCTCCCGTGTTCAATAAGCAAATAGGATAGCTTATACCATTGTTTTTTTTTAAACAAATGCATTAAATCCTGTTCAATTTTTTCCGGGTTGCTTTCATTTGACAATCCCAGTCTTTGGGATAGCCGTTTAACATGAGTGTCTACAGGAATACCCTCAACAATATTATATGCATTACCAAGAACAATGTTTGCGGTTTTTCTGGCCACTCCTGGAAGAGTAAGGAGATTGTTCATTGTATCAGGTACTTTCCTGCCGTGCTTTGTAACAATGATTTTTGCGGATTCTACAATATTTTTTGCTTTATTGTGATAAAATCCTGTTGATTTTATCTCCTGTTCAAATTCTTTGATGTCTGCAGAAGCATAATCTTTTGCAGATTTATATTTTTTAAATATGGCTTCAGTAACTTTATTTACCTGTTTGTCAGTACATTGGGCTGAAAGAATAGTGGCTACCAGAATTTCAATCGGGCTGGAATAATTGAGGGCAATTTTTGCTTCCGGATAATGCTTCTTTAACCTTTTTAAAATCTCTGTAGAATTGGAATTCATTTTGTATCTGTCTCCAGCCGTTTGATTAGTGAATACAAGACTTTGTTTACAGGCGTTTCAATTTTATTTTTTAGTGCAAGCGTAATAATGGCGCCATTTATATTATCAATTTCGGTTTGTTTTCCCTTTAAAATGTCCTGAAGCATGGAATTCTGGTTTTTAGATGTTTTTTTGCAGGTTTGAGCTACTTTTAATTCCGGATTTGAGTAAAGAGGTTTGATTTCAAGCTTTAATGCTACTGAGTAAGATTCACGTACGGTGGAAAAAAGAAGTTGTTTAATAGATTTGTTTTTTAGTAGTTCGCCGTTTGATACTCTAAAAATTGCGCCTATGGGGTTAATGGCTGAGTTAATGATAAGTTTTGACCAAAGGGTAGTATAAATATTCCTGGTGATTGATGTTTTAATACCGCATTTTTCGAAAACAGTTTTTAAACTAACTAAAAAGGACGAGTTACTAGTATTTTTTTCAATGAATCCAATGGTTGTTAGTCCTGCACCTGAATGGATAATATTTTCTGGATCTTTTAAGGTTGCACCTAAAGCAGTTGTACCGGCAAGTAAGTGTTTTTTATTAAGTCCTTTTATGTGGTCGCATACATATTTGGATATGATTTCTACATTTCCTAAACCGTTTTGCAGAGTAAGCAGGTAAGTGTTTCTATCTAAGAATTTATTTATATCCTGCAAGGCTTGAGAAGTGGATTGTGATTTAACCAGTAGTAATACCAGGTCGAAATGTTCAATAGGGGAGGTTTTTGTAATAACTCTGATTTTAAAGCGAATGTTTGAAAAGCCGGATATTTTTATGCCATTTCTATTTAACCTGGCAGCTCTTTTAGCGTTGTAATCAAAAAGAGAGACTTCGTTACTTTTCAAAAGAAGGCCCGCGAACAGGCACCCCATGGCTCCGGGGCCGGCAATAAGGATTTTCATTTTATTAGTCTGCTCTTTCTTTCCCAGGCATAACATGTATAGACAATATAAACAATTAAAGAGAAAAACAAGGAAATTATAATTACAAGAGAGATGAAATTTAGAAAATAATGAAGCAAGAATACGGATAGCAGAAGATTAAACAGAAGCCAGTAAAGTGCAATTTTATCTTTAAAACGGTAGATTAAGTATAAAGCTATAAAGGAGAGAAATATTAACAGAGATAGATTCAGGATTGTCATTAAAATCTAATCTTGAGATGTGTTTTTATCAGATTTCGCGAGTCTGTCAAGTAATTTGTGTAAACGGTTAATCTATTCATAAATACTCCGCTGGAACCCTGTCCTCAAACATTACCGCAAACTGACTCA
>MGVC01000043.1 GCA_001800285.1 Elusimicrobia bacterium RIFOXYA2_FULL_39_19 | reverse complement strand
TTCTTTCCACACTGTTTAATTTGCCTCAGGATTACTACGCCTATACTTCCCCATAGATTATAAAGACCCGCAACTAAAGAGTCGACTATCGCCCAAACAAGAAGCGACAATCTTCTCCTTACTAGCGTGAGTGAAGAGATTCTTCTCTCTTTAAGGATAAGATTTAAAATTAAAACTTCTACAGAATGATGATATAATTCTAATTCATTTTAAAACTATTTGCAATATAATAATTATTCTATTTATTAAACAGTTGCGAGGGATATACTTGTAGAAAACCTCTGGCTGCGACCTATGCAAATACGGAGCAGCCGGTAGAGCGAGCCGCAAAGCGAGCGTTTTTCGAAAAGTATATTCCGAGACAACTTACCACCTGGTTTTCTGAGACATGATTAGATAATACGATATTCGTTCTACCAGCTATTTCTATTTTTTCTTAATTCAGCGTTTAGCATTCATATTTCAGCGTTACTTCTTAGGTTTCGGGTATTTGCCGGTCCAGCAGTAAAGGCACAGTTTTTCCGCAGGCAGGCCTACAACTTTATTTAATTTTAATTTCTTCATCCGGGAAGTTGGTGTTGTAGGAATAACTTTTTACTGTACCGGCTTTATCAAATCTGATATACAAATCCCGGGTATATTTTTCGCCTACAAGGTTTAGTTTATAATATAGGTAGGTCCAGGTCAAATCACCGTCATCTACACCCTGGCGGTAGGGCTTGCCGTATGATGTTTCCAAATCTTTTTGGGTGGTTTTTCCTATGGTAATGCCCGGAATGGACCCGGTTTGAAACTGTTTGCCCACTGTTATACAGCTTGAAACAAAATAAAGAAAAACAACAAGCAGAAAAAGTTTTTTGTGCATAAATGAATCTCCTTTTTTAAAATTTGTTTGTACAGGTATTATTATACTTTATTTATCCGGGGGTTTTTACAGTAGTGCTTCTTTGGTATTTTGGTGTGATTGCTGTGCTTGTATTGATTGCAGAGCAATTTGTTAACTATTAATCATTTAGCGTTCAGCGTATTTAGTTTTAAATTGTTAGTTTGGCGTTTATCGTTTAGAGTTATTATTTAACTCTGTGTTTCATTCCTTCATTTCCAAACATACTTGTTTTTCTGGATAAAGCTTCCGCTTTAACATCTTTGAGTGCAGGATACCGTTTTTACTTTATCCTTCATTTCCTACCCCTTTTTTCAAACATCTTTGAAGCAGGGATAAAGTTTTCACTTTAACATGTTTGTGTTT
The DNA here is from genome assembly GCA_001800285.1 of Elusimicrobia bacterium RIFOXYA2_FULL_39_19. GTDB lineage: Bacteria > Elusimicrobiota > Endomicrobiia > CG1-02-37-114 > XYA2-FULL-39-19 > XYA2-FULL-39-19. The sequence continues at coordinate 7,448 of MGVC01000043.1, read as the reverse complement.
CTGGATAAAATTTTTATTTTATCACACAGATTTTCTTTGTTTGTTTGAAACTTCCTGCTACAATCCGGACTATATAAATTCCGCTGGGAACATAATTTTTCAAAGTATCTTTTCCATCCCAATCTACACTGTGATAGCCTACCGACTGGTACTGATTATCCACAATTTTTGTTATCAAGTCACCGTTTAATGAATAAACATAAACACTTATGTTACCTGCAGATAAATTTGAATACTCTATAGTTGTTTTACCGCCTTCCAGCGGCTTAAACAGATTGTTTATTGCTTTTACTGAATTTATAAGCGCAGTAGCCGAAATAAAATCCTGGGCCTGGTTTGCTGATAAAGAACTGAATGTTTTCTGCAGCGGGCTGAAAATCAGGCTGGTTACAGAAGGAGTAATTGTATAATTGCCATAACTAAGCCTTGTAAACTGGTAGAAACCCAGAGAATTTGTAACAGTAACTGAACTTATTGTTCCTTCAATAGATACGTTTATTCCGCTTAACGCTAAATTATTACTGTCTTTTACATAACCGCTGATACTGTAAGTTGCCGTGCTTGTAGGAAGAGAACCGGTAAAATTCTGCGCTGTCTGGGTACTTAACAGATTTGCGTATGTCCTGCTTGAAGGTGTAAAGGTATAGTCCGTTTTTGACGGAATAATTGTATAAGCTCCGGCAGAAAGATTTGTGAATTCAAATAATCCGTTGCTGTCAGTTGTTGTAACAGAGCTGCCGGTTCCGGATAAAGTCATTGTTACATCATTTATCGGCAGGCTGTTTGCATCCAGTGCCTGGCCGGTGATAGCATATTTTACTGCTATAGCAGTATAATTCTGTGCAGTAGAATCTGCCCCCAGGGCCGTATAAGTCCGCTCAACAGGATTAAAAGCCCAGTTTGGCAAAGATGGTGTAACCACATAGTTTCCGGCAGATAAAAATGAAAATATATATTGCCCGGATGAATCGGTGGCAGCAGCTATATTAGCTGATCCTGAAAGTACCAAGCTTACACCCGCTAAAGCCGTGCCTGTACTTGTCTGAATAGTTCCTATTATGGCATAAAGAGGTGTTGAGCCTGTATAAGTGCCTGTAAAATTCTGATTTTGCGAAACTACTGTCAGCGGGCTAAATGTAAGAGTTGACGGGCTGAAAGAAAAATCAGTTTTTGACGGAATAATTGTGTACGTACCTATTAGTAGTTCCGTAAATCTATAATAACCATTTCCATCCGTAACAGTAGTGCTGCTTGCCTGCCCGGAAAGTGCTACGCTAACCCCTGCTATTGGTATACTGCTTGAAGATTTTATATAACCGCTTATTGCTTGAGAAGCAATATTTACTCCCGTAAAGTTTTGGTTGGTCAGGTCCGTTGTTACTGTAATGGTGGAGCTTTGCGGGGTAAAAACCCAGTTTGTTTTTTTAGGCGTTATTACGTAAGTGCCAGTGCTTAAAGAAGAAAAAGAAAATGCACCGGAACCGGAGGTGGCTGCAGAGCCGTTTGATAAACCGCCCAGGTCTACCGTTACACCTGTTATACCGTTTGAACCGTCTGTTACACTTCCGCTTACCGAATATGTAGCCACAGGCACAGGCGAATCTCCGCCTACACAAACTACCCGTTGGGCTGTCCAACCATGCACCTGTGTTGTCAGCGCGTCAGATTCTACTATAAATGCATATAATTTTCCGTCAGCAGCTATAAGGTCCATTACACTGGTTTGTTTATTGCTTGCTGAAAGAATTCCTAAATCATAGCTGTATGGTGTTGGGGCAGATGAAGGCGTGGAAGCGGTAATATCAAAAGCGGCAATTTTTAAATATGCGTTTGTAGATGTAGTATCTATCCAGGCAATGTATGCATTGTTTCCTGATACTACCATTCTTGACCGTTCAAAATAACCCATTCCTTCATTAGGCTGTAATGATGGATAATTGCCGGTCCTGGAAGAATTATTTAATTCAAAAGTCCATTTTAGTTTTCTTTGAGTAGCATCAAACACAGCAAGTTCACTGGGCCCTAATGGCGGGCTGAAAGTTGAACCCCACGAACTATTTCCGCCACCGTTGCAATATTTGTACCACGCATTTGCCGCATAATAAACAATGTATTCATTTCCGCCGGTGTTTATGTAACTGATGTTCGGCCATATATCCTGGCCTCTTCTTCCTACACCCACTCCTAACCCGTAAGCATTATCTTCCGAAGCTGTGGCTCTTATCAGCTCCACGCTTCCGGCTTTTGACGGTTTCCACGCTACCCATACACCATCACCCTGAGCAAGAAATGCTTTGTTTCTGTAAAAACCGTCTGTTTCTAAATAAGATTCACAATCTTCACCATTATATGGATGAGTTGGAGTAGAAGTTAAATTAACATACGTGGAATCATGCCTTCTGGTAAAAAAATCTGATACATTTGCCGTTTCCTGTATTCCTGTTCCTGTATAACCGCCGTTTTCTCTAGAATCTGCATAAGAGACATTACATCCTACAATATACAAACCCTGTTCAACTTTACGAGAACCAGGGATTGGATTATCTACTGGACTGTTGTTTCCTTCACCAAAAGAACCGTCTCTGTCGCAATCCTGGGAAGCACAAAGATAATATACCTTATTGCCGTCTGCTATTATACCGCCCCACATTTTAAAAACTCTGGTAGAATTATACTCAATTGGCGGGCTGTATGACCCTGCATTAAGAACATCTGCTACTCCGGAATAAGACTGATACATTCTTAAACCCGTATATTTATTTATTAAATGCGCTCCAACATAACCCATATGGTTTGAACCGCCTGCTTCAACTACAAAAGTACCTGTTAAAGAAATATCAAAAAATGCAGTATCATTTGAGTTTGCCGCGCGGTCCCAATTGTCATAAGGCAAGGTTGTCTGACCGCTTGGTACTGTAGTAGGATTTGACCTTGTTCTGCCGTCAGAACCCTGTAAAGTCGGATAACTTGTAAAAGTCTGCCAGCCATATGTGCCTGCATGGGGTGTTGGGCTCATGCTTTCTAATACTTTATATCCGGTTCTGCCAGGACCGTCGCCGCCGTTTGACATAAAAAGAATTTCTGTCTGAGGGTCCCAACCCAAAACACTAAAACCAATGCCTGTATCATACGCTTCCATCCAGTTGCTTCCGGCACCGGAAAACTGAGGTCTGCCCGGGCCTCTTCTTTGGCTGGTTGTAATGGAATTTAATACACTGCCGTCAGTGCAATCCAAGATTGAAACATAATTTACATCTGAAGGAGAAGTTGTATTAGGAGCGGCAATAGCCAGCTTATTGTCATAAATTACAATATTTCTTGATGCAAAACCTGATTCCGGGTAATCGTCTTCCGCTACGGGCCTGCCGGTAAATCTTCTTTCCCATTTAAACTGCATGGTGCCGTTTATGGTTGAGGTAGAGCTATTTTGGTGAAGAGCCCCTTCGTATTGAGGCCAGTTTTCTGCAAAAGTTATTGATGAAATGAAACTGATTAGAATGGCGAAGATGGTCTTTAATAAATTAATTATTTTTTTCATAGATACCTCATAAATAGGTGATTTTCCTTAATATTGTAACACTTATTAATAATTATACAATGCGTGTAAAAGTGTAATGTCAGGGGTCGGTCAAATAATTGTCAAGAAATTCAGTTTATTAGTAGATGGTGTAGTGTTTTTTGTAGGGTGGGCTCTCCGAGCACACCGTATTATCTGAACTTCGGATTGTTCGGTCTGATAGATTATCCTGTAATCTGGCATCAGACACTCTTGAGGAGTTCGGAGAATAATCCCTACTTTTCTTATCAACATATCTACATATCAACTTATCAACATTTGCAAATTTCTATTGCCGATTAAATTCTGCTATTAAACCTTTGGTGGAACAGTCATGTTCATTGGTTTTGTTTTGGGTAAGTTCCGGCAAAATTACATTGGCAAGTTTTTTACCCAGCTCCACACCCATCTGGTCAAAACTGTTTATGCGCCATATAACACCCTGTACAAAAATCTTGTGTTCATACATGGCTACCAGCGCGCCCAGCGTTTTCGGGGTAAGACTATCTATCAGTATGCTGTTGGTAGGTTTATTTCCTTCAAATATTTTATATGGGGTAAGCATTTTAATTTCTTCTTCACTTAAACCCTGTTTAGAAAGTTCTTCTACTACTTTTTCTTTCTCCAGTCCAAATGCCAACGCTTCGGTTTGTGCAAAATAGTTTGACATTAATTTTTCGTGATGGTCGCTTAAATTCTGTAAAGGTTTAATGTAACCAATAAAATCAGCAGGAATAAGTTTTGTTCCCTGATGAATAAGCTGATAAAAAGAATGTTGGCCGTTGGTGCCGGGCTCTCCCCAGATTATGGGGCCGGTCTGGTAATTTATGCGGTTACCCTGTGCATCAATGGTTTTTCCGTTACTTTCCATATCGCCCTGCTGTAAATAGGCGGGAAACCTGTGTAAATACTGGCTGTACGGCAAAATACAGTAACTTTCACTGCCGAAAAAGTTGTTATACCACACGCCCAGCACGGCAAGCAGTACAGGCATATTTTTTTCATACGATGTATTTAGAAAATGGTTATCCATTTCGTGGGCACCCGAAAGCAGCTCTGTAAATTTATCAAAACCTATACTGCAAACAACAGGCAACCCTATGGCAGACCATAAAGAATACCTGCCTCCTACAAAATCCCAGAACTCAAACATGTTTGCCGGATCAATGCCGAACTCTTTTACTTTTTTTTCGTTGGTTGAAAGCGCTGCAAAATGTTTGCTGACAGCATCTTTGCCAAGTTTGGCTGCCAGCCAATCTTTGGCGGTAACGGCATTGGTAATAGTTTCCTGTGTAGTAAATGTTTTTGAAGCAATGATAAATAATGATGTTTCCGGGTTTAGCTGTTTTAACGTTTCATGCATATCTGCACCGTCAATATTGCTGACAAAATGCACTTTCGGGCCTGAGGCATAATGTTTAAGCGCTTCGTAAACCATTTTAGGGCCCAGGTCAGACCCGCCGATGCCGATATTGATTACATTTTCTATTTGTTTGCCTGTAGCGCCTTTCCAGGCACCGCTGCGGACTGCTTCTGAAAATGTTTTCATTTTTTCCAGCACTTTATTAATATCCGGCATTACATCTTTGCCGTCAGCTATTATGGGCGTATTTGAACGGTTCCTTAAGGCTATGTGCAGGACTGCGCGTTTTTCCGTCCAGTTAATTTTTTCACCAGAAAACATTTTTTTGGCATATTCTTTTACTCCGGCGTCTTTAGCGGCGGATAATAACAGTTTAAGCGTTTTAGCAGTAACGAGGTTTTTTGAGTAATCAAGCAGAATGCCAAGTTTTTCATCTTTAAGGGAAAATGCGGCATATCTTTTATTGTCTTTAAAAAGCTGTTTTAAATTAGTTTTTTTAATTTCTTTTGCGTGTTTTTCCAGCGCCTTCCAGGATTGCGTGGTTTTTAAGGCTTTAACCTGTTTTTTTGTTTTTTTCATTTTATTTTTTCCTTTATGTTACTTTTTTGGCGGTAATTCAGATGCCAGCTTGCCTGCCAGGCCCCAGTTATCCTTTTCTACATCGGTAATAATTATATGTACAGACTCCGGCGGGCATTCTATGGTTTCACAAACTGCCGCTGTAACTTTTTGCACCATGTTTCTTTTCTGGTCCTTGCTTCTTCCTGCCCACAACTGAATTTCCACTACCGGCATAGGGCCTCCTGTTTTAACATTTTTGATATATACTTGAAACAAAATCGCGATAAAGTTTACGGCAGCGATGAGGTTTACGGCAGTAAAGACTTTACTTCATCGCTTAATCGCTGCTTTTCACTGCCTTTTTAGAATATTTGTAATAAAGCATTAAATCAATTAGCACAAAAATACCGTTTAAAGCGTAAAAAATAATTACAAAATCCATATTAAAAATTATTTTATGCAAAATACCGCTTATGTATCCAACAATAATCAGCCATAAAAACCAAGCGCTTTTTCCGGACACATTTTTTGTTTTAAAAGATTTGTAAATGGAAACCGGCCAGCTTACACCGAAACAGACAAGCATAATTATTTCAAACGGGCTCATAGGCAACCTCTTTTGGGTTGATTTTTTTACTTTAAAAAACACCTGAAACGATTTTGAACAACATTATGATTTTAGGTGAGATTTAACCGTTAAATTTTCGACTGTCCGAATCAGTCAATAATTTATGACTGAAAGTTTTGAAAATTTAGGTTAAATTTCACTGATGCATTGTATTTTAATGCAAAAATCGTAACGAACGTGAAAAATCGTTTCAAAAAGAAAAAGACTTTGATTTTAAAAGCCTTAAAATATTTTTATAAAATATTTTCTCTTTGGATTTCTGCGGAATTAATGCATTTCTTACCCTGGCAATTACCACGCCCGGGTCATTTACGGTAAAGTCAGACCCGTAAAGTATACGGTCATCACCAAGCCTTCTTACCATTTCTTCCACATTTCCCATTCTGTCTGCGCCATAACCGCACAGGTCAAGGTAAGTGTTTTTATATTTTACTGCCAAATCTATCCTGTTATTTATTTCCAGTCTGCTTAAGCCCGGATGAGGCAGCACCACGGTCATGGCAGGATATTTTCTTAAAACATTATCTATTTCATTTTGTTCAGCGTGAATGCAAACAATCATATCCAGTTCAATTGCTTTTTCAAACAGTTTATGGCAATCAGGGGAATCATAACTGTAATCGCCCGTGTAATTTAGCATTTCGCCTATCCAAACCACGTTATTTTTTTTTCTGTAAAGTTCCATTTCATTAAGTGATTCTTTTAAATATGCCGGAGTTACAAAAACCGAAGGTATGAATTTACCGGGATGCTTTTTTGAAAAGTCTAACATGTATTTATTGCCGTTTGTAACATCTTTTATGTTCTTATAGCGCAACTGGCTTGAACTGCCCTGTAATACAGCTTTATCTACTCCGCACTTTTTTAAATAAGCACAAAATTCTTTTTCTGATTTGATAATATTTTTCCACCAGGTGTTAAACTGGGGGCCGGTATGCACGTGGCAGTCTATAATCATAATTTCTCCGTTAATTGGCGGGGTACGGCTGTCAACCGTTTTTCTTTTCTTGCTGTTTCAGGAATTCTTCCAGATTGTCTATTTTTATGGTAGCATCAGGATCAACTTTTTTCTTTTTTTCTGCTTCCTGCTTTGCGGTTTCTTCTTTTTTTTCATCATCTAAACTCATGCTTACCTCCGCCTGATTAATTAATGATAATATTACTATATATAAAAATTCTAATCAAGAATACCTTTTCATTGCCATATCAGCTAAAAACATGTAAAATCCGGTAGATGAAGCACTATGGGCTTACACCCATAGCATCTGCTTCATCTTCGGCAAAAACCGCCGAAGAACATCCCCTGTCGCTAACCGCTTCTGCAATATTCGCGGCTATTT
>MGVC01000042.1 GCA_001800285.1 Elusimicrobia bacterium RIFOXYA2_FULL_39_19 | reverse complement strand
TAGTTTTTCATAACCCGCCTATTATAGCAGGTCTTTCAATCTAAGTGTTGCACTAGCACATTGAACTTGTTTGACTTGTTGTATTAGAACTTGACTCCAAAGGATAACAAGTGCCTGTCTGCCGTCTTGAACGGGTCCGTTACATAACCGTATGCAAGATTGAACATACTTATGCCAAAAGACGCACCAAACGAGAAATTGCCGTCATTTACACCCGTTTGAACTGACATTTTTTCATTTATCAGATATTCCATACCAACACGGAGTTTAGGGCTGTCAATTTCAGATACTTTGTTGGCATCTGCGCTAAGAACCAGGCTGTCTCCGTACATTTTATAAGCCATACCTACTGAAATAGACAGCGGAATTGTATCTGAGCCTACAGTTCCAATTAAATCCTGCAATTTTAAACCTAAGCTTACTTTATCAGCCGGTTTTGTTATTACTGCCACATCAATGCCAAAACCTGTTCTTGAGCTATCTTTTAAGGAATCGCTGATTATCTTAAGGTTTGCTCCTACGCTTACTTTATCTTCCATTTTTTTGCCGTAAGAAACCAATAAGGTATTTGACATATAATCAAAACTGCCTGCAGGAATATCGTTTTCATTGTAAGCATCAATACCGGATACTCCTGAATTAATAAGGCCTACGCTTAACCCGCCTGATGCCATAGGCATTACAAAATTTATCCAGTTAAAATTTCTGCCAAGAGACAGCATACCGTACATAGTTAAAATTTCTTTACTTTCTACATTTGCAAGACCAGCAGGGTTCCAGTAAGCGCTTGACGCATCATCACTGATTGCGGTAAAGGCACCGCCCATAGCCAGAGCTCTTGAACCTACACCCATTCTTAAATAAGGAAGTGCACCCGTTGTATCTCCTGCATAAACTGCCGTGTACTGTACACTTACAATTGAAAGCACCAGCAATAATCTTACCAAGCTTTTCATTCTCTTCATTGTTCCCCCTGTTTTATTAATATTCATTTTATTTTCCTTATATTATAATTGCATCCGGGGGATTTTACCCCGGATAAACTTTATTTGGATGTTATTGCTATTTTCAGGAACTTTTTAATGGTTTCTGAATTACCTTTGGCTTCAATGGCGGCAAAGTATACGCCGTCTGCCAGGTATTTTTTGGTACCTTCTTCAAAACCGTTCCACTCAATTTCATTTGCCGGCCCGCTGGCGCCATAAATATGTTTGTTAAGTTCGGCCACCTTGTTTCCAGCAAAATCATAAATAACTACCGTTACGTCCGCTTCTTTTGACAAGCCTGCAACAATTTTTGTTGTTGCATTTCTTGGATTAAACGGATTCGGGTAGTTATGAGGCTCTGCACCAAACATCAATCTGTCGCTTACATTAAACTTCAATGTAGTTGTAGTGGTACGGCCCTGGGCATTGCTTCCGGTTATTGTAAGGATATGTTCGCCTTTAGCAAGTTTTAACGGTGCTCTTACTACATATCTTGCGGAAGTGTTGCTGAGAGTATTAAATACCTGTTCATTTGCATTAAAATTAAAGTTACCGCCAAGCACGTCACCTTTTTCATCGATGAGCCCGTTACCATTATTATCAATACCATCGCTCATTCCAAAATTAGTCAACAAGGCAGTTTGGTCTGTTCCATCTATTTCAATTCTTGGTGCAAGTATTGAGCTGAAAGTATCATCAAATTTTACTGAAATTAACGGATCAGCATCAGCGAAACCGCCTGCTTTTGGTGATTCAACAGTTATTACTGGAGTTGAATTTACAGCCATAATCGCAAAGGCTGAAAAGTGAGTTACCGTTGCAATTATAGTATTAGCTGTACGGTCAACAATAATACCAGTAATACCGTCAGATGACCATTTCTGGTTCACCTCATCCCACCATGCTATACCTAACGTAGATTCATCTATTGTGGCTGGAATATCTGCATCTGAATAATCAAGCCTTAGAGTTGCAGTTATACCGGCAGGGAATATTTTTGTTCCATCACCTAACCTGAACTCATAACATCTGCCAATAGAAGTAAGCAGGGTTGACTGTGTGGTCGCAACATCCGGAGCAATTTTAGGAGCAATTAATAATGAAACTGTGTTTGCAAGATTAGCGCTCCAAGCAGTGATTCTTGCCTTTGCATCCGGAGACGTACATACAGGTGCTAATGCAGGGGCAGACATTATCAGGCTGGTGAATTCACCATAAACTGTACCTGAACCTGTCTGTCCGGAGACTGTAATTCTGGCATTTCCTGTACCTGCCTGTGCAAAGTTTTCAATGGTTAAGGAACCTGTATAGGTGGTGCCTGAACCGCTTAAGGTAACTGATTTTGTAATTCTGTTTGCCGCACCATCTGTAATAAGGAAAGAAGCAACAGGAGCCGCAGTAAGGGCAACTGAAGATTTTACTTCCAGGGACAGCGTTATACTGCCGGCTACACCAAATGAAACATCAGTAATACCTATTGAAAGCTGGCTTGACTTTTTCATTGAATAGACTCTGTTACCTGCGGCGTTTATCTGTACCAGCACGCTTACTACGGGTGCTTTTGCAGTATCCACATTGTTGAAACTGTCTGTGGCTATGGCTCTTATGTCATAGGTTCCTGATGGAAGGCCGGCAAGAGTTGTTGCGCACTGCCACCTGTCACCCACGTTGCTGAAAGTTTGAGTAGGCGCATTTAGTGTACCAAGGGTTATCCAGGGTTGAGTAGAATCTGAAACCTTGTATTGGAAAAGCACACTCTTAATGTTTGCTTCGTTTGTTTCCGCGGAAATTACGCCGGTGACAAATGTAGGGTCAAGATAGGCTGTGGCTACAGGTGCTGTGGTATCATCAAAATTTACGCTTATTACCGGTGCATGGGTAGCATCTGCGTTTGAGTTATTGGCGCTGTCTGTGGCTACCGCTCTTATCTGAACAACTGTAGCTTTAGTGATATTTGAAGCAACTAATGTATAAACTGTTTCTGAAAGACCTACGGTGTTCGGCGTTATGCTGGCATTTACAGCCATAATAAGCCTGTTACCGGTAGCGGCATCTATGGTTACCCAACCGTTTGTAATATCGTAATACTGGAAAATTATGTTTTTGATATCTGCATCAGCTGTTTTTACATTGACTGAAAAAACATTAGCACAATCTATGGTGCCTGCCGGAGAAGGAGTAAGGCTGGTAATAGTCGGTTCAACATAATCCAGCTTAACCTGTACCGCTGTGGGTGACGGGTCAATGTTGTTATCGTTGTCAATATAAAGAGCTCTTAAATAGTATGTTCCTTCTGCTATACCTGAAGCCAATGGGTTCCAAACAGTAGATGAAGATGCCGTTGGCACTGCAATTTCACCAATGGTTGTCCATGGGCCGGCAGAGGCTGCTGCATACTGGAACCTTACGGTACCGCCGTCATCGTCAAAGATAAAGGCTTCAATAGTTGCGCCGGCTCTTCCTATATAGTTCTGTGAACCATCGCTTACCGCAACAAGCCCTGAACCGGTGTTTAACCTGCTGATAGTTGCAGTCTGAGCAGTAATGTCACGAACCTGAACATTTAAGGTTTTTGATGTTGCGTTTCCAGCTGAATCAATCATATTAACCGTAATAGTGCCGCTGGCTGCATTTTTATTTGAAGGAGTAAAGGTGCATGTATAGGAATAAGGGTCTGCTTCTGTTCCTGTACCGCCTGTCCTGTAGAAAATTACGCCGGTGTTAGGTGTCATATTACCTGTAATGCCTGCCAGAGTAAAGTTTACAGTTGAAACATCAGTGTCAAGCGTTGTTGCTTTTAAAGTATATGCTGTTCCGGAATTTAGTACTACGGTGCCGGTTGTGCCTTCAATGGCAAAGGTTTTAATAGTAGGCGCTGTAGGATCTACGATAACGGTTACTACCGCAGAAGCTGTAGAAATTGCCGGAGGATGGTTCCACGCAAAAGCTCTTAAATAATAGGCTGTGTCCTGCGCTACATTTGGTGCTGTCCAATTACAGTTCCAGCCGTTTGCTCCAAAACTGTCTCTGCTGATTAAATACCAGTCCTGGTTGTTTAAGGAATACTGGAAGACAACCGTGCTAACATAAACATCGGTATTTGCAATACTGGCCTTAACTGAAACTGCTGTGTTATTTTTTATTTTTTGAGAAGCTGTAGGCTGAGTAATAACCGGTGGAAGTGGTGAACCTGAGTAATAAGTGAAAGCTATGTAATTTGGCACTAAATCTTCATTATTTCTGGAATCCTTTGCAATTGCTCTGGCCTGGTAAGATTCACCGCTGGTTAAAACCGTGACATCCCATTCATAAGCAAAATTGCCTACCATGAATTTTGACTGGCCTCCTGAAACAGAGTATTCCCTGGAATCCCTGTTAAAGATTTTTGTTCCCAGAGGAGTTTGTAAAGTATAGGAATAAGTATAACCGGCTGACGGCGGGAAATCCATAGTGGTGGACCAGATATTTCCTGTTCTTGCCATTTCTTTATCATAAGACGAACCGCCACCAACGTCAAGGCTGGCAGAAGTGATTGATGAAACCTCTACGCCGTTTAAGGCGCTGAGATAGGGCAGCTCCCCTTCCTTAATATAGAAGGTAAGAGTGGTCTTTGTGGCCGCTGTGGCATCATTATCGGTAGCTATGTCTGACCACGCTGTTTCCGGGTCATTTAATTTTTTATACTGGAATTTTACTGAGCTTACATCCTGGTTTTTTGTAGTATTTGTGTTTGCATTAAGCAGTAATTTCGGGCCGCTTATAAAGCCGCCGTTTGTAGGATAGAACTGTGTTGTATCTATTGTTGCCACAGGAGCAAGAGCAGGGATTAGATAAACCTGCGCCCAGCCTGCGCTGTCATTGTTTGCCGGTGTATTGGTATTGCCGCTTCCATCTGTTGCAGATACCCTTAAATCATAATAGAGCCCTGTGCCTAAGACAGAAGTGTTCCAATATGCCTGCCAGATTGGATTGCTGGTAGCAGGGTCTGCATCTCCAGTTTTGCTGGCGGTTAAAGATACCCAGGTTGCAGCTGTTGATAATTTATATTCAAACACTACTGAGGTTGCTTCAACCGGAACTGTTGCTTTAATAAGGTTAAAGTCACTTGAGGAATCACTTGCCGGATCTGCGTACAAAGTAGGAATACCTTTTATTCCCAGGCTACCGGTACCGGATGTGTTATAGGTTGCGGTTACTCCGGTTACTACATAATTCAGTAATGTTTTAATCTGGCTTATGGTTCCCTTGGGAGCAGTTTTATCTGATACGGTTAATGTCAAGGCATAGCTAATGTTGCTGTTTGCATTTGGAGGATATACTTTTATGTTACCAGCGGCATCTTTTGCTGTGAAGTAATAATTATAGATCCCTGAGTCTCCACTTGGATCTATGGTTACATAGTACTGGTTTCCTGTACCCTTAGTCATGTTTATTGGGGTATTAAAGTTATACATAAATATTTGGATATCATCCTGAACCGCTGATAAACCAAAATTATCTACAATATCCACTACAAAGGTTACAGGTGTCTGAGAATCAGTAGTAGCGGCAACAGTCACAGTGGAAATGACCGGCGGCGTGGTATCAAAATAAAAATCCCGGGTTAATACCGAAGAATTAGCATTAAGTACGGTATCTCTGATATTGTAACTTACTCTTATGTGACCGTCATCTGTACCGTTATCTGCCAGGGCTCTGGCTAACTGCAATACTAAGGTAGCAGAACTTGTTCCCACGTAAGATTCTGCAGGTAAATAGTACCAGTTTTCAGTGGTTCCATTTGTAAGATGGTTTATAACTACTTTACTTGCCAGAGTTGTAGTGGTATATTCTACGTCAAGTCCGCTTGAAAAATTGCCAGTATCATTTATTCTAAGTTTGATTTTCTGGTTATTGATAGTAACAAAACTGGAAACGCTTACCTGAGCATTATTTAAAGGATAAAAATCAGCCGTTGGATATGGAACAGAGTTCGCGCTGTTTGGATTTGAACCTCTGAAAGTTTCATCAGCATCTGCATAACCGTCGTTATCCGTATCTAAGGATTGAGGTGCTGTTGAATCAACATTGAAAGGCCAGTTTAAGTTAGTTGTCTTCCCTGCATTATCTCTTATAACTACCGCAACGCTGTACTGACCGTCTGCAAGATTTTCTGACGGGGTATAGGATATTGTTGTAGTAGATGCATTCATGGTCTGGGTGGAATAGGTTACCTGCTGGTTATCTACTCTGAAAGTAATGGAAGAAAAATCTATACCGGACATAATGTTGCCGTCAAGAGCATCATAAACAATAAAACTCACAGTAGGGCGTTGGGAAGCTATGCTGGTAGTAGGTGTATTGCTCTGCACAAATGGCACTGTATTGTCATATCTGAAAGGCTTTGCAGTTGGGTGTACGCCATAATTGTCAGCCTTATCTTTTGCAATAATTCCCCAGTAGTAAACTGTGCCTGAAGAGGTAGTAGGAATATAACCCGAGTAACCAGATAATCCGTTAAAAGAAGTATAAATTGACTGCAACTGGGAAAAACCTTTTCCGCCAGGATTGCTTATAAAGTCGGTAAAATTTGTATCTGTTGATAATACCAAGTAATAGGAAAGGAAGTTCGGGTCTGTGCTGGGCTGCCAGGATAACTGAGGCGCAAGATTGCCTATCCAGGCATTATCTGCCGGGGCATTAATGGTAACTGCGCTTGGTTTTGTTCTGTCCATATAGCAATAAAAACTGTCATCAACGGCAGATTCATTGCCGGCAGCATCTCTTACTTTGATTCTAATTCCAGAAGGAGTGGTTTGCTGATTAATTGTTGAATTTGTTACTACATAATCTATCCTATATTCAGACCCGCCGTTTGAAGATACAATTTTTGTGTTTGAAAGGCCTGCGTCAATGGCAGTAGTATCAAAAGTAAAAAGATCGCTTAACGGGTAAACCCCGGTATTGGTAAGATTTGCAAAAGTATCTGACCCCGCCAGAGTGACCCTTAATGATACCGTATTATTTCCAGTTCCGGGAATTGTGGTTATATCTGTGGTAGTAAACACATTATACATATCATTGTTTGCTACGGTTTTTGTGGTTCCGCTTGTAGAGTTGATTTCATAGGCTAACTGAAGAACCGGGGCAAGAGTGTCTGCTGTCATAACCGTGCCGTTGCTTGATGTGGGCGAATAACTTTCACCCGACATGGTAACTATTACTTCGTTGGCATTATCAAGTTCAGCATTGAACTGATCACCATGAGTGATATTTGCACTTGTTCTAAGAGCTATGTAATACGTGTAATTCTGCCCGTTCCCGGTCCAATCACCATCAGCGGGTGTAACAAGAGTAAGAATTACGGTATAAATACCAGATGCGCCGGAAGCAGGTATCACCTGAGTGGTTGCAGCCAGAGCTGTTTCACTACCGCTCCAGGTATTTGTAGAGCTCCATGAAACCGGGTTAGAAGCGTCTTTAATGATTGCTACGCTGTTTACATCGGTATCATACTGAAAACCGCCACCGCTTGTAATTGTAAATGTTACAGCAGTTATTTGGTAATTACCCGCAGCTGTGGTTACGTTAATTCTAAATAAGGGCGCATAATTGCTTGAGGCTTTAATCACAGATGGCAACGGTACAGTAGTATAAATACCGGTAGACACGCCGACTAAATTGGTCACTGTGACTACCTGGGCAAAAAGACTACCCGCCATAAATAAAGAAACTGCCACAAAACATAATAATGACTTTGTGAATCTAACCATTTTTCCCCCTAAAATTAAATTGCTTTTTTGTGTTTTTTTTCTGAGATGCATATCAAGGTAAGTTGCGTTATTTGTTAACTGTGCCAATTATATAAAGATACACTAGGCTTGTCAACTCATTTTTTTCTGTGTTTTTTCTGTGTTTTTTTCTTTTGTTACTTTTTAGTAAGTGATGTGTTTTGGATTAAATGTTATTTGATCAGTGCGCATTTCTTTATTACTTTTATTGGCTGTTCCCCAGATTTTTCTGCAATAATATAATAAATGTACACACCGCTGGCTACTGTGTTTGCCTCTAATGTGTATTCGTAGCAGTACAGACCATCCATTTCCTGCGGACTGCCGGCATCAAGTGACTGCTCTACTATTTTTTCACCAGCTATGTTATAAATGTTTACTTTCACGCTGTCTGCAATACCGCAGGCTATATGAATTTTTGTGTTTGCCCCGTTTTTTGCTGGGTTTGGATATGCATAAGCCTCATTAAGCCTGAATGTAGCATCCGGTGCATTGGATTTCCTTACACTCATCATACCCATGGGTACGTCTGTTCCCGGATAAATGTAAAAATCATCCATCGCTGCTGCGGGGCCATTGTAGGAATATCCGGCTCTGCCGCCGATTGTTAGGAAATCAATATCATTATGCGCCCAATTATTAACATTCTGGACTGTCCCTGACCTTTTTACACCATTTATCCAGATTTCTGCTTTTCCTGCGCTTTTATCCCATACAAACTTATAATGGTGCCACTGCCCTTCCGTAAACCAGTTAGCCTTGGCATCTGTCTGAACTTTTACGCTATGTACGCCATCAACATAAAATTCTAACGGATAGGGCGAATTACTGCCCATAAAAGTATAAATAGCTCTGCCTGCAGTAGTACCGCTTGAACTGAAAAAACCATTTCCGGAGCCTTTGCTCCACAGCTCTATTACGCCTTTATCCATATCTATATTTTCTTTTGAAATCTTTACATAATGGCCTGAGGTCTGCCAGTAGTTTGGGAAATATACGCCGTTGTTTAAATGCCCATCGGCTAATGTAATTTGACCGTTAGGGTTATACATATCAAGATAACCTATTCCTGTATTTGGAGCGGCATCTGCTATATTTTCCATATCCCAGTAAAAGAAGGGTTCATTATTGTTTTTTGGCTGAATTTGAGTTGCGTTTGAAATTTCTGAAATGTACTGCTCATCATCCTGTGCCCAAACCCTGAAGTAGTAAGTATAGTTTCTTGCAAGTTTGTTCAGGGTTATGGTTTGCGCAGTACCGGGTGTTACGTTTACTGCAGGTATTACTGCCTGTGCTTTTGATACCAGAAAATTCATGTTTTCTGTATATGTAGAATACTGCACATAGTATTTACCGTTTAATGTACCCAGTGCGCCGTTTGCGCCAGGTGCGGTAAAGGTTAGTTTTATCTGGCCGGTAATGTCACCTTCCTGTGCCGTTAAATCATTTATTGTTGCAGGCGGTATTTGGTTATGTATAGTAAATTCATCTATTGTTCCGCTGGCAGTACCGTAAGAACCTTCGGGGTATTTATTGCCTATTACAAACTTGTTTAAGATAATTGGTGCCCAGGCATCCGCGTTTTTAACGTCACCGCTGCGTTTTTCACCGTCTATCCAGATTTCTGCTTTTTTGTTTTCCCGGTCCCAGACAAGTTTAAAGTAGTACCATCTGCCTTTTTGCGCTTTCCAGGTATAACCAGGGACCTGCGTATAAACATTGCTTGAACTGTTTAAATAGAATATTAATGGGTCGCCTGTAACACCGCTTTTTAAGAATGTAAACTGTGAGTTATCTGCGCTGACTGCATAAAAGAAATGTTTGCCAGTACCAACTATTCCGCTGTAATCGGGCTGATACCAGAAATCTATTACACCTTTTTCAGGATTGATGTTTTCAGGGTTAATTTCAAAATATGCTCTATTGACGTTCCATATAGACGGGATGTTTATACCGGTTCCGTTACCCCTGAAACCTTCTGAAGTTGTTATAGGGCCGTTATCCGGGTTTACTTTTACAATAGCGCCTATTCCTATATTAGGTGTGGCGGCATTTACATTATCCATATCCCAGTAAAAGCAGGGTTCGTTTAGGTTTGGTGCGGTTGCTGTAACTATGTTTGATACTTCAGATACATTTCCGCTTTCATCTTCTGACCAAAAAGCAAATTTGTAGTCTACACCTCTTACTAAGCGGTTTAGTGTGTAAGTAAACGCTGTGCCGGGAGCAGTATTTGCAGTTAAGTATTCTATTTGTGCTTTTTGCCATTGATGTTCTGTGTTTGTCTGGGAAACAGGAATGTACTGAATTAAATATTTGCCTGTTAAGTTGCCGGTATCTGCATCATCACCGGCGCTATTCCAGGAAAGAATAACTTCGCGGGAGTTTGTGCCAGCAGTGGCTGTAAGTGTGTTTGTTTTTGCCGGGGCAGCAATATCAAATATTTCGTCTGCGCCTACGTCCCAGGCAGAGCCCGAAGGGCGCGGGTGGCCGTGAATATCTGTATTAAATGAAAGGTCCGGGTCCTGGGATAAGTCTATGCCGCTGTTAAGAGCCGCTGTATCAATAGGCCTTAGGTTAAAATTATTTCTGAAGGCGTCTACAAAGTTTATTATCTGGTTTGCTTTGTTATGTGTACCGCCAGTTATAGTATCTACCGTATTATCATTTGATGCGCAATAGTCTATGTCCCTGGTAGAAGCAGGCGTGATAGTCCACAGACCGCAGTTATTTATAATGTTGTTTCTTAGTTTGTAAAGTGTGCCTGTTTGGCCGCCGCCATAAATGCTTCTTTCTGTACAGTTTGCAATGGTGTTGTTGTACCAGTAGTTATTGCTGCCGGTAACGTCGCTGTAAATGCCGTAGCCGTAGCTGGTTATTATGTTGTTCCATATTTTTGAGTTGCCATTTCCCTGAAGCGCTATTGCATAACTGCCGGTTGCGGCGGCGCTGCTGTGTATCAGGCAGTTACTTATTTTTACTTCACCACCAGCTGTTGTGCCTCTGTCCCAGAAACCGCGCCTGCTTTCAGACTCTATTTCAAGGCCGTCTATCCAGACATTATTTACCCAGCTGGTAATGGTATCTGCCGCTGAACTGTTTTTTGTGATTTTAAACCCGCTGTTAATTGTGCCGTTATGCCGCTCAGAAGCAGGTGTGCAGATTTTTATGTAGTTTGCAGGGCTGGTTACCCAGTCTTTGATTTCAAGAGATTCTATTAAGCCTGCTGGGCCGTAATCGTTGTAACATTCTGCTACTGCTATTACCGGTTTGCCGTAATCTGCAATAACTACCTTGTTTACTTCGTTTGATATTTCACACATATATTCTGATGGAATATAGTTGCCGGTAATGTTTTTTAGCATTATTTGTGACGGTGTAGCATGGGCAACCAGTCCTATAGCTCCGGATGTTTTTCCTATTACTGACACACCATCAGCAATAGTTCCCATTATCCCATTATGCGGGAATACTGCAACGTTACTTGCTGTTAAGTCGCACTGAATTGCATTTTCCCAGGCAGAAAGAGTAGCATAATCCCCGCCGGTTTTTTTGATTTTACAGATAAATTCATTTGGGTCTTTAAGTATTGCTATTGTTTTTTCTTCAATATTTTCCCCGGCATCTTTTACAAAGTATCTGATTATATGTATCCCCTGAGACACGTTTGCTAAATTAAATTCTGTTTCAAATTTCTGGCCAATAGCAGGGGATGGATTTTCTATGGTTGTTACCGGGTTTTGGTCAATCTGATAAGCAATAGATTTTATACCAAACCCAAGGTTGTCATTTAAAACATTAAGGTCATCTTCTGCAGATATTTTAAAAACTGTCCCTGCGCTTACATATGTCATTTCATTTCCTGTACAAGGCAACCCGTTTACAAACAATTCTGTCCGCGGATTAATACTATCTACTATTAACCGGCCATGCACAATTTTGCCAAAAGGTATATTGATATACTTATTGTACGTTGACGGGAAATCTACGCTTACTTTAATGTCAAAATATGTATCTAAACTATCAAGCATATTTTTATCTGACGGTGTAACTACTTCAATTTCAGCATTCAAAGAACTATTTACAGGAACCGTTACTTTTTCGGGAAATCTTATACAATCAGTATTCACTGTACTTAACAGGCTAAAGTTGTAGTCTTCAGCTGAATCGCTGTTATTAATGATGTTTATTTTTAATTTTTTCTGTTTGCCAAGCCCTATTACAAAGGGATCTTCGGTTACCGATGCATCAAATGCGTGATGTACAATTTCCGGTACTTTTAATATAGGGTTAAAGCTATACCCACCCTGCGTTTGGTTGATAGACTGTTCCAAATCAAAATCCATATCATAGGTAACTACAGACTCATTAGTTACAGAAAAAATCTGGTTAAGTAGCACTTCCTGATTAATAAGATTTAAGTTAACTATACTTTTATCTGTTTTTCTTATCCCTACTGCTGCGGTAATGTGCGCTTTAACCTGAGTGTACTGGCCATTTTTTAATATTTCTGAAGCAACAGCTATCGGTTCATTGGTATTAAACGTATTAAGTAAATCTACTATGCTTTGGCCAACCTCAAAATTTATCCACTCATTATTGGAATCTAAAACAGAAATATTATCAAACATCAGATACACCTTTGAAAAATCTCCTACCGGATAATCCCTGAAAGAAATGATAACTGTACTGCCGTCAGGATCAATAACCATTGTTTTTTGGGCGTCATTATTTTCTTCTGTAAGTTCAGGGATTTCAAGATCGGGGTCAACTTTTACAGTAAACTTAAATTCCTGTCTTCCGCCTGTAACTGTAACTATTTTCTCAACAGAAACTATTTTTGTGCCAAATCCTGGCAGGGAACTAATTAACTGGTCACCGCCAAATTGTACCTGGCTTGGTGCATCACCTTCAAAAAACTGTGCTTTTATATTATTAACTGCCGCACCGCCGCCATTGCTAACCTTTGCAGATACCGTAATTGTTTTCTGGTCAGCGCCCGGGCCGTCAGCGTAAGTTGCTGACATAAACGTGTTTTTCATTACCAGGTCCGGGCCTTGAATAGCGTCATAATAATGTTTTCCTAAATAACTGACAACATTCCCGGAATTTGAAATACCTACCACGTTTTGGCCTACTAAATTATCCGAAGCAATGCCGGATAAACCCTGCACCTTCCCGCTTCCGGAACACATTAATGCGCTGGCAAACATATCAGTACCGGCGTTATTGACAACAATATAAACCGTTTTTATAAATTCCACGCCTGTTGAGTCAAGGGTTTTTACTTTTATTTCATGTATGCCGTCAGATAAAACATTTGTATTATAAATGAAAACAAATTTTCCTTCCGCATTCTGGATTGCGTCTGAACAATATGTTTCGTCAATATAAAGCCTGCAACCGTTTATTTCCGGATTTGTAAGATAAGGCTGGATTTTAATTGTTTTTACAAAAACATTAAGTCCGGGTACTATAATATCTTCTAAATTTTCCTGATACACATTTATATCAAAGTGGGTATCAAAATAGCTATCTGCTTCCCTTGAAAGTCCTACCTTGTTAGTAGATTTTACTTTATAATAACATCTATCAGGAAAATAGGGCAAATCATCTATTTGAACACTATGATTTTTTTGCATTACAGAAGATTTTATTTCAGGCTCAGCTAAAGTTGAAGTTAAACCATAAATCAGACGCGTATCACTTAAATCATCTGTTTGCCATCCAATTAATGCTGATTTGCTGTTCACCCTTTTTGCCATTAAATTTGAAATTACTGGAGCGGTATTATCAATATAAATGCTTGCAAAACCGTTATTAATGTTGTTGACGGTATCTTTTGTCTCAAGTTTTATAGAATAAAGTTCGCCGTTTGCGTTAGGAAAAGCTATAGAGGTATCCCACGTTCCCAGCTGGCCATATCTTACTTCACTGTTAGAATTAGATATTGGAACCCATGGGCCGCCATTTGAATTATAGCTTAGTGAATATTCCTGCAAGCCCGAACATTGCTGGCCAATGTCATGCGCACTGCCTGAAATGGTTATAAGACCGCTATAACATTCGTTTGAAACAGGCTGGCTGATTTCTGCTAAGGGTGGCGTGGTGTCATATCTTAGTGTAATGGCTGTATAATTTGCTGGATTTGCATTTTCAGCGTTATCTTTTAACCACACATAAAGTGTGTTTAGCCCTTCGGTTAACGTTAAATCTGTGAAAAAATTGCCATCAGTAGCAGCTATATAGGTTCCTTCAGTATTAATAGCGGGAACGACGCCATTTAATTTATAGTATGCGCCCGCAATTCCGCTTAAGTCAGAAGGATTGGCCCAGGATATTGTAAATTGTCTTTGTTTTGTCCAGCCGGCAGGGTCTGAAGTTAAAGAAGTTGGTGCAGAAGGAGCTGTTTTGTCGTATTTTAATTCTATTGCCTCGTTTTTTTGATAATCAATTTCTCCGTTTTTTCCCACCAACCAGATATAAAGTGTATGTTGCCCTTCCTGGGTAAGCGTATAGTCCAAATTGTCTGATTCAACAAAAGTACCGTCAGTATTGCTAATTGGGGCATCATCCAACTTGTAATAGACTCCGCTTATTTTATTATCCGCGTTGGACCATCCTATAGAATAAACACCGTCAACATTGTTCCACTGGCTAATATTGTTATTTTCTACTGTTAAACCGAATATTGTAAGATAATCAACCGTTATTTCCTGATTTTCTGCCAATAACTCATAAGAACCGCTTATAGCACCCTGCTGATTCCTTGCTGTTACTGTTACTTTATCATAAGTACCGTGTTCCAAAACCGAATCTTTGCTTATTTCAATTGTATTTGTTCCAGCTTCACCATTATCAAACAACTCAAAAGATTTATTGTCTTCTTTTTTGTAAAAGATAAAAGATACATACGCATTTTCTGTTAAAGTATAATTAATTATTATGTTCTCTTCTGTATTTAATGTATTATGCATCAATGTTAAGCCAGATATCTTCCTTCCAATATTTACTGTGTTCAAATTTGTCCCTGGATATCTTGCCCTTGCGCCAACATTATCTGTTGCTGATATGTAATAACTTAAAATCCCATATTTCACATCATTTGCCGGTATTGTTGCGTTAAAACTATTTGGATTACTGCTGTCTGTTGCCTGCATAACAATTTCTTTTTCAGAATTGTCATTCATTTTATAACATAGTTTTGCATTATTTACTCCGCTATTTGAGTCTACTATATTTGCTGTAATAGTTAAGCTATTACTTTCTATAATATTTTGTGGGTTTATTGATACATTACTTATCGCCGGAGGTACTGGGTTTGCTGGAATAGTATAATTAATGGTACCTGAAAAATCCATCTCGGCATTATTAGCATCTGCTGGCCAAGTATGATGTCCATCTATATATTCATAATAATATCTTGATTTTGTACCTGTTAAAGACAATTGAAAAGAAAAAGCAACATCCGGATAATTTGGTTTTGTGGAATTATTAAAATATTGGTAATTGATAGTATTGTAATTATTCGGCGAAATATAAACCTGAGCAGTTTGAGAATAGTAGTTCAGAAAAATATCACTAATAACTGAATCAGCAATAGTCACATAATTTGGAACATTGATAATAGACATATCAAAATCATAACAATATTCTTCTGCGGAAGTATTCGGGTAAACAGGGTAAATCCATTGGTCAACAATACTTATATTAATATATCCATTTATTAAACTACTACTTACTGTCCAGTCACTCGGGTAGGTACCCGTTATAGACGTGGTGCCTGTAACCGCAATTTCTAACCAATCATTTACACTCTCAGGATATCTTTTTGTATTACCATTATTATCTTCCGCAAGGACGTAATAGTATATTCTTGCCCCCGATGCGGTAATTGCTTTAGTGTAATTATTTGTACCTGATTGTTTGTCCATTGTAACACTACTTTCAGAGCCTGTATCAACCTTATAATATACTTTTACATTATTAACATCATTTTGCGGGTCTGTGACAGTAGCTGCAAAATTTATACTTTGACTATTTGTAGCAGTTGTGACCGGTGTATGTGTTATAACCGGGCTATTTGCTATATCCACTGGATTTGCATTCAGCTGTATTGAAACTGTTTGGTTGTTGCTTAAAATCTCTGTATTACAGTAAGTATAGTTGTAGCCTGCTACATCTAAAGATACGCTATAGCTGCCTTTTGGCACCACTATAGAAAAAGTGCCGTTACTGCCCGTTGTAATCTCAGTGTCTATTTCACCTGTTATTTTAACAATTACATCTGGGATAGGATTTTTTGTATTAGCGTTAACAATAGTTCCATTAAGTGTCCCTTTATCCATGCTTGCATAAAGCGTACTGGCATTATCATGAAAATATTTCATTAACCCGGCAGAATAATGTACCGCTTTATTTAACAAATCATAGTTTGCATCCGTAGCCCATACCTGTGCTAAACTTTTACCTGGGTAATTTACAGGCTTTGCATCACCAGAATTTTCAATATAGTAGTATTTACCGGTATCATTTGAAAAATTTCTACACTCCCACCACTCACTATTAGCTTCATCTTCAGGTATATACACACCAACATCTTTTATTCTCCAAAATTCATAAGTGTTACCATCCACGTCAACATCTGTTTCGTATGTTAAATACGTAGTATTTGGAAACATATTTACTATATTTCCAGATGCAGGTGTTGCTATATTTCTGTTTAATACCCCCTGGATTCTTATGGTTCTGTAAACATCTTCTGCCAAGTTTTTTAAATATAATTCATTATTTGCTAATGTTCCAATGATTGATGTTTCATTTCCAATTGGAAATAATTGAGGATTATCTTTAAGTATTATCTTGCAATATGCCTCAAAATCATCTCCTGATATATGACTATCGTCATTTACATGAGCAGGTACACCTAAATCTTGCAATAGATGCAAATACCTGCCTAAATAATAATATGCATTGCTCTTGTCCTGGTTTGCATAATACCATAATGCTGTTTTCCAATAACCTTCACCGTGCACTATTGCATTGTCAAAGGTATCGTTAATCCAACCCTTACCTGTAACTGCATGATAAAAATGAAATCTTGTATGAAAAGAAAATAATGCCATTTCATCTTCATCAATTGTACCTTGTCTAATGTTCTTTCCTTCATGGCCGTCATAAAATCCATTTGTTAAATCATCTGTTTTGTAATCTAAATAAGTATTTATATTAATCTTTGTTAGCAAATTACATGCATTTAGTGTGAGTCGCGGATGTACTTTTTCATTATCATGTGCAATTAATTTATTACTTACCAACAAAATAACAAATAGATACAATATTTTACTTGCAAGAAACTTTAATTTCATAATATCTTATCCTTTCTGAAATTTCTTTAGCATATTCAGACCCTGGAAGCATGGTTTCTATTTTTTTAAATTCACCAACAACATAATTCAAGTAATGGTTATTATTCTTTTTCCTTTTATATACACTGAAATAATCATATTCTGAATGCACTGTATCAATAAATCCACTAAACAAATGACTATAAAAATGTCTTGTTGAATTTGTTGAAACATCAATTTTATATTTATCTTCTATTTTCAATAATCTTTTTGTAAAAACTAATTTATTTTCTACTAAATAGTCCTTATTTACTCCGTAAAAGTCTATAGCGATTAAACCAAAACCCAAAGGACATATTGAATAATTATTATTTTCTTTATCACAATACAACGGATGCGCAATTATACACGATAAACTAGTAAATCTTGTAATAATATGAATAAAATATTTCTTTTTAACTTTAAATCTTCCATCTTTACCAGTAAAAACAAACACTATTTTTTCCTTGTAACTCCCAGGCCCTCCAGGCCCACCAATCAGATAATCACCACTCCAAGAAAGTCTAACCAAAGCATTTTCAATAGGTTCACCGGTTATTTCATCTAATACCTGACCTTCAATTTCAGGAGTGATGTTTATTGGCCAACCGGCATAAACATATGGTTTTAAACATAACACTGTAAGTAAAATAAAAAAAATAGTCTTTTTTTTCATTTATTTTATTTTCTGCTTTTCCTTCTGTTCTTTGTTAAATAATATTTTTCCTGCAACATAGCTACCTTTATTATCACGGTCTTTCGCTATATCTTCCAATGTTTTCATTGCTTCTGGTGTACCTATTTCATCCAGTTTATCTGCGGCCCATTTTCTAATTTCAAACTGGTTGTCACTAATAGTATTTTTTAAAATGTTTATTTGTTCTTCTTTTGATAAGCCTGATATTTGCAATTTTGCAATTGTTAGATTTATATATATCTGTGTCCAGTCATTACTGTTGTTTTTAAATGTTTTTAACTCATCAATTATACTTTTGTCGCCAATTTGTTCAATAACTTCGCTTGCTATAGCTTTATGTGTAACTATTGTATCTTGTAATAATGTGTTAATTGCAATACCTTTTCCTGAAAAATCACCCAGTTTTGCCAATGCCCAGGCAGACCTTAAAGAAACTGTTTTGGGTTCATCATTTAAATGGCTTTTTATTAATGGAATCAAATCTTTTTTACCCATATGGCCCAAGGATATTAAGCAGGCATTTTTCATTATGTAGTTATCTTCTGTATTTAATATTTCAACTATATCTTTTTCAGAATCATAATCTTTTATTTGGCCTAAAAGAACTATTGAAACAGTTCTGTGCGCTTGCTGGCTGTTTTTATCTTTAGCCAGTTTCCTTAATTCACCTGATATCTCTGTTTTATCCATTTTTTTGATCTCTTCAAATGCTGAATCTCTTGTGTTTTTATCCTTTAGTCTTTGAATGGTAGTTGCAACGTCTTCTGCATAAGCAACTAAAAACAAATTACTTGTTAAAAACACTGCTAAAAATACATTTCTTTTCATTTTGCTAAACCTCCGTTATATTTGTTTTATACTCATATATTTTCGGAACTATACAATTAAATCTCTTACCAATTAGTGGTCATGCCGGTTGAAAATATCCACCCGCTCCAAGAATGGTCTTCTGTTGTGCCTCTTAATGGCACTAAAGGATAAATATACTTAGCATCAAATATCACATGAACTAAATTACTTGAAAATAATTCAATTCCAAAAGCAGGATATATCAAACAGTATGCGTTTTTTGCAGAATCATTTTTTTCAATAACATACATTCCGTTTAAATAATCATTGTAATTATGAGACGTTTCAAAACTGCTTTTAAAATAACCAACTCCTAATCCATAATTTGGTGAAAACCAAGAAGGATAAAATAATTTCTTTTTAATTGTCAAAGGACAGTCTAATTCAAAGGAAAATGCATCATTTTTCCTGATATACTTATTTTGTGAATCCCAAAATCCTGTTGGGATGTTTTTAGAATAAATATATTGCCCTAATAACCATTGAATACTCCATGCTCTTGAAAATGTCCACTCCATTAGCAATCCAACACAATTTGGATTTGCACCTTTCTCAAAATCAAATGGCTCTTTAGTATAGTCTTTAGTATTTGAAACAGATCCCCCAATCATTGGTCCAAAACCAAAGATCTTTCTTTGGCCGCAATAAACGATTTTATCATTGGAACTTATTAACGCTGTCTTTGAATCATAATTCTTTCCAATAGAGACAGCATCAGCAATTGCCTGAACCTCCAGTACCCCTTTGTATCCCCCTGTTGTGCTATCATAAACCTTGTAGAGGTCTCTTTCTCTAACTTTGTGGATTGACCCCTTATCTATCTCTACTAGATCTTTTTCCACTCTTCTGACTATACCTTCTTTTTTTCCTTTCTTAAGGTTGTCTTTTAATGCCTGAAGCAAGTGCGTAAGATACTCATCCTGCGGCGCTTCTTTGATAATTGTTTTTTCAATATAATAGATGACTATATTTGTGTTTATTTTGTTATTCTTCAAATCTTCCAACAATCCCAGGATTTCTTTATTATATGTTGGTTGAAGAAATGTCGGTGTAGAAATATCTACGGTTTGATCCAGAGATATTGATGTAGAAGAAAAAGAAAGATAATTGCTATCTCGTGAAAAAGAAAAAGATATACTTAGAAATACTAATAAGATTGTGATTAAGCAGTTTTTCATTGAAATCAATAAACAATAACAGCCAATGTTCTTCTAAAAGAACCTTTACTATTAGGTGCTAAAGGATTTGACAACCCATATGTTCCATTTGCATTAGTATTGGCAATTTCCCCTACGGCTTGCATTTTAATTACATGTGCTGAAGAATATGTATATTGAGCAGGAATTAATACAAATGGCCTGCAATAATCACCTTCAATCTGTAAATCTACTCCCCCAGTACTGCCAGATAATGCTAGTGTTTGATTTATATTCCCAAGTTCTGTAGAATCCAAGTATACATATTGCCCTATACTTTCCCAATGCATGCTAGTAAGCCAATTTGAAAGATAAATATGTGCAAAAATAAGCATTCCAGTTGGCGCAACCCCTGCTGGAATAGTAACTGTGAGATCGGTATTCCAATTATCTGCTGAAGCACTATAAACCTTCATTAAACCGCCGCCGGATATATTGCCATTGACAGTTAGATTCCCATTAATTGTACCTGCCTGGTCATTCCTTAAATACTTAGAAGCTTCTACATTGTTAAGCTTTGTAGCATTAACGGCAGTTGTGGCATTAGTAGCGTTTGTAGCGTTGGTAGCAGTTGTTGCGTTTGCGACTGGCCCTGTTATTTTTGTGCCACTTAAAGAAGTTATCCATGCTGGATTTGTATAACTTCCATTTGTATAAACACCATTTGTCACTGTTCCTGCTGTTATGGCATTATTTGCATTAGTTGAATTTGTTGCATGATTTGCTTCACTTGCTATATCAGCATGGTTTGCATTTGTAGCAGAATCTGCATGATCTGCATTTGTAGCAGATACAGCATAATTTGCATTTGTTGCAAGATCAGCAGTTTGTGCTCTCATTGCATATCCCACGCTAACTATTTTTTGGCGCGGTAATAATGTTTCTTCTGCAAATACGCCAGGCCCGGTTACAATAGTGGTTTCCAGCCAAAGGTTATCAAATTGATTAAATATTGTGTCAATATTATTTAATTCACCTAAATAGACATTAAATATTCCGTTTGTACAGGTTACAGATTCTTTTCTTTCCTGCCATTTGCAATTTACTATGGTGTCTGTGGGGTTTTGGTATAATTTGAAAACAAGGGTATATGTACCATCCGGCTTGTTTGCGCCGCTGGAATCTGTAAGCCGGCCCTGTACGTTTATGGTTTGCCTGCTGGTTACCTGTGCAAAAAGCCCCATGGTAATAAAAGTTAATAATACTGCTGTTACTGCTACTGCTTTAAAAATAATTTTCATCTCTCTTCTCCTTTTGATTTTATTTATTTTTATGCTTTATAATTCAAAAATAATTGCACCTGTTTATACATTTTCTTAGTATTTTAATTACTACTGGTGTTTAATTAATTCATTTTAAGGCAGGTTTTTACCTTTTCAGAGAGGTCAGAAAGCATAACAAGGGATGTATTTGCCTCACTGCGCAGCTTGAATTCTACTTTGTCCGGCAGGTTTCTTGAACCTACAGTTATCCTAAGAGGAATACCTATTAAGTCCGCGTCTTTAAACTTTACACCGGCGCGTTCATCGCGGTCATCCAGCAATACTTCAACCCCGTCATTGATAAGCTTATTATAAATTTCATCCGTTGCCTGTTTTGTTTTTTCATCATTGTAATCTATGGGAATTAATATAACTTCAAAAGGCGCTAATGCCGGTGACCAGATAATACCGTTTGGGTCATTCATCTGCTCAATGTAAGCGGCTATTATTCTTGATACACCTATGCCATAGCAACCCATTATGAAAAGGTTTTCTTTTCCCTGGGCATCAAGAAATGTGGCATGCATGGATTTTGAATATTTGGTACCCAGCTTAAAGGTATGGCCTACTTCTATGCCTCTGGAAAATTGCAAGTTGATTTTTTTGTTTTGCTGGAAACATCTGGGGCAGATATCATTTTTAATAACTTTTCTAAGATCCGCGAATTCAGACACTTTATAATCCCTGTCAATATTAAGGTTTTTTACGTGATAATCTGTTTTATTGGCTCCGGCAATACCGTTTACCACAGATTTAATGGAATAATCTGCCACTATTCTGAGGGTTTTATTTTCCGGCAGTTTGTACGGGCCGGCAAAACCTACCGGCGCACCGGTAATTTTTTCTATAGTTGCCGGATCTGCCAGAACTACATCAGAAGCAGAAAATACTTCTTTCATTTTGGCTTCGTTTACTTCATAATCACCACGGATTAATACCATAAAGGGGTTTCCATCTACAAGATAAACCAGGCTTTTTATAAAATTTACCGGAGATGTTTTGAAGAATGCCCCTACGTCTTCAATAGTGCGTATTTTGGGAGTGTGCACTTCTTCTACAGGCAAAAGAGCTGTTTCTTTTGGTTTTTCTGTGTCAGGGCATTCGGTTTTTTCTGTGTTAGATGCATAGCCGCAGTCACACCAGGCAATTTCTTCTTCTCCGGATTCTGCCAACACCATAAATTCATGGGAATATTTGCCGCCAATAGCTCCGCTGGCGGCTTCTACCTGGCGGTATTTAAAACCGCACCTGTCACAGATTTTTTTATAGGCATTTACTGCTTCCTGGTAGTAATTTCCTGCATCTTCTTCGGTGGCATGAAAAGAATAGGCATCTTTCATGTAAAATTCCCTGGCGCGCATTACACCAAACCTGGGGCGGATTTCATCGCGAAACTTAATGCCGAACTGGTAAAACATAGCAGGCAGTTGCTTATAAGAACGCACTTCTTTTCTGACAATATCAGTAATAATCTCTTCATGGGTAGGCCCCAGGCAGAAATCTGAATCTTTCCGGTCTCTTAAACGAAACAGTTCCTTACCGTATATTCCCCACCTGCCTGTTTCTTCCCAAAGCTCTTTAGGCAATAATAAAGGAAGCCAGACCTCCTGGCCGTTTATTTTGTTCATTTCTTCGCGGATTATCTGCTCTACTTTTTTAAGCACCTTTAAACCCAGAGGCAGCCATTCATAAATACCGCTGGAAAGTTTGCGCACCATACCGGAACGCAGCATAAGTTTGCTGGAAATGGTGTCTGTGTCTGAAGGTACTTCTCTTAATGTGGGCATGAAAAATTTTGATAGTTTCATTATTTTTCCTCTTATCAAATGTTATAATGATGCTACTCGCAATCATTATTTTTCCTTTTACCAATTGTTATAATGATGCTACCCGCAATCATTATTTATTCCTTATATAATCCTTTTTTATTTCGCGGATTAGTTCTTTTACCCATTTGCCGGGCACTGCTTTTTTAAACGGTTTGCCATTTTTAAACAACAACCCCGTATTTCGCCCGCCTGCTATGCCGATATCTGCATGTTTTGCTTCTCCGGGGCCGTTTACTTCACAACCCATAATAGCAACCTTAAGCGGAGCTTTTCTACGGCTTAAGGCACCGCGGTATGGAGCAATTTCTTTTTCAAAAGAGGTTACTACGCTGTTAAGATTGTTTCTGCATCTTGCACAGGTGGGGCAGGAAATTAAATCAACCCCGTAATTTCTTAAGTTTAATGTCTGGAGAAGCCCAAAAGCTACTTTAACTTCTTCCACCGGGTCCCCGGTAAGAGATACCCTGATGGTATCACCTATGCCTTCGTATAAAAGAATACCAATTCCCAAGGTTGACTTTACTGTTCCTATACCCGGAGGGCCTGATTCGGTAATACCCAGATGAAGCGGATATAAAGTTTTTTTTGAAAGTTTTCTGTAGGAATCTATGGTGGTTAATACATCGCTGGATTTTAGAGAGATTACAATATCCTGAAAATCCCAGTCTTCAAACATTTTTATATATTCAAGGGCCGTATATACCATATTATCTGTAAGCGTCAACCCAGGGTTTTTTATAGAGGGTTTTATGGAGCCCGAATTTATACCTATGCGGATAGGTATTTTTGCTGCTTTTGCTGCCAGGACAACCTGTTTTGTTTTTTCACTTGAACCGATATTGCCCGGATTTATGCGGATTTTATCAGCACCCTGATAAATTGACTCCAGGGCAAGCTTGTAATCAAAATGTATGTCGGCAACAAGCGGTATATTTATCTGCTTTTTTATTTTTGAAAGAGCTTTTGCCGCTTCCATATCGGGCACGGCGGTACGGACAATTTCACAGCCTGCTTTTTCTAAGTTTTTAATCTGATTTACGGTAGAATGTATATCCTTTGTATCGGTATTGGTCATAGATTGCACGGTTACGGGAGCATTCCCGCCTATGCAAACATTTCCAACTTTTATTTTTCTGGTTTTTCTTGAACTATTCAATTTATTTAAACCCTAAATGATGAAAAAATAAATTAAGTTTATCATGCACGAATGTAATTACTCCGAGCCTGTCAAAATCACTATAGAAAGCGTATATCATTAAAATAATTATGAAAGACAAACCAACCATGTTCATTTTCTCAATAATTTTACTATCAACTTTTTTATGGGTAATCAACCCTTCAATGAGGAAAAGCAGAATGTACCCCCCATCAAATATGGGTATAGGCAGCAGGTTCATGATGCCCACCATTACAGATATTCTGCCTATAAGAATAAGCAGGCTGGAAAACCCGCTTTTTGAAGTTTGGACTACTATCTGAGCAATGCCGATGGGTCCAGCCACTTCAGGTTTTTCCCACTTTACAATTTTGTTCCACATATAAGCAAAAAAGATAATGTTAATATCAATGGTATGCGCTATAGATATGCCTGCTGATTTAAAGAACCCGGCTTTTTGGGTTCTTATTTCCGGCATGATGCCCACCACACCGATTTTCATATCTTTTTCAAGCTGTGGAGTAATCTTTATATCAGATATTTCGTTTGCCCGTTTAATTTTGATTTTAATTTCCTTGTCTGCGTTTGCATGAATGTACTGTGCAATATCTTGCCACATCTTAATCTTTTTGCCGTTAATTTCCAACACTACATCACCGGATTTAATACCGGCTTTTTCTGCTGGATACCCGGGCCTAATTTCGCCTACTATCGGCAGCTCAGAAGGCACACCAAGACCCCAAATATATATTGAAAGAAAGAAAAATACTATAGCCAAAGCATAATTCATCAGCGGGCCGTTAATTACAACAAATATGCGTTTGTACCACGGTTTCTGGTAAAACTCATCATCATTGCCTTTTGTTTCTGCTTCATATTCCCCTGCCAGCTTCACCATGCCACCTAAAGGAATTGCACAGATAGCATAACGTGTGTCTTTGTAGGTAACACCTACAAGTTCCGGGCCGAAACCAAAAGCAAATTTCTCTACTTTAATTTTCATCAGCAGCGCTGAAACAAAATGACCGAGTTCATGTATGAAAATAATAATACCGAACGCAAAAATTATCGAAAGTGCCCCTAACATTTATTCACCTCTTTTTTAGCTTCGGTTCTTGCCCAGGCGTCCGCTTCCAGGATATCTTCCAAGACGGGCTTGCTTATAACCTTATGACGGTTCAGCACCTTTTCAATCACCTTATGTATATCAGAAAATTTGATTTCTTTATGTAAGAAAGCTCCTACCGCTACTTCGTTAGACGCGTTTAAAACTGCATTTAATGTTTTGCCTGTTTTTGCGCAATCAAGAGCCAGCTTCAGGCAGGGAAATTTTTTAAGGTCTGGCTTGCTGAACTCCAGTTTCTGAATATCTTCCAGTTTTAACGGATGAATATTGGTGGGGTATCTTTCAGGATAGGTAATGGCATACTGTATGGAAAGACGCATATCCGGCATGGAAAAAAGACCTATTACGGAAGCGTCTACAAATTCTACCAGAGAATGCACTATGGATTGCGGATGTATGAGCAGCTTTATCTTATTATAAGGAATATCAAACATATAATGCGCTTCGATTATTTCAAGACCTTTATTCATTAAAGTAGCAGAATCTATAGTTATTTTTTTACCCATACGCCACCTGGGATGATTGAGTGCTTCTTCAACAGTAATCTTTGAAAAATCTACGTTCTTTTTATAAAAAGGACCTCCGGAACCTGTCACAATAAGATTTTTTACTTTTTTTGTGTCTTCATTTTTTAAGCACTGGAAAATGGCTGAATGTTCGCTGTCTACCGGTATAATAGCGGGTATTACGGCCAATTTTGGAGCACAGCCTGCGCAGGTTGTTTCCCTGAACTGTTCTTTCAGGAGTTTATTTATTATATCTCCGGAAATAACCAGCGCTTCTTTGTTTGCCAGTGCTACTGTTTTACCTGCTTTAATTGCCGAAATAAGCGGGTATATGCCTACTGCCCCGACTACTGAAATTAAAACGATATCCGCTTCTGAATAAGAAGCCATTACGGATAAACCGTTATTACCGGAAAGTATTTCAATGTTTTTTTTATATTTTTTTCTCAAGTAGGTAGCATCTGTTTCATTACCGGTGCAGACTACTGACGGTTTGAATTCTTTGATCTGCTGTTGAAGTAGATTGATATTTGAGTAGGATGAAATGCCTGTAACTTTAATTTCACTTTTTAAATGCCTGGCTACTTCAAGGGCCTGAATACCTATGGAACCTGTAGAGCCTAAAATTACTAAGTTTTTCATTTTATTTGATTTTATTTACGATGGCACATTTATGTGGGTTTATTTATGGAAAATTGTGAGGTAATAGAAGAAAAACGGAGCCGTAAAAATAAATGAATCAAATCTATCAAGCATTCCGCCGTGGCCCGGCAACAGTACATCCGTATCCTTTAAGCCTACATCTCTTTTAAGCAAAGATTCCGCTAAATCAGATATTCCGGCAAAAAGAGCTATTAGAGCGCTTATGCTGGCAACTTCAGCAAGTCTTAGCTCGTTAAGTCCCATGACTTTCCACATTATTAACCCGGCAATAATTCCAGTAATTACCGCGCCGACTAAGCCTTCAACCGTTTTGTTAGGGCTTATTTTTTCAGCCAGTTTTATTCTCCCGAATTTTTTACCTATAACATAGGCTCCGGTATCAGAAATCCAGATTAAAAGAAAAAGGAAAAATGTATATTTTACTCCGCCGGGATTTATATCGCGTATAAGCAGAATATGGCAGAAAGTCCAGGAAATTAAAAATACACCAAAAAATGTAAGAGCAATCCTTACTATGGAACCTGAAACTTCCTGCGTTTTGGAAAAATTAACCCTAATAATTTCGTATACGGAAAATACAAAAAGACAAAGCGTGAGCATTATAGAACTCAGCTGGCCTTGTGTTTTGGTAAGCAATTCCGTGCCGTTAAAAAATACCGATGCAAATATCAATACGCCAAAAGCATATCCTGTTATCTGCTGAACATCAAAACCCGTTCTTGAAATTATGTAATAATATTCATGAATCGAAAACAGCACAACTAGTAACATTAAAATAAAAAAAGGAATCCCTCCGAAATAGATAGACAACATTATCAAAGGTATTCCTATTATTGCTGTTATCAGTCTTGGAAAAATCATATTCCCCCGAAACGGCGGTCTCTTTTCTGGTATTCTATAATTGCTTTATGTAGGTCTGCTTCTTTAAAATCCGGCCACAAAACATCTGTAAAAAATAATTCCGAATACGCGATCTGCCAAAGCAGAAAATTTGAAATTCTCATTTCTCCGGACGTTCTTATAAGCAGATCCGGGTCCGGGATATCTTTAGTCATCAATTGTTCTTTGAAACTCTGTTCATCCACAGATTCTTTTTTTAATTCAAGCAAATTGTTTACTGCTTTGAGAATTTCCTGTCTGGACCCATAATTTAAACATAAGTTAAGGGTCATGGCCGTACAGTCCTGCGTATGTTTTTTTGAACGGTCAATTTCCTCCTGAACTTTAGGAGGCATTTTTTCAATTTCACCCGTAAAAATCAGCCGCACGTTCTTTTTTTTGAGATCTTTAGCCTCACTGAAAAGTTTTTCCTGAATTAAACGCATAAGGCCGTTTACTTCCAGCGTAGGTCGGTTCCAGTTTTCCGTTGAAAATGTATATAACGAAAGATATTGAATTCCAATATCTTTTGAAGCCTGGGCTACCGTTCTAACGGTTTTTATGCCTTCACTGTGCCCAAAAAGCCTGGGTAATTTTCGTTTTTTTGCCCATCTGCCGTTACCGTCCATTATTATAGCTATGTGGACCGGGAGCCTGTTTTTATCTATCTGATTAGTTAAATCTTGTTGTTCCGGCATATTGATTTCATTATTCGCTTTTCAGGCAGGATGTTAAGCTAAAATTTCTTTTTCTTTTATTAAGAGAGCTTCTTCAATTTTTTTGATGTAAGTTTCTGTGATTTTCTGCAGTTTTTCTTCTGCTTTAAATCTCTGGTCTTCTGATATCTTTTTTTCTTTTTCGGTTTTTTTTATGGTTTCTATTGCTTTATGGCGGTCATTTCTAACGGAAATTCTGAAATCTTCTGCAATTTTATTCAAATGCTTTATAAGGTCTTTTCTTCTTTCTTCCGTTAAAGGAGGCAATATCAATCGGATAACTTTGCCGTCATTTGCAGGATTTATGCCTATCTGAGACAGGTGAATGGCTTTTTCGATGAAAGGTATTACATTTGTATCCCAGGGTCTGAGCTCTATGGTTCTTGCATCCGGCACAGATATTCCTGCCACCTGATTTATGGGCATAACGCTGTTGTAGCAGTTTACTTTTATATTTTCTATTAAAGTTGACGATGCGCGGCCGGTTCTTAATGCTGATAAATCGGTCCTGAATCTTTCTATGGTTTTTTTCATTAAGTCTTCTGCCTGGTTTATTATTGCATCGGTCATAATATTTACTCCCGTGTTAATAGATTAGAGTTCCTACTTTTTCACCTTTTATTGCCTTAACTACACTGCCCCATTTCTGGAGATTGAAAACCATAATTTTCATATTATTATCCATACAGAGTGAAAATGCCGTCATATCCATTATTCTCAGTTTCTTTTCAATAGCTGTCATATAGGATACTTCGGAATATTTTGTGGCTTTGGGATTTTTCATGGGGTCGTCTGAATAAACACCGTCAACTTTGGTAGCTTTAAGCAGTATGTCGGCTTTTAATTCGACAGATCTTAATGCAGCGGTAGTATCGGTAGTAAAATACGGGTTTCCTGTGCCCCCGGCAAAAATTACAACTTTGCCGTTACACATGTGGTTGATTGAAGATTTGGTTGTATAAGGCTCGCAAAGTTTTGTTATCTCAATTGCTGATTGAACAACAGTTTTTATACCTCTTTTTTCGCAGGCACTCTGCAAGGCTAAAGAATCAATTATAGTAGCTAACATGCCCATATAATCAGCGGTTACTCTGTCAAGGCCCTTAATTCTTTCCTCTGCACCTCTCCATATATTTCCACCGCCTATAACTACACCGAGCTCAACGCCCAGATCATTAACACTTTGAATCTCACCGGCTATTTGATTAATAACATCAGAGTCAAATCCGAATTTTTTCCCCCCAGCAAGTATTTCTCCGGAAAGTTTCAGCAGGACTCTTTTGTATTTTACCGTTTTACTGCTTTTACTGGTCATAGTTCTTCGCCAAGCTGGAATCTGACAAATCTTCTTACCTGAATATTTTCTCCTGTTTTTGCAATTACTGCTTTTACCAGGTCAGTAATTTTTTCTTTGCCTGAAGCATCGCGAATATAAGGCTGATCAAGCAAACATACCTGCTGATAAAACTTTTCAAGTTTTCCTTCAACTATTTTCTCAACTATTTTCTCAGGTTTGCCTTCATCCAGAACCTGTTTTCTGTAAATTTCTTTTTCTTTATCAAGGACATCTTTGGGTATAGATTCTCTGTTTAAATAAGCCGGGCTGGCCGCTGCTATCTGAAGGCCAATTTCTTTTACAAGCTTTTTAAAATCATCTGTTTTTGCTACAAAATCCGTCTCACAATTAACTTCAAGCATTACACCTATTCTATCACCAGGGTGAATATATGAAGATATAAGCCCGTTTTTTGTTTCTCTGCCAACTTTTTTTAGTGCCTGGGTTTTACCTTTTTCTCTTAATATCTGAAGAGCTTTGTCAAAATCACCGTTTGTTTCAGTTAAGGTTTTTTTACAGTCCAACATGCCCGCGCCTGATGTTGCTCTTAATTTCTGAATTAATTCTACGTTTAGTTCAGCCATTTATTTAATCCTCTCTGTTTCTGTAAGTTCTACTTCTTTTTCCAACTCATCTTCCGGTACTCCGAAGTCGCCTTGTTTTGCTACTTCCGGATTTTCCTGTTTGCCAGATCCCCGGCCTTCAAGTACTGCGTCTGCCATAATAGCACAGAATAGGCTGATGGCTCTGACAGCGTCATCATTTCCGGGAATAGGATAATCTATTACATCAGGATCAGAATTTGTATCACAAACAGCAACAATTGGAATTTTCATTTTTTTGGCTTCTTGTACCGCCACATCTTCTTCAGTTGGGCTTACTATAAACATGACTCCCGGCAATTTGTCCATTTCTTTTATACCGCAAAGAGATCGTTCCAGTTTTGCCATTTCTTTCTGTCTTTTGCTTAATTCTTTTTTAGATAAAAGCTCAAAGATACCTTCCGCTTTCATCTTTTCAAGCTCTTTTAAACGTGAAATTGATTTTCTTATGGTTAAAAAATTTGTCAGAGTACCGCCCAACCATCTATAGGACACGTAAAAAGCGCCGCACCTTTTAGATTCGGTTTCAACTACATCGGAAGACTGCTTTTTTGTTCCGACAAAAAGAACCGTTTTATTCTGTGCTACCAGGTCTCTGATAAATTTGTAGGCTCTCTTTAACTCTTTTACGGTTTTCTGGAGATCGATAATGTGTATCTTATTTCTCTCGCAAAAAATGTACTTGCTCATTTTTGGATTCCATTGCCTTGTCTGGTGCCCGAAATGTACCCCGGCTTCAAGCAGGGACTTCATTGTGATTGATGACATACTTCTACTTCCTCCTCTGTGGTTTTATATTTTTTCTGTTTTTTCCGCTTTTTTACGCGGAATTTTCCATATTTACAAAACACTCTAATTCATTTCTTTCTGTGTTCTATACAGATGGCAGAATTCTTTCAATTGTGTTTTGCGGGCATTTATCAATACAAAGTCCGCAGGTGGTGCATTTTTCGTAGTCTATAACAGCTAAATTATCTTTGATTTCAATTGCTTTTGTAGGACATATTTTAACACAAATTCCACATGAAATGCAACCTGTTAAGCATATTCCCCTTACAAACCTTCCTGAATTAAACGATGAACATCTGATATGGACATCGTATTTTTTTGGTATTAACGAAATTATTTTTTTAGGGCATTTATCCGTGCACTTCCCGCAACCTGTGCATTTGTTCTTATTTACTACCGGTACTTCTCCTATATTTTGTGTTATGGCATCAAACGGACAGGCTCTGGCACAATCACCGAATCCCAGACATCCGTATATACAGTTTTTCTCTCCCCTGAAGATCCTACTTACAGCATCACAAGTCTGAACTCCAGAATAATCATATTTATCCGTGCATTGCTTGCCACCTACACATGAAATCACAGCCATTTTCTGTTCTGCGGGCAAGGGTTCTTTGCCTATTATTCCTAATATCTTATCAACATTATGAGGATCAACAATACTGCATTTTTCAAATTCAGAAGCGTTACTTAAAAGTTCCCTGGCAAAATTTTCACAATCTTCAAAACCGCAAACTTTACAGTCATGTCCCGGAAGATATTGAAGAATCAGATCCTTTTTTTGATTGTTCTTTAACCCTGTATATTTCCCTGCAAGAACATACAGAAAAATCAAACAAAATACTAAAATTCCTAAATAAAGTACCGGGGTAAAGTCCATAACGCTATGTTATAATCCTAATATGCTTTTAAATCCGATGAATGTTATTGAAATAAGACCGGCAAGAATAAAATCTATCGGAATACCTTTGAATGAATCCGGAACGGGCGCTATAGATACCTTTTCCCTTAAAATAGCGAATAATATTATAGCAATATAATAGCCAATTGCAACCCCGGCGCTGTAAATTATTGTATTAACCAGTGACAGCCTACTGTCAATACTCAAAAAAACAGCAGCAACAACCGCGCAATTTACCATAATTATGGAAATATTTTTACCTATTAAACCATAAAGTCTTATTGAGTATTTGACTAATAGTAGCTCTTCGATTTTTGCAATAAAAATCGCTAAAAAAACAAAAACAATAATCTGCATATACTGGGCATTTATGGGAGTTAACAACTCATAAAAGATTACCCAGGCCATTAAGGTGGCAAGGAATGTATTCACTATCACGATTAGTCCATGATGTGCTGCATTTTTCAAGTTATGCGTTATTTTGAAAAATGAACACAGCCCGATTATCTGAATAAAAATCAGATTATTCAGAAAAAAAGCATTAAAAAATAATGTTAAAGGATGTAAGCTGTTATTTATCATCTCTATTAAACCTTTTACCTATATAAGCTATAAATGCAGTAATGAAACCTATTACAATAAAACCACCCGGCGCCAGTGAAAATATAGCCGGAGGCTTTGAAAACACTGTAACTTCAAAAACCTTTCCGCTACCGAGTAATTCCCTTAAAAAACTTACGAATATCATAATCAGTGCAAATCCAATACCTGAACCTATGGCACTAAATAACGACAACAGAAATGATGGTTGTTTTCTTGAATTCTCATATTGTTCAAAAAACAAACAATTAACAGCTATTAATGGAATAAATATCCCCAGATTATTTGAAATCTCAATGTAAAACCCTTTTAAAAACAAATCCACAATTGTCACATAAAAAGACAGAATGAGTACGTGAAGAAAATACATTAGCTCAATTTTAAAAAACTGACGGACAAGCCTTATGGTAACATCCGAAAGTAACAGAACACACAATACAATTATTGACATTGAAAACGCATTAGAAACAGTTGTGCTTATTGCTAAAACAGGGCATAACCCTGCAATCAGAACTATAATAGGATTTCTTTGAAAGATTCGTCTGTATAATTCTTTAAATAATTCAGTAAAACTATTTTGTTGATAATGCATTAATTACCTCTACATCTTCCAAGCCTTTTTTAATAGCAGTAAAATATATATCAGATAGTGACAAGGCCCCCCTGACAGGTTTTATATCATTACCGCCATCCTGCAGTTTTAAATCATATAGTGATTTTCCGGTAAATTGTCTGAAATAAGCATCTATATCACTCCTATCTAAAATATCGTAAATCTTGTTCTGTTTGATTACGGCAACACCCGTTATTTTATTTTCTTCACCAACGGATACCAGTAGATCCAGCCTGTCATTGATGCTGGAAGTATTTACCAGAACTATTTTTCCCGTTGGATAATTATTTTTGTCATAACCGGCGATATAAGTTTTATTGCCTATGTGTTTCTCTTCGTAATGTAAGGACCTGGGAAGCACTTCGGAATATTTTCTTTCCATGATGCGCTTAACATTATTTTGTCTCACGGGATCAATGACACTGTAAAAAACCAGTAATAATGCCGTAAAAACCGCCGCAACTATTGCAAATCTTGAAGCCAGATCGAATACTTTTCTTATTTCATTTATATTCATTTTAGTATCTTTTTAAACGTGATATTTTATCAATCAAAGGTGTAAACATATTTGCCATGAGTATGGTAAAAAAAACTGCCTGCGGATATGCCAGCTTACTTGAGACAGAGAATGTTATTATTCCGCAGCAAATGCCGAAATACAGTTTTCCCAATCCGGAAACCGGAGTGGTTACCGGGTCAGTAGCCATAAAAAGTGCACCCAGAACCAGTGCTCCCGGAAGCAAAAAATAATAATTATGCTGTCCGTATATAATTGAGGCAAGGATAAATACAGTTATGTAAGCTATTGGAGCGTTTAAAGAAATATGCTTTCGGTAAAGCAGGTACGCTGCGCCCGCAATAATACAAATTTTTGAAACATCTCCCAGGCAAACGGGGTAAGATGAAACCAGCATATCATTTAAAATAATTTTTAAATTAACCGGCTCGCTATCTATTAGGAGCTTAGCATAGATATCAGCAATGGAAAGCTCTTTAAGCCAAGAAATCTGTATAAAAGCCCTGCCTATTAATGCGGGATTAAACAGATTGTAGCCAAGCCCTCCAAAAAGCAATTTTCCCACAAGCACTGCAAAAATAACTCCTGCTATTGCTATCCAAAGAGGTACTGTTACGGGAAGAGTTAATGAAAAAAGGATTCCCGTTATAATACTGCTGTAATCACTAACACTTTGCGGTTTTTTCCTTAACCAGTAAAAAATTGCTTCTGTAAGAACTGCAAACATTACACAGACAAGAATTAACAGCAGTGCTCTGGTTTTATAAAAAACAACTGCTGCTGCCACTGCAGGAAGAAGTGCTATTATAACGTCCAGCATCATTGAAGAGACTGTTTTTCTATTTTTAAAATGCGGAGAGAATGAAAAAGTTAATATATTCATAGTTTCAGGCCTTAACGTGTAGTTCTTCTTTATACTGCTTTGCTAATTTTATTTGCTGAACAATTGGCCTCTTTGCTATGCATTCGTATGCACAGCAACCACACTCTATGCAGTCTTCAGGATGATATTTTAAACATTCATCCCACTTGAAACTTTCTGCATATATGCTTATAAAATTCGGCATAAGGTTCATGGGACAGGCTTTTATACATTTTGTACATCTTATACAGGCATGTGTTTTAGGATTAACATTATCTTCTTTCATAGTAAATATCCCTGACATGTTTCTAATTACGGGGACATCCAAAATTACCTGGGAAATTCCAGTCATGGAAGCACCCAATATTATTTTCATTTTTTTTTCGGTTTCTTTTTTATAACCGCATTGGTCAAGTAAGTCAGAGAATAATGTTCCGATCCTTACGTTATAATTACCGGGTTTTTCTATTAATGAACCAGACACTGTAACCACCCTGGAGGTTACAGGTTTTGCTTCTACTACTGCTTGATAAATAGCATAGCAATCAGAAATACTTTCAATTACAATACCTGAATCTGTCACGGAAGTGCCTGAGTGCACTGTTTTATCAAGCACGGCATCAATAAGCTGCCGCTGGCCGTTTTGAGGATATTTTGTTTTCAAAATTTTTATGGAAACATTCGGGGCTTTAAAAACAACTTTTTTCAGGGATTCTATAGCTTCATCACTATTGTCTTCTACTGCAATATGGCTTTTATGTACATCCATAATGTACATGATTATTTTCAGACCCTCTATCACTTCATAAGCATGTTCTATCATCAGCCTGTTTTCACTTGTTGTTGAAGGTTCGCTTTCACATCCATTTACCAGAACTGTGTCAATTTCTTTTAGTAGTGCATTTTTTGAATAGACTGACAAAAATCCCGAATTAAGCCCTGTTATTCCGGCTTCTCTGATAACCTTTACAAGGTCTTCCGGGGAATATCTGAAATAATCCCAGTGAGTTTTTTTGGGGGTTATTTTCTTGTCTTTGAAATCCGAATCTATAACAACAGATAATACCGGCAAACTAATAACAGGATGATTCCACATACATATATCCGTTACTTTTCCTGATATACTGGCATGAACCGGTGAGCAGTTGAGACCCTTTATTTCACCTATTTTCTGACCTATTGACACATACTCATCTTTAATTACGGTCACTGATACTTCATCATTGAGATTCTGAACTATGGGGATTACTACGCGGGACGGGATTTGCAAATCTGTAATCTGCAGATTTTTTGTTGTTGCTTTATAGCTGTAAGGATTTACACCACCTGAAAATGTAAGTTTCGGCATAGGCATAATTATATATATTTAAAATTATTATTGTCAAGAAAAAGTAAAAAAAGAAGGCATATTTTTTTGACAAAACTGGCGGGTTCGGAAAGATAATATTTATAGATTTTCTAAAGTTTTTCCAAAATTTGACAGACATTCCTGCTCTATCCTGTCTTTATAATGATAGCCTTCCGGCTGGGACATAAGCTTCTTGAATATTTCTATTGCCTTATCCTTCTTGCCCAAAGCTATATATATTCTGCCTAAGGAAAAAAATGCTTTGTTTGACAGCGGATCAGCAGCATATTCTTCAGTAATTTTTTTATACAAGCTTACTGATTCAGAAAAATCCCCTCTGGAATCTACTGTTCTGGCAAGATACATAAGTGTCTTTAATGTCAATGAATATTTCTGCCAGGTCAATTCTCTGTTGATGTAATAGGCAGAAATACAGGCATTCTCATTATTATTTTTTGCACCCAGTTCAAGTATTTTTAAAATATAACTTTTCATTTCATCTGTAAATTTTGAATGAAATTTCTTTAGGATTTCCAGAAGTTCAACATAGGCCTCCAAACAATCAGGCTCCTTATTTATCAGTTCACGGAGCATTTCCTCAGCTTTTATATGGTCACCTTCTTCCAGTTTTTCTTTTGCATCTAATACTACTGTATGCACTCCTAACAGTTTTTTTTCTTCTTTTACTATATTCGGTTCAATATACTTCTTTTCGAAACCTGTAGTTTTCATCATCAGAGCAATCACTGACCCAAAAACAAAACCGCCTATATGTGCCCAGTAGGCGACAGAATCTCCTTCCATATATATTGAAAACATGCCGGATAATAACTGGCCGAAAAACCATAAAATTAAAAATAACCAGGCAGGCCAGTCAGCCAAACCGAATTTGGGAATAAAACCAATAATAAAAAGATAAAATACTTTTACTTTTGTGGTTGGGTAACGGATCATAAAAGCACCCATGGCACCGGCTATGGCACCCGAAGCACCTACTAAGGGAACATCTCCCGAGGGCGTTACCATGTTATTTACAACTGCAGCTACTATACCGCTTACCAGATAAAACCCAAGAAAAACCCATTTACCCCACTTATCTTCAACATTACACCCCACAAACCATAAAAAGAAAAGATTAAATATAAGGTGCATGTATCCACTGTGTAAAAATTGATAAGTAATTAATCTCCAGGGTTCTCCCTTAGAAGCTATATAACCCCATATCATAAAAAGGTTATTTTCTTTAATTGATTCAAGTTTATATTCAAGTTTTTTAGTTTCCTCTTTAGCTGATATTAAACTGTTTTGTTTAGTCTCCAGGTTAAACCTGGAAGCATTTTCCTGTCTTGCATAGTAGGCGGCATATTTATAGGAATAATAACTATTTGAAGGTGGTTTCGAAAAGGTTTCCTGCTGCTGCTGTATTGCTTTAACTTCTGTTTCCAGCTGCTCAACGGTTTGTTTCTGGGTTTCAAGCCTTGAGGTTACATTTTCAAGTTCTACATAATTTTCATACGTATCAGGCCAGGTTTGAAAAAATACAAAGAGGTTGATAATTATCAGAGATATGGTTATCCAGGGGAGTTTTCTTAGTTTTTTCTGTTTTCCGACAGGAAAAATAAACATTTTTAGTTTTTTGTTATTCGGTTTTTAAGGCTGTTTA
The DNA here is from genome assembly GCA_001800285.1 of Elusimicrobia bacterium RIFOXYA2_FULL_39_19. Lineage (GTDB taxonomy): Bacteria > Elusimicrobiota > Endomicrobiia > CG1-02-37-114 > XYA2-FULL-39-19 > XYA2-FULL-39-19. The sequence continues at coordinate 7,815 of MGVC01000042.1, read as the reverse complement.
ATATCATTGATTCGGGGATACCGGTTTTTACGCAGACTTTCCCTATCTTTACGGGGAGAACAAACTTGTTTTTTCCGGATTGGAATTTCTTGTCGTATTTCATTATGTGCATTACATCTTTTATGCCGCAGGCGCTTGTTTTTACAGGCAACCCGGTATTTTCAATTACAGACTCAATCTCTTTACAGCTGGCTTTATCAATCAACCCCATTTCATTAGCCATATATGTCTCACAAATCATGCCTATAGCAACAGCCTGGCCGTGACTTACCCTGAAGTTGCTTGCCCCTTCTATTGCATGGCCTATAGTATGCCCGAAATTCAATATAGTCCTTATGTTTTTTGTTTCTTTTTCATCAAGCTGGACCACATTTCTTTTTATTTTACAGGATTCCCTTATTAAATATGTCAAAATCTCAGAATCTTTCTTTAAGGCTTTGGATAAATTTCTTTTTAGATAATAAAATAACGCGGAATTTTTAATTATCCCGTATTTTATAATTTCTGATAGACCATTTTTTATTTCTTTGTCTTCAAGAGTCTTTAAAAATTCGGTATCCATGCAAACAAGGCGCGGCTGGTAAAAGTGGCCCAAAATATTTTTAATAACCTTGCCGTTTCTTTCATAATCTATACCTGTTTTTCCGCCTATGCTTGAATCTACGGCCGAAAGCAGGGTTGTAGGTACTTGGACAAATGGCAGGCCTCTCCGGTACACGGAAGCAATAAACCCAGCCATGTCTCCCACCACACCGCCACCAAGCGCCATGACCGTTATCTTATTTTTCTTACCGAAATCAAAATCAATAAGGTTATTTATGAGCTTTTCATAATTTTTCCAGGACTTGTTTTCCTCTCCCCTGCCAAATAAGGCTGTTCCAATATTACTTATACCGGCATTTTTAAGCGCAGAGAGCAGCCGATTCCCGTGTAATCCAAAGACTTTCGGGTCGCTTATTAAAAAAATGCTTTCTGCTATTTTCAGGGTTTTAAGCTGGGCAGGTAATTCCCGGGCAATATTTTTTCCTATAAAAATATCATAAGAACCGGTTTTTGCGGCAAGATGAACTTTACTTGTTTTCATATACAATGTTTTTAAACTGCAGAAATACTTAAGCCGGCATATCACAATGCCGGCACGCAAAACACAAAACTATAATTTTCTTTTATATCAAATCTTCTGCGCCAAGAGTTTTCTTTTTTCCTTCAGTTTTTACTTTTTCAGTTGAAGCTTTTATCATCTCTTCTACTCTTTTTGAAAGGGCTTCAATATAATCTGATCCTGAACGCAAACCTGTTTCCTTTACTACCTTCTTAATTTTGCTTGCTACTACTAAAATGTCTGCCATGTTACCATTCCTCCAAGTTTTATATTTATACCACCAGGTATTATTCTCAATACCCTAATTCTTCATTTACCAGTATTATAGCATATTCAGTCGCTGTTGGTTTTCTCATAATTGTAGTAATTACCATACAGATTCTGTCATCTGACTGACATTCTGAGCAAATACCAGAGGATGCACAGGGAGTCTTTATGTTCATACGAAAGGCATTTTTTACGGCAGAAACGTTTCTTATTCTCCACAAGGCCTGTTCTTTGTCCTTCACAACTTTGTTATTTCCGATTATTAAAATAACTTTCTCCGGCCCGAATATTACAGCTGCCACCCGGTTGCCGTTTTTATCAATAAAATACATTTCCCCGTCATAAGTAACGGCCTGCGGCGAAGCTATATAATAATCAGCTGAAAATATCTGCCTCCATATTTTTTTTCTTTCATCAAAAGGCAGGCCCGGCTTATGGCGCAGTACCTTTGCTTTTGTTTCCAATTCATTAAGCAGGCCAATTTGGGCTACACTTTCAGACCCGCCAACTCCTACGGTTGAATTTATTTTTATCAATGAAAGCACTTTCTCCCTGGCAGCAGAAGCACTATCAACCAGATATACTTCTTTAAAACCGTTGAATTTCAATTTTTCCGCAACTCTTTCTAAAGACATTCTGTTAAATTTCTCAGCATTATTATCAATCATTTTTACAATCTCCAGGCATATATTTTTTCATGTTTCAGGTTCAACCAGTTAAAATAATCAGTTTCCGCTATGTACTTTTCCGCAGGATAATCATTCCTGTAGCTGATTAGCGCTTTGTACGGATTTAGTGACTGCCACTCCCAGTCACCTATAGCTTTTGCTTCTTTGATTTTCTGTAGTTTTTCAATATTTGGTTGAAATGTATGATAACCATCCCAGTCAAATCCGTTTGCAAATTCATTGGCTTTGTAGCCGAATTCGGCAACCAGCTTATTTCCCAGTGTCCATTTTGCTTCATTCCAGGAAAAATAATCTTTTGTTCCTGCGAATGAAAACAGAATTACCAGTATCAAGGAGAGAGCAATAATCAGTTTATTATAAATTTTGTGGTAATTTATGTATTTTGCCGTCAAAATAACTGATACTGGTAAAATTACAAGCAAATACCTGTCAAAAAACTTAAACCTTATAATTGATACTGCCATCTGCACCAGAGTGCAGAAAATAACAAACAATTCTTCTTTTGAAAACAGGTTTTTCAAGCTATTTCTAAAAAGTATTAATAAATTAAAAACACTCAAAATGGTAATTATAACCCAGAAGTGCTGAAAACTCATTATTCCTGCAGGCTTCAGATTTAAACCGCTTATGGTTATTGTTCCCAGCCCTGTTTTATGTAATGTGTTGTCAATATAAGGTAAAAATCCGTAAAAAAGTATATGAATAAAAATAATAGTTGTCAACACAAAAACAAAAACAATTCCAGTGTATTTTAGAGGTGTATTTTTCTTATTTCTAACAATAAAACCTGCCGGTAAGGTAAATAAACCGATATATACTAAAACACTTAAGACCCTTGAATAAATACTATTGAAAGAAAGGCCGCTGACTAACCCCGCTTTATCAACCCAGGTTTTTCCATGTATAAAAAGATACCAGTAATAATGTCCGCCGGCTACAACCACAGGAATCAGCAATATGTTTAAAACATTTTTCAAACTTATTTTTTGTCGGTCAAAAATAAATAAATAAACAATAACTGTAAAAGGAATCAGTATTCCAAGCTGTCTGATAAGATAAGCAAATCCTGCAAATATTGACCCAGTAATTAAATACCCGGGTTTTCCGTTAAGTCCTGTCAGATAAAAATATACAGATAAAATAAACAGAACCAGGTAAGGGACATCTGTCATAAAACTTAATGAAAGAATAAAATATAAGGGATTAAATATAAAAAAAAGCAGAGGAATCAGTTTGTTTTTATAGTTCAGCTGTTTAAGCATTAAATACATGAATATTGAACCTGTTAGACTCAATATTAAAACTGATAATCTTAAAACTCCAAGGCTATAACCGAATATTTTCGAAAACAGAATCCCCCACCAGATTTGGAATATAGCGCTGGCGGCACACCAATCATTTAGTTTTATCGAACCTGTTTCATAGTAGTTTGTTATTGTGTATGAGTATACCCAGTCATCGTTTGAAGGAAAGTTATATTTTTGAGGTGTAAAAATAATAAAAATAAGAAGGTAGACAGCAAGGATTGGAAGTAGTTTTTTTAGCAAGTAGTTATTATTTATTGATTTCAAGAGAAAAATCTATGGATTGCGGGGAATGTGTTATGGCGCCTATAGATATCCTGTCAGCGCCCGTTCTTGCCACACGTTCTAATTTTTTAAGGTTTACGCCGCCGGAAATCTCAATTTCAATAGGCTTTTTTGATTTTCTTATTAGTTTAACAGCCTTTTTTATGGTTTTTATATCCATATTATCCAGCATTATTATATTTGCATTATTCATTATCCCCAACTCTACGTCACGGATGTTTTCTGCTTCAATTTCTATCTTCATACCATATGGTAGTTTTGTTTTTAAAGCAGAAACAAGCTGGTTTTTGGGAATTCTTCCGTTTTCATAAATACTTAAATAATTATCCTTCACAAGCGCCATATCATATAAACCCATGCGGTGATTCATCCCGCCGCCGCAAACCACGGCATATTTATCAAGAATTCTAAGGCCCGGGATGGTTTTTCTGGTATCATATATTTCCGCTTTGTATTTACTGATTCTTTTAACGTATTTTTTTGTAAGAGTGGCTACGGCACTCATCCTGGAAAGAAAATTCAGAGCTGTTCTTTCTCCTGAAAGTACGGCTCTTGCCAGGCCTGAGATAGTAGCTATAGTTTTTCCTTTTTTAACAAGTGATCCGTCTTTATACTTGGCTCTCCAGACACATCTCTTATCCAAATACTTAAAAGCCTGTCTGGCTACCGGCAGGCCGGCTACTATACATTGTTCTTTTGCTATTATTCTTGCGGAAGTTCTTAAGGTTGGTGATATGAGGTTCATTGCAGTAATATCGCCGGTGCCGATATCTTCTGCCAGGGCATTCTTAATGATAAACGAAACTTTCTGCGGATCTAATTTCATTTTTACCTTTTTACTGTTTCACCGGAAAATCTTACCTAACGAAATCTATATTAGTTATATGATTTTTTGAACTTTTTTGCAATATTATTTTTTCTTCCCGCACTCATTTCTTTTATTTCATATAACTTGTCGCGGTATACCGCTGCCAGCTCAAAATCCAGGCTATCGGCGGCCTGTTTCATTTTTTCTTCAATTTCTTTTTTAAGCAATGCCAGATTTTTCCTGCCGGAAAACTCCATGCCGTCATCTCTGATAAGTGATAAAGCCAGGTCTTTTGATTTATATTGAAACTCTTCAAGCTCCTGTATTCCTTTTATAATTGTTTTCGGCGTGATATGATGTTTTTTGTTATAGGCAACCTGCAGGGCCCGCCTTCTATTCATTTCATCTGTAGCTCTTTTCATGGAACCTGTTATTTTATCCGCGTAAAGTATAACCCTGCCTGAAATATTTCTGGCAGCACGGCCGCAGACCTGTATAAGGCTTGTTTCCGAGCGCAGGAACCCTTCTTTATCAGCATCTAGTACCGCTACCAGCGCCACTTCCGGCAAATCCAGACCTTCCCTGAGCAGGTTTACTCCTACCAGGCAGTCAAAATTTCCTTTTCGTAAATCTTTTAATATTTCTATCCTGTCTAAAGCATCTATATCAGAATGCAGGTAACGGACTCTCAGGTTTTTCTGCTGTAAATATTCCGTCAGGTCTTCTGCCATGGCTTTTGTTAATGTGGTTACCAGCGTTCTAAACTTATTTTTTGCGCACTTTTCAACTTCTGTCACTAAATCGTCAACCTGGGACTCTATGGGGCGGATTTCTACTTCAGGGTCTACTAAGCCCGTAGGCCTGATAACCTGCTCTACTATCACGCCTTTTGTTTTATTTAGTTCATATTTCCCGGGTGTGGCAGAAACATAAACAGCCTTGTCCATAATTTTTTCAAACTCGTTAAATTTCAACGGCCTGTTATCCATAGCCGAAGGAAGCCTGAACCCGAAATCTACCAGTACCTGTTTCCTGGAACGGTCTCCTTCATACATACCATATATCTGGGGCACGCTGACATGGGATTCATCAATAATTAAAAGATAATCATCACCAAAATAATCTATAAGGCAAAACGGCCGTTCCCCTTTAGGGCGCCCCGCTAAATAGCGCGAATAATTTTCTATGCCGTGGCAAAAACCGGTTTCTCTCATAAGTTCCAAATCATACTTAGTGCGCATTTCCAGCCTTTGCGCTTCCAGCAGTTTGCCGTGCTTTTTAAAATATGCCAAACGGTCTTCCAGCTCCAGCTCTATTTGCTTCAATGCATCTTCATATTTCTGCGGGCTTACTACAAAATGGCTGGCAGGAAATATATAGGTTTTATCTTTTTCATGAAGTGCTTTTCCGTTTACCGGGTTTATTTCCGCTACCTTTTTTATCTCATCATAATCAAATTCTATTCTTAGTGCAGTTTCCAGATAGGCCGGCCAGACTTCAAGCACGTTGCCCCTTGAACGGATTTTTCCTCTTTCAAAGGCCAGGTCATTGCGTTCATAGCGGATAGCTATCAGTTCTTTCAGCAGTTGCTCGCGGTTTTTGGAGCTTCCTTTTTCTATAAAGACGCACATTTCCTTAAAATCAGTAGGCGAACCGATGTTGTAAATACAGGAAACTGAAGCTACCACTATAACATCCTTGCGTTCTATTAAGGAAGAGGTAGCTTTAAGCCTTAGCCTGTCTATATGCTGGTTTATTGAAGCGTCTTTTTCTATGTAGGTATCAGTGTGCGGCACATAAGCTTCCGGCTGGTAATAATCATAATAGGAAACAAAATATTCTACGGCATTTTCCGGAAAAAACTGTTTAAACTCAGCGTACAACTGGGCGGCTAGAACTTTGTTGTGGGACATAATGAGGGTGGGCTTTTGCAGTTCGCGGATGACATTTGCCATGGTGAAGGTTTTTCCTGAACCGGTAACCCCCAGCAGGACCTGGTGTTTTTCGTTGCGGTTAAATGCTTTCAGGATTTCTTCTATGGCCTGCGGCTGGTCACCGGCTGGCTTAAAATCTGATACTAATTTAAACATATAGCTTATTTCCTGTTATAGAGTAATTTTACGAAATGAAAACTGGGAATTTAATTTTTCAAGCATCTCATAATTAGTGCCGTCAATGGAAAGCGGGGTGATGGATATCATGTCGTTTTCTACCGTATGCAAGTCCGTTCCCGGCTGGTTTTTACTTTTTATTACATTGCCTTTAAGCCAGTAGTAAGACAACCCGTAAGGATCTTTTTTGCAGTGGATTGTATCATCATATATTTTATTTCCCAAAGAAGTCATTTTCACGCCTTTGAGCCTGCTTTTAGGCAGGTCAGGAATATTTACATTAAGCAGTATATCTTTCTTTCCTGTATCCAGTACTTTTTTTGCCAGTTTTGCGGTAAAAGCAGCAGCCGGCTGAAAGTTTTTACCGGTTCTGCTGACAAGAGACGACGCAATAGAAGGAATACCCATAAAGGCTCCTTCGCGGGCAGCGCCTACGGTACCTGAGTAAAATACGTCAATACCCAGGTTAGACCCGTAATTTACACCTGAAATAACCAGGTCAATTTTTCTTTTGCCTACCCTAATAATACCGTATCGCACACAGTCTGCCGGCGTGCCGTCCATTATAAAAGTATTCTTTGATATCTGCCTGCTTCTCACCGGGTCCCTGAGCGTAAGCTTATGGCTTACTGCGGATTGCTCTTTTTCCGGTACTACTACCAGCACCCGCGCAATTTTTGATACTTCTTCTACCAGGGGCTTGAGCCCGTAGCCAAAAATTCCGTCATCATTTGAAATAAGTATTGTTTTCATTTCACAGCCCCTTTACAGTAGAAATCATTAATTTCCGGATTGAAATTCATGCTTGTTAAAAATTCCATGAGTATTCTGATAATTGCTTGCTTGGTATTTCTACAACATATACCCTGTTTTTACTATCATTTCTGCCTTTTGCAATAGCTACAGCGGAAACATCAGCATCGCCCATTTTTACTTTTTTCCAGCCGGTTCCCTGAACCCAGCTAAACTCATACATACTTCCTTCATCGTTAGCTATGTAGATTCTGTTAGTTCCGTCATTTCTGCCGTCACCTACAGCTATATGCTGCATCTTACCATTACCGGAACCAACGGTATCTCTTTTCCATTGCGCAGAAAAAAGAAACTGATTAAAGATAATTATAATTGCAATAACTAAAACCCCAGTAAATGTTTTGTGTCTTAAGCGCTCACTCATTGACAACTGCTCCCTTGTATGCTTCTAATAAATTTCTTAACTTCCACAGGTACTAATGAATTTTACTTTGTT
>MGVC01000041.1 GCA_001800285.1 Elusimicrobia bacterium RIFOXYA2_FULL_39_19 | reverse complement strand
TCATAGAGCCTTCCTTAGTAATCCTCCGGCTTTAAAAACGTTAATGCTGAGCCGTCAAAAATTATCCATATTTTGTCTTTTTCAATCACCCGTAAGCGCATATATTTGGTATCTTCCGGAACTGCCTGGCGGAGCATCTTAAGCCCTTTGTTTACAAGAGCCGTTCTTACTTCTTTATCCTCAAAACCGTCATAAAACAGGTTGCTCGTGAATATTATTGGACATTTACCGTAATAACCGACTTTTACCAGCACACCGTCTTCAATAGCTTGTTCTTGAGAGTAAGCTGAAATTACCGGCATATCAAATATACTTTTTTGCATACGGCCTCCTTTTCCATCAGCCCCGGACTGAACCATTTTCTGTTTCCCTGTTCAATTCGCCTTCTGTATAACCTTGCTTCATCAAATCCGCAATATGCTCTTCGCTCGCTTCATCGAGTCCTTTAAAATCATCAAACCAATTCCATTCAATCCATTTTTCTAGCCAGGTTTCGTTCATGAAATACGCTCCTTTACCATTTTTTACAGAGATCAAAATATCCGCAATACGAGCACGGTTTTACTATAGATTGGTCATTCGGATAAAAAATCCCAGATTTGATAGATTGAGCTATTAACGCCAGCGTTTTTAAGAAACGTGAAATTTGCCTTTCGGTACGTGTGGTACCTGATAGAATTTGCACAGTCGGCTCCTTCCTAGCTGATCCCTTTACTAACACATGAAATTGCACACCGGCAGGAATTTTGCCTCTAGTTGTCCTGTATAAAACGTCATACGCAGTCAGCTGGAGATCATACTGTGCCGCATCATCACTATATTTTTTTCCGGCCGTTTTCGTATCGACAATATAATTCTGTTCTGTAATTAAATCCAAATAGCCCTGGAAACCATACTCCACCGGCGAGTCGAATGAGATACAACAATGCTCTTCAACGGCTATCGGTTGAACTTTTGGAGCTATTTTCTGAAGATATACTATTAAAAGCCCAATACCAGAATCTTTTACTTTACCAGGATCATCGTCAAACTTAACTTCTTCCTGCCCAAGCGTTTTATTATACTCGGTACAATAATGGTCAATCAGGTCACTAATTACCAAATCCTTCCTCGATGTTATTTTTTGCCTGTTGTTTTCCTCAATTGCTTTATGGCAACTTTTACCCACGAGCATGCTGGAACTAGGTGGAACTTTAACGCCCATACAATAACGCCAATAATACTGAAGCGGGCAACGGCAATACATACGCATCTGGCTAACTGAAAAAATATGCTTTTCTTTGTTTTCCATGTTTTTAATCCTCCGGGTAAAAAAAATAGCAGGCGCTTTGATATCCTTTTGGGATACTGACCCTAAAGTCTGCACCTGCTTTACTACACGGTTAATGCTGCAATGTCGGCACAGGAACCGTTACCTGGGCTGTTTTGATTGGATGTGCCTTCAACAACTCCGCGCTGGCCATCTGAATATTTTTACTAATACTTTTGCTCGCCAGCCAAACCAAATATCCTCTATCCTTGAGGAGTATCTCTTCCAGAGTTGAGCCTTTAAATTTACCGAACTGAATCCTGAGCTTGGATTCTTCTGCGGATTCATGCTTGCCGGATCCATTTCCAATACCATTTACAGTACCATTTCCATTTTTGCCGTTATTTGATATCAGCAATGTCACGGCCATTTTGCATATCTCACCGACGGAGAAACTTACGCCTAGCTCATCTTCTAACTCTCTCGTAACCTGTATTGCGAGAGTCAATGCAGCTTTAAGATTTTCGCCTGTCATGTTAAATCACCTCGCTTTTTTTGTGGATTTTTTTGCAAACAACTTACTTTACTACCAATACTTTTTCTTCCGACCTCTCTTGTTGTAGCCCAAGTAGATAAGCATTCCCACAAGCCCGACGACAGCTTCCCAAAAATTCATCAGCCAAACCTTGTCCTTGCCGTCGGGAATCACTTTAATAAACAGAAATTCTACGAGCCAATAAGATAAGTAAAAGCTTAATAACAATGCACTTATCCCTACCCCTAAGACCAAAGCCAGTAACAGCAGACTACCCAGGGCTTGAAATACCTCTGTTATGTTTCCCGAATCTCCGCCCTGTGCATAAACATTCAGGCACGCCGATACTAAGACCGTTCCTGCGAAAACAGCAGACTTATTCAACTTCATTTTTCACCTCCGGAGTTCCAACTTTTTTACGCTTCTCGATAGCTAGGATTAACAGACTTACGCAAGCTAGTAAAAACGAAATCCCGCCCACGAAAAGACCGATTGAGCAACCGAGTAAAAATAGACCGAAAATAACTCTTAACACTTCCATAAACTTAATCACCTCCTAATAATCAACAAACTAGATTTTTTACCCGAATATAAAAGAAATAGCACAACCGGACATAGGCGCGCTTATAAAACCGGTGCAACGAAACATTTAAGTATCATTAGTTCGGGTAAATGGCGGGTATAAATAAAAAAAGACAGGGATGGTTGTCTCTGTCTTTTGTGTGCCGACAATTGGAATATTTGTTATTTCTTTTATCTATGCGGCGGGGAACATATTATGCGGTTATAGTTTTCAATACTTTCTCAAACTGCTTGCGGGTATCTTCTTTTAAATCCAGTTTCAGGGCTTGTTTTATTAATAACGGCAGTTCATACGGTTTTGATAGTGTATGAATAAGGGATGCTATCATAGGCCTTCTCTCTTCCGGGACCGTTTTATCGCATACTAAATCCATCATTCTTTTTCTTAACCTGCCAATTTCTGAAAGGTAAACCATAACACAAGATTCCCACTCCTCATCCTGCTTATTTTTAATACTATCTATGAGGGAAGTCATATACTTAATCTCTGCCAGCCTATCACCCAGCCTGAACAATATATTCGCGGCGATTCTTCTGACATGCGGGTCTATGTCAACGAAATATTTCTCAAATACGGCTTTCGGAGTCTTCTTATGATATCTCCTGCCAAGCATATACAGGGTATGACGCCTCTTGTCGGGGTATTTTGATTCCAGTTGCTTTAACAAATTTTTATAACGCTTATTCAATACGGGTTTATTCATATAGTCCTCGTTTTAGCTTGTTTTGGGGATAATAAGGAAATGACAGGGGTGAATCTTAAAAAATATAGCAGTTTAATCCGAGGTTGAATATATATTCGGGCCCGGCAACGGAGTAGATTGAAGATTTAATGTCAATGTTTGTATATCCGATATCTGCTGAAAGGCCCAGTTTAGGCGAGATTCTATATTCACTGCCGGCGAAAACATTTATCAGGGTACCATTGCCTGACAGACTATCCGAATTAAAGGATATTGCGCCATACTCCAGCCCCGCAAAACCTTTGAGTTTCTCGCCTCTATAAAAATTAAATGCCGCCCTCAAATCGGGAATGGTCAGTTCCGGATCTATGACATCCCTTAACTCTACGGAAAATCTCTTACTTATATCATACTTAACTCCCAGCCACGGGTTACCTATAGTTACAGCCAGCCAGTCTTTCTGTTGTTCTGCGTGGATTAGGTTAGAAGCGCCTATTAAAATTAAAGCTGCGATTATTAATGGTTGTATTTTCATATTATTGGCTCAAATCTATTTTTTCCTTAAGCTCGTTTATTTTCTTCCTTACCGCGTTAGCTGCGCCGAAATGCAACTGTGCGGGTTTTACCGTGTCTATATCACCGGCAACGCTTAAATTCCCTAAAGTATAATACGAGAAATGGTTCACCTCACATTTCACTATCTTATTAACTTTATCAACCTGGTTTAAACTACCGTCCTGAACCAGATACCATTCCTGTGCGGTTTCGTTCAATCTTAACACTTTCAGTTTGTTCACATTTATCTGCGTTCCGTCGACTATACCGTTATTATCACTGTCCGTATAGGGTATTTCAATTGTTACAGGCTTTGCAAAGTTACCATAATCAGTGCCATCACTCTGTTTTAGAGCTACAAATTTACGAACAACATCCGGCAGAATTTTACCTGCAACTTTACCATTCGCCGCATTTACCATAGTCAATTCGCCTGAATCTAAATCATTTTTCAGAATAATCGTTACCTTTATATTTGAACTGATTGCATTTGCCGGAATAGTTACCCTTGTGTTCGGGTCTTCGCTCGCGGCTATTATTCCTTGTACACCGGCAGTTACTAATACTGCCGCGCTAATTGATATATCTTGTGTCAAACTTCCTGCGGTTGCTCTCACTACGGTTATTCCCGGCTGGGTTAAATTATGCGTAAATATTGTTGTGATTTGACCATTTGTATCAGTATTCCCTGAAGATACGGTTACACTCCCCGACCCTTTTGTTACGCTGAAAGTTACCGGCACTCCGGATACAGGATTGTTGTAAACATCTGTCACCTTACAGGTAATATTTGAAGACTGTCCTGCAATAACTGATTGAGGATTTGCTGTCAACTCAATTTTTGATGGTGTTACACTGCTGGCAGCTGTGAAAATCGCGGTTATCGTTTTATTTGTGTTCATAATAACTGTAATCGGGTTAGTGTTTCCGGAAACATCACCGCTCCATACCGAAAATACATATCCCGGGTTTGGAGTTGCGGTTAACTGAACCGATGTACTGCTGGGAAAGACACTGCCAAATGGATTGGGGCTAATAGTGCCGCCAACCAATGGATTGCTGTTTGTTGTAAGAGTATACAGGACAGTACCACTGCTGACAACATTCAAAACTCCGCTAAGACCTGTTTTTCCGTTTGAATCTATGATTTTTATTTTGATAGTTTCGGACTTATTATAGGTTTCCACATAAAGAACCCCTGCCCCATTTGTCAAACTTATACTTGTAATTGATAACTGCCCGCTTCCAATAATCGTATCGTTTTCCGCCAATACTGAAAATATAGTCGCATTGCCGGAATAATTTGTTACTGTCATATTGGATTCATTTTTGGCATTTACTGTAAGCGTAAAAAGCTGGTTAGGCAAGATATAACTTGGTGCGATAACTTCATAATGATCAAGAGCAGCTGAAGGGTAATAAACTTTCATTTCATTACTCGGTGTGTCATTAATAATTCCATCTACATTGTACCCTTTTAACCTATACCAATATGTTGTGCCTCCGGCTAAGTTTGAATCTATGCAAATTGTTCCCGTAATATTGTCGGCCCAGCTCTTAATCATTGCCCAATTTCCCGGTACTCCCACATTATCCGTTGCGCGCTCAATCGCGTACCTGGTTGCTCCAACACTATTCCATTGAAGCGTTACTGACGAAATACTTACAAGAACTGTATTTAAAACTATAGATGAGTTAGCAAGCGTATATTTTGTGTCTCCATTTGATGCGCCTGTATTACCCGAAGCATTATATGCAATCACATACCTTGTATATTGTGAATTTGTAGATAGATTTTTTTCTATAAAATATGTTGTATTCGCCGACACCGTCCCAACTATTCCATCGGTAGAACTATAAATCCTAAATCCCGATTCAGAATTACTATTGTCATTCCATGACCAGTTAATTGAAAAACTAGATAAAGCAATGCCATTAAATCCTGATGGCGGGCCAGGGAGTGTAACTATTTTTATTTCATTGCCTGGAATAGTGTTTATCATTCCATTGCCATTGTATGATTTTATCCTATACCAAAAAGTTGTATCGCCTGATAAAGCAGTGTCAGTAAAATTATTTGATGTAATAGCATCTGCCCAGGTTTTAATTGAAGACCATACACCTGGAATCCCGCCTGCATTAGGAGCCCGTTCAATTGCGTATCTTGTTGCTCCGACATTATTCCATGATATTGTTGCTGAAGTCGTATATACTGCACCCGAAATTAACCCCGTAGGCGAACTTGCTAAAGAAAATGTAGCCGAGGAAGCAGATTTGTTGCTTTCCCCGGTGGTATTAAATGTAACCACATATCTTGTATATTGAGTGTTAGCCAGTAAATATGGTTCTGACCAGTTTGTAGCATTAGGTATTAAGGAAGCAATCATACCATCCGTTGAAGTTTTAACACGAAATCCCTTCTCATAATTTGAGTTGTCCGTCCATTGCCACAAAATACTTCCGGTTGACTGTGACGAACCATAAAAAACAGATGGCGCAAGCGGGAGCGTAAGTAGGCTTATTTCATTACTCGGCGTGCTATTTATAATTTGGTCCCCGTTATATGATTTCATTCGATACCAATAGGTTGTTTCCGCTGATAGCCCTGTATCAGCATAAGTTGTTCCGGTTATGTTGTCAGCCCAGGCCTTGATTGCAACATAACTTTCGGGACTACCATTGTTGTCAGCCGCTCGCTCGACTGAATACCTGGTTGCCCCTGCATTTGTCCACTGAATGGTTGAGGAAGTAATATAAATGGCAGTTGAATTTAATCCTGTAGGTGAATTTGCAAAAGTGTATTTGGAATAAGAATTGGAATTCCCTGATTCAACAAGCTGATTATATGCATTACAATAACGAGTATATTGTGTGTTTGGTAATAATCCAAGCTCAGACCAATAAGTTGTATTTGCAGACAAAAACGCAATCAAACCGTCGGTAGATGTCTTTATTTTATATCCCAGCTCATCAATACTCGAATTATTTATCCACGACCAATTTATTGTTGCTGCTGATAAAGTAGTGCCAACAAATGTTGTTGGTACTGATAGTTGTTCAACATATTTTTCTATTCGCCATTGCATATTCCCCGGAGACACATCCGTACCAACTACATAAATTCCTGTTGCATTTCCTGTAATACTATAAGGATAATCGTTACCACTGCTTAGATTCTCGGTTTGTGTACAGATCGTAGTTCCGTCAGACAAACTCCTTTTCTCCACTCGCCACTGATAGTTCCCTGGGATGCTGTCATAGCCAGCTATATAGATCCCTGTTGAGTCTACTCCAATACTATAAGCAACATCAACATCACTACTTGGATTCTCTGTTTGTGCCCATATCGTAGTCCCATCATACAGGCTTCTTTTCTCTATTCTCCACTGATAGTTTCCAGGATAATTGTCATATCCAACAATATAGATTGCTGTTGTATCTAGTACAATTCCTGAAGGAGAATCATTACCACTACTTGGATTATTTGTTTGAGTCCAAATAATGGAACCATTAGATAAACTCCTTTTCTCCACTCGCCACTGATAGTTCCCTGGGATGCTGTCATAGCCAGCTATATAGATTCCCGTTGTATCTACTGCAACAGAGTAAGGATAATCATTACTACCGCTCGGATTAATTGTTTGAGTCCAAATCGTAGTCCCATCAGACAAACTTCTCTTTTCTATTCGCCATTGCTGATTTCCTGGAGATTGATCATAGCCTGTTATATAGATCCCGGATGCATCTACTGCAATGCTTGTAGCACCAGAAGCACCACCTGGATTAGTAGTCTGCACCCAAATCGCAGATCCGTCAGATAAACTTCTTTTCTCTATTCGCCACTGCGCATTCCCTGCATTGTTGTCGATTCCAACAATATAGACTCCAGATGTATCTACGGCAACATCTGCAGGTTGAGGTGAACCAGTGCTTGTGACTTGGGTCCAGATGATGGACCCAGTAGACAAATTTCTTTTCTCTAAATATTGAGCGGTGTTTGGACCAAAGGAATATGTACAGGCCACGTATATCCCTGTTGAATCTAGCGCAACACTTTTAGCATTATCGTTCCCATTGTTTGGATTCTCAGTCTGTACCCAACTTTGTTGGAGTGATGAAGTACAAAATACATTACTACAAAATAATGTAACTAGAATAAAACAAATATAGCTAGTCTTAAATAATTCTTTTGATAATAAGTAATTTATTTTTTTCATTTTCAAACCATAAGTGCAGTTTATAACGTCAAAATACATTGTTATTTAAATAGTTTATAGTTTTTTTGCCAAAGATCTGTTTCTTCATCGCAGAGTTTTTCATACTCCTTAAGAACAGCAAGCCGTTTTGTCTTGTTTCTAAATATTGGATCTTTGAGGTACTTATCAAAATCTTCCATTATTTTTTCCTTTCTTTCCAAAATATCTTTCAGTGCATCTAAAAACTGCTCTGCTTTATTGTCAATAATCATAGTCTTTATTTTTCTCCTATTTCCGAACAAAGTAAATCAACAAGTTCTTGGAAGTTTTTAACCCAAACTTTTTTGTTTTCGGAAAAGCTAATTTGATATATTCCTTCTGGATTGTTTTTTGGATATGGACCATAAATCAAAACTGCCTTTGTATCTTTAACTAATTTCGCTACTTTTTTAACCAATTCATTTAACTCCTCACGCTTCCTGTATTGTTTCTCTCTTTCGCCCCTGTGCATCATCTGCTTTTTTCTGTTTTTCATAATGGTGAAGATGATAAAAATATGCGCCTACAGCAGAAATAAGCAAACACAAAAGCGTTAATATAAGCCTACAATACAAAGATGGAAGTCTTATCCATAGACTATCAAACAAATGAGAAACTGCAATTATACCAAGCGCAAACGATATTCCTTGTAACCACAATTCCATCCAATGATTTTTCGATTCTCTGAAATTTGATTCTTCCACCTTTGCCTCCCAATAAAAAAGTGGCCAATCATCTATGGGTAAATCAGTAACCGCCCCCTAGTAAGACTGCCACCAAATATAAACACAAAACCTGCCATTCATCATTAAATCAATCTTACAAAATGTTGCTCTATGTGTCAATACCATATGACATATAACCTATGGCACGAACCCCGACTGAGTTTATATACTATTTGTCAGTTTGGTAATGACTTCGCTAATACGACAAGGGGGATAAAACTGTGCAGAATCTGTTGAAACTGATAGGCTCAAGGGTGCGGGAATTCAGGAAAAAGAGAGGTTTTACAC
>MGVC01000040.1 GCA_001800285.1 Elusimicrobia bacterium RIFOXYA2_FULL_39_19 | reverse complement strand
TTCCCTGGATTTCTGCCCCATTGCGCGGGACAGAAATGACTTCTTGTCTATTTTTTTTCATTATTCTTTCATTTTAGTTTTGACATTATCCTTTAGGTTGGTACTAATCATTATAAGCGTTTCATGTCAAATCTATGTCAAGTCTGCATAAATTCTATCTAAATATTTTTTATTTGTCCAATAAAAAAGAAGCCTTTTAAATGCTTCTTTTTATTGCTTCGTATTACTATCCATATGTTTATTATTTTACTACTCTTAAATTATCTAAATATAATGTTATCGGTAATTTAATCGGCGGCTGGGTCTGCCCTTCAACATAACAAACTATCATTTGCATTTTTAAATTGTTTTTAAGCTTTGCTGCCGCTCTTCTTAAATCTATTTTTAAGGTATTAGCGCCTCTTTTGAGTAACATTTCATCCTGGGTAAATCTGTCTCTGGCATCATTATCAAACACCATAGAAAAAGCTCTCATATCCGGGCCTTCATTATATACATCCAGCAAAAGCGAAGTATAACCGGTCCAGTCATAAGCAATCATACCGGCTTGATATATTTCAAAACCCGGGTAATCACCGCCGAGGCAGATTAATTTAAAACAAGCATCTCCTTCAGTTGAATAATCAGCTGATAATTCTATTGTTTGATCCATGCCTTCCGAAGGAGCAAAATTATCTAAGGTATCAAATGAATAAACCATGGTACTTGCTGCTGAAGCTGGCGCAGCCGGCCTTGAAGTTCTTTTTACCGGAGGCGGTAATTTTGCCGCGCCCACTGGAGGCGGAGGGAGTTTTACGCCGCTAACTGGAGGTGGTGGAAGTTTTGCTGCACCTGTTGGGGGAGGCGGGAGTTTTACACCACTAACTGGAGGCGGTGGAAGCTTTTTTGCTGCCGGGGGTGGTGGCAATTTTGACGCACTTGCCGGTGGCGGAGGAAGTTTTTTTACTGGCGGTGGAGGCGGTGGCGGAGTTTTTTTCTTATTTGGGTCAAAACCGGCATCCATATACTTGCCTTCGCTTTCACAATACCATCTCTTATAATCTTCTATATAAGTTAACGGCTTTGAACAGTTTGGGCAAGCTGCGCTTCCCTGCGCATAAACCACATTTCCCGGAATAACTGTATTTAAAACAGCTGTTATAGCAATTGTTGATGAAAGAAATACAAAAATACTTAAAACTAACCTTAGCATTTTATCTTTCATATTTTTCCTCCCTTTTAAAATATTTTAGATTTCCAATACTATTATAGCATACTTGCTGTCAATTATACGTCAAATATGGTTTAAATAGTTATCATTTATTTTATGTTACCAGAAAGTGGTCAGGAGGTTAGTTTATTTCGGTTACGGAAGTGTCGGATTTTTCCTGAAAAACAAGCATAATTGTTCCTGCCAGCACAAGCATTGTTCCTATAATAACACTCAGGGTAAGGGCCTCATTGAGAAACAAAACCGCAATGACCGCGGTAAACAAAGGAGTAAATGAACCGGCAACCCCGGCGATAACCATTCCGGAAAGTTTTAGTGCTTTGCCAAAAAACGCGTAACTGAAACCCGTACAAACTATTCCTAAAACAAGAATGGCTGTTATTTGTTCAAAAGATACAGGCTTCAGGGAAATTCCCTGCACTACTGCTGTAAATCCTGTGATAACCGAACCGATAATTATTATCGGAAGGGCTATTTCAATAGCACTTCCAACGTGTGCTATTTTTTTCTGAAATATTGCATAAGCGCCCCAGAAAATTCCGGAAACCGCTATTATTATGTTGCCGATAAAGTATTCGGAAGAAAATAATTCCTTCAGGCTATAACCGCCCATAGTAACAAAAACGACTCCCGCCAGGGTAACTAAAAATCCGGTTATACTTAGCAGATTCGCCTTTTCTTTAAGCAGCAGCCAGCCGTATAGAACCATTACAGCCATTTGGGATGCTTTTGAAATCAGGCTGGTTGCGGTAGCGGTGGTATATTTCAGTCCCAGGTTAAAGAAAATAAAATCCAGCCCCAGCCCCAGGCCTGCAAGATAAACCCATTTTGAATTTGATCCCCACGGGCGAAGCCCGTGGCACAAACACCTACCCCATGCAGTTTTCAAAAAAAACAATTTGAAAACTATCGCAGGGGTAAACGTCACACATGCATCCATCCCGCTATGCGGGATAGAATTCTGCTGCCGTTTAAAATACAGTTTTACTTTGCCGGTCCTGAAATACTGAATTGCCAGCAGGGTTATTGCAGCCAGAAAAAATCTGATAAAAGCAAGAGTATAAACGTCAATAGCATTGTTTTTGAATACAATTTTAACGCATATCGGAATGAGTGAAAAACAAAGGCAGGTTAATACTAAATAAATAATTCCCATAAATTTCCGGCAAGCTCTTAACTTACTTGAAGGTTCTTTTCTTTTCCCGCTATTTTATAGGCATTAAGCGCCCAGGCAATTTTTTGTTTTGCTTCAGAAACACTCAAAACAATTCCCGAGCTATCAACAGGATTTTTCAATTCAACTGCCAGAGGAACAGCCATACCCAAAAGCTGAGGAATATCCGCATAATTAAGCATACCCGGAACAAACATACTGTAAGGAAGTTTATAAGCTCCATTTATACGGTACGTTACCGGCAGGGCGTCACAAACACATTTTTTTATTCTTCTGTCAAAAATTCCCGCCAATAAACATAAAAGGGCTCCCGTACCTTCGCCGGCAAGCTCTATTTTCCAGTTTTTAAACTCACTGCGGCTTTCTATATAATCTACTGCGCGTATTATATCCCACACTCTCATACCGAGAATATGCCTGCCGAAAACTATTGAACACCTGGCAATAGAGTTTTCTTCATCCGGGTAGTCATAACACGTTTCCCCTGTGCCCCGGCAATCAATGGCAAACACTGTTGCTCCGCTATCTGTTAAATCCTGAACACTTCTTTCATCATAAATTCTTGATTTGCCTCTTTCTGACACATAGATAACCACGGTTTTTCTGGTTTTGGTTTCAGGGTGCAGAAGCAGTGAAGGTATAACAATTTCCGGCTCGCTTCTGAAAATTATTTTTTCAATAACCTGGCCGTCTTTATCTATTATACCCGTACACACTGGATGCAGGGGTGTTTTTTCCGGGAAAACGCCGAAAACTTCTTTTTTCAAGGCATGGACTGTTTTGTTTTTAAACTTATTTAATTCTCCGGCAGATTTTATTTCGGGAATAAGTTTTATTTTCTGTTCTGCCTTGTTCATATAAATTGAAACCAGGCTTTGCGCCGCATATTTTGATTGTTCTTTTTTGCTTGAAAAACAATTAAGCGTTGCAGGTAATTGCTCTGTTGTAACCAAATCTTCTTCTATGTCAGTTGAACCGGAATTCATCAAATATTTATCAAACCATTCATACATATAAAGCCTTTGTTCGGCTCCGTAGCAGTGAGGCAGGTAGGATTCAATCATTTCAACGGATTGACCGGCTTTATATAAATCATATATTTTCTTTGTTTTAAAAAATGCTTCCCTGGTCCCGCTTATAGGAAATGTTCTTTCCCTGGAACCCTGCAGTATCAGCAAGGGACGCGGAGCAATAAGTGCACAGATATCTGAAATATCGGCATACCTCATTATATTAGGTATACATTCGCAGATACAAAAAGAATCCTTGAAAAACAAATCTTCATACATGCACACGGCGCCTACCGGCACAGATGCTTTTATTCTTTCATCCAGGGCAGAAATTTCCATAGTCAGGTTGCCGCCGCCGGAAACACCGGTACAGCCGATTTTTTCTTTATCCACATCTTTGCGCGTGCAGAGATAATCAATAGTCCTTATCAAATCCCAGAGCTCATAACCTTCAAGCGTTTCCCCTACTACTGGCAGAAGCATGCCGTCTTCTTCATGGCCCATGCGGGTTCTTTCCCCGTTGCCTACTTCATCCAGCGCAAGGGCTATATAACCTCTTTTCACCAGCCCGATACAACATTTCTGAATAGAAGCCGTAAACTTGCCTGTTTTGCTGTGACCGTGAATACAAATAACAGCCGGGGCTGCAGCTTTTTTCAAATTTAACGGCACATAAACATTCACAGGCACCCAGAAATCAGGCCTGCTTTGAAAAATTGCTTTCTCAATTTTATATCCGCTTCTTTTTATTGTGCCCTTTTCCTGAACACAAAGAGCACATTTCTTCTCAGGATATTTCCCTAAAGAATTTTTGAAGTTCTCTAAAATTGCTGCACGCTGTTTTTTCCATTCTTTGAGATTGCTAAAAGTTTTACGGCGAAAGGGTGTTAACCTTGATTTTGATTTGAAGTAATCAAACATCATTTCATGGTACTTAATGGGATAATTTTCGCCTAAAGGATTTAGTACATTTAAATTTTCAGGATAAATAATTTGTTTCATAAACTCCTCCATTACATTTTCCGCCGATTTTGGCGGATAGAGTTTATGCGGAAGCCCATGGTGGGCTGACGCAAACTCCTCCATTACATTTTATTCATTATGAATTATTCAATAATTAGTTTTTCTTTTGTGTTGAATTAAAAACCAAATAAAACAATTTTGAGCGAATTTAATGATTTTAGGTGAAATTAAACCGTGAAATTTTCAACTGTTTGAATCAGCCAATACTTTATGGCTGAAAGTTTTGAAAATTTAGGTTTAATGAACCGTTATCTGTAATTTTCAGATAAAAATCATTACAAAAGCGATAAAATTGTTTAAAAAAAGAACTTGTTTGACAAAATCAAAAAATTACAAATTTACACCCTGTTTTTTAAGTTTCAACTGTAATTCACTGTAATTTATTTTATTGGACGCAATTTTCTTTTTTACAGCCATGCCCGCCGCAGTTCCTGCCGCCTGGCCCATAGCAAAACTTGCCGGCATAACCCTGGCAGAACCCTGCATATATCTGTCAGAGGAAAGTGACCTGCCTGCAACCAGTAGATTATTGATATTTTTAGGAAGCAAAGACCTGAAAGGAATACCAAAAAACTTTCCTTCAGGAAGCGCTGTTTTTGACATAAGATTTTCAAATTTTTCGGTTGCTTTCTTTGATTTGTCTGAATTATGCACATCAATCGGATAATCGTATATTGCAATATTGTCTTTGAAACTGCGCTGTTTTTTGTAATCATCAAAAGTCAGTTTATATTCGCCTTTAATACGCCTGGTTTCCCTGATACCCGGAAGCAGGCCTGTTGAAACTATCTTTGCATTTTTCATTCCCGGAATATTTTTTCTTGCATAATTTATGTAGTTGTGGGCAATTTCCCTGCCTCTTATCATAGCGCGGGTCAAATCTTTTGTGTTTGTGCCGTCAACATCAAATACGTGGCCGTAATTGTAACCGATTATGCCATAATACGGTGTAGTTTCCGATATAGCGCAGTTTTCACCGTCTTTATAGGTTTCAAGCTTATGGGCTTTTTCGGCTTTTCTTAATACTTCAGTTTTAAGTTTATTAGTCCTGAACTTTTCCATAAATATTTTGTGTTCTTCATAATCAACTCCCGCAACAGTAAAACAAAGCGTTGCCCCCATCATTTTTCCCTTAATATCGCCTTTTTCATAAAGCGCGCCCGCTTTTTCTGCAACATCAGCGTCACCTGTGCAGTCAATAAATAATTTTCCCATTATTGCCTGCCGGCCGGATTTATTTTCTATGATAATTCCTGTGATTGTTTTTCCTTTTTTAATTACATCCGAAACGAAACTGAAAAATAAAACTTCAACACGGGTTTCTGCTATAAGCTCATCATAAACAACCTTAAGCTTTTCCGCATCCAGCGGGGTCCATTCCTGCAGTTTTCTTTCCGGGCCTACACCGTCTTTTTTAAGCAGTCTTTCAAAAACTTCAAGCGCTATACCCTTAATAAGCGGTTTATCAGTCTGTGAAAAAGGGCAGAAACACGGTACCAGTCCTGAAGTAGACATCCCGCCCAGACAGCCTGTCTGTTCAATTAAAATTACTTTCATCCCGTTTCTTGCGGCAGAAACTGCCGCGGCAATGCCAGCCGGCCCGCCGCCGGACACAACTACATCATAACTGCCGTAAATTTTTACTTTCTTTTTTGGTTGCTCAATATATTTTGCTTTCATTTTAAGCCTATTGATACGTTGATAAGTTGCTTGCGCTGAGCGAAGTTGAAGCGATACGTTGATAAGTGAAAGTTTTATATTTCACAAACCACTATTTTTGACGTTAATCACTTATTCACGTAATCACATAAGCACTGTTTTTAATGTTAATCACTTAACCACTTAATCACTTGTCCCGTCTGCTTTCGCAAGACGGACTCTTCACTCTTGACATAGATTCCCTTTTAGCATCGTCAGGGAATGACACCCTTTTTACTTTTCACTGCCTTCTACTTCATCGCTTCATCGCTGTCTTTCACTGTCTTGTCACAATCTATACGCTTTTTTTGCCAGGCGGTAAGCTGTATCCTGTATCATTTCAAAACCATCATTCATGGTAATTATATTTTTTGCAACCAAACCTGCAATCCAGTTTGCATCAATTCTCCGAGATAAATCATGCCTTGCAGGAATTGATAGAAATGCACGCGTATCATCTACAAAACCAGTAGTGTTATATAACCCCGCAGTTTCAATAACCTGCTGCCGGTACCTCTGCATGCCATTTATACTGTCATGAAACCACCACGCAGGCCCCACCTTCATGGCAGGATAATGGCCTGCCAGGGGTGCCAGTTCACGCGAATAGTTTGTTTCATCAAGAGTAAAACATATAATTGAAAAACCAGGATTATTTCCGTATTTATTTAGTAACGGCTGAAGGCTTTTTGTAAACTCTATAGACAAAGGCATGTCACAGCCCTTATCCGGACCGAATTTTTCAAAAACTTCCCTGTTATGATTTCTGTAACAACCAACATGAAATTGCATTACAAGCCCATCTTCAACGCTTAAGCGCACCATTTCCATAATTATATGTGCGGTAAACCTGTTTGTTTCTTCCTGTGAAGCACCTTCTGATAACGCTTTTTTAAATATTCTGTCTGCTTCCTGCTGAGGCAATTCTTCCGTAACAGGATATAGCGCAACTATATCCGCTGCGGTTGCTCCCATAGCTTTGAAATACTGCCTTCTGTTTTTAATAGCGTTTATGTAAGAAGAGTAATCGGTAATAGTTATCTTTGAAAACCCGGCAAGCACTTCAATATTATTTTTCCAGTTTTTATCAGACAGGTCAATTACACCGTCAGGCCTGAAGGTCGGTATAATTCTGCCGTTCCAGCCGGAATCTCTGATTTTTTTATGGTGTTCCAGAGTATCTGTGGCGGCATCCGTAGTGGCAAGGAGTTCTATATTGAATTTTTTATACAGGGCTCTGGGTGAAAATTCCGGGCTTTTAAGTTTTTCATCTATCTCACTGTAAATTCCCATTGCCGTTTCTGCGCAAAGGCGGTACTTTATGTTAAAAACTTCTTTTAAGCCGTATTCAAACCAGATGCCGGTAGGGGTACCGCGGTACAAATAGAAATTATCCGCAAATGTCTTCCAGATTTTCTTCGGGTCAGTTTCAACCGGCCCGCCGTCAATTCTGGGTACACCAAGTGATTCCATGGGAATGCCCTGGGAATAAAGCATGCGGAAAAGATAATGGTCCGGAATTATGAATAATTCTGCGGGGTTGCCGAATTTATAGTTAGGGTCAGAAAAAATTACCGGGTTCACATGGCCGTGCGGAGACAGGATAGGTGTGTTTTTCACGCTGGCATAAAGTTCTTTTGCAATTTTATTTACTTTGGGGCTGGTATCAAAAAATCTATCGGGATGAAGGATTAGTTTTTCTCTGGCCATTGTATTAAACTCTCCCTTGAATGTTAGTTTTTGGGGTGGCTTGTTTATGAAATGTATTTAGAGGTATTATACAAATTTTTATGCCTGTAACAAAAGACGGGTAATCCTTAAAAAACGAAGGGTCCTGAAAAAATGTTTCACTGTTTAATTACATTGTATAACATTATTTATTGTATTCAATACTTCTTTTACATCAAACGGCTTATATATACAAGTGACAGCACCCAGCGTTTTTGCTTCCTCTACTAATTCATTTGCAGAAAAAGCGGTCATTAATATAACGGCAGGTTTTTTGTTGTCAATCGTGTAGCGAATATCCTTAAGTTCTTTAATAAATTCTAACCCATACATCTTGGGCATTACCAAATCCAGCATGATTATATCAAAGAATTTCCACCGCACTAAATCAAGCGCTTCCTCCCCATTGGAGGCTAAAGAAACCTCGTAACCTGTTTGCTGTAAATTAACAAACAATAATTCCCTTATTACTTTCTCATCATCAATAATTAAAATTTTTTTACTCATAGTAAGACTTCTCCTTTTACCCCATACTATAATATTAATAATATGGCGTAACTTTAAGAACCCTTTAAAGATAACTTTTATGTAACTTACATTATTTGTTAATACAAGGAAGTAATGTGCGCGTGTTTTTTCAGAAGCACTTCATGTGGGCTATCAGGAATGTCTTTTAGTTTAGCGTTCTTCGTTTAGAATTTAGTGTTCCTTTTCCAG
Organism: Elusimicrobia bacterium RIFOXYA2_FULL_39_19; assembly: GCA_001800285.1. Taxonomy (GTDB): domain Bacteria; phylum Elusimicrobiota; class Endomicrobiia; order CG1-02-37-114; family XYA2-FULL-39-19; genus XYA2-FULL-39-19. The sequence continues at coordinate 384 of MGVC01000040.1, read as the reverse complement.
TTTACTGTTTACCTATCATGCGTAGACTGACACGTCTTGCATAATCAGACCCGCCATCCTTCTTATCGGATATCGGCGGGAACGAAAAAAGAAACTGACGTTGCCAAGGCAGAAGCAACATGACTGGCGGAGTATTGTCTGCTTTCGCAAGACGGACTATTCACTGTCTTTAGCAGCAGGTGATTATGTGGTTAGTCGTTACGTGTTTAGTAAAACTTTGTATTTCACAAATCACTTAACCACCTAATCACGTATTCGCTGCCTTTAGAAGCAGGTGATTATGTGGTTAGTCGTTACGGGTCTCCCAATCTATGGGGAAATTGTGGATAACTTCTATAATTTACGGGACAATAATTGCTATAATTTGTCATTGCGAACGTTAGT
>MGVC01000039.1 GCA_001800285.1 Elusimicrobia bacterium RIFOXYA2_FULL_39_19 | reverse complement strand
TCTATTTTTTTTCATTATTCTTTCATTTTAGTTTTGACATTATCCTCTTTTTAGTAAGAAAATTCACCAGTGAACCTGCCAGCATTCCGACTATACCGGAACCTGTAGAAGTTATGCTGTTTACAGTCCTTACCAGTTTTTCTATCTGCAATAAAATATTACTTATTCTAAGTAAAACCAGTCCTATCGTCAACGCAATAAAAATATTTGTAAGCGTCATTATCACAACGCAGACTATTAAAACAGTGCTAGATACCATTTATTTACCCTCCAGAATTATATTTTTTAGTCTTTTGTCAGAAAATTCTTTATTTTTGCTTTTACATCTATTATGCTGAATGGCTTTAGTATAAAATCATCTGCGCCGAACAACCGCGCGTCATCTTCCGTTTTTTTGTCTGTGAACGCTGTCATAATTATTACCGGTATATTATTTAACCCCGGCATATTTTTCAACTGATGACAAAGCGTTATGCCATCCATGCCCGGCATACTTACATCCATCATTATCAAATCCGGACGATTTGCCGTAACCACATCCAAAAGAGTCATAGTATCATCAATAATTTCTACATTATATCCGGTATTCTCGAGCTCTGACTTCAAAAGCTCGCGGATTCCCATATCATCTTCCAGCACAATTATGTTTTTTTTATCCATTTTGATGATTAAATATAGTAAATTCAAAACAAACAGTCAAGCATTTTTACGTAAAGCATCGGCAATTATTAGTTAAAATTGACAAAAAATGTTCTATATGATAAATTTTAAATATGCAAAACGCTAAAAACCTTCTGTTTCTTGCAATTTTGGTCTTTGCTCAGGCTGTTTTAACAGCCCAGCCGGAAGGAAGCGTTCAATTATCCTACCCCACACCTAACCCGGTAAATGCAGGGGAACACATTATTTTGAGAACAACAGTTTTAAACCAGAGCACACAGCTTTGGGAAAAAACAAAATATCATATCCAAATAGAAATTTATAATAGTGAGAGAAAATATATTGGTAAGGTTCAGCCCAAATCAAATCAGTCTGATATCCTGCCTGGATCAATAACAGATATAAATACAGAAATTCTTATTCCCGCAAGTTACAATGGGGATTATTTTTACAAAATAGTAATTATTGTAAATAATCAGCATGCAGTTGAGTCAGAACTTTTTAGTTTCAGGGTTATTGCGGTTGCATCAAAGATTGAAAAACCGCTATGGGAAAAATTTGGCGGCAGGTTTAACGTTTCGCTGAAAAATACTGACAAAAACAATTGGAACAACCTGTCCGGTGGACTTAATGTTGACGGTATTACTTACAACTCCAAAAATCCGACACAGCTTTTTTTAAACACATATCACACCTCAAAATCATCCAACGCTTTTGAACTGAAAAACGAAATATTCAGTTTTCTTTACAGTAAAATCGGAGAAAATTATGCCCTTCAGGTAGGAGACATACTGCCTGACTTTTCCAAGCTTGCCCTCTATAAACTAAGCATACAGGGGATCTACCTTCAAAACACATTCAGCAAAACTTCAACTGAATTTCTGCTTTCCAGGACTGAGCAACCACCACAGGAATCAGGCATCACTTCTGTATATGAAAGGTGGATGGGCGCGGGAAAAATTCAACACATTGTCTCGCCAAAAGTTACACTGGGGCTTAACTATGTCTCCTGTTTTGATAAAAAAGACACCATAATAAAAGTTTCAACACAGACTATATCTCCTACAAGAAACACGGTTTATGGCTTAACCGGAAATTATAAACTGCTTAAAGAGTGGGAATTTGAAGCAGAAGCCATGTATTGCGACCAGAATTTTGATACAGATTTCATGTCTACCGGTACAATGGTAAATGATTATGGCATTCGTTTGGGTGCAAACCATAGTATTGAAAAAATTAAAACAAGTGTTTTTGTCATGGAAACCAGGCCCAACTTTTATTCCTACGGTTCTCCTTTTATTAAAAACGACAGAAGAACATTTGATATAAGAACAAATATTGACACTTCACAGAAACTTGTTTCCCGGCTTGGGTACAACCAATGGATAGATAACCTCAGTAAAGACATTTCTAAGCTGACTATAACCCAGAAAACCTACGACACACGTTTTGACTACAAATTAAGCACTGATGCGAAGATAATCACTCTGGGTTATTCCTTTAATGAAGCTTTTGCACAGGACCGCACCCGGCAGGACAACTATACAAATACTTTTTCCATAGGTTTTTCAAACACAAGAGAAAAACTGAACTGGAGCGCAACTTTCCAGAAAATAGATTATACCGATAAGATGAAACTCTCCGACGATATAAGAACATTAAAAACCGGTTTTACAATTTTTAAACCTATAAGCACCAGATTAAACCTAAATACGGGTATAAACCTGGTAAATGCGGAAAACACGGTAAAAAAATATACCACCTTTACCCAGTACTACAGCGCAAGCATCCTTTTTAAGGCAATACCTGATTTTTTTAACGTACAGTTATGGACTTATTACACCATACAAAAAAACAATACTGACCTTGTAATTGAAAAAATAGATTTCACCGGTATGAACTCAGATCTTGAATGCAGTTTTAAAATCAAGAAAAACCTTACATGGGTTATAGGTACAATCTATGAACTAAGTGATTCCTATAATTCAAGCACTTGGGGTTATGATTCAAATTTAGAAAAAGGCGTTCTAACAAGATTTATAATAGATTTCTAAAAACAGCAAATTATTTTACATTGTTTTTCTTTAAAATATTATTTTTTCATAATTATTTTCTGCACCATTTACTATAAAACCATTCATCGTCGGTACTCGTCCTTTCCTGAAAACCCAATTCCTGCAATACTTATTTATAAAAAAATTGATTTTTATGTAATTTTATGATATAAAATTTATAAATTGTATTTTTTCCATAATTCATTTTGTTTTTTTTTCATACGGACTTATAAAAAATTTATTAAGGACAAATGAATTATGGCTTTAACAACACCATATTATTTAATTCACGAAAATAGATTATTAAATAATCTGGAAAAAATTAAACACATCCGTGACATTTCCGGCGCAAAGTCAGTTTTAGCCTTGAAATGCTTTTCTACGTGGTGTGTTTTTGATTTAATGAAGCAGTACATGGACGGAACCACGTCCAGTTCTCTGTATGAAGCACGCCTGGGCCATGAAAAATTCGGAAAAGAAGTCCACGCCTACAGTGTAGCTTTTTCAAAAAATGACATATCGCAAATCAAAACCTTCGCAAATAAAATCATTTTTAACTCCACATCTCAGCTTAACGCCTATTATAAGGAAGTAAATGGTATTAACCTTGGTTTGCGTGTAAACCCGGGCATCAGCTATTCACACTTTACGCTGGCAGACCCCGCCAGAAAACATTCACGCCTGGGTGTAACAGATAAAAAAGAATTATTAAAAGCTCTTCCTTTAATAAAAGGTCTGATGTTCCACTTTAACTGTGAAAATGATGACTTCACCAACTTTTCTAATGCTTTAGATACCATCGGAAGAAACTATGGCGCTATATTAAAAAAACTTGACTGGATAAGCTTAGGCGGCGGCCTTTATTTCACAAAAGACGGTTACCCATTAGAAGCTTTCTGCAAAAAACTTAAAAACTTCAGCACTCAATACGGCCTGCAAATATATCTGGAGCCCGGGGAATCTGCAATCACGCAATCTGCTGAACTGGTAACCACGGTATTAGACATAGTGCGTAATCAGGCAGACATAGCCATAGTAGATGCTTCTACAGAAGCACATATGCTTGACCTGCTTATTTACCAGACACCCGCTAAAATAGAAAAATCCGGAAAAGGAAAATGTAAATACACCATTGCCGGCAGATCCTGCCTGGCGGGAGATATTTTCGGCACTTATAATTTTAATACACGCTTAAAACCCGGTAGTATTATAAAAATTTCAGATGCCGCCGGCTATTCTATGGTAAAAAAGAACTGGTTTAACGGACTGCCCATGCCATCTATTGCAGTAAAAAGGCTTAACGGTAAAACAGATTTAGTCCGTTATTTTGAATATAAAGATTTCATAAACAATTTATCTTAGGAGGCTAAATTAATGAAAAAAAACATTCTTATCGTAGGGGCAGGCGGTGTAGCACACGTAGTGGCGCACAAATGTGCCATGCATAATGACATTTTAGGCGATATCTGCATTGCTTCAAGAAAAATCAGCAAATGTGATGCAATTATTGAAAGCATAAAAAGAAAAAACAACCTTAAAGACAAAACAAAAAAGCTTTACTCACGCCAGCTTAATGCCATGGACGTGCCTTCAACAGTAAAACTGATAAAAGAAACCGGCTCACAGATAGTTATAAATCTGGGCACAGCTTACATCAATATGTCCGTGCTTGAGGCCTGTATACAATCCGGCGCTGCCTATATGGACACCGCCATTCACGAAGAACCGGACAAAGTGTGTGAAGACCCGCCATGGTACGGCAACTACGAATGGAAACGCAAAGACCGCTGTAAAGAAAAAGGTGTTACCGCTATTTTAGGCACCGGGTTTGACCCGGGTGTAGTAAACGCTTATGCCGCTTATGCTGTAAAACATCTTTTTGATACCATTGATACCATTGACATAATGGATGTAAATGCGGGAAATCACGGTAAATATTTTGCCACAAACTTTGACCCGGAAATAAACTTCAGGGAATTCACCAAAGTATGGACCTACGTTGATAGAAAATGGATAGAAGAAAAAGTACACGGAGTAAAAAGGTTCTATGACTTTCCAGTTGTAGGAAAACTGCCCATTTACCTGACCGGCCATGATGAACTTCATTCTCTGTACAAAAACATTGACGCTAACTCTGTCCGCTTCTGGATGGGCTTTGGAGATCATTACATAAACGTGTTTAACGTACTGACAAATGTAGGTATGACCTCTGAAAAACCTGTAGTAACAGCAGAAGGAGTAGAAGTAGTGCCGTTAAAAGTATTAAAAGCAGTGCTTCCGGACCCGCTTTCCCTGGCGCCAAACTATACAGGTAAAACATGCATTGGCGACCTTATTAAAGGAAAGAAAGACGGAAAAGAGAAAACGGTGTTCATTTATAATAACTGTGACCACGCAGAATGCTTCAAAGAGATGGAATCACAGGCTATCTGCTATACTGCAGGCGTGCCCGCCGTAGCGGCTGCCATATTAATAGCTCAGGGTAAATGGGATGCAAAAACCATGGTAAATGTTGAAGAATTAGATCCGGACCCGTTTATTGAACTTCTTAATAAAATCGGATTGCCAACTGTAGTTCAGGACCCGGCACTAAAAACAGAAATGATTCCGGACTGATATAGACAACGCTGAATTCTAAACTCTGAACGCTGAACTAAAGCGTTAAAATCGTTTAAAAAAAATAGCTTGACAATTATATTTTGAAGTTGTAGAATTATGCAACAAAATAATTTGAACTTGTTCTTTTTTTTCTTCATGCCAAATAATTGCAGGAAGTTTTCGTGAAATTCGAAACACTGCCGCGCAACAGTAATCTTAAGCACCCCGTCTGATTTTGCAAGACGGGCTGATTTTAAGTAGTCTGGTCCAGCATTATTTTGGTAAGTACCTTCGCAGGGAAGGGAATATTAGTAGTTTTTTAAGAAAACAAACAAAATACGTTAATTTGTAATTTATTAACCAACCTGCAAGGGTTGGTTTTTTTTATTTTCTGTAAACATTGTTTTTTGAAACAATTTTGAATGGATTTATGATTTTAGGTGAAATTAAACCATGAAATTTTCAACTGTTTGAAGTGGCCAGCTGTTGGCCGCAAGTTTTGAAAATTTAGGTTTAATGAACCGGTACCTGAAATACAGGTAAAAATTATAATGTAAATGAACAAATTGTTTCAAAAAATAAAAAAATCATTTTAGATACCCTTAAAAACTATTAGGATATGACCACAGTACACACAGGACACCTATGAAAAACAAAATCATCTTTATTCTCGGCGGCGTAAAAAGCGGTAAATCCAGTTTCGCACTTGAACAGGCAAAAAAACTAAACAAACCTGTCAGTTATATAGCAACTGCCGTTATTACTGACAAAGAAATTGCAAAAAGGGTTAAAAATCACCGCCTTGAACGCCCGGCTTCATGGCAAACCATAGAAGAAAGCAATAATTTGCTTAATGCACTTAAGAAAGTTAAAAATAAAACTATTGTTGTAGATTGCATAAATTTCCTTGTTTCAAATCTTATTTATCAAAAAAACCCTGAACCTTTTATCCTTAAACACATTACTGAATTCTGTAATGAAATAAAAAAGAAAAACCTTACTGTCTATTTAATTTCAAATGAAGTGGGATTAAGCCTGATATCGCCTTATAAATTGGGCAGGGATTTTCAGTCTACTCTTGGTAAAATTAATCAGATACTTGCTAAACAGTCTAACGAAACACATTTTTTAATAGCAGGTATCCCGATGAAAATCAAATAACGAAAGGACGTCTTGCAGAAACAAGCGGAGCGAGGAAAATAATGAAAAAACTTCAGGAAACATTAAACAAAATCAAGCCAATTGACACAAAACTTTTGGAAAAAACCCAGAAAAGACTGGATAATCTTACTAAACCCCTGGGTTCTTTAGGCCGTTTGGAAGAAACCGCAAAAAAAGTAACCGCTGTGACCGGGAAAGACAAAAATATTCTAAATAAAAAAATGGTTTTTACCCTGGCTGCAGACCACGGCATAGTAGAAGAAGGTGTCAGCGCCTACCCTAAAGAAGTAACACCGCAAATGGTTTATAACTTTTTAAGTGGTGGAGCGGGAATAAACGTACTTTCAAACCATATCGGCGCTGAAGTGACAGTAGTAGATATGGGAGTAGCTGTTGTAATACAATGTCTAAATTCCAAGAACCAAAACTTCAAAGATAAAAAAATAGCACTCGGAACTAAAAATTTCGCCAAAGGCCCCGCTATGACACGAGAAGACGCAATTAAATCCATAGAAACGGGCATTGAACTCTCAGAAGAAGCCATAAAAAACGGTGTTAATCTTATAGCTACCGGAGAAATGGGGATAGGCAACACCACCCCGGCCGCCGCCATTACTTCAGTAATATGCAACGAAATCCCGGAAAAAGTAACCGGAAGAGGCACCGGCATAACCGATAAATTTCTCCAAGTTAAGATTAACGTCATAAAAGAAGGCATTAAAGTAAATAAACCGAACCCTCATGATGGCCTTGACGTATTATCAAAAATCGGCGGGTTTGAAATAGGCGGTATGGCAGGCATAATGCTGGGCTGTATAGCTAATAATGTACCTGTAATTATTGACGGGTTTATTTCCGGCTCTGCCGCGCTTATTGCAGCAGCGTTAAAACCAGAAATTAAAGATTATTTAATAGCGGGGCACTGTTCACAGGAACCGGGCCACAAAATCCAGCTTCAATGGCTGGGGTTAAAACCACTGCTTGATTTAGACCTGCGCCTTGGCGAAGGCACGGGAGCAGCACTGGCAATGAATATAGTAGACGCATCCTGCAAAATACTAAACGAAATGGCTACATTTGAATCTGCGGGGGTATCGCAAAAAGATGATAATAAATAAATTTAAAGATCAGTTTTACAGTTTCCTTTCTGCTATGGAATTTTTAACAGTTCTGCCTTTGCGCGCTCCGGTATTTTCCATACCCAGATCCATTGTATATTTTCCTATAGCCGGTTTGCTGATAGGTTTTTTACTGGTGGCTGTGCATTATGTCTCAGCCTTCCTGTTTAACAAACTTATTGCCGATGCCATACTGCTGATAACACTTATTGCAGTATCCGGCGCTCTTCATTTAGACGGACTGGCAGACACTATTGACGGCATTTTTGGCGGAAAATCAGCAGACGACGCGTTGAAAATCATGTCTGATGAACATATCGGCACGTTTGCCGTAGCCGGCCTTATCTGTTATCTGCTTTTAAAGTTTCTATTTATCAACCAGCTTCCGGAAACCGTGCTTTATCCTGGGATTATACTTATGTGCGTTTTAGGCAGGTACGCCATGGCATACCTGGTAGTAAACGGAGCACCCGCCAAAACAGATGGGCTGGGAAACTCTTATATCGGTAGTATTAAACTGACCGTGTTTTTAATTACAGCAGGCATCACGCTTTTTATAAGTATTGCCGTGCTTGGTTTTATGGGAATGTTTGTTTTTCTGTTTATTACTTTCTTTGTTTATTTTCTTAACAGGTACTTTGTAAATAAAATCGGCGGGCTTACAGGTGATACCATAGGCGCGGCAAATGAAGTAATAGAGCTTTCGGTGCTGGTTCTTGTTTTTTTGTTTATTAAACTGCTTGCAGAGTAATGTTTTTTAGTAGGTACAGGCCTTAGATTGCGAATGGAAACTATAATTTTAGTAACGCAAGTTAAAACTTGCGGCTACAATCTTAATAACTTTTTAATTAAGTATATGATAATTTTCAAAAATATTATTTCAAAACGGTTTTCATGCTTATTTTCAATACTCTTCCTTTATAATAGCGCTTACTGCCAGATACCAGTGCCTAAAAAAATAGTATCCTTGGCACCGGCTATTACAGAACAGCTCTTTCTGCTGGGTGCCGGAGATGATATTGTAGGCGTTACTACATACTGTGAATTCCCCGAGGAAGCAAAACAAAAAGAAAAAGTAGGAACTTATCTGGAGCCAAACCTGGAGAAATTACTGCGCCTTAAACCGGATCTTGTGCTTTTTGCCAAGGAAGGACATAATAAGGAAACGGTGGACAGGATGGAAGCTCTCGGCCTTAAAGTAGCCGTACTGGCGCAGTGTAATAATTACGAAGAAATATTCACCCAATTTATAGAAATAGGCAAATTAACAAGCAGAGAAAATAAAGCAAAGGAAATAATTACCAAATTGAGAAAACGTATAAAAACAGTCAGCAATAAAACAAAAAACCTTAAAAAACCCAAAGTTTTTTTCCAACTGGGAAGCAACCCTCTGATGACTGCCGCAAAAAACACCTTTAACAATGAAATGATATCCCTTGCCGGCGGGGAAAACATAGCCCGTAACAGCAATATCCGCTACCCGCGGTATAACCCTGAAGCAGTTATCCGGCAGAACCCTGACGTAATAATATTTGTAAATATGGGTGATACTACGGAAGCGGAAATTGAGAAATGGAAAAAGTACCCGGAATTAGAAGCAGTGAAAAATAACAGAATTTTTATGGCTGACACGCACAAAACCTGTAGCCCGACACCCGTAAATTTTGTAGAAGCGCTTGAAGCTTTCTGCACATTCATACACCCGGAACTGAAATGAAAAACAAGTATTTCTTCTTTTTGTTTCTTGTTATTGCTTTAGCCGCAAGTTTTATAATATCTCTTATTTTCGGCGGTACTCCAATATCTTTTAACGAATTGCTGACAGGATTAAAATCATCCACAGGTATTGAATATGCCATTATCTGGAAAATACGCATACCCAGAATAATGCTTAGTATTTTTGTGGGTGCCGGCCTGGCAGTAAGCGGATGTGTTCTTCAGGGTATTTTAAGAAACCCTTTGGCAGAACCGTACACTTTAGGCATTTCCGGAGGAGCTGCTTTTGGCGTAACAGTAGCGGTACTTTTAGGCATAGGTTCACTGGGCCTGCCTTTACTGGCCTTTGCCGGCGGTTTGTTATCCGTATTTCTAGTGTATCTTATTGCATCAAAAAAGTATTTTTCGGTTTCCACGCTTATCCTTGGCGGGGTAATACTGAGTTTTCTTTTTTCAAGTATGGTAATGCTAATCTTTTCCATTGCAAGAACAGATAAAATTCACACTACCCTTTTATGGCTTATGGGTGACTTATCAGGTGCAGATACCAACCTTATTTTAATCTGCGGCTTATTTATTTTTTTCGGAATTCTAATTCTCTTTGTTTTTAACCGTGAGATTGACATCCTTACTCTTGGCGAAGAGAAAGCTGTGTTTCTGGGCATTGATTCGGCAAAAACACTTAAACTACTTTTTGTTATTACTTCACTTATTACCGGCGCTTGCGTCGCGGTATCAGGCATTATCGGATTCGTGGGTTTGCTTATACCTCATTTTATAAGAAACCTTACTGGGCCTAAATATTCAACGCTTATTATAAACTCCGCTCTTGCAGGAGCTATATTTCTCTGCCTTGCAGATGCCATAGCCAGAACAGTTATTTATCCGGTTGAACTGCCGGTGGGGGTAATTACCGGTATTGCCGGCGGATTATTTTTTATTTTTTATCTTTTGAAAAGCAAAGAGTGGGAAATATTTTAATTCATAGTTGAATTTACTGTTTACGACTCCCGACTTACGGACTTAATATGGAACTACTTAAAATTAACAACCTTTCCTGCGGGTACAATGACAAGAAAGTACTGAAAAATGTATCTTTCAGCCTTTCTGAAAATTCTTTTCTTGGCGTACTGGGACCCAATGGGTCCGGGAAAACCACACTGCTGAGGGCTATTTCAAAGATTATCAAACCTGAAACCGGCTCAATACACTTTCAGGATAAAAACATGGCTGAGATATCCGTTAAAGAAACAGCCAAAAGCATTGCAGTACTGCCGCAGATACTTGAAGTACCTTTTTCATTTACCGTAGAAGAATTTATTTCCATGGGCAGGTTCCCGCACCTTAAAAGGTTTGAAAAACCTGGGAAAAAAGATTTTGAGATTATTGACAAAGTAATTTCAGAGCTTGATATAGCTGCTCTGCGGCAGAGAAAACTGCGCAGTCTTTCCGGCGGCGAACGCCAGCGCGTGCTTATAGCGCAGGCCCTGGCTCAGGAACCAAAGCTTTTACTGCTTGATGAACCTATAAATCATCTGGATATCAAGCACCAGATTGAAATTATGGATTTGCTGAAAGATTTAAACAGTTCCGGACTGGCGCTAATAATCATTCTGCATGATTTAAATTTAGCCAGCGAATACTGCAATGACCTGTTATTGCTTAATGAAGGCCGCGTACATACTTACGGTAAAGCGCAGGATGTATTAAAATATGAAATACTGGAAGAAGTCTATAAGACAATCCTTGTAGTAGAAAAAAACCCGATATCAGGGAAACCGTTTATAATGTCCGTATCAAAAACTGCAAGAGAAGGAAAAAAGAAATGAAAACAGGACTCATACAAGTGTACACCGGCAACGGCAAAGGCAAAACCACAGCAAGCATCGGACTGGCGATAAGAGCCTGCGGGCAAAAACTGAAAGTCTGCTACACATCTTTCGGCAAAAATCCCGGTAAGTGGGGCTGCGGCGAACATAAAATACTAAAACATCTTGGCATTGATACTTTTTGCTTTACACAGGAACATCCGCATTTTCATAAGTCCTTAACCAAAGCAGAACTTAAAAACCGCCACAGCAAATGCCTGAAAGATTTAATTATTTTATTAAGAAAGAAAAAATATGACCTTTTAATACTTGATGAAATCAATAATGCAATATTTAATGGCTACATAGAAGAAAAGGAAGTATTGAATTTTTTAAACACCAAACCGAAAAACCTTGAAGTAGTGCTGACCGGGCGCGGCGCATCAAAAAACATTATCAAAAAAGCTGACCTGGTAAGCGAAATTAAAAAAATCAAACATCCCTATGATAAAGGAATTTATGCCCGAAAGGGAATTGAGTTTTAAAACGGACATGAACGATATTATTGTTCGAACTTGACGAAAACCAAACATATATTTCTAAAAATGTATTCTTTTTTGTTCTTTATTTTTTAACCAATTTAGCGCAGGAAGTTCCCGTGAAATCCGGGACACTGCCACGCAACAGTAATCTTAAAGACAGCCAATGTTTGAGGTTTAAATTTCAAATTTCAAATCTCAAATTTCTATTTTCTAATCTCTGTCTTCAAGTAGTCTGGTCCAGCGCTTAATAAGGCAATGCGGAAAACGCAATACATCCGATTGCCGGTAAGTACCTTCGCGGGGAAGGGAATAACTATAGTATTAAGTTTTTAAGTACAGGACTTAAGATTTAACACTATTATAGTTGTTACCCGGCTTACAATGCCGGTTTTTTTTGGAGGATTCAAATGAATATTATCGCTTCCTGGAGCGGCGGTAAAGACAGCTGTTTTGCGCTGTACAAAGAAATGCAAAACAAACACAACGTAAAATGCCTGGTAAATTTTGTTTCAGAAGGCACAAAAAGGGGCTGTTTTCACGGTATTGATTCAGCTCTCATGCAAACCCAGGCAAAAGCCCTGGGTCTGGAGCTTTATCAGGCAGAAGTGCCTGCAGACATGCAAGAATATGAACGGATATTTAAAGAAACCGTTTTGGAACTTAAAATAAAGCATTCCGCGCAAGCCATGGTGTTTGGAGATATCTATCTTGATGAACACAGAGATTGGGTTGACCGTGTTTGCAAAGATATTGGTATAACACCTTTGGAACCGCTGTGGGGCCTGGACACAAAAATCATTGCTTCTGATTTTATTAAGTATGGTTTTAAAACCAAAATTGTCAGCGCAAAAGCCGATTTATTTGATAAAAACTTTGCCGGCCAGGATTTTTCTCCGGAGCTTGTTACAAACCTTATTACCAGAAATATCTGCCCGTGTGGTGAAAACGGGGAATTTCATACTTTTGTGTATGACGGGCCTATTTTTAAAAACAGGATTACTATTACCAAAACAGAAACCCTGCTTATTGATTCTTTCTGGAAAGCCCATTTTCTTGATATACAGGAATACAAACTAATAAATAAAACCAACTAATTTAAGGAGCCACCCAAATGAAACATTTTTTAACACTTTTAACCGCACTGCTTTTTACATTACCCGTTTACAGTGAAACCACAGATTACAAATATGAAGACGGCACAGCTTTTATAACACTTACAAGAAAACCGGAACCCAAAAAAAACCTTTCTACAAACGTTTCAGTTATCAGCAAAAAACAAATCAAAGAAACAAATTCAATTGAAATCCGTGACCTGCTGAAAGATGCTGTTGGCATAACAGATGTAAGTAAACAGGGCACTGTAGGAGCTACCAGCAATATGCGTATCCGGTCCGGAGGAGACACCAGTAAGCAGGTTTTAGTTATGATTGACGGCCTGCCTATAAACAACCCTGCTACCGGCTCCGCTGATTTAAGCTATATCTCTACAGAAAATATTGAAAAAATTGAAATTGTACGTGGGCCTTCTTCTGCATTGTATGGGTCCAGCGCATTAAACGGAGCAGTAAACATAATTACTAAAAAACCTAAAATCCGTGACCTGGAGTTAGGAATAATTTTGGAAAGCTTTAACACCAAAATAACCAGGTATTCCTATGCCGATAAAAAGGGTATATTTAGCTGGCTTGTATCCGGAAGTGAAACACTTTCTGACGGCTGGAGAAAAAACAGCGCTTACAACGGATCAAATGTTAATACCGTACTGGGTCTTGACCTGAAAAAAGCCGGCAAGCTTTCTTTAAACGGAAACTACTTTTCCAGTAAGACACAAACACCCGGATTGAATTTTACTTCGCTTAAGGATTATGATGAAATCAAAGAACTTGAAGCTACTACCCCAAAGGCAAATCAGGATGATACAAATAACTACATTGCGCTTAACCATGAAATAAGTTTATCTGAGAACTACAAATTACTATCTAAAGTTTACACCCGTTCAACCTGTATGCTTTACAAGGACTCTGATAATCTGACTGATGACGCCAATACCATCATGCTTACAGGAGCGGTTTTTCAGTTAAATCTTCCAGGAGATATAGTAGCCGGCACTGATTTACAGAATCAGCACTATAAAAAGGTTAACCATATCCTTAATGTAGAAGATATTAACAAGACATTTACTATCAATTCGTTTTTTCTGCAGAAATCTTTCAGCTATCAGGCATTAAGAACTACGCTGGGCCTCAGGTATGATGACCATAGCGTCTATGGAAGCCAGTTAAACCCGCGCCTAAACAGTATTTATGATATTACTGATACGGCAAAACTTTCCTTTAATGCCGGCAGGTCTTTTACCGGGCCTACCTTTGAACATCTTTATTCACCGCTAAGAACATGGGATTACTTGGGTTCCGGCGGAGAAACAATAGGAAACGAAAACATACTGCCTGAAACCGCAATTGGTTATGATTTGGGCTTTGAAAAGAATTTTAATGATAACACTATTTCAAAGATTACACTATTTAGAACGGATCTGGAAAATAAAATTGAATGGACTGAAAACTATTTGACAGTTCCGGGATACTTTTTTTACAGCCAATGGAAACCGCAAAACATAGGAGAGGCTTACAATCAGGGTGTTGAATTTGAGCTTAATTCAAAACTATCAGAAAGTATTTCCAATGAAATAAACCTGACCTATTTGGAATCCATGGGCAAGAAGGGCACAGAAACAAAATACAAAACACTTTCTTATGCTCCGCCGTACCATGCGAATTTTTCATTGGTTTATAAATCACCTTCAGGTATAACGGAAAAAATAAGCGCAGCTTATGTAGACAAACAGGAATGGGTAGACGATTACAGCACAAAACACAGGCTTGATGCCTATACCTTGGTTAACCTTATGTTTATTTACAGCATAAGCTATAGCGAGTTTTTCTTTGAAATAAGCAACCTTGCTGACACACGTTACCAGACAAGAGAAAACTATCCGCTGTCTGGCAGGACATTCAGAGGCGGGATAACACTGAAATACTAAAAAATCGCTTTTCACCTTCTGTAGGGCGGGTTTCCCAAACACGCCGACAACCTCTTGTTTATCTTCTTTTTGACTAAGACTTGAATATTTAATAGATTATAACTTCAGAGTGCCGGCTTTGCCGGCACTCTGAAGAAGGATAACTATACCCGCATGAAACCAAAAAAATTATCAGAACTTATTATAGCAATCATTATTGTTTTGGTTTCTGTCATAAGTTTCAAATACAGCTATGTTTTCTTTAAGGTTTCACCCGTAGCTTTACTTAACTCAATTCTTTTTGACCTATCCTTTATAAACCCTACAGCCTTTAAATTCATTATTCTGCATCTTTTAAAGTTTTTGCTCGTTTTACCTCTTTTCTGCTGTGCCTGGTTTATCGGCAACACCTTGTTAAGACTATTAAAAATCAACATACTAAAGCCTGCCGAGCAAGCTGTACTATCAATAACTATCGGCACCGGTGTATTAGGCTACTGCATTTTCATCCTTGCCTCAATTCACCAGTTAAATAAAACAGCTGTATCAGTATTTATCTGCATGCTTTTTATTGTTTCTCTTTTTTTCACCGCTTCGGGATTAATAAAAAACAGGAAATACACAACAATCCGCATACCTGCTATAACCGTAAACATTTACCAGTTTCTGCTTATCCCGTTTATTCTGCTTAATTTTTTATCAACTTTTTTTCCGGAAATATTTTTTGACGCACTGGTCTATCACCTGGCAATACCGGCAAATTACATACAAAATCACGGCCTTATCAACCTACCGCATAACATTTTTTCCTGCCTGCCAAATCTGTCCGGAATGGTTTTTTCCTACGGCCTGATTTTTCACGACATTTACCTGGTTAAAATCATTAACTTCTATTTAGGAAGCCTTTTGCTTTACAGCATATATATAAAAGGAAGGGGGCCGGCGCTACTGATGTTTTTAAGCATTCCGATAACCGCGCTAAACCTCTGGTGTACCGGTTCAGATATTCTGATGACACTTTTTTTGTTTTGGGCTGTAGCACTGTATGCTTTATGGTTTTATAAAAATAAAAACGTTAAACTTCTTTATTTATCAGCTTTTCTGCTGGGCTTGGCTTTATCAACAAAATATACCGCAGGTTTCTGTATCCCAATTCTACTGGCGGGGATAATCTATAAACATAAAAATAACCGGCTTGCCGATATTACTACTGTAACTGCAGGGTTTATTTCCATAATCTTTTTGCTTTTAATACCCTGGTGGCTGAAAAACTATGTTTATTGCGGGAATCCGTTTTTTCCGTACTTAACAAATCTTTTTGGTACAGGCACATTTAGCAGTGAAACATTAAACAATTATCTGCTTGATGCACGCCACGGTTATTCCGGCCTAACTTCCTCAATTAACGGGTTACGCAATTTAGTAGGCTCGGCTTTTTTTGCAACCGGTGAAGGCAGGGCAGGTTTTACCGGCCCGGTTTTTTTAATGTTACTGCCGTTTCTTTTTTTCGGTTTTAAAAACGCAAAACTAAGACACGCATCATACTTATTCTCTTCTGTACTTCTAATCTGGCTTTTCTCTACACACATGATCCGGCACCTGGTTCCGTTCCTGCTGTTTCTTTTTATTCCTGTATCGCTTAGACTTTACCACCGCAGAAACTTAAGTACTTTACTGGCTCTACTTCTTGCACTAAACTTCTACTGGCTGTTGGTAATCTTTCAGACAAAATACCACGGGCTTAAAATTATTACCGGACAAATCAATACGGAAACTTACCTCTACATGGAGCATCCCGGGATTTACCGCACTCCTTCATATAAAGCTTACACATTTCTAAAATCAGCCTGTGCTGTAACCCCTGGCAAAGTATTACTGGCGGGGGAAACGCGTCAGTTTTACTGTGACGTACCTTCAATCTGCAGTTCTCCTTATGATAAGCCGTACTTATTTGAATTAATGGAACAATCGGCAGATTTAAAAGACATGGCGAATCGGTTTAAAACACAGAATATACGCTACATTCTTTTTAATAAACTTGAGTTTATACGCTTAACACCCGCCAGATTCCGGGAGAAGAAATACATCTCTGCTTTAAATAAATTTCTGGGTTCTTATACCGTCAAAATATACAACGATAACTTTGTTGATATTTACGAAATAAAGATGTAATATATTTCACTATGAAAAAAGCACTGAAAATCAGTGAATATTACCATCTTATAAACCACGGGCCCTGTGTAGTTGTCAGCAGCGGTTCAGTACCGAAAAATGAAATCAACGTTTCTTCCATAGCCTGGCTAACACCCTTAAATGATGACCCTGCCTTAGTGATTATCTGTGTTGCTTCTACACACTACACATCAAAACTTATTTCAAAATACAAAGAATTTGCAATAAACATTTTTGGGGGAAAACACCTTAAAACCATAAAAATCTGCGGTTCTGTTTCCGGCACAAAAGAAAACAAGTTTAAAAAGGCGGGAATCACTGCATTAAAAGGAAAGAAAACCAGCGTACCGGTAATTAAAGAAGCCCTGGCAACCATTGAGTGCGCATTATACAACAAAAAAGAATACGACGGCATAAATCTTTTTATCGGCAAAGTCCTGCACGCAGAAGTTGAAAAAGACCTTTATAAAAGTCATTTAAATACAGCAAAAGCACGAACCCCGCATCACTTAGGAAACGGTTTATTTGTAATAGACGGAAAAAATATTAAAATTTGAACATATATATTCATATAAATGCGCTTGACAATAATATCAAAAATAAATATCATATAGCGCACTGAAAATATCCCAGTTTTTCAAGCAAGTAATTAAATGAGAGCTCAATCAAAAACACCCTTATTTGATACCCTTCTTAACCACGCCAAACGCAAGGTTACATCTTTCCATACACCCGGCCATAAAAACGGCAACAGCATAGATAAAAGACTAAAATCCTTTACCGGCAGAAACGCCTATTATTTTGATGTTACTGTATTTCCGGAAGTAGATTCACTGCATGACCCTGTAGGCCCGATTAAAAAGGCTCAGGAACTTATGGCGCAAGCCTACGGTGTTTCTAATTCTTTCTTCCTGGTAAACGGCTCTTCCGTAGGCAATCTGGCCATGCTGTTATCTTCCTGCAATGCCACGGACTCTGTAATTCTTTCCAGAAACTGCCATAAATCAGCCTTATCCGGAATTATTCTTTCAGGCATTTGGCCTATATGGCTGCAACCAAAAATAGATAAAAACCTTGATATCATTCTTGATTCTTCTCCGGATCAGATAGAAGCCGCCTTAAAAGAATTTCCTGAAGCAAAAGCAGTATTTATAACCAGCCCCACCTATAACGGTATTGCCACGGACCTGGTAAAAATAGCTGAAATCTGCCACAAGCAGGGAAAAATTCTCTTAGTTGATGAAGCTCATGGCCCGCATTTAAAATTCCACAAAGACCTGCCTATTTCCGCCGTAGAAGCGGGCGCGGATTTATGCGTGCAGTCTACACACAAAATTCTTTCTGCTTTATCTCAGGGTTCCGTGCTGCATTTTAATTCCGAACTAGTAGAACTGGCACGCACTAAAAAAATTGTATCTATGCTTCAAACCACCAGCCCGAACTACCTTACTCTGGCCAGTATGGACCTGGCAAGAAAACAGGCCGTTGAAAGCGGCGAAAAAATGTTTAATAAAATTATCCATTGGGCCAACCAGGGCAGAGATAAAATCAACCAGCTGAATAATTTTTCCTGTTTTTCGCGCAACGATATAAAACTTCTGGGCTATGACCTGGATGTAACCAAAATTACCATAAATGTCACAAAAACCGGCCTTACCGGATACGAGATTGAAGATATTCTTGCAAAGGAGTACAATGTCCAGGTTGATTGTGCTGATATTTTTAACATGATAGCCATTACAGGCATAGGAACAGAGAAAAAGGATATATCTCAGCTTTATAAAGCACTGGAAGAAATTGACGTAAAATACCACGGAGAACAGAAAAACTGGGTTCTTGACCTGCCTTCTCTTTCAACGGAAATGGTTATGATGCCCCGTGATATTTTCTTCAGCTCCAACACAAAACGTGTACCATTAAAAAAGGCAGTAGGGCACATATCAGCCCAGACGCTGACACCCTACCCGCCGGGAATTCCGGTACTTATACCCGGAGAGAGGATAACCAAAGAAATTTGCGAGTATCTGATTGATTTGTCTGAAAAAGATATCAGAGTAAGCGGGCAGGAAACAGACTTTTTAAAAACCATCAAAGTTGTAACTATGTAAATTACTTGAAACGGAGAGGTATACAATGGCTAAGAAAAAAGCGAAAAAAGCAACAAAAATCACAAAAGCGGCAAAAGTGAAAAAAGTTTTAAAACCAAAAAAAGCACCAAAAGTTAAAAAAGCATTGAAAACGAAAGAAAGAAAAGATTCTTTACACATCAACAAGACTCAGCTTAAAGAACTTAAAGCAGTACTTTCTGAAAAAAGGGAAGACCTGCTTAAAATTGTATCCCGCAAAAAACATGAAGATATGCCGGATAATGAAATTGGCGATGAAGTAGACAGCGCCACTCAATCCGTAGAAAAAGAAATACTTTTTGAACTTACCAATAATGAAAAAGTAATGCTTGATGCTATTGAAGCCGCTCTTAGAAAGATTGAAAAAGAAAGTTTTGGCGCTTGCGAATCCTGCGCCGGAGTAATCACTTTCAATCGTTTGAAAGCTATGCCTTGGGTAAGATACTGCATAGGTTGTCAGAAAAAGTACGAAACGCCCGAATAATAGTTTTCTAATCACATGTCCTTTCTTAATAAACCCGCATTAAAAAAACTTAAATGTTTAGAAAGTTACATTTCTAAATTTAATAAGGCCGTTATTGCCTATTCCGGCGGAGTTGACAGCAGCCTGCTGCTTAAACTATCCTGCGATGTGTTAGGTAAACAAAACGTCCTTGCCGTAACCGCTTTTTCTGAAACCTATCCGCAAAAAGACAAAGAACAAGCCCTCAGTTTTATAAGAAAATATTCCGTCAATGCCATCACTATAAACACGCTTGAACTTCAAAACCCTGAATTTAATAAAAACCCGAAAAACAGATGTTACCACTGTAAACACGAGTTGTTTGCCAAAATTACTGCCATTGCTAAGAAGCACAACATACCGGTAATCTTTGACGGGTCTAATTATGATGATTTGTCAGATTTCAGGCCCGGCAGAAAAGCAGTAAAACAGTTTAAAGTAAAAAGCCCGTTGCTTGAAAACAAAATCACCAAACAGGAAGTACGCGAAATTTCCAGACACCTAAGACTGCCTACGTGGAACAAACCGCAAATGGCCTGCCTGGCATCAAGAATTCCTTATGGAACAAGAATAACCACAAACAGCCTTACGAAAATTGATAAAGCAGAAAACTATCTGCGCGGCCTGGGATTTTACAATGTGCGGGTACGCCACTACGGAGAAATAGCAAGAATAGAAGTTTCAAAAGAACAAATAAACAAGCTGTTTCATACTAACACTTCAGAAAAAATACTGCGCAAATTTAAAACATTGGGCTATAAATACATTACCATTGACCTTGAAGGCTACCGCACCGGCAGTATGAACCTATGACACCTTCCTCAAAAAACAAAAAAAACTTAAAAGTTGCAGTGGCCATGTCCGGCGGAGTAGATTCTTCGGTAGCGGCAGTTTTGCTTAAACAGCAGGGTTATGACATTGCAGGCATTACTATGCGCATCTGGCCCTGTGAAGAAAAAACAGAAACTAATAGTAAGCTCTGCTGCTCGCTTGATGATGTGTTAGATGCCAAAAAAGTTGCAGGCAAACTGAACATTCCACATTACACCATAGATTTTAGAGATGAATTTAATAAAAATGTTATAAAACCTTTCTGTGAAAGTTACCTAAAAGGCCTCACACCAAACCCCTGCATAATTTGTAACCGGCAGATAAAGTTCAGAATTTTACTTGAAAAAGCTCTTGCTATGGGGTTTGACTATCTTTCTACCGGCCATTATGCTGTTATCAAACACGGCGCCAAAACCAAACACTACAGCTTATGTAAAGGTAAAGATGACAATAATGACCAGTCTTACTGGCTTTACTCAATAAAAAAAGAAAATCTAAGCAGAATTTTAATGCCTCTTGGCGGTTATACAAAAGCTGAAGTAAGAGCATTAGCTGATAAAGCCGTTTTATCTGTAGCCCAGAAACCCAAAAGCCAGGAAATCTGTTTTATACACGATAAAAGTTACCGGGATTTCATAAAAAAGCACGGTATAACTTCCAAAAAAGGTGAAATACTTGACCTTTCCGGTAAAAAACTTGGTACTCATAACGGAATATTTAATTTTACTATCGGGCAAAGAAGCGGGCTGGGTATTTCGCTTGGCAAGCGGGCCTACGTTGTAAAACTTCTTCCAAAAACCAATACTGTAGTTCTGGGAAATGAACAGGATTTGTACAGCAAGGAACTTCTTGCCGGCGATATTAACTGGCTTATTCCTGAAACCGATATTAGATTTCCGTTAAAAGCAAAAATCAAAATACGCTATAAACACAAAGAAGCTAATGCGCAAATATTTCAATTAAAGCCGGAAATTTGTAAAATAGTATTTGATGAGCCCCAGCGCGCAATAACACCCGGCCAAAGTATAGTGTTTTATAAAGCAAACACCGTTCTTGGTGGAGGAACTATTCTTTGAAACGGTAATCAGGGAAATTTAACATGATAGCAATAATAGATTATGGTGTAGGAAATCTGCGCAGTATAACCAAATCGGTAGAAATACTCGGCGGTAATCCTGTGGTAACAACGGATATGTCCATTGTAGCTAAAGCCGACGGCATTATTCTGCCGGGTGTGGGTGCATTTAAACCCGCTATTAAGATGCTAAAAGAAAGCGGATTGCTTGAAACAATTAAACAGTCTGTTTCTGCCGGTAAGCCGGT
The DNA here is from genome assembly GCA_001800285.1 of Elusimicrobia bacterium RIFOXYA2_FULL_39_19. Classification (GTDB taxonomy): domain Bacteria; phylum Elusimicrobiota; class Endomicrobiia; order CG1-02-37-114; family XYA2-FULL-39-19; genus XYA2-FULL-39-19. The sequence continues at coordinate 25,103 of MGVC01000039.1, read as the reverse complement.
GCTGGGTATTTGCCTGGGTATGCAGTTATTCTTTTCACAAAGTTCTGAAGGCGGGAAAACAAAAGGCATGTGCCTTATAGATGGCACTGTAGAAAAACTCTCAGCTAAGGTAAAACTGCCGCAAATGGGTTGGAATGAAGTAAAATTTCAAATCTCAAATATTCCACCTCTCAAGAAAGATCCCGCCTACTTATGCAAGACGGAAAAATCTCAAACATTTAAAAACGTTAAAAACAATTCATATTTCTATTTTGTGCATTCCTATTACTGTAAACCAAAAAATAAAAAGACAGTCACAGCCACAACAAATTATGGCATTACGTTTCCATCTATTGTTCAAAAAAACAACATTATCGGCATGCAGTTTCACCCGGAAAAAAGCTCTCAGCAAGGTTTAAAACTACTGGCTAATTTCGTTCAACTTACTAAATAATTATGCTAACTAAAAGAATTATACCATGTCTTGATGTAAAAAACGGCCGAGTTGTAAAAGGTATTCATTTTCAAAACCTGCGTGATGCCGGTGACCCCGTAGAAACAGCAAAACAATACAGCAAAAACGGCGCAGATGAACTGGTATTTTTAGATATCACGGCGACTATTGAAGAAAGAAAAACCACATTTGAGGTGGTAAGAAAAACCGCAGAAAACGTTTTTATTCCGTTAACAGTAGGCGGGGGAATAAAAATACTTTCAGATATCAGCAATCTGCTTAATGCCGGTGCAGATAAAATATCTATTAATACATCAGCCGTTAAAACGCCAAATCTTATAAAAGAATCTTCAGATAAGTTCGGTTCGCAATGTATTGTGGTTGCCATAGATGCCAAAAAGGTGGCAAATAAAAAATGGGAAGTATTTATAAATGCAGGCTCTACACCAACGGGTATAGATGCCGTTTCCTGGGCAAGGAAGGTACAAAAGCTCGGTGCAGGTGAAATTCTGCTTACCAGCATTGATGCAGACGGTACCAAAAACGGCTATGACATTGAATTAACAAAAACTATCAGCGAATCTATAAACATACCGGTTATTGCTTCCGGCGGAGCAGGGGAACCCAAACACCTATACGATGTATTAACTAAAGGTAAAGCAGATGCCGCCCTGGCTGCCAGCATATTCCACTACGATGAATACCCAATCTATAAAGTAAAAGCTTACCTCAAATCCAAAAAACTCCCCATAAGGGTTTAAATACCAAACTGTTTTGTAGTACTTTTAATATACATAAATCAGAATTTCAAAAAGTAAAGATTGTTGTAGAAAAGATTAATTCGTCGTTATGAGGTAAAATAATGAAAAATAGAGTAATAATATTTTTATTAATTTCAATATTTTCTACTAATATTCTATTTTGTCAACAACCCACAAACAAATCTATCAATAATTCCGCGATGGCTGTTTTCAGCGAAAGTAATTCCAAACCCTCACTGAGTTCATTGGAAAATATTATAAAAAACGATTCGGATGATGAGGCTAGGGCTAATGCAGTAGGGGCATTAGGAAAGCTAAAAATTCCAGAATCTGTAGAATTTTTACTAGAAACAACAAATGATCCAAGTCCACGTGTAGCTATTGAAAGCATTATAGCTTTGAGTGAGTTCTGTGATAATATTCAGTATAAAGAAAAAATTATATCGTTTCTTGAAATAAAAGAAACCACAAGAATAGGATTTAGGGAGAGTTTAGCTATTGCTTATGTGTTTTGTAAGTTTGGGTACAATTACAATTATAACATTAATTGGTTATCACTGTTCATAGAAAATCCTGTTAAAATGTATGTATCAAGAGATAGCGCATACTATTTAGGTAAATTAGGTGATGTTTCGGTTATTGATGTGTTAATAAAGTCTATAGAAAAAAATGAAAAAACAGTTAATAACGCAAGTTATTCAGAAGAAGTATTCAATGCATTGGTAGATATTGTGTTAAATAGTGATAAAAATTATAAAATTGTAGAGAAAAAGATGAAGCAAGAAAAAGGAATTGCAAAAAAATATTTAAAAGAAGTAATTGAATATGCTGATAACATAAAAATACACGGGCGTTAAATATGCTATTGGAACAATCCTAGTTTAAAAACCCAACCTTAGTAGTAGTCCTCCTTCGCTAGAATAACCTTTAATAGGCATGGCTATTCGCCATTTTAAAATTATAGCTTCGGAAGGACTTTCAATAAAGTATTTAATGGTAGTAGAAATGTTGTTTTTGAAAGGATTGAAAACAAATAAAATCGGGGTTAATCCAGAATAGAAATTTTTAAGGTTGGTTTTTTGATTTTTTCAAATTTTACTTTCACTTCTTTAAATAACTTCCTAAAAGACTCATCCGCATAATCTGTACAGGTAACAAATCTGGCAACCTTTGCATTTACTATCATCTTGGCGCATAAATTGCACGGGGAATGGGTACAGTACAAGGTAGCATTTTCTATGCTTATACCGTGCAGACCAGCCTGAATAATAGCGTTTTGTTCTGCGTGTACAGCCCTGCAAATTTCATGGCGGGTACCTGAAGGGATATTTAGTTTTTCTCTTAAACAGCCTAGTTTTAAACAATCCTGCGTGCCTGACGGAGCACCATTATAACCGGTAGTAAGTATTTTTTTATCACGGACAATCACTGCCCCTACATGATGCCTTCTGCAGGTAGATCTTTCCGCAACTAAAAAAGCCATTTTTAAAAAATATTCGTCCCAATCTGGCCTTACCATTATATCCTCCGGTTATATTTTCAGTGATTTTTTAATATTTTTATGTAAATCAGCTAACGAAGTGCCGTTTATTATTCTTATATCAGCTTCTTTCATACATTTCAATAACTGCTGACTGGTAGGATTTGAAGAATATTCCTTTTTCTCTTTTTTTATAAAATCCTTTAGAGTTACCGCATCACCTATTCTATTGCGTTTTACTGCTCTTTCAAACCTTACTTCAATGGGGGCATCTACAGCTATCAGCTTAAACCCCGGGATTTTTCTTAATTCCTTAATTTCACTTACGTTTCTTATACTGTCTACTATGGATTTGCTCTTTAATTTAGGTTTTACCTTTATGGCCAAAGCGTTAGGACCGAACTTTTTTCGCATACCATTACCGAATTTAATCAGATTATCACGGGTAGGCTCAATACCAAGAACAGCCATTTCTTCACGCAATACATCTGATAAAGAAAAGTAGGAAAAACCCTTTTTTTGCAAATATTTTGCTGCTTCACCTTTTCCAGCCGCATTGGTACCTGTTAAACCAAAAATTTTCATGTTTTTCATAAATTTGTCCTTAATGATACAAAAAAAATGGCTTAAAAACAACATTTTTTGGCTGAAAATGGGCTGTTTGATTTTCTAACGGAAATTTGATATAATTTACCAATGATTAAGGATAATCTTGACGGATTATTTGAAAAAATTGAAAAATCTGCCAAAAAATCAGGCAGAACAGGCAAAGATATATCTCTTGTGGCGGTTACAAAAACCGTTTCAATTGAAAAAATAATACAGGTCATTGATTTGGGCGTTAAATCCATTGGTGAGAATAAAATTCAGGAAGCAACGGGTAAATTTACTGCCTTGCAAACGGAAGCTAAAAACCAGTGCCTCCCGCCAGCTTTAGAATGGCACCTGATAGGCCACCTGCAAACAAACAAAGCTAAATATGCAGTAAAAATGTTTGATTTTATACAGTCCGTAGACAGTCTCCGCCTTGCTGAAGAGATTGATAACCAGGCCGCCAAACTGGGAAAAACCCAAAATTGCCTGGCAGAAGTTAAAGTATCGCTTGAACCTACAAAGTTCGGGTTAGCTGACACAGAAATAACAGCTTTTTTTGAGAATTGTAGACAATACAAAAATATAACTTTCTGCGGAATCATGGCTATGGCGCCTTTTTTTGAAGATCAGGAAAATGCCAGGCCCTACTTTGCAAAAGCAAGAAACATACTTGAAACTATAAAGAAACATTTGCCGGAACCGTACCAGTCAAACCCGGTGCTTTCAATGGGCATGTCAAATGACTTTGAAACTGCCATTGAAGAAGGGGCCAACATGGTAAGAGTGGGTTCGGCTATTTTCAGAGATAATTAACTTGAAAAAAAACAATATACTATTTCTTGGTTCAGGAAACATAGCAGAGGCTGTAATATCAGGGCTTATTAAAACTGACAGTTCTTTCAAAAACAGGATTTATTGTGCCGATATAAAAAAAGAAAGACTGTCTTTGCTTTCAAAAAAATACGGCATAAAAACATCTACTGCAAATACTGAGTTTTTAAAATCCAGCAACATTGTGTTTCTTTCAGTAAAACCCCAGCAGATTGAAGACCTGCTCTGTGAAATTTCAGGCAGGCTAAACAAAAGCCAGTTAGTTGTCTCTGTTGCCGCCGGTATCACCACGGCATTCATAGAAAAATACCTGGGCAGAATACCTGTTATACGCACCATGCCCAACACGCCTCTTTTTGTCAGCGAAGGCATGGTAGCAATATGCAAGGGTAAATATGCCGGCAATAATCATCAGAAAACTATACAGGACATTTTCAAACTTCTGGGCAAAACTATTCTTTTAAAAGAAACCCGGTTTGACGCAGTTACAGCAATCTCCGGGTCCGGCCCTGCATACTTATTTTACCTTGCAGAAGCTATGCAAAAAGCCGGAATTCAACTTGGTTTTAAAGAAAAAGAAGCAGGCATACTTGCTGCGCAGACTCTATACGGCGCAGGCAAGCTTTTGATAAATTCCACAGACAGCCCTGCAGTACTCCGGCAGAAAGTAACGTCTCCCGGCGGAACAACCGAACAGGCTGTTAAACACTTTGAAAACAGAAAATTAGCTGAAATAATTATCTCTGCGATAAAACTTGCAAAGCAAAGATCCTGCGAGTTGAAGAGATAACTTAACCCATTTAACCGGGTTAAAGGCAACCATAGGGGGTATACCCGCAATGATAATCAAGGTCCGCGTGATACCAAATTCCAAGAAAACGGAAATTGTATCTCGCCTTGGTTCCATCCTCAGAGTAAAAGTATCCGCACCGGCAGTAGATGAAAAAGCAAACAAAATGCTATTGAAGTTTCTGGCAGAGTTTTTTGAAGTGAAACAGTCAAAAGTATTTTTAAGGCGCGGCCACCGTGGCAGAGAAAAAATAATCGAACTTGAAGGGAAAACCGAAGAAGAACTCCACCAGGTATTAGAAACAATCCCTTAACACAACAAATCCATGAAAAACATCAGGCCTTTATACTGGAAAAACCATAAAGCTTATATAATGAACCAGTTGCTTTTGCCGGACAAGGTTGTTTTTAATCCTGCAACTAACCATATCCAGGTAGCTAAAGCTATAAAAGACATGGTAATCCGCGGAGCACCGGCCATAGGCATCATAGCCGCTTTCGGAATGGCGCTGGCAAGCAAAGAAAAAAAGTTTAAGACTGTTGACGAACTTTTAACATACGTAAAAAAGGCCGGAGATCATTTAGTAAAATCCAGGCCTACGGCAGTAAATCTTTTCTGGGCCGTACAGAGAATGATGAACAGGCTTGTACAATTTTCTATTGATAGCGAAGAATTCGGAAACGAACAAAAACAAATAAAATTTGTTCAAGACAAAATCGAAAAAGAAGCGCTGAATGTATGGGAAGAAGACGTAGAAATGAACAGAAAAATCAGCAAATTCGGCGCCAGCTTGATAGAAAAAAACAGCAAAATAATTACCCACTGTAATGCCGGCGCATTAGCCACAGGCGGCATAGGAACTGCACTCGGCGTAATTACCGAAGCACACAAGCAGGGAAAGGTGCAAATGGTTTATGCCGATGAAACAAGGCCTTATCTGCAGGGAGCACGCTTAACAGCCTGGGAATTAAAACAAATGCATGTGCCTGTAACCCTTATCACGGACAATATGGCAGGCTATATAATGAATACAGAAAATGTCAGAGCCATCATTGTTGGGGCTGACAGAATTACCAAAAACGGCGATACAGCAAACAAAATAGGAACCTATTCACTAGCTATACTTGCCCGTTTCCATAATATACCTTTTTATGTGGCAGCGCCAACATCTACCATAGATCTAAACAAAAAAACCGGAAAAGAAATACCTATTGAAGAGCGTTCTTCCGAAGAAGTAACTACTATTGCAAAAAAAAGAATGGCTCCTAAAAATGTCCTGGCGCGCCATCCTGCCTTTGATGTAACACCTGCTGAACTGATAAAATCAATTATTACTGAAAAAGGTGTTTTTACATACCCTTACAATTTCTAACTTATGGGGCCATAGCTCAACTGGGAGAGCGCTGCGTTCGCAACGCAGAGGCTGAGGGTTCAAATCCCTTTGGCTCCATTTACTTTTGAACATACAAAGGATTTGAAGCCGACTTTTTAAAATATTTTTATGCAAAAAATACTTTTTGATAAACTTCTGAAAAACAACAGGGAAAACCAGCTGATTTTTCCTGAAGATAGATTACTTGCAGCAGTATCCTGCGGGCCGGATTCTATCTGTATGCTAAATTTACTGCTTATTCTGCAAAAAAAAATGTGTTTTGAACTTGGCGTAGCATATATAAACCATAATTTGCGGCCAAAGGAAGTAAAAAAAGAAACTGCATTTATTTTAAAAACCGCAAAAGACTTAAAACTTCAGGTGTTTATTGAAAACATTAAAATACCAAAAACAAAAATGGGTATAGAAGCTCAAGCCCGCCAGGCCAGGTATTCTGCTTTAACAGAAATCGCCAAAAAACACGGTTTTAACAAAATCGCTACAGGGCATACCCTTGACGACCAGACTGAAACCATTATTCTTAATCTGCTAAGATCCACCTGCGAAGAGGGAATTACAGCAATTCCGGTTAAAAGAAACATTTCAGGCACAAAAATCGAAATAATCCGGCCAATTCTTAATATCAGCAAGCCTGAAATCAATAGATTTCTAAAAAACCACAAAATCTCTTTCTGCATTGACACATCCAATAAAAAAAATATTCATACGAGAAACATAGTAAGAAACAAAATAACACCATTACTAAAAAAAATAAACCCGAATATATCCGCCCATTTGGTAAGCCTATGCAAATGGTCAGCTGTCAAAGAACAACACTTTCAGAACATCCTATTATCTATTTTAAATAAAATAATCATTAAAAAGACATCATCCGTAGACCTTGATTTATATGATTTTTTAAAGTATAATTCATACTTGCAATGGAAGATAGTAAAATACATTCTTCTCTATTTAGGGATTAGAGATTCCTCAAAATACACCGAAAATGTTTTTGCCTTCCTTTCATCAAACAAACAGTCAGCATTAATAAACAATATTACCGTCATAAAACGTAAAAATAAAATAACATTCCACTTGAAAAGGCCGATAAAAAATGAAAAAAACTAATACAAAAGGTATCTTTATATGGGCACTGGTATTTCTTGGCGTTATAACCGTCATGAAACTCATCAGTGATGTACAACCAAAAGAGGAAATGGCATATTCAAATTTTAAAGCCAAAATAAAAGCAGACAAAGTAAAAGAAATTAGAATCAAAACCGAAACCATTACCGGCACTTATACATCAGATGATGATAAGGATGTAATTTTTGAAACCATAAAAGTAACGGATTCTAAACTCACCGAAGACCTGGAAGCACATAACGTAAAATATTCCGGAGAAAGCGAACACAGCCTGCTTACCGCCATAGTTGCAAACATCGGCTGGATACTGCTTTTTTTCTTAGTCTGGTATTTTATGATGAGACAGATGCAGGGCGGAGGAAAACAGGTTTTTGCATTTGGAAAAAGCAAAGCAAAACTTCAGGGAGTCAAAAAAACTAAAATAACATTTGCCGATGTAGCCGGTTGTACTGAAGCCAAAGAAGAACTTCAGGAAATCATTGAATTTTTAAAAGATCCGGCAAAATTTCAGAAACTTGGCGGGAAAATACCTAAAGGGGTAATTCTTTACGGCGCACCCGGCACAGGAAAAACCCTGCTGGCTAAAGCTGTTGCAGGAGAAGCGGGCGTGCCTTTCTTCTCTTCCAGCGGCAGTGAATTCGTAGAAATGTTTGTTGGTGTAGGCGCAAGCCGTGTACGCGATTTATTTGACCAGGGCAGAAAAAGCGCGCCTTGCCTGCTTTTCATTGATGAGCTTGACGCTGTAGGCAGGCACAGATTTGCCGGCATTGGCGGCGGCCACGATGAAAGAGAGCAGACTCTTAACCAGTTGCTTGTAGAAATGGACGGATTTGATACCAGAGAAGGTGTCATTCTTATAGCCGCAACCAACCGCCCGGATGTACTGGACCCGGCGTTAATGAGACCGGGAAGGTTTGACAGGCACGTTGTTGTACCATCGCCGGATCTTAAAGGCAGAGAAGAAATATTAAGAGTTCATGCAAAAGATATAAAACTTGCTCCTGAAATTGATTTTAATGTAATAGCCAGAAGAACACCCGGCTTTGTAGGCGCTGATTTGGCAAATCTTGTTAACGAAGGCGCTCTTTTAGCAGCAAGAAGAAATAAAACCGCAGTTGAAATGTCCGAACTTGAAGAAGCCATTGACAGAGTTATAGCCGGGCCGGAAAGAAAATCCAGAATGATTTCCGAAAAAGAAAAAAAGATCGTTGCTTTTCACGAAGCAGGTCATGCCCTGGTAGCAAGACTGATACCCGAATCAGACCCTGTACATAAAATTTCCATAATTCCCAGAGGCCCTGCCCTGGGTTATACACTTCAGCTTCCAACAGAAGATAGGTTTATAACAACCAGAACTGAAATAACAAGCCGTATTACCGCAATTTTAGGCGGAAGAATTGCTGAAATAATAATTTTCAATGAAATAACCACCGGTTCACAGAATGACCTCATAAAAGCAACTGAAATAGCGCAAAAAATGGTCTGCGAATACGGTATGAGCACAAAGTTGGGGCCCATATCTTTACGTAAACGTGAAGAAGAAACATTTTTGGGCCGCGATCTTGTTCAAAGAGACAGACAGCATTCGGATAACACAGCACAAATCATTGACGAAGAAGTAAAAGATATAATCGAAACAGCTGAAAAACGCGCTAAAATGCTTATTGAACAAAATATTGATAAACTAAAACTTCTGGCTGAGAAACTTATTGAAAAAGAAGTTATTGATGCCGATGAAATTGAAGCTATCATAAAGGGCGAAACAACAAAACAAAATGCAGAAATCCCCGGGCAATATGCAAACTAATATTGACAAAGAACGCCTTTCAAAAGCTATAAGAGAACTTTTGATTTCTGTCGGTGAAAACCCTGACAGGGAAGGCTTAAAGGGTACTCCCAGAAGAGTTGCGGATTACTACGAAGAAGCTTTAAGCGGTAACAAATTAAAAGAAGAAGATGTTCTTTCAATCTACTATCAAGAAGAACAATATGACGAAATAGTACTGCTAAAAAACATCCCTTTTTATTCCATCTGTGAACACCACCTGGTCCCTTTCTACGGAAAGATACATATTGCCTACATCCCGCACAAAAAAAGATTGCTCGGTATTTCCAAACTGGCCCGCCTGGTTGAAATGTATTCCAAAAGGCTGCAGCTTCAGGAAAGAATTGTAAAACATATAGCAGATGCAATAATGAAACATGTAAAACCTATAGGTGTAATTGTAATTGCCGAAGCCGAACACTTATGCCTTTCTATGAGAGGCGTAAAAAAACCGGGCACCATTGTAGTTACATCCGCCGTAAGAGGAACTTTCTTAAAAGACGCAAGAACCCGCTCGGAAGCTTTGAGCTTAATAAAAAATTAACAATGAACTTTGACATTTTGCTTAAATCCAAAAAACCTCTGATAATGGGAATTTTAAACGTTACACCTGATTCATTTTACGACGGTGGAATAAATTATTCTGCCGACAAGGCATTATTGCGAATAGAAGAAATGATTTCCCAGGGTGCTGATATTATTGATGTCGGAGGGGAATCCACAAGACCCGGGGCTGAACCTGTAACCGAGGATGAAGAAATAAAAAGAGTAATTCCGGTTATAACTCAGGCTGCCAAACGCTTTAAAAACATTATTATATCTGTTGATACATACAAGGCTTCTGTTGCGCGGACAGCTATTAAGGCAGGAGCAAAAATAGTAAATGATATTTCTGCCATGAATTTTGACCCGCAGATGGCAGAAGTAATTGCGTCAGAAAATGCTCACGTAATTTTAATGCATATCAAGGGGACACCAAAAGATATGCAGAAAAATCCGGTTTACAAAAACACAGTAAAACAAATTTACTCTTATCTGAAAAACCGGACAGATTATGCAAGAAAAAACGGGATTAAAGAAAATAAAATTCTCCTGGACCCAGGTATTGGATTTGGCAAAAAAGCAAAACATAATATAGACGTTCTTTCGAATATAAGCAGTTTTGTTTCATTGAATAAGCCGCTTGTTCTTGGAATTTCAAGAAAATCTTTTATAGGAAAACTGCTAGGCAGCGAGAAAAACCCGATTCCTGCAAACCAAAGGCTTTCCGGCACTTTAGCCTGCACTGCCTGGGCTTATTTAAGCGGTGTTAAGATTTTCAGGACACACGATGTTTTAGAAACACGTCAGTTTTTAGATATGTTAAATTTAATTAGCAATAGAAAATAAAAATGAGCAACTCAATCATAAATTACTTCATAACTGTTTTAGACATTCTCGTAGTAGCCTGGATTTTCTACAAACTTATTCTGCTGATACGCGGAACCAGGGCAGTACAAATACTTTTAGGTATAATAATTTTGGCCTTGTTTACAATTTTTGTAGGCCAAATTGTTCACCTGAGAATGCTTAGCTGGATTCTTGAAAAATTCTGGACAATATCTCCGATAATTCTCGCTATTGTTTTTCAACCGGAATTAAGACAGGCACTGGCACAACTTGGCGGTGAACCTTTAAAAAGAATGTATATTAATTCAGAACTAAAAGCAATAAAAGAAATTGTTACAGCAACCTGTGAAATGTCTGAGAAAAAAACAGGAGCTTTAATCGCCATAGAACAGCAAATAGGGCTTAAAAATTATATGGAAACAGGCACTTTGATAAATGGGGAAATAAGCAAAGAACTATTATCCAGTATTTTCTATCCAAAATCAATTCTTCACGACGGTGCTGTGATTATTGAGGGTTCTAAAATTATGTCAGCCGGGTGCGTGTTTCCAGTAAGCGACAACATGGTTCTTTCAAAAATTATTGGTATAAGGCATCGCGCGGCTATAGGAATATCAGAAATTTCAGATGCCATAGTAATTGTAGTTTCTGAAGAAACCGGGCATATTTCAATAGCATGCGAGGGCCGTTTACAACAAAACATAGAACCCGGAGAATTACAAAAACAATTAAGCGATATTTATTTAAAAAAACTTAAAAAATCATTTGTACGAAAAAATGCTCAAGTCAAAACTAATTAGTAAACTTCTGGAAAAATTAGTACACAACCTGCAATTTAAATTAATTGCACTTGTACTTTCAATATTACTTTGGCTCTACATAAAATAAGAACATGGTAAAACTTGGCGTAAACATAGACCATATAGCAACATTAAGACAGGCCCGGAAAGACGGTTATCCGGAACCTGTTGTAGCCGCAGGCATTTGTGAAATTCATGGAGCAGACGGTATTACCGTACACCTGCGTGAAGACAGGCGTCATATCAATGACACGGATGTTTATCTTTTAAGAAAAATACTGAGAATTCCGCTTAATCTTGAAATGTCTATAGCCGATGAAATAGTAAGAGTTGCCCTATCCATTGTTCCTGACGAAGTATGTATTGTCCCGGAAAAACGCCAGGAATTAACCACAGAAGGCGGGCTTAACGTAATATCTCAAAAGTCGAAAATACAAAAAGTTGTTACCAAGCTGAAATCAAAAGGAATTGCCGTAAGCCTGTTTATAGACCCGGAACTTGAACAGGTAAAAGCATCCAAAGATGCTGGCGCGGATTCTATTGAGCTGCATACCGGCAGGTATGCGCAGATGAAAAAACAAAGCGACAAAAACCGTGAACTGGCCAAGCTTATCCAGGCAGGACACGCTGCATGCACGCTCAGGTTAACTTTAAATGCGGGTCATGGACTTGATTATACTAACGTTGTGCCCGTAGCAAAGATACCAAACATGAACGCTCTAAACATCGGTTTTTCCATTGTAGCAAGGTCGGTTTTCACCGGGCTTGGAAATGCAGTCAGTGAGATGAAAAAAACAATTTCAATCTAATTTAGAGAGGGCAATAAAATGCAATTGCAGAAAACGTATCACCCAAAAGCAAGCGAACTCACCAGGAAGTGGCACTTATTTGACGCAAACGGGAAAGTACTTGGCCGTATGTCTTCGGAAATCTCCCAGATACTACAGGGAAAACACAAGGCCTATTACACAAAAGGAGCGGATTGCGGGGATTTTGTAATAGTTATCAACGCAAGCAAGGTAAGAACCACAGGCAAAAAAGCTGAGCAGCTTATTTATTTCCGCTACACCGGCCATACCGGCGGTGACAAGTATAAATCTTATAAGGAAATTTTGGCTTCTAAACCGGAAGATATAATAATTTCTGCGGTCAGCGGAATGCTTCCGAAAAACAAAATGCGCGCAGTAATGTTAAAAAGATTAAAAATTTATGCAGGCGATACTCATCCGCATGCGGCACAGATATAATAAAAGGAGATAACAATGTCAGAAGAAACCAAGATTGTTCAGGAAACAAAAAGTTCAAGCGGGCCGGTTTGGACAACAGGTAAAAGAAAAACATCCATAGCAAGAGTGAGAATGCTTCCAGGTTCAGGCAAAATGTTGGTAAATTCTCTTGAGCTTGACAAGTATTTTAAGAGCCTTAAACCAAAAAGTGAAGTAGTTAAACCTATCCAGTTTATAGGCGAAGCTTCAAAATTTGACTATCATATCAATGTAAGAGGCGGCGGTTCTTCCGGCCAGTCAGAAGCCATAAAACTTGCCATTTCACGCGCCTTATGCACTATAGGTGAAACCGTAAAGAAAAAACTGAGAGACAACGGTTTTTTAACCCGTGACTCAAGAATAGTAGAACGTAAAAAACCCGGTCAACCGAAAGCAAGAAAGAAATTCCAGTGGACTAAGAGATAAATTCTATAAATTACGTACATTTAATAACAGGGAGTTGCAAAACTCCCTGTTATTCTTTAAAACATTATGAATATTGGAATAGATATTATTGAAGTAAAACGCATAGAAAAACTTATTAAGAATAAACGATTTCTTAATAAAATATTCACTCCGCAGGAAATCGCCTACTGTAAAAACAAAAAAAACTTTTCCCAGCATTACGCCGTAAGGTTTGCTGCTAAAGAAGCCGTATGGAAAGCGGCAGGGGAAAAATCCCTTGCACACCGGGATATAAGCATAAAAAATACCCAAAACGGCAAACCGGAAATCATCTTTCCAAAAAAATTCCTTAAACTCCAGAAAAAAATATCCATATCACTTTCTCATACCAAAGAATTCGCAGCAGCTGTAGCGGTTTGCCTGTAAACTAACTTGAAAATAACCCAAATATCTAAAAACCACATCCGGAAAATCATCTTAAAAAGACATTCCAAATCCAATAAAAGCAACTACGGCAGTATTCTTATTTTAGCCGGGTCAAAAAGCATGACCGGAGCAGGAGTATTGTGTGCCAATGCCTGCATAAAATCAGGTGCCGGTCTGGTAACGTTAGGTATTCCGGAAAGCCAGTACAATATTGTGTCTTTAAAAACATTTCCGGAAATAATGGTCCGCACTTTTAAAGAAACTTCCGCAGGCACATTAGACACGTCAGCTTTGCCGGCAATACTGGAATTTATCAAAAAAAGAAAAATAACCGCTTTAGTAATTGGCCCGGGATTAGGCATAAACAATAGAACCAAATCATTGGTAAAAACCCTGCTGAAAACTGTATCCATACCAGTTGTGCTTGATGCTGACGGGTTAAACTCAATAGTAGGGTTTTATGAATTACTAAAAAAAAGAACTTTCAATACCATCATCACACCTCATCCTGGAGAATTCAGCCGGCTAACAGGTTTTTCCGTGAAAGATATCCTTTCAAACCGCTTTACAACAGCCGTTAAATTTGCTAAAAATAACAACGTAATTTGTATTCTGAAAAACAACACAACAGTAGTCACCGATTCCGTTAAAATTTGTGAAAATACTACAGGAAACCCGGGTATGGCTGTCGGCGGAAGCGGAGACGTTTTGACTGGGATGATAGCAGCTCTCTTATTTCAGGTAAAAGGCAACACTCTGAAAGAAAAACTTTTAAATACAGGTATAGCGGGTGTTTACCTGCACGGTTTAGCCGGAGACCTGGCCGCAAAAGAAAAAACACAGATTTCAATGCTTCCGTCAGATATAATAGCTAATATACACAAAGCAATTAGGAAAACACTGCAATAATGAAAAACCTGGAAAAACTAATCATAGAAATCAGAAGGCATGTCCATCAACACCCGGAACTCGGGCATAAAGAATTTAAAACAACCGCTTATATAGCTTCAATTCTTAAAACCCATAATATTGCTTTTAAAACTTTAAAACCTACCGGCGTACTGGCCTGGCTGCCGGGCAAAACACCAAACAAAAAACCATCGAAATGCATAGCAATCAGAGCGGATATTGATGCACTTCCTGTGACAGAAAAAACCAACAAGCCATACAGTTCAAAACATCTCGGCATCATGCACGCCTGCGGACATGATAACCATTTAGCCATGGTTTTAGGCACTGCCCTTAATCTTGCGGGCAGAAGAAAGGACCTGGAAGAAAAAAACTGCTGTATCAAGTTTATTTTTCAACCTAACGAAGAATCAGCAGGGGGCGCTATAAAAGTTGTCCAGCAGGGCGCATTAATAAACCCAAAAGTAGACGCTATTTTCGGAATTCACGTAAGCCCGGGATTAGAATCAGGCCAGATTGGTTTTAAGTACGGCGAAATGATGGCGGCTCTTATAACTTTTGAAATAGAAATTTACGGCGGGGGCGGGCACACCGCATATCCGCACACAGGCAAAGACACCATACTTACCGCAAGCGAAATTGTTATTGCTTTAAAATCATATGTCTCCAAACATATAAACCCTGCAGAACCCGCTGTTATCAGCATTGGCACCATAAAAGGGGGCACCAGGTACAATGTTTTTGCTGACAGCATAAAAATGACCGGCACATTCAGAACCTTTAGCAACAATTTAATAAAACAAACTCCTAAAATATTCAACGAAATCATAACTTCCAAAACCAGAGAATTCGGCTTAAAACATAAGTTTTCCTATGAAATTAACGGACATCCTGTAATCAATACCGATTCTTTGGTAGATTCAGCTGTAAAATCATCACGGAAAGTTCTGGGAAAAGAAAAAGTAATAATACTTAAAAAACCATCCATGGGCGGGGAAGACTTTTCAGAATATCTCCGCACCACACCGGGCTGTTTTATGTACCTGGGCGCAAGTATAAAAGGAGTAGCAAAACCCTGGCATCACCCTGAATTTGATATTGATGAAAAAATACTTATCAAAGGCACAAATATATTAAGCCAAATCGTTTTAGATACAATCTAAGGAGGATTTAAAATGTTAGCATTAGTGATAGGTTTACTTTTTACTGCAACAGCCGCTTACGTAGGAATGAATTACTGCCTGCCGGAAATGATTACTTTTATAAAAGGCGCATTTCCTCTTATGTTTTTTTTCGGAGGATTGATAGCCGTGATAGCGGGTATAACATCGCTTAAAGAAGAATCTGAAGAAGACAAGAAAGAATAAATTCAACCTGCCTTGAAACTCAAACAATTAGGTGAATATAAGTTAATCGAAAGATTGCTTAAAAAACCTCAAAAACCTCTTTCCCTGCCGGGTATTAAAACACTTGTTCCTAACGGAGATGATGCCTCCGTACTGTCATTTTCAAAAAACAATCTTGTATTTACAACCGACTTGCTTTTTGAAAACGTTCATTTCAGCCTTGACTGGGATAAAGCACTTGGCGGCCGCAAAAAACTCTTTGAAGCTCTGGGCTATAAATCGCTTGCAATCAACGTAAGTGACTTATCTTCCATGGGCTGTAAGGATAAACCCATCTACTGCCTGATAGGTGTAGGCCTGCCTGAAAAAATAGATGTTAAAGATATTCTTCACCTTTATAACGGCTTATCAAAAGTATGTTCCAAATATGGAATTCAGATAATCGGCGGGGACACAAACTCTTCGGCTGTTCTTACCATAGCTGTAACCGTTATCGGCACAGTAAAGAAAAATAATATTACCAGAAGGTCAGGCGCAAAACCCGGAGATAAAATATACGTTACCGGGCCTCTGGGTGATTCCGCAGGAGGATTAGCAATCCTTCTTGGAAAAAATAAAAAGGCAAAACTACAACCGGAAATAAACAATTATCTTATAAACAGACATTTATATCCGCCGGTACTGATAAAAAACGCTCAAAAAATTGCATCCCGTGCCCATTGCATGATAGACTGTTCTGACGGACTGATAAACTCCATAAATTTAATCTGCTGGGCAAGTAAAACCGGAGCAATTATAGACACAACTAAAATCCCGCTGTCAAAACAACTCTCAGCATACTCCTTATTAACTAATACCTCTGCACTTGATTACGCGCTATACGGCGGGGAAGATTATGAACTAATCTTTACTTCCAATAAAACACTCAGCAACTATTTCTGCATAGGGGAAATAACCAAAAAAGGAATCAATTATCAAACGAATGGTAAAAACTTTGAAATCAAAAACAACAAAACATACCAGCACTTCAAGTAAAAAAGTTTTTTACACACTCAAGGCTGCCCAAACCATGCAAATAGGCAGAGAATTGGTAAAAAATCTTAAAAAGGGCGATATTATCTGCCTGTCCGGTGAATTAGGGGCCGGCAAAACTACTCTGGTAAAAGGAATTGCCCGAGGCCTAAAAATTGAAAATGATATATTAAGTCCTACTTTCGTGCTTGTACGGGAATATCCCATAAAAAATGATGCTAAGTTCTGCCACATAGACCTTTACAGAATTAATGAACCCCAGTTTTTTGATTCCGGTATGGAACAATACTTTACTGACAGCAATATCTGCGCGGTTGAATGGCCGGAAAGAATAAAAGGAATGATTCCGAAAAGACACATAAAAATAGAAATGAAAAGCACAAAAAACAATTCAAGAAAAATTGTAATCTCTTATAAGGGTTATAAACAATGATCTTTTCAATAGACACATCATCCAAATCCTTCAGCCTGGCATTAGCAAAAGAAAACGTGGAAATTGTAAAAGAAATTTTTATAAATGAAGACCACTGGCATTCCCACATGCTTATAACGCAAGTTGAACTAATGTTTAAAAATACACCCGTTGAAAAAATAACAAAAATTGCCTGTACAACCGGCCCGGGCAGTTTTACAGGCATACGCGTTGGCTTGTGTTTTGCAAGAACTATGGCCCAAATACACAAAATACCTATGGCCGGCATATCTACCCTTGATGTGCTTGCCCAGCAAAACGATAATAAGAACCCGCACGCAACGATCTGCCCTATCATCAACGCCCAGCAGGAAAACATTTATCTGTCAACCTATAAACACGAAAAAGGAAAAACCTTACAAACCAGCGGTTATTCAATTATTAATATAAATACGCTTAATAAATATCTTGATACAATAAAAGTAAACAAAAAAAATCTTATTTTCTGCCTGCACACCGAAACTATTAAACATAAGGACCTGATTTTAAAACAATTTCCTGATGGTTTAATTATTACAGATGAAAAAACTACTCTTCCGCGGGCATCCACCCTGGCTTTGCTAAGCACCTATTATAAAGGAAGCAGTTACCAGAAAGTTAAACCACTTTACATTCAGCCTCCGCGTATCCACCAAACACCCAAGAAGTAATTTTTCACTTTTCACCGCTTTTTTAACCAAAAACCGCTAAACGCTAAAACATACCACTAAAGTTGACTACTAAACACAAGATACTAAAACTTGGAAAAAGAATATTTTTTTACCCTATTGACACTTATTTGGTAAATGATGTATAATGATGGCAACTAATAGAACCAAAGAAAACAGGATGGTAAAATATGGAAGATAATAAAAATGGCACTATAGAGAAAGTCCCTGAAATAATGGATGTCCATCAATTGGCCCAATATTTAGGAATTGGAAAATCCAAGATATATAACTTAATCAGAACCAAAAAGATACCGGCATCCAGAATAGGAAGGCAGTACAGATTTTCAAAAGATGTAGTTGACCATTGGCTGAAAGAAAAAATCATCAGTTCCAGCCAGGAACCACAAATTAACCTTTTTGAAAAAGCGCATAAGGAGTAATGATGAAGACAGAACCTGAACCTGGCGGAAGTTCAGTTAAAAATATATGGTCTTTGAATTTTCAGGATTGGTTTTGGCAAGTTAGGCACAGAATAACCACACTTGAACAGCTCGAAAAAATTGTAAACCTCACCGTTGAAGAAAAACGGGCGGTAGCCTTTTCAGGCAAAATGTTCAAAATGGCCATTACCCCGTACTTTGCTTCTCTTATGAGCAAAGATGATTCGAATTGTCCGATAAGAAAACAATGCATTCCTTCCTTACAGGAATTTAAAACAAACCTAAATGAGCTTAGCGACCCCTGCGGGGAAGAAGAAACCAGCCCTGTTGCCGGTCTTGTACACAGATATCCGGACCGCGTATTACTGCTTATCACAGATGCCTGTGCCATGTACTGCAGGCACTGCACCAGAAGGCGCATTGTGGGTTCCAGTGAAACCAGAATGTCTATGGCAAATTTTCATCTTGCCGTAAAGTATATTAAAGAACACAAGGAAATCCGTGATGTGTTAATATCCGGCGGAGATCCTCTGCTTCTTTCAGATGAAAAACTTGATTATTATCTTAAAACGCTCAGATCCATAGAAAATATTGAGATCATCCGCATCGGAACCAGGGTACCTGTGGTGCTTCCGCAAAGAATTACTGAAAAACTATGCCTGACACTGAAAAAATACCATCCTCTATTTATGAGCATTCATTTTAATCACCCTAATGAGATCACGGAAGAAACACGCAAGGCCTGTGACATGCTTTCAGATTCCGGAATACCGCTGGGTTCGCAATCTGTTCTGCTTAAAGGCATCAACGATAAACCCCAAACCATGACACAACTAATGCAGGAACTGCTGAAAATGCGCGTAAGACCTTATTATATTTATCAGTGTGACCTTGCAAAAGGAACCTCACATTTCAGAACCACCGTCGCCACAGGCATAAAGATCATTGAAGGTTTGAGAGGCCACACAACTGGTTATGCCGTACCAACATACGTTATTGATGCACCAAGCGGCGGCGGAAAAGTACCCGTAGGGCCGGAATACGTTATTTCAAAATCAAAAAGCGGCGTTATTATAAGAAATTATGAACGAAAATTGTTTGTTTATCCTGAAAACGGCAAGCCGTTTACTGCAGAAGAAGTAGAGAAGGCAAGCAAGCAGTATTCGTTGACAAAAAAGCAGTAAGTCAGTTTTTTAAGTCATATTTTTGCAAATTTTATTATAAAGGAGGTGATTTTCAATGGCAGAGAAAGTACAAGCAGTAGGCGTAAAAAAGGAAGACGGTTTCCTGTATTTCGTTGACAAAAACGGAGACGTTTCCCGCGCAAAAATGGCAAGAGGTGGAAAAAAAGGTGGCAAACCTCAGAAGGTAGCCAAAGTAGGCGTGAAGAAAGCAAAAGGGTATCTGTATTTCATTGATAAGAAAGGTGATATTGCAAGAGCTAAAATGGTTCGCAGATAATAACTTACTTATCATAATACCTCAAAAAAAAGAGTCCTTATTTATCTTCAAAGATTATGAGGGCTCTTTTTTTATACTGTTGCATTCAATTTCTTCGGTTTATTGATTTATTTTATTTGATTTTTTGCTGGAAAAAATATAAAATATCCTATGTTTTTATGTATGTAATTCAATGACGGAAATATTAATCTAAAAGGCCCAAAAAAATGAATTTAACAGAAAAAATTTTATTAAACCATTTAACCTATAAAAAACAGCCCTTAACTGCCGGCGAAAAAATATCCATTAACATAGATCAAACCCTAACCCAGGACGCCACGGGCACGCTGGTATACTTACAGCTGGAAGCCCTTGGCATAAGTAAAATCAAAACAAAATTATCCGTTTCCTATGTAGACCATAACACACTGCAGACCGGCTTTGAAAATTCCGATGATCACAGATACCTGGCTTCAGTAGCAAAAAAATACGGCATCATTTTTTCGCCTCCCGGTAATGGTATCTGCCACCAGCTCCACCTGGAAAATTTTGCCAGACCCGGAGAAACCTTGCTTGGCTCAGACAGCCATACACCTACTTCAAGCGCCATGGGCATGATAGCCATTGGTGCCGGCGGGCTGGATATTGCCTGCGCTATAGCGGGTGAACCTTACTTTATTACCATGCCTCAGGTAGTAAATGTAGTCCTTACAGGCAGACTTAAGCCCTGGGTAAGCGCAAAAGATATTATCCTCGAACTTCTTAGAAAATTCACCGTAAAAGGCGGCACCAATAAAGTTTATGAATATACCGGCGATGCTTTGAAATATTTATCCGTGCCCCAACGCGCCACTATTACCAATATGGGTGCAGAACTGGGCCTGACCACATCAATATTTCCTTCAGATAACGTAACCCGTGGCTTTTTAGCTTCCCAGGGCAGGGCCAAAGACTGGAAAGAATTAAAACCGGATTTTGACGCAGAATACAGCGGGGTTGTTGAAATAGATTTATCAAAACTTGAACCTATGATTGCCTGCCCTCACAATCCGGATAATGTAAAAAAAGTATCCGAGCTTAAAGGCACAAAGGTGCATCAGGTTTGCATAGGTTCCTGCACCAATTCCAGTTACCGCGACCTGCTGATTGTTGCCTCAGTGCTTAAAAACAAAAAAATTAATACCGACGTGGATTTTATTATTTCACCCGGCTCAAAACAGGTAATGGCCCAGCTGGCAAAATCCGGCGCGCTGGAAACTTTGGTAAAATCACGCGCCAGAATACTTGAATCCACCTGCGGCCCTTGCATAGGCATGGGCAGTGCACCTAATTCCCAGGGCGTGTCGCTGCGTACTTTTAACAGAAACTTTGCCGGCAGAAGCGGCACAAAAAGTGCGTTTGTGTATCTTTGCAGCCCGGAAACGGCAATAGCGGCCGCTATTGCCGGTGAAATAACTGACCCGCGCAAACTGGGGAAATTGCCCGCACTTTCTATTCCTAAAATATTTGATTATAAACCCAACTTTGTATTTCCAAAGAAGAATGATTCAAAAACAGAAATTGAAAGAGGGCCTAACATAA
Organism: Elusimicrobia bacterium RIFOXYA2_FULL_39_19; assembly: GCA_001800285.1. Lineage (GTDB taxonomy): Bacteria > Elusimicrobiota > Endomicrobiia > CG1-02-37-114 > XYA2-FULL-39-19 > XYA2-FULL-39-19. The sequence continues at coordinate 3,716 of MGVC01000039.1, read as the reverse complement.
AACCACTACCGGAATTTACACCGCTGCATCAGGAAATCAACTGTTCGGTAGTTATAAAACTTAAAGATAATATCTCTACCGACGACATTCTGCCGGCAGGTGCTAAAATACTGCCGCTACGGTCAAATATCCCAGCCATATCGGAATATACACTTACCAGAGTGGATGAAACATTTCCTAAAAGGGCCAAAGAAGTAAAATGCGGAATGATTGTAGCAGGAGATAATTACGGACAGGGCTCTTCAAGAGAACATGCCGCCATCACCCTGCGCTATCTGGGCATTGCGGTAGTACTGGCAAAATCTTTTGCCAGAATACACCGTTCAAACCTTATAAATTTCGGCGTACTGCCTGTAACTTTTAAAAATGCGGATGATTATGAAAAAATATCCCAGCTTGACGACATACAGATTGAAAATGTAATAGAATTTATTAAACATAAAAAACCGCTTATCCTGAAAAACCGTGCAGTAAATATGGCCATTGAAGCCGTTTATAACTTTGATAAACGAGATACTGAAATGCTGCTTGCCGGCGGACTTTTACCCATGATAAGAAACAAAAATAAATAACTATGAATATAATTAACTCATTAGCTAAAACCAAAAAGGCAGCAAGAACTCTGGCTGTAACACCTACTGCCGTAAAAAATAAAGTGCTTGCCAGATTAGCTGATTTAATCCTTAAAAATAAGGCCCTTATAATAAAGGAAAACAGTAAAGATCTGGCAAATGCCCGCAAAAACGGCCTTTCAGAAGCGCTGATTGACCGCCTTACTCTTAATGAAAAACGCATTGCTGATATGGCGTCGTCAGTAAAAGAAGTAATAAAGTTAAATGACCCCATCGGCACCGTACTTTCTTCCTGGATCAGGCCTATGGGCATAAAAATCCAGAAAGTCAGGGTACCATTAGGTGTTATCTGCATGATTTATGAATCACGGCCTAATGTGACGGTAGATTCCGCTTCCTTATGCCTTAAATCCGGCAACGCGATAATTTTGCGCGGAGGAAAAGAAGCTATAAATTCAAATAAACTGCTGGCAAAGCTTATTTCACAGGCGCTTTCATCTGCCGGTTTATCAAAAGATACAGTATGGTTCGTTGATTCAACTGACAGAAAAATAGTTTATGATTTAGTTAAAATGGACAAATTTATTGACCTTTTAATACCCCGTGGTAGCGAAGAAATGATTTCTGAAATCCGCAAACAGTCCACCATACCGGTATTGTCTCACGGCAAAGGCCTTTGCACAACTTATATTGATAAATCTGCCAATGTACCTATGGCTGTCAACATAACTTTTAACGCAAAAGTCCAGAGGCCCGGCGTGTGCAATGCTACAGAAACACTGCTGGTGCACAAAGATGTTGCGCATAAAGTTCTGCCCGTTCTTGCAGAAAAACTTTCACAGGCAGATGTAGAAATCCGCGGCTGTACAAAAACTACCGCTATTATTAAAGGGATAAAAAAAGCTACTACACCTGACTGGGATACAGAATTCCATGACCTGATTCTTGCAGTAAAAGTAGTAAATTCCGTTGATGAAGCTATTGCACACATAAACACACACAGCTCAGGACATTCCGAAACCATAATTACACAAAATAAAACCACGGCTGAAAAATTTCTAAAAGAAATTGATTCCTCGGCTGTCTTTCATAATGCCTCAACACGCCTGCATGACGGCAGCGTTTTCGGCTTCGGCTCAGAGCTGGGCATATCAACCCAGAAAATTCATGCCAGAGGCACTATGGGTATGAATGAACTTACATCCACAAAATACGTTGTCCGCGGTACGGGACAGATAAGGAAATAATGAAAATCGCTCTTTTTGGAGGGTCTTTTAACCCTATTCACCACGGACACCTCATCATAGCTGAAGCCGCCAGAACCTACTTTAATCTTGATAAAATTATTTTCATCCCGGCCGGCCACCCGCCTCACAAACCCAATATTCCGCTGGAATCAAAAAAACACCGGTTAAAAATGATACAACTGGCCATAAAAGACAACCCTCATTTTCTTGTCAATGATTATGAGCTTCAAAAACAGGGCATAAATTACACAATAGACACCATTGAACACTTTAAAAAACTGTATCCGAAAGATAACCTGCATTTTATTATGGGCATGGACCTGCTGGTGCAGATAGACACCTGGAAAATGGGGGATAAAATTCTTGATTCCTGCAAATTCCTTGTAGGTGTAAAACCCAGTTATTCCATAAGTGCACTGCCTGAAAAAACAAAAAGCAGGGTTAAACTTTTTTATATTCCATTTATTGACGTTTCAAGCACGTTTTTAAGAACCTATCTCAAAAAAAATATATCCATACGTTACTTAGCACCTGAAAAAGTTATCAAATACATAAATAAAAACAAACTCTACCGGTAAATCATGGAAAAAACAAAAGAATTATTAGGCAAGCTGACAAAAAAACAAATTATTCTTGTTGTTGCTGCGCTTACTGTTTTTATAACCATCCTCATGTCAGTCAGAAGCGATGTGGTTACCTGTATCCGCGCCAAGAAAAATATAAACTTCATTATTGTCGGCACAGATATGGTAGACCATTCGCTTCATTCAGACACGCTGATTTTTGTGTCCTACAACCCCAGAAACAACTACATTGACATTATTTCCATACCAAGAGATACAAAAATATCTATGCCTGATTTAAAAGTAGACAGAATAAACGAAGTTTACACCTATTATTACAGGAAAGAAAAAAGCCATTTTGCCGCACTGGAAGCCCTGCGCAATGTAGTTGAAACCCTGTTTTTAAACCGTGTGGACATACCATACTACTTTCAGATAGATTATAACGCTTTCAGAAAACTCATTGACGCCATAGGCGGTATAAAAATTGAAATAGAAGAGACTATGCAGTATGATGACAAAGCAGGAAACCTGCATATTAACTTCACTCCCGGACCCTGGATGCTTTACGGCAATAAAGCCTATAACATGACTACAAAAAAAACCTATACAAACCAGGGAGCTCTTGAATACGTACGCTTCAGAACCAGCGCCGGCGACATAGGCAGAATTTACAGACAGCAGAGGTTTGTGGAAGCCATTGTAAATAAATTCAAAAACCCGCTTACGGTTTTAAGGCTTCCCATAATATTAAAATGCATTGTTGAATCACCGCACACAAATTTAAGTTTTTACGATATATTAAGCATGATGTTTGAACTGAAAAAAATTGATTTCGCTAACATCAGAAAAGCCCAGCTGCCGGGAAAACCTTTCAGAAACCGCTGGATAGCCGACGAGTATGAATTGGTGCGCGTTCTGGACCTTATATACGGCACGAATACAGGCGAAGATATGTCAAAAGTCACCATTGAAGTACTTAACGCATCTAATGTTTCCGGCATAGCCCTGGAAGTTACGCGCAAACTGCGCGAACAGGGGTTTGATGTAATAGATTATAAAAACACGCAGACTAAATCCGTAAAAACCATTGTTGTAGACCGGACGGGAAACCTGAAAACCGCCCAAAACATTGCCAACCTGTTAAACACCGAAGAAATTTTTACCCGTTATGACTCCAAACGCCTGGTAGACATCTCTGTTTACATTGGAGAAGATTACAAATCAATAAACGAATAACAAGTTCAATGTGCTAGTGCAACACTTAGATTGAAAGACCTGCTATAATAGGCGGGTTATGAAAAACTATAAACATCTAAGCGAAGAAGAACGCA
>MGVC01000038.1 GCA_001800285.1 Elusimicrobia bacterium RIFOXYA2_FULL_39_19 | reverse complement strand
CGACAGGGGATGTTCTTCGGCGGTTTTTGCCGAAGATGAAGCAGATGCTATATTGCTTCACTGTAAATTAAACACTGTCGTTAAGATTGATGTTAAAATAGATGAGCCGGCATGGGATAAAAGCAGGTTAGTATTCAAAAAAATAATTAATATTTATAATTTGGAGGAAAAAGTGTTTTATAATTTATTTTTTTTAAGTGTTTTATTGTTTTCGTTTGTTTGGGTAAAAGCTGAAGCGGCGGCAGAAACACCGGTTCCTGAAATCGGTATTTCGAAAGCAATTTCAGCCCCGGTAATTGACGGCAAGCTTACTGATGAAGCCTGGAAAACTTCAGTTCAAACTGGTGATTTTATGCAATCAGACGGTGAAAAAACAGTTGAACAGAAAACCATTGCTTATATTTCTTATGATGACAATAACCTATATATTGCGTTTAAATGTTTTGATGCAGGTCTTAAAGATTTGGTGGCCGAACAAGCCCAGCGTGACGGCCCTCTCTGGGAAGATGATTCGGTAGAAGTATTCCTTGATCCTGCCAATGAGCAGAAAGATTTTTACCACATAATAATTAATCCGAAGGGTGCAATTTATGACCAGATTGTATTCGGACACTGCGTATTCAATAATAACTGGAATTGTAACTTTAAAGTCAAAACATCAATTGAAAAGGATTGCTGGGTCGCAGAAATGGCAATTCCTTTTAGTAACTTTACTTTCATTAATAAAAATAGTTTTCGTTTAAATTTGTTCAGGGCTAAAGCTGAACCGTATGAAAGCACTTGTTGGTCTCCTACCTACGGCAGCCCCCATAACCCCTCAAGGTTTGGTGTTCTAAAAGGGATACAGCTATCTTCTGCTGTTACCGCACGGGATTTCTTTTTTGGCAGAAATTATATTTTGTCAGATAAGATTGAAACGGAAATGGAAAATACAAGTGATGAAGACAAAACCCTGACAGCGAAGTTAGAAATAATTGATTCCGAAAAAAACATTACAAAAACCGACAAACAATTTATCATAAAGAAAAAAAGCAGTGAAATAATCAGCATGGACTATAAACTTAAAAATGATGGGCAATATACCCTGAAATTTAGTGTTGAAGACCCCGTAACGAATACAAAAGTATTTGACAGGACTCAGGATTTTTATATTACGCCCCGGCCGGACTTTAATCAATTCGACCCTGAAATGTTTACAAATATGAAAAAAAGAAAAATTCCCATAATAGATGCGCATAGCCATATAAATCCAAATAGTGCCGATACACTTATTAAAGGAATGGATAGAGTCGGGATTAAGATGATGGTAGATTTAGGAAAGGGGAGCGCCTACGAGAAACAGCTAAATAAAATAGATGAATTTAAGAAAAAATATCCGGGAAGATTTATTTCTTTTGTACGTATTGATTTTAAAAATATTGAAGAACCGGATTTTTCTGAAAAAACAATAAAGTTTTTGGATGAGGCGGTTAAAAAAGGTGCTTTAGGTGTAAAAATCCATCAGGCGGCATTCATGAGCAGAAAGGATAAATTCGGGAAAAGAATTCCCATGGATGACGCCAGGATTGACCCGATTTGGATAAAAATAGGGCAGTTGGGTATCCCGATACTCATACACGCCGGCGACCCGGATTCATTCTGGAGAAAAGACGGAGTTCACGATAAATCTGGCGTGCCGGAAAAAGAATCGCTTATGAGGGAACTGGAAAATATAGTCAGTAAAAATCCGAAAACAATTTTTATCAGCGCGCACATGGGAGACAAACCGGAAAACCTTGTCTATTTATATTATATGCTGGATACCTACCCGAATTATTATGTAGACAGTTCAGCCCGGCTGGGCGAGATGTCTCAATTCCCGAATGTTCAGGAATTAAAAGATTTTTTTGTGAAATACCAGGACCGGATTCTTTACGGCACTGACCAGGAAGACGGGCACGACGCGGATGAAATGGTTGTTTTCCAAAACAGGTTCAGGCTATTTTATGAAACTAATACAAGAAATATACCGCTGGCTCTTTATAACGACGCTGAAGGAAAGTATTATTACGGGAAGGGCTGCTATCTGGCAGACGGCCTGGATTTACCGAAAGAAGTGCTGGAAAAAATGTACTATAAAAATGCCATGAAACTGATTTTTAAGAAATAGAAAGGAAGGATACCCCAAACTTTTCCTATCAAGTAGCATGGGGTATTAGAAAGGAAGAAGTGAAAAAGAAACCACTATTTGTTATCGGTGACAGTATTTCAATGCATTACGGCCCTTATCTTAAGGAAATGCTTAAGGATAAATGCGGTTATTCGCGCATAAAAGGCAACGGCGAAGATAGTATTAATGTATTGAAGTTTGTGCAAAACAATAAAAACAAATTATTGAGACATGATATCATTTTGTTTAATTGCGGGCTGCACGATATAAAGCTCAATAAAGGGAAAACAGAAAAGCAGGTACCGATAAAGCAGTACGAAAAGAATCTCAAAGAAATTTTGTCGGAACTTAAAAAAGCTGGAATTGTTATCTGGGTGCGCATAACGCCCGTTGATGATAAAAGGCACAACAGAATAGTTAAGGATTTCAGCAGGTTCAATAAAGATGTGTTGACTTACAACAGGGTGGCGGACAAAGTGATGGCAGAAAATAAAATTCAAACAATTGACCTTTATAAGTTTACGAAAAACCTTGGAAATAATTTATTTTGTGATCATGTGCATTTTAAATCTGAAATAAGAAAACTGCAGGCCGCTTACATAGCAGGAAGGATTGGGAAAATATTATGATTAAATATTTATTGGCTGGGCCGGGAAACCGGGGTTTGAGTATGTTTGCAAGGCCGTTGCTGAAGGATTTTAAGAAAACAGCTAAATTAGCCGGGTTGTTTGACAACAGCCGGCTGAGGCTTGAAGGTGCTAATAAAATCCTCGGCGCTAATCTGCCTGTATATACTGATTTTAATAAGGCCTTAAAAGAACTGGATGTTGATTCAGTGATTGTCTGCACAAAAGATACCACCCACGCTGATTATATAAAAAAATCCCTTCATGCCGGCAAAAATGTAATTTCGGAAAAACCGTTATGTATAAGCGCGAGACAATGCGCCCAGATATTGAAAGCGTCAAAAGAAACAGGAAAAAAAGTCGTTGTTACCCATAATGTAAGATATCAGCCGGCAATGATGAAGATTAAGGAAATAATTGACAGCGGCCAATTGGGAAAAATATTAAGCGTAGCATTCAATGAAAAGCTGGACCGTCGCCACGGCGCGGATTATTTCAGGCGCTGGCACAGGTTAAAGAAAAATTCAGGCGGGCTTCTTATACATAAAGCCAGCCATTGCTTTGATGTTATTAACTGGTTTGTAGAATCAGAGCCGGATGAAGTATTTGCTAAAGGTGCTTTGCGTTTATACGGAAAAAACGGCAAATTCAGGTCAAAAAGATGTTTAGGATGCAAACATAAAAAATACTGCGAGTTCTATGCAGACTTTTCATCTAACACAGATGCAAAAAAGCTCTATTTTGATGCTGAGGCTGACGGAAATTCTTATATACGAGACGGTTGCGTCTTTGATCCGGAAATTGACATAGAAGACGCGGCTAATGTGGTTTATAACTATAAAAACGGAGTGCAGGTCAATTTTTCGCTTCTTGCTTACTCCACTTATGAAGGGGTTGAAATTATAATTGAAGGGACTAAAGGGCGGTTGGAATATTCCGAAACAGATACTGCGGACTGCGTTCCGGGAAGCATAACTATCCCGGGTTTTAATAGATATTGCGGTGAGAAATTTCATCTTTATCTTATTAATGAAGGTGCAAAAGAAATAAAACCAAAAAAAGCGAAAGGCGGGCATGGCGGGGCGGACCCGTTATTAAGGGAAGATTTGTTCTGCGGTAAAAATAATAGTGACCTGGCAACGCTTGAAGAAGCCATCAATGCCGTCCTTATTGGCGATGCGGCCAATATAAGCATAAAAACGGGCAGAAAAGTAAAGATAGCTGATTTAAAAAAAAGGAATGTAAATTGAATTCATATTGAGATGTTTCTAAAAAACTATTTTTAACCAGTGGTGAAACGAATCAGGGTGTTTAACTGCACGGTTTTGTAAAACGGATTTCCAGGGGTAAAAATGCGAATAAATTCTAATCAATCATCAAGAAGTAAAGCAAGAAGCGGTGTTTATGTCGGCGGTATAGGTGCAGGCGGTTTTGAAGCAAGGCCTGACGGCAAATATTATACAAATCATATTTTCAATGACTGGCTTACAGACAAACAGCTGGACATGTTGTTTTTATATGAGCATAAAAAACAAACCTATGTTTTAAGTTTAGATGAACATGTTATTCCCGGGCGGGTAATTAAGGGCGTAAAATCCATTAAATATACCGGTGAATTTCCTAAGGTTAAACTAAGTTTCCCCGGCCTGCCGGTAGAAATTGAGTTCATGTCATTTTTTATACCCGGAGATGTGAAAAACTCTTCTCTTCCTTCCTTTATGTGTAGGGTTAAAGGCCAGGGTAAATTATGTATGCTGTTTTCTTCTGATTCGTTCTGTGATGCACAGGCAGAAAATCAATTTTCATTTTTGAAATCCGATAAAGGTGAAATACAGTTGTACAGCCCAAAAGGAAAAGTGTTTTTTGATGAAAAAGAATTTACGGGGCTTAATACTATGGTAAGCCGTAATAAAATTCCGGGTAAACCATTCAACAAAAGCAAATACAAGGGGCAGTATTATGCGGGGGCTTATTTTGAAGGAAACATAAATAATGAAATAATTGTTACATGGCATTACCCGGATTTTAAGGATTGGGATGACAGCAATATGGGGCATTATTACAGCAACTATTTCAGCTCTGCCAAAGAAGTGATGGATTATGTAATAAAAAATAAACAGATGCTGAAAAATAAAACAGAAAAGTTTTATAACAGTATCTTTAAAAGCAAACTTCCGCAATATTTAAAAGAAAGCTATGCAGAGCAGTTTTCCTGCTTTGTTAAACAAAGCTGGTTGACAAAAGATAAAAAATTTGGAGTTTGGGAAGGCAGCTGTTGTTGTTGCGGTTTGCAGACAACAGATGTGGCTTATTACGGGTCCTGGTTGTACGTTAATTTATTTCCTGAACTGGAAAAATCTGCCATAAGGCTGACAGCTGGGTTTCAAAGGAAGGAAGACGGCTGGATTGCACATTACTTTCCAGGTACGTTCAATAGAATAGATGAATACCGCAGGAAAGATATGAACATGCAGTTTTGTTTAATGGTTTATAGAAATTACTACTTGTGGAAAGACAAGGAATTTTTGAGGGAAATGTACCCGAGCCTTAAAAAAGCCCTGCTTGGAGTTTACGGGCTTGATACAGACGGAGATTTACTGCCGGATATTTCCGGGCCAGACCAAACATTTGATGCCTGGGACTGGAAAGGCGCAAGTGCCTATCTTTCAGGATTGTGGCTTGCAACGCTGAGAGTCGGCATGGAAGCCGGAAAGATTATGGGAGATGATGAACTATCCAATAAGTGTAAACAAGATTTTGAAACAGTTAAAACAAATATGATAAAGAAGCTCTGGAATGGGAAACACTTTATCTTATGGAATGACGGTAAAATAAAAGATGAGGCAAGCCTGCTTGACGCGCTTTCCGGAGACTGGTTCTGCGTTTTATCCGGGCTGGGGCATATACTTCCTGAAAGTATGATAGAATCGCATTTAAAAATCTGCCTGAAACAAAACAGAAAGAAAATGGATTCAGGGTACATGAAAGAATATTCAACACCCGGTGAAAAAGGGTGGTGTTATATTAACGGCGGCTATAAGGACAATAAAAAGGTTTGTTTTCAGCAGTATGAACCCTGGACTGGCATTGAATTTGCTTTTGCCGTTCATTTGTATATTATGGGCATGAAAAAAGAAGCTTTACGCGTAATAAAAGATGTAGAAGACAGAAAAGCATCCTGCGGCATGTCCTGGAACCATATTGAATGCGGCGGAGATTATTTCAGGCCTATGGTTATCGGTGCTCTTTATGAACTTATGACCGGGCGTTTGAAATAAAGTTTAAAAAAAACAGTAAATTTATGAAGAAATTACTTATTCTTATCTTTGCTTTTTTGTTTTTCATCCCCTTTCTTAATTCTGCCGTCTATTACGTTTCCCCTGCAGGTTTAGACAGTCATCCCGGAACACAATCATCTCCCTGGCAGACAATTCAATATGCAGTTGACTCAATAAAAAAAGGTGATACGGTGCTGATAAATGACGGTACTTATGTAGAAAATATAAGTATTGGAGATTTGGAATGAAATTAACCCCTCGACAGGGAAAGGATATGACGGTGGCTGCTATGAGACAAAATAAAATAGTTTTGCATGTGAGCTTGGTGATTTTTATGGTTATTTCACAATTAACGGCAAAAGAATATTATGTTACTCAAAAAGAAACAATAAACAATGCTATTTATAAAGCTCAGCCGGGCGATGTGATAATTGTAAAAGACGGCGTTTATAAGGAAACAATTGATTTTGATGAAAAAAAGTCAGTTACTATCAAAGCAGCCGGAAACAAAGTTATAATTACCGGAGTTAAAAACGGCATGGTAATTGATAATTGTTCCAATATTGTTGTTGACGGATTTAAAATACAGGGTGTTTCAGGAAGAGGAATATTTATAGTAAATTCAGACTCTATTACCATAAAAAACTGTGAAATTTCAAACACCGGGGACCTGGGTATATTAACAGGATTTTGCAATTACTTGCTTATTGAGAATAATGAAGTGCATGATACCCGTGAATCACACGGAATATATGTCAGCAACAGCGGGGACTGGCCTATAGTAAGAAATAACTACTGCCATGATAACAGTGACGCGGGTATACAGCTCAATGCAGATAAAAATATGGGAGGGGACGGCATTATTACAAATGCCCTGATAGAAAACAACGTAATTTGCGGAAATAATACTGATAGCCCGGAAGCTTTTGCGCTTAATCTTGACGGGGTACAAAACTCGGTTATAAGAAATAATTTTCTTTGCGATAATTTCGGCGGAAGTATTGTTTTATTTAAAATAGATGCGGCGGAAGGTTCTAAATCAAATTTGGTTTCGGGCAATACTGTCTATTATTCACAGGGGCAGGATTTTCCAAATCAGGTTGCGCTTTCAATAGTAGACGGTTCTGCCGGATGCCTGATTAGAGGCAATGTATTTGCCACCGATGGGCCCTCAGCCATAGAACTGGCTGCGGATATCGCTGGTACGGTAGTTTCAGATAACAATATTTTTTATAACAGCAAAACTGCAGATAATATTGTTGAAGTGACAGATACTAAGGCAATGGATGGTAAAAGCGGCTATTGGCGCCATTACGCGCTGGAAAACAATGTCAGAGGCAAAATTTATGATTTAAATGCCTGGCAAAAATTCAGTTCACAGGATAAGGCCTCAAATGTGGTTGATGAAATTAATATTAATGCTGAAAAATATATAAGTAACTGGAAAAAAATGCGTAATAAATAATGAAAATAAAGCCCTATGCTGTTTGTTTGGTGATTTTTGTTTTTTTCTTCACGCTTTACCCTGCCCAAATTAATTCCGCTACATATTATGTTTCAACTTCCGGTTTAGATACCAATACCGGAGCTTCAGGCTCACCCTGGAAAACAATCCAGCATGCTGTGGATAATCTCCAACCCGGAGATACAGCCCTTATCAGTGACGGAACCTATCAGGAACATGTGGTTATTTCGGATATGAATGGTACTGTATTATTGCCGATTACCCTGAAAGCCAACGGTACCAATGTTTTGATAGATGTTACCAGCGTAGGCAGTAATGCCGGGGTAGATATTGATAACAGTGATTACATAATAATTGACGGGTTTCGTATAACAGGCGGAAACAGGTATTCTGTTTACCCTGCTTCTTCAGATCATGTGACAATTAAAAATTGTGTGTGTTTTGATAATGGCGATATGGGTATTTTTACCGCTTTTTGTAATTACATAACCATTGAAAATAATGAATGTTACGGCAACCAGAGCAGTCACGGTATTTATTTCAGTAACAGCGGTGATTATCCTATAATCAGGGGAAACAGAAGCCATAATAATCGCGGTTCCGGTATTCATATGAATGCGGATATCAATATGGGAGGCGATGGCATAATAACTGGAGCCTTAGTAGAAAAAAATGTTATATACGGAAATAATAACGGACATGGCGGAGCGGCTATAAGCCTGGATGGCGTACAGGACAGTATTGTGCGCAATAATCTGATTTACAACAATTATGCTCAGGGGCTGGCTTTTTTTCAGATTGACGGTGCAGACGGCGCCAGAAGAAATAAGATATTAAACAATACAATATACTGCCAGTCCGGAATGGGAAGCAGAGCTATGGGTATTGAAGATAATTCCTCCGATTGCATCGTTATGAATAACATAATTATTTCAGGAAATTCCGGAGGTTCCGCAGTGGAGGTTTATAACAGCAGTTTGGTTGGCCTTATCATGGATAATAACATAATCTACAACAACAGCGGAGGATATATTGTTTCAAATAATGATACAGGCCAGGATTATTCTCTGGGCAGCTGGCAGTCAAATGTGCATAAAGATACAAATACTATCAGCGTTGCCCCCGCGGTTATTTTTGTTGATGTGAGTACTACAGATTTCCGGCTGTCTTCAAACTCACAGGCAAAAAATATAGGGGCTACACTAAATGATGTGACAGATGACATAAGCGGTAAAAGCCGGCCTGGTGAAAACGGTTATGATATTGGTTGTTATGAATACGGTGAGCCTGCTCAGTATTACAGTATCAGCGGTTACGTGAAAGACAATAGTAGTACAGTAATCATAGGAGTAACCGTTAATTTAACAGGGCTTTTGAGTGCAGCCACAACAACAAACAACAGCGGTTATTACCAATTTACTCATCTTTCAACCGGGTCCTACTCTATTATTCCAGTTAAAACAGGCTGGGATTTAAGCCCTGCGCAAAGAACCTATAATCTGATTTCAGATGAAACAAACCAGAACTATTTCGGGCAATATGCGGGTTCTCTGGTATTATGTAATATAAGCGGTTATGTAAGGAATTCATCAAACATAGGGATTGGTTCTGTAGCCGTAACTTTAAACGGCCTTGAAAATACAACAGTTTTAACGGATTCATCCGGTTATTATGCATTCATCAATCTGAGTACCGGTACTTATACAGTCGCTCCTTCATTAGCTTATTGGGATTTTACTCCGTTAAATTATCCCTATAGTCCTTTAGAAAGTAATGCTTCAAATCAGAATTTTACAGGTACTTACAATGGTACTGTTTACAGCATAAGCGGTACTATAAAAGACAATGATGCTTCTATTATAAAGGAAGCACAGGTTTTTCTAACAGGCAGTTATGTAACTAATGCACTAACAGATTCAATGGGCAAATATGAATTTACTTCTCTTGTACCAGGTAATTATACGGTAGTACCTGATAAACAAAACTGGGTATTTACACCTTTAAGCCGTATAGTGGCTATACCGTCGGCAGCTATGCCCTCTATTGATTTTACAGGTACTTTTCAGGGGAATAGTGGAGTAACTTTGAAAAACAACCTGTTTAAACCGCTTGAAAACGGTGAAGTGACTATTACTTATTCAGTTACTACTCCGGGGGTAGGTACTCTTGACCTCTATGATTTAAATGGTGGTCTTATAAAAACAATTATTTCAAATGAATTTATCACCAGCGGGGCTCACTCATGCAATTGGAACGGTACTGACAACAGCGGCAATATAGTACCCGCTGGAATTTATATATTAAGATTCAAACAGGCCGGCAGGGTATCAACAACAAAGATATGTATTGTTAAATAATCTTTAACTATTTCGACGATAAAGAAAATTTGCTATAATAAAATAGTGTCCCAGAATTTGACACTAATTTGACATTGAATTGATGCCTATTTTAAGCATATAACCTATAATAGTATTGGAAACACAGGAATATTGAATTAACAAAAAAAATAAATGACAGTTTTCAGGAGGCAGAAGTTTATGAAAAACTTAAAAATCGTTTTTTTATCTGCAATTTGTTCCACTCTCTTTTATTCCAGCTGTTTTGGGGTCAGCGGGGCTCCGGTGCTCAGCCAAACAACCGGTGCAAGAGCTATGGGAATGGGTGAAGCTTTCACTGCTATAAGTGATGATGCTAATGCAATTTACTGGAACCCGTCAGGTATGGCAAATATGACAAAAAAGGAATTCAGCGCCATGCACCTTTCAGGTTTTGTAGATAATACTTATACATCAATGGCCTTTGCATATCCAGGTTCAACCCTGGTATTTGGCGGCGGCGTTATGATGTATGATGGCGGATCTTTTGAATTAAATACTGTTAGCGAAACAAAAATGCTTAAAGCTCAGACCGATAACCTGGTAGTTTTAAGTGTGGCAAAAAAGGATTTTATAACCGGCCAGTCATCAGCCTGGAACGTGGGTGCTTCATTTAAGTACCTGTCTTCTACATTAATAGAAAAATACAGCGCCAATACTTATGCTTTAGATTTTGGTGTGCTTACTAAATCAGAAAAAACGTCTGTTGGTTTTCTTATTCAAAATATAGGTTCCGGCATTATGTATTTTGAAGAAACAGACCCGCTTCCCATGAACATCAGGGCAGGCGTTGCCTATAAAATGCAAGATTCATACCTAAGCGATGTTACTGTATCCGGAGAAGTTGTAAAACCTTTTGAAGAAGAAGTAAAAGTTCACCTCGGCGCAGAATACTGGTATGCAAAATTATTAGCTTTACGTGTTGGTTTTAAAACGGGTTATAGTTTAGAATCTTATACTGCCGGTATAGGTATTCATGTAACCGGTTATCAGTTTGATATGGGTTTTGGACCCATGGGTGTGCTTGGCAACGTAAACAGGATTTCTTTTACAGCTAAGTTCTAAATCGTAGTGTAGTTTTACATTTGAAAATATTTTGACATTAGCTTGACTTTAATTTGCAATAAATATAATATAATTAAACATCAGAAAGAATTGTTTTTAAAAAATAAAGGGAAATAAGTAATCATAACATGTTTTTTCTTCTTTCAAAATTTCAGGTTAAAAAAAGCCTCAAGACAGCAATCCAAACATCTCCCTTCCTTTACTATAGAGAATCAAACAAGTCTTTATTAATTTTCTTAACAATAACTCTAATGTTTGGTTTAAATGCGCTGTCTTATGCAATTGGCGCAGGTTCTTCTGTAGACACTATCCTTTCGCATGGCATGGGTGCCAGGCCCATGGGTATGGGAGACGCCTATACCGCAGTAAGTGATGATGTAAATGGCGTTCTCTGGAACCCGGCCGCTTTATCTACCATAAAAACACCGGAATTAGGAACGATGTTAAACCAGGGATTAATTGATTCTAAAGATTACTTTTTTGGATATGTAAAACCCAGCAAAAGAAGCAATAACGCATACGGTGTAAGTGTTACCATGCTTGATGGCGGTAACTTTGAGTTTAATTCTCCTCTAAGAATTTCAAAAACCCTTAAAGCGCAGTCAGATACAGCGGTTAGCTGGTCGTACAGCACGAAGTATAAAAGCTTCAAAGACTGGACTTTAAGATACGGCCTTAGTTTTAAGTTTCTTTCAACTACTCTTGTTGAACAATATTCTTCACATTGTTATGCTTTTGATTTGGGTTTATTGATGCAGAATAAGAAAAATATCAGTTTTGGCATGCTTTTTCAGAATCTTGGTACACCGGTTCAGTATCTATATAGGGCCGAACCAATACCCAAAAATATAAGGTTGGGAGTTTCTTATAAAGGCGGGGATTATTTTAACAGTTATGTAACCAGCGTAGAAGCTGTAAACCCGATAGTTGAAGGAAGCGTGAAAATCCATATGGGTGTTGAATACTGGTATGCAAAACTCATAGCTGTAAGATTTGGTTATAAGACCGGCTATGACCTTGACTCTATGGCTTATGGAATAGGTTTTAATGTTAAAGGTTATCAGTTTGATTATGCAAATAATGCGATGGGAGAATTAGGCAATACAAGCAAAATTTCATTAACCATGAGATTTAAATGAAAAAAATAACAATATTATTTTCTATTACCTTTTTATTAGTCAGTTTTGCTCAGGCAAGGATGCGTAACCCGTTAACAGGCGGTACATTCAGTGAATCAAAACACCTTATGCTTGAATACAGTAATGGTGTTGTTGTAGACATTTACAAATACCCTACACCAAATACAAGTCTTGAAGACTGGGAAGTGGAAGCTAATGAAAAATCAAGAAGCACTCTTGAAGACATCGCCGTAGGTTATAAATATGAAAACATTTTTCCAGATGCATTTCCAAATTTTTCTGCAGTATTCTTTTTACAGAATGAGAATAATAAAGCTCTTGATGCATCTTGGTTGGAAGGTCTAATAAATTATAAAACAGACGGTTTTGGTTATACATTAATAAAAAGGTATAGTGGTGATGAAAATATAAGATTAACTATTCAAGGTGAACATAAAAACTATAATAGTCTTAAACGTTCATCAAGCACTACTCCTGGCCCTGTAACAGGTTATATTGCCCATTATGATGGTTTTTATTTTGATATAAATAGCAGCTATGAGTTTAATGAGGCCCTTGAATTAAATGAATACAAGAGGTTCTATACATACTTTTATAACTACAATTATAATGGTACCTCTGATTATTCTGATTATTGTTATGTCAATTCTGCGGGAGAATGGCGCAGATCGGTAAATTCAAAAGTTTCACTTGGTTTTAACGTTCAGATAACAAACAGGTTCGGCTTGAATAAAGGAATAACTCAAAACCAGGAAAATAATATACGTGCTAATGATTACCAAACGATGCTGTTTTACCCAAGAGTAAACTATCAATTGCGTGAGAATGTAGCTATTTCGTTTGAGCCGCGTTATGAAACATATAACAGGAAGAATGTTTTTTATAGTTATAATGCTACCGGTGCAAGGTTTTATATGGGAACAGAGCTTGAGGTAAGAGATAGGCCGGTCTACGATTTTGGTATTTCTATACAACAAATGATAAGAAATTATCCTAATTCAGATGAGCTTACCAGAAGTATAATGAGCATTAATCCGGATCTCACTTATAATTTTATGAAGCATTTTCAGGTTACTTTTGATATGTCTTATAACATGGAAGATTCATCAAACAACTATAGAGATAACACAAATTATTACTATGGATTCAGGTTCACAGCGTGGTTATAAAAAATGAAAAAAAATAAAATTGTTTTACACTTGTTTTTATCCTTAATTTCACTTGTTTGTTTCAGCCCGTCTGTCTTTTCTTATACAGAATATGAATGTTTTTTTTCCTGGGTTGACCCGGCTGTTACCATACGCCCCATGGATGTTGTAGTTGACGGCAGTAATAAACATGTGTTTATGACTGATGCATACTCTGAAAGAATGGTAGAATTTGACGGAACAGGGGCTGTGGTAAATACTTATGTTCTTCCTGGTGATTATTTCTTTATTGCTATGGACGATGATTATGTTTACTCTACAGTTCTTGATTACTTGAAAACACCGGAAGAGAATCTTATAATAAAAACCCCTAAAAACGGTGGTAGTTCAATAGAACTTTGCCGTAGTACTCAATCAGAAATAACTCCCGGAATGTTTTACAGTATTCAAGGTATTGCTGTTGATTCTGATTATATGTACGTTGGTGATTCAGGCGACGATAATCCAGGAAAAATAACGAAACTTGACAAAGTGACTGGCGCCTACGTTTCAGATTGGACTTTTAGCTCGGATATCAGAGGAATAACTTTAGATGGTACAACGCTTTATGTTTGTATTTCAGATGGTGTAAGGAGATGTACTACTGATGGGGTTGATACGTCAGGTGCTTGGGCAAGCGTTACTTTCGCCAGCGGCAGACCTATTGATATCGATATAGGGCCTGATAATAAGGTATATATTTTACTTGGATCAACACAAGGTGTTCATGTTTATGATAAGGAAGGTAATTATCTTACACAATTTGGCGGGCCTTATGGTTCAGGAAAAGGTGAATTCAATTTTGCCAGAGGCGGCACATCAGGTGGTATAGGAATAGATAAAGTATCCGGCAATATATACGTAGCAGACAATTATAACAGCAGAATACAAGTATTTAGAGGAAAGGATGGATCAGGAACACTTTTTACTCCATTAGGTAGCGTAAACACCGGTGTATTAAAACCAGTAGATAATATTTGTTTACCGGAAGATGGAAATCGGGTTGAAATAGCTTATTACATTGCTGCTGATGGTTTAGTAACAATGAAGATATATAATCAAGCTGGAGTATTGGTATGTACGCTTATTCCGGGTGAATTTAAAAATGCCGGGTTACAGACTGTATTTTGGGGTGGAGAAAACGATAGTGGAGATATAGTTGCCAGCGGTATTTACTTGGTTCATATAGAAGCACCGGGCTTAACCGATACAAAAAAGGTTTGCATTATAAGAAAATAATTTGGTTTTATCTTCAATAAACATTCACTGCCCGAATTGAGAAACTAACCTCATTTTTAAAAAAAGATAAATAATTTTGGGTTAAATATAGTTATAAATATTACAAAAACAATAAACTTATACTTCGGAGGATTTATATGTTTAAAAGAGCAATAATAGTGATATTGTCGGTATTGGTGGCAGGTGTTCTGTTTGTTTCATGTGGCAATAAAAATGCTCTAAAAACTGAAAATGAAGTAGTCACGCTAAGATTTGTAATCGGCGGAGCGGATTTAAACTACAATAAACTTGTTGAAGAAGTATGCAGAAATTTTGAAAGCAAAAATCCAAATATTAAAATTAGGTTTGAACCTGTAAGCGGTCAGGCTTATGGTCAGAAATTATTGACAATGTTTGCTTCAAATACAGCGCCTGATGTGTTTTCTCTAGAGGCCCAGAACCTCCCTTCATTTATTAAAAGAAATGCTATAGTTCCATTAGATTCTTTTATTGAAAAAGACAAATCACTAGATGTTAATATGTACTACCCTGCTATACTTGAAGAATTTACCTGGGGCGGAAAGATATATTCATTTACAGACAGCATGAGCCCTTCGGTTGTATATTACAATAAAGACCTTTTTGATAAAGCAAAAATAAAATATCCTTCAGGTAATTGGACTTGGAATGAATTTTTAGAAGTAGCAAAAAAGATGACTATTAAAGATGAAAGAGGTATTGTAAAACAGTTTGGTGCCGCATTATACGATAATGATGTACTCTATTTTGTGAAAGCATGGGGTGGAAGCCTTTGGAACAAAGATAAATCAAAATGTGTATATGATACCCCGGAAAGCAGAGCGGGCCTTCAGTTCCTTATAGATATGATTTTGAAATATCATGTAATTCCTGATTTAAAAGATTCGTCGGATCAGGGTAGTTATGAAATATTTGAAGGTGGAAGAGCAGGTATGTTTGTAGGGGGAAGATGGTATACCGTAAGTTTTAGAAAAGCAAAGGTTAACTTTGGGGTTTGTGAATTACCAAAAGGAAAAATAAGAATATCACCAATTTCAACTCATGCCTGGGTTATTTCAAGCCAGTGCAAGTTTCCTCAGCAGTCCTATGAATTCATAAAATATTTCTGCAGCGAAGAAGTAGTAAAATACATGATGGCTCAGGGAGACTGTGTGCCTCCAATAAAGAAACTAGCAGAAATGGAATTTCTAAAAAAAGATCCCAATTTTCCAAATGAAGACAATACAGCTTATATAAAAACAATGGCCTACGCATATCCGTTTAAAGAATACCTGCACCCGGACATAAGCTGGTCAGAAGTAGACCAGATAGTTTGGGCAAAGAATATTGACGGCGTGCTTTTAAAAAAGTATGATATAGCTACATATACAAAGATGGTGCAGGATCAGCTAAATAAGCTTATTGGAGAAAAGAAAACTCAAAAATGAAGATAAACAAGAAAGTACTTAATAAAATATTTATAGGGTACAGTTTTTTAGGGCCTCCGATTTTAGGGTTCTTTGTTTTTACTTTATTTCCTGTAGTAGCATCTTTTGTACTGGCATTCATGGAATGGGATATTATTACACCGGCAAAATTTGTTGGTTTTGACAATTTCATAAAAATGATTAATGACCAGGATTTTTGGTACTATGTTTACAACACTTTTTATTTTGTTCTGGCTATTCCAATAGATTTAGCAGCAGCATTGTTTTTGGCAATCCTTGTAAATCAAAAAATAAAAGCAGTTGGAATATTCAGGACCATATATTTCTTTCCGGTGATATCTTCCGGTGTTGCCTGTGCATTAATATGGAAATGGATATATAATGGTGATTACGGGATTTTAAATGCTTTCCTTAAGTATATAGGTGTTCATACCCCTCCAAACTGGCTTCGTGATACAACCTGGGCAAAACCAGCATTAATTATATTCGGTTTATGGAAGGGTGTAGGCTACCAGATGCTAATTTATCTTGCTGCATTACAGGGAATACCTGAAGAATTATATGAATCTGCAAACATTGATGGTGCATCTCCATGGCAAAAATTCTGGCACATAACATTACCTATGCTTTCTTTTGCTAATTTTTATCTTATAATTACCGGTGTAATGGGTACTTTTCAGGTATTCAGTGAACCATATGTTATGACCGGGGGTGGCCCTATGGGTTCTACTACAACGGTAGTGTATTCAATATATTTAAACGCATTTCAGCAGTTTAAAATGGGTTATGCATCGGCAATTTCATGGTTTCTGTTTTTTATTGTTTTTACAGTTACAATGATTCAGTGGAAATATGCTGGTGGTAAAAATTATTATTATTAGTAAATGAATTTATTTAAAGGAATGTATGCATAGTAAAAAAATTGCCGGTATCCTAAAAAAAACAGTCATGTATACTTTCATGATTTTGCTCGGTTTGACAATGATAGCGCCATTTATATGGATGTTATCAACATCACTTAAAGAACCGGCAAATGTTTTTATTTTCCCGCCAAAATGGATTCCAAATCCAATAGTGTTTGAAAACTACGCACATGCATGGCAGGCGGCTCCTTTTGGCAGATTTTTCCTTAATAGCATTTTTATTTCAGCTTGTTTAACCTTTGGATCATTGCTTACAGGATCGATGGCCGGATATGCCTTTGCAAGACTTGAGTTCCCAGGCAGGGACAAGTTGTTTTTAACATATCTTGGTACGATGATGATTCCAGGACAAGTCACTATGATACCAGTATTTATTTTACTTAAAAATATTGGATGGATTGATACATATAAAGCTTTGATTATTCCGGGTATATTCCATGCTGGGGGGGCTTTCTTCTTCAGACAGTTCTTTCTTGCCATACCGAAAGAATTGGAAGAAGCAGCGACCATTGACGGCTGTTCGCACGTAGGTATTTATTGGCGTATAATTCTTCCCTTATCAAAACCAGCACTGGCAACTCTTGGCACATTTACTTTTCTGGGTGCCTGGAATGACTTTATGTGGCCGTTAATCGTACTAAATTCACCAGAAAAAATGACCCTGCCTGTAGGCTTGGCGTATTTTACCGGACAGTATACAACAGACTGGCCGTTATTGATGGCAGGTTCGATGATAATTTTACTTCCAGTAATACTTCTATACATATTTAATCAGCGTTTCTTCGTAAAGGGCATAGTTATGTCCGGTATGAAAGGCTAGTCTGCAGGATAATCCTGTAATAATATAGATTTGGTGTAAAATGTTAGAAACAGATTTTAAAAGCGCAGCTACAATTCTTGACAATCCTCTTACCGAAGAGTTTATATCTACTTTTAACAGCGGCAATTCCTCAGAAAAACGAAACACTAATACAATTCTCTTGATTACAAACCGTATTTTTAAAAAAACTTTCTTCCGATTAGATTAGAAAATAACCAAAAACATCAAAGGAGAAACAAATGGCAGCAGAAAAATTTGACGGCACAGTTCTATCTACACCTAAAGTAAAATTAAACATAAATAAAAACATGTATGCAGTACCGCAGTATTTTAACGGTAAAAAATGGGTAACAACATGTATTAATGATAAAAATTCAAAATATGCAAAACCGGTCTGTTATGCAATAATTAATGGCAAAGAAGTTTCCGGTTTTCATCTTCTTGAAAAATCTGTAATAAAAGAAGACGTAATGGACTATTTGGGGAAGGGTATAAGGTATACGGTTGAAGCAGTTGATAAAAACTCTCTAAATACTCCAGTAAAAATGAAACTCATATTTGAGTTTTTTGAAGACCATCCCAAGGCCATAGTTATGCGCGGAGTGTTTTCCGTTGATGGAGACGGGGAATATAACATAGATAGAATATTTATGAATAGCCTGGTGCTTGATGCAAAAGCAACTGCAAAAACTAAAAACTCATATGATTTCTGTGGATATTTCGGCAGCGGAGAAATACGCGAACACGCTATCCAGGAATTAAACGAAACTTTCAGAAAAGATAATTATATGGGAATATATAATACCCATGATGGCGGTGGTGCCAGAAATGATTATAGATGGGGCACAATGCCAGGTTATGGCGGCGGCATTCCGGTGTGCTATTTATGGCAGAAAAATGTGGGTGTCGGAGTATGTCACATAGAAACAAAGTTTAAACTTTGCTACATCCCAGTTAAAGTAGAAAAAGATAAAATTGTAACAATGAACCTTAATTACAAGACCAGAGAAAAAATAACAAAAAATTCCTACTATACCACCATTAAATCTGCCATAATTCTTGACCAGGCAGATTATTTCGGAGCTCTTTCCACCTACTCTAAAATGATAAAAAACCAGGGCCTACATTTTCCGGAAGGCACCAATGCTAGTTATGAACCATCTTGGTGTTCCTGGGGTTATAGCAGGGATTTTACTCAGAAAGATATTCTGGAACTGCTTCCTTCATTAAAAGAAATAGGAATTAAATGGATAACGATAGATGACAGGTGGTTTGACAATGTAGGTGACTGGGTCCCCAGGGAAGATATGTATCCTGGAGGGGAAGAAGGGTTTAAAAAGTTTATTGAAATGCTTCACAAAGAAGGTTTCAAGGTTCAGTTATGGACTGTCCCAGGTATGTTTGACGGAATTTCGGATGTGCAGGCATTTTTAAAGGATTATCCTGATGCCAGCGTAGAAGCAGCAAAACATCCTTATCATAAAGTTTCAAAATTCGCAGCAGAAAATCCGGATGCATTTATCACACGCCCTGATGGAAAAAAAGAAATAACCAAAAGAGGCTATTTCTTCGGTTGTTCCATGGACAACAGGGTTTTAAAGCATTTTCATGAGCTGACAAAAAAGATGTTTCTTGATTGGAAAATAGATGGTTTCAAACAAGATGCTATTTATATCTGCCCGAATTGTTATAATGAGAAACATAATCATCCCTACCCGGAAGATGCCCCGGAAAAGTTTGATGAATTAATGCGGACTATATATGAAACCGCAATAAGTATAAATCCTGATGCAGTTATTCAAACCTGCCCCTGTGGAACGATGTCTGTTTATACAATATTACAGTGGCAAAATCAGGCAACCACCTGCGACCCGTGGACTTCCTGGATAACCAGAAGTTTTACAAAAGCTATGAAAGCTGTTATTGGTCCCAGGGCTGCAATATACGGAGATCACATAGAAATTATTGATAATGGCAGAGATTTTGCTTCACAGGTAGGAGTAGGCGCTATCCCAGGAACCAGGTATAACTTAAAAGGCGAAGACAAAACAGCTCAGAAAGAGAAACAGGGCGCGTTGGCTTTTAAAAATGACCCGGTTACACCAGAAAAAGTAGGATACTGGAAAAAATGGATAGGTATTTATAACGAAAAAATGCTTTCCAAAGGCGAGTACTTAAATCTCTATGATTTAATTTATGATAAACCTGAAACCCATGTAATCAAACAAAACGGAAAACTATATTATTCCTTCTATGCCAGCGAACCGGACGGTTTAGTTGAACCCTGGGGCGGTATGGAGCAGTACCTGGAATTTGACGGCAAAAAAGGTTCGCAGGAAGTAGCGTTTGTTTCCAAGCATTACCAGAAAATGAAACAGCAATTTGACCCGAAATTTAAAGGCAAAGTGGAATTCAGGGGCCTGGAAAAGAACAAAACCTACAAGGTCTATGATTATGCCAACAATGTAAAATATCCGGATATCAAAGGAAGCAACCCGTTTATGAATATTGATTTTACAGGTTTTTTACTGGTAGAGTTGATAGAAAAGAAGAAGTAGGGAGATAATATTAATGGT
The DNA here is from genome assembly GCA_001800285.1 of Elusimicrobia bacterium RIFOXYA2_FULL_39_19. Classification (GTDB taxonomy): domain Bacteria; phylum Elusimicrobiota; class Endomicrobiia; order CG1-02-37-114; family XYA2-FULL-39-19; genus XYA2-FULL-39-19. Next base: position 27,552 of record MGVC01000038.1, on the reverse strand, counting down.
TTCTAAGACAGGAATTGGTTTAGTTGGTTGCGGGATTATTGCTGAGACGCATGCAAAGTATATAAAAGAAATTGAATGTGCGGAGCTTGTGGCAGTAGCAGGCAGGGATGCACAAAAAACAAAGATATTTTCTGAAAAATACGGTGTTAAGCATACTTATACTGATTATCGGGAAATGCTTAAAAGACCCGACATAGAAATCATCAGTATCTGCACCCCTAGCGGCACTCACGCTGATATAACAATTGACGCGGCGAAAAACAAAAAACATGTCATAGTAGAAAAACCAATGGACATATCGCTTGAAAAAGCGGATGAAATGATAAATGCGTGCAAAAATAATAATGTAAAACTTGGCATAATATTTCAGTTAAGGTTTGCAGATGAATGCATTAGGCTGAAAAAACTGCTTGATGAAGGTAAATTAGGCAGAATAATACTGGCTGATTTGTATATGAAATTTTATCGGGCGCCGGAATATTATAAAAAATCTTCCTGGAAAGGCACTAAAAAAGGAGATGGCGGTGGCGCATTGATGAATCAGGGAATACACGGCATTGATTTACTGCAATGGTTTATCGGTCCCGTTAAAAGCATCCAGGGTTTAACCGGAGCCTTAAGGCATGAAGGCATTGAGGTGGAAGACACCGCGGTATCAATTCTTGAATTTAAAAACGGGGCCTATGGTGTTATTGAAGGAACCACTTCTGTCTATCCTGATTTATCCCAGAGAATAGAAATTCACGGAACAAACGGATCGGCAATTTTAAAAGGTTCTGAATGGCCTGAAATTAATTATTGTGAGTTTCTTGATAAAAAAGAAATATTTGAAATTAAAAAGTATAGTTCGGAAGCGGTAATGTTTGGTATTCCGCACCGCAGGCAGCTGGAAGATATGATAACGGCAGTAAGGGAAAACCGGGAACCTCTGGTGAACGGAATTGAAGGAAAAAAATCTCTTGAGATAATTATGAAAATTTACGAATCATCAAAAACAGGAAAGAAGCTATCATTATGAAAGTAATAACGGTAAAAGCGACGAATCTTGTTGAAATTGAAGAAAAACAGGTTCCGAAACCAGGTCCGGAAGAATTTTTGGTAAAAAACATGGTTTCAGGTATCAGTAGTGGGACGGAATTAAGTTTATATAAAGGAACACACGAAGGATTTAAAACCGGAAGATATAAATATCCGATGAGTATTGGTTATATGTGCGCGGGAGAGGTTGTAGAAGCAGGCAATAAAGTTGAAAATATAAAGGTTGGCTACAGGGTTGCTTCAACTATGCCGCACGCCGAATATGTGGTGTTAAATAACAAATCTCTGTTCGCAAAACTTCCTGATAATGTTTCCTACGATGATGCAGTTTTTATTACGAACGCTACAACTGCAGTAAATTGCCTGCATCGGGCTGCTCCAGCAATGGGCGACACGGTAGCAGTAATGGGCCAGGGCTTACTGGGTATGCTGGCTTTGCAATGCGCAAAAACATCTGGTTGTAAAACTATAGCGATAGACCCGATAGTGCAACGGTTAAATATCGCAGAAGAAGTTGGTGCGGATTATGCCTTGAGTCCGTTAGATCCGGATTTCAAGGAAAAACTTTCAGCGGCAAACGACGGCAAAAAAATTGATATAGTTATTGAAGCCAGCGGTAACGCAAATGCGCTGAAGCAAGGGCTGGAAATAGTAAAAACCCAGGGTAAAATGGTTATTTTAGCGCGCCATCACGACATTCTTCCGTTCAATATTTTGGGTGAACATTTTTTTATGAAGGAATTAAATGTTATGTCTTCTTCAGTATGGGGCCCGTGGATTGAAGAAAGCACGGATTATCTTAAATGGACCTACAGGGAAAACTACAAGCTTGCCGCAAATCTGATATTTCAAAAGAAAATAATAACCAAACCTATGATAACGCATTATTTTCCATCTTCAAAGATCAAGGATGTTTACGAATTGGTTGAAAAACAGGGAAATACAGTGTTGCAAGTAATATTGAATTGGAAAGAATAAAAATATCGGACTCAATTTTAGATAGGTCCTTGCCCAGGAGGGTCAAATGAGACAGGAAGCATTATTAAACGGTTTCTGGAGTTTTATCACAGACGAAAAAGAAATAGGTAAAGCAAAAAAATGGTTTGAAAAAGCCCCAAAAGAAGTTGGTGACCATTATGTTCCCGGCTGCTGGAACCTGCAGGACCCGAAATATTTCAGATATGAAGGCGTAGCCTGGTATTTCAATAAATTTCACGTTTCGCAAGATATGAAAAACAAAAAAATTGACATTATATTTGAAGCTGTCCATTACTATAGTGAAGTCTGGCTTAACGGAAAGTACCTGGGTAAACATACCGGCGGGTTTACCAGATTTAATTTTGATATCACTAAGGTCGTACAAATTGGCAAACCAAACATACTGGCTGTGCGTGTTGACAGCAGATTAAGTGAAACAACCATGCCTGTACCGGGTTCTGACTGGTTTAATTACAGCGGTATTGTACGCGACGTCCGTCTGCTTGCTACGGGAAAGGTTTACTGCAGCGACATTTATGTAAAAACAAAAATCGACGGCAGAATAAAAGCGATAGTTGAATGTACCAATAAACTTGCATCAAATCAGGATGTTACGGTTACAGTAGCAATTTGCAACAAGGAACTTGAACAGGTAGCAGAAAAATCAATGAATTTATCCGTAAAATCCAATGCTTCAGGTAAAACTGAATTGGATTTCAAACTTGATAAACCGCATTTATGGGAACTTTCAGACCCGTACCTTTATAAGGTGCATGTGTCTGTAAAAAAATACGGTGAAGCAATAGATAAACTAAGCATTGATATGGGTATAAGAGAAATTTCTACCAGGGGTCTTCAAATACTATTTAACGGCAGGCCTATAAAAATTCATGGTGTTTCCCGTCACGAAGATCACCCGCAATTCGGCAGAACCATTCCTCAGAGCGCCATTTACAAAGACTACCAGCTGGCAAAAGATTTAAATGCCAACATGATCCGTCTTGCGCATTACCCGCATGACCCGAAAGAAATTGAAGTTGCTAATAATATAGGTATGTTTGTTATGGAAGAAATTCCCAACGCTTTCCTTATGAAGCCTCAGCTTGCAGATAAAAAAATGCTTGAGCTGGCAAAACAGCAGTTAAGAGAGCTGATAATGCGTGACAGAAACAACCCCAGCATTATTTTCTGGGGATTGGCAATAGAATGTGAAACAGAAACGGTCCCCGGCATGAAATTTATGAAAGAACTTACCGAACTGGCCCGTGAACTGGATGACACCAGGCTGTTACTACATGCAGCGCTGGCTCTTGATAAAGACAAATCATACAAATACGTTGATGTAATGGGTGTTAACACTTTTGATGCGTGGTATAACGATATGCCTTTTACCGCGCCAGGGATATTTTTAGACAGAGTTCACAAAAAATTCCCGAACAAACCTATAATTTTTACTTCACATGGAGCGGATTCTATCTACGGCCTTCATTCAAGGGAAAAAGTAATGTGGTCCGAAGAATTTCAGGCAGAATATATCCAGAAAATCGGTGATGATGTAATAAAAAGAGATTATCTAAGCGGGGAATGTATATGGCATTTAATGGATTTCAGGGTAATGAAACAGTCTGAAAACAAATACTTTTTAAAATTCCTTGACCTGGGCATGAGAAACCGCAAAAAAAATTACCAGTACCTTAAAAGGCCCGGAGAATATAATCTCAAAGGCATCGTGGACACTTTCCGCAGGCCCAAACTGGTTTACAAAGTAGTTCAGGATCTTTACAAAAGATGGGACGACCTGGAAAAAAAATTAAATAGGTCTTAATTATGCTCAATAAACAATTAATAACAGCCGGTTTAAAGTCATTGGGTGTTAAAAAGGGGGATGTGCTCCTTGTGCATTCCTCTTTGAAAAGTTTCGGCAAAGTAGCCGGCGGCGCAGATACGGTTATCAATGCGCTTCTTGAAGCTGCAGGCAAAACCGGAACGGTCTGCATGCCTACAAATACAGTATCACTTATAGGCGTAAACCCTCCGTTTCACCCGCTTAGAAGCACTTCAAAAGTCGGCGTAATTACCGAGTATTTCAGGTTTAAAAAAGGCGTAAAAAGAGGGATTCACCCTACCCACGCAGTCTGTGCACTGGGTCCGAAAGCTGATTATGTTTTAAAGGATCATAAGCCTACAGACAGTCCGTGCGGAAGAAAAAGTGCGTTTAAGAAATTTATAGATTTGGATGCTACAGTTTTGTTTTTAGGCTGCGGGTTAAACCCTAATACCACAAACCATGTTGCCGAAGACTGGCTGGGGCTTTCATATATAGCATCACGTAAGGGCATAGCAGCTCTGGTAGATCTGAAAAACAATGTTAAAAAAGTTACTTTCCCAAATGAACCCGGCGGCCACAGGGATTTTTACGTACCGGAGTCAAAAATTAACAGAATTCTTATGAATTCAGGAAAAATAAAAGAAATAAAAATCGGCGAAGCAACAGTCCTGATGATAAAAATCAGGGATATAATGCAGGTTGTATTAAATGCCTTGAAAGATAATCCTGCAGTACTGCTTTGCGATATGCCGGATTGCACTTTCTGTTATGAAAGCAAACAATCGGTTCTGAAAGACAGAGAAAGAATAAATACAAAGATTGATTCCCTGATCCGTGAACTGAATCTCAAATAAAACCTCAATGAAAAATCTGGAAGTTGTATCTCTGGATTTGCAAAAACTTCTCTTAAAGTATCATTCCACCAATAATACGATGGGCTGTAATACTGTTTTCCGCTGACAAGGAGTGATAATTACATCTGTCCAGTAATTAAGTACACTGTTTAGAAGGAGAAATATAATGTCGCGCTTTTAAAGAAAAAGCCATACACCCAAGATAAAAAATATTAACAAAATCAGTATCAATGAAGATTTTAAAAATATGAAAAATAATGGTACAAATATCCAACGTTTACATAAACTTCTTTCAAAAAGGATTTCAGGCAAAGCCATAATGGCATATACCCGTACTTTCTGGGAAGGATGCCGTTACTCTTCATCTGATAAATATGAAAAAGTACACGCGTGGTGTAAAAGGGAGCTCCAAGAGAAGGGGCTGGCTAACCCGGAATTGCTTTCTTTTCCTGCTGACGGAAAAACCTCATTCGGCGGTATCTGCCTGCCTAAAAACTGGACAGCAATCAGCGGAACGCTCCAAGTCACCTCACCATCCAAAGAAACTATTGCTGATTACAAAAAAGTTCCCAATAACCTGATATTATATTCAGCCCCAACAAGCCCGGAAGGATTTACGGGTGAACTTGTCAGCATTGAAGAAGAAAACAAAAAAGGAAAAGTTGTATTTGGTTCATTTATAGGCACTGATGTTGATGTTATACAATTGGAAAAAGAAGGTGCCGTAGGTTTTGTTACGGATAAAATCAGCAAGGCAACGGGAGGGAATGAGGCACAAAAAAATAAAAACGCCGTAAACTGGCACAATTTTACGATAAATCCTTTCTATAATAAAAAAATATGGGGTTTTGCCATAACACCGTCCCAGGGTGAAAAAATAAGAAACATTCTTAGCAGGCGCGAAAAAGTATTTGTTCACGCAATAATAAATACAAAAATAGAAACAGGCAAAATTCACATGCCGACGGCGGTAATTAAAGGTAAAACAAACAGGGAAATTCTTGTTGATGCTCATTCCTTTGAACAGGGCGCCAATGATAATGCCCTCTCCAGCGCCATACTACTGGAGGTTTTTAACAGTTTAAACAAGTTAATAAAAGAAAAAAAACTGCCTGTGCCGGATAAAACCATAAGGTTTCTGTTGTCTTTTGAAACCAGGGGAATGCAGGCGTACATTTATAAGTATCCGGATAGAATTAAAAATACAGTATCTGCAATTACACTGGATTCCATAGGAGAAAAGGGAAAGTACATTTTCCCCTTGTGTGCAACACCCGGGTCAGGTCCGCGCTTTGCAGAAGAGTTATTTATTAAAGTGCTTAAAACTCTTAAAAAACCTTATGAAATAATACCTTACTGTATTAATGATAATCCTGCAGATGACCCGCTGGTTAACTGTCCTATGCTTGCACTTGTAAGAGGTTCAGCTTACAGCTGGCACACCACACTGGATACGATGAGCACAATTTCGCAGAAAACAGCACAAGAAATTGCAGGTGTTATAGGAACTTATATTTATACTGCGGCTAACGCAAAAGAAATGTTTCCATTAAAAAAATTTAAGGGTTATATAGGTTTTGATAATTTAAATGATAAACAATTTAAAGACTATCAAAATATTTTTGGGTTTTCGCCGTGGTGGATAAGCCCTGAATGGCTGAATCTGGCTTTGTTTTATAGTAACGGGAAAAGAACATTGAAAGAAATACATCAGCTTGTAGAAAACGAAATGAAAAGTAACATTAAGTACGAAAAACTTGTCGAAATATTTAATTTTTTGACTAAATCAGGTTATATAGCATTAGAAATAAAATAAAAGGACAATAAATGTCAAAATATCAAAGAAAACACTTTAAACCGGAAATCAGAAAAGTTAATGGAGTGCCGCGTATTTTTGTTGACGGCGTAGAATTACCTACCATTTTATACCGCAACCGCGCCCACGAAGATTTCAAATATATGAAAAAATTTGTGGATGCAGGCCATAAGCTGTTTTTTATGACACGCATTATGCCTCCGGATGGTTCTATGTCCTGGCAAACCTATGCTGATGAAGTTAGAAAACGCATTTGTACTATGTTTTCCATGGCGCCGGATATATACATAATTTTAGGATACTATCTTTCAATTTCTGACAAACATATAAAAGAACATCCAGAAGATGCTCCATGGGACAATCCTGAAGGGCCGGATTTAAATTATCATATAGAAGCAGCTGAAGTAAGGGAAACTGCATATTTTTCGCTTTATAGCGACAGAATCAAAGAGGAACAAAAAAAGCAGGCAAACTTTCATATAGATATTATTGAATCACTGCCGGACCCGGACCGGGTAATAGGTATGTTTTTTGAAGGCGGCAGAGCGCAGGAATGGTATAACTTCAATTCAGAAAGATATTCCCCGGGAATGCTGAAAAAATATCACGAGTGGCTGACAAAACGTTATAAAACCGATGAAGTGTTTTCAAAAAGCTACGGCAAGCCCGGTTTAACTATAGAAAAAGCTTTAATGCCGGAAGAAGCAATTACTAACCCTCAGCGCGGCTGGCTGCAGGATACCGGTACGCCAAACGGCCGTGCTTCGGTAGACTGGTATGAATTTGCCGCAGAAGAACACTTAGCCATGATATTGACAGGCCCAACAGCGGCAAAACAACGCAGGCCGGACCTTTTAACAGGATTTTTCTGTGAACATTTGCTGGACTGTGAACATTTTACCGACCCATTTAAAAAAGTAATAGAATCTCCTTATGTAGATTTTATTTCCGGCCCGTCATCTACGGAAGCAAACCATGATTTACAGACCTCAAAATTAAGCCATTCACTGGTTGCCTCAATTCACCTGAATAATAAAGTCTGGTTTCAGGAAGAAGATACCCCGCCAATGGCGAAGGAATCAAAAAATCCTCGTTCAAAAATTAATACAGCTGAAGAATATGTAAAAGTAATCACTCATGTTTCCTGCAAAAATATTGTTGAAGGTATTTATGCCTGGTGGTGGGATTTCCAGAAACAGTGGTTTAAAAGCAAGGTTTATTGGCCGAGATTAAAAAAACTCCAGGCCATTGATAAGTATCACCGGGCCCAAAAACCATCGTCCGTTGCTCAAACAGCAGTATTTGTTAGCGAACAATCAGAATATTATATGCCCAACTGGCCCCGAAACACTACCTTGGCTATTTCTATGGGAATGTATTATACATTCCCCAGAATGGGTGCACCGTATGAAGTATATAATCTAGAAGATGTCCTTCACCCTGATTTTCCACTGGAAAGAATTAAAACAGCATTCTTTATTGATTGTATAGTATTAAATGAAAAAGAAAGGGAAGCTGTAGAAAAACTAAAAAGCAAAAACAGAACATTGGTTTTCTATTGGGCTTCAGGTTTTGGGCTGCCTAAAGCACAAGGTTCAATTTATAGTACCGAAAACATGAAAATGCTTACAGGTATAAATTTTCTTGAGCGGTGCGGCCAGTTCACCCCTGTAATGATGTCATTGCCGGGTGAACATAAAATATGTGAACTTTATGGCGCCGGCAGATTTTTTGGTATTACTAACGAATTGCGAAAAGGGAATAAGCCCAGAAGCAAAAACATGGGTAAATATGACTTGTATCCTTTTATATGTATTAATCCTGTACTGACGGTAGATGACCAGAATGCAATTCCTCTTGCTTATTATGTTGCCGAAATGATGCCTCTACCGGGAGAAAATAATTATAACCTAATGAATTCTCAGGAATTATTAATTCCTACGCAATTTAATAAACCAAGCCCAACGTTTATTGGTGCGGCTATTAAAGAAATGAAAAACTGGACCAGCGTATATATAGGTTCTAACTATGTGCAGTGGGAATTGTTAAATGCTATTTTGCGCGCTTCCGGCGTGCATACATATGTTGATAGCGGTGAATTGGTTTTTGCAAACAGCCGTATGGCGGCAGTCAGGTCTTATGACAGTGCAGGTACAAGAACTATAAAATTACCGTCAAAAACAAAAGTGGCTGATGCTTTCAGTAATAAGGCTATCGGCAAAACCAAAGAATTTAAAATCAAAATAAATAAATTTGAAACAAAGTGTTACCATTTAGGTTAACGCGGAGGAATATGAACGAACGGGAACGTTATTTAGAAACAATGCTTTTTGGAAAGCCTGATAAAGTGCCTTTTAAGCCCGGTAATGCAAGAGAATCTACAATAAAGAACTGGAATACCCAGGGATTACCGGAAAATAAAAACTATATAGATTTTGCAAGAGAAAAACTGGGCATTGAACCTCAGCCGAAATTTACTAAAGCTGACATTTGGGCTGAAGAAAGAATGATTCCTGAGTTTGAAGAGAAAGTTATTGAAAAGAAAGATCGTTCCCAGATAGTGCAGGACTGGAAAGGCAACATCTGTGAAATTTCCAATGATTTTACCATTGCTCATTTAAGAGACCCCATAGATTTTGTTACAAGAAGCTGGCTAAAGTGTCCGGTAGAAAGCAGAGCAGACTGGGAAGCCATGAAACTCCGTTATAATCCAAATGAACCTTCCAGAATTCCTGAAAATATTAAAGAAGAAGGCAAAAAAGCGCAAAACAGGGATTATGTATTAGGGTTTGAGTTTTCCGGGCCTTTCTGGCAGCTGCGGGAATGGCTGGGATTTGAAAAACTTTGCATGCTGTTTATTGAAGACCCGGATTTTGTCAAAGACATGGTAATTTTCTGGAAAGATTATGTTTCAGCTCTTTTAGAAAAAGTAGTACCTTACGTAAAACTGGATTATGTGCATATATCAGAAGATATGGCCTACAAACAAAAAGCTATGATTTCTCCTGCCATGACCCGCGAATTCTTAAGCCCCTGCTACAGCCAGTGGAATGAAATTATTAAAGCAAGCGGCTGCCCGGTTTATGGTGTTGACTCTGACGGCTATATTGCAGAACTTATCCCGGTCTGGATTGAATGCGGCATAAATGAATGCGACCCTATGGAAATTGCCGCCGGCTGTGATATGAATAAATTCCGGCAGATGTTCGGCAAAAAAATGGCTTACACAGGCGGGGTTGATAAACGCGCCATGGCAAAAGGCGGGAAAATTATTCAGGATGAAATACAAAACCTGATTCCTGTTATAAAAGACGGCGGTTTTATTCCCAGTTGTGACCACGGCATACCCAATGACGTAAACTGGAAAGAATTTTTGGAATATTGCGGTTTGCTGGCAAAAGCAACCGGCTGGAAATAATACAGCATAATATATTGGTATTACCGGGGGATTGATGTTAAAAGGATATGACAAACAACTGGAAAGAATTTCTGCCTGGTGGCAGGGCAAAATAATTGACAGGGCCTGCATAGATTTTAGAATTATAAAACAGGAACAACCAAGAAGTGTAGCCAATGCTTGCTGGATTTCACCGGAGCAAGAGCCGGATATGGAAAAGATGGTTGATTGTTTCATAAAACAGACAAAAGCAACACAACATTATGGCGAAGCCCTGCCTGTGCTCCACCATCTCTTTGGAAACCGGGGCACGCCGATGACTATAGCCGGGTACCTTGGCGGTGAGATGGAGTTTGGAGAAAGCACTACGTGGTACAAACATAAAATAGACAACTGGGATGAATTCAAAATTGAGTTTGACCCGGAAAATATCTGGTGGAAAAGAAGCAAAAAGTTATTTGAAATTACCATAGAAAAAGCAAAACAGAATAATTGTATTCCGTCATTTCCTGATTACGGAGATATCTTTACAATATTTTCGGTTTTAAGGGGTTCCCAGGAGCTTGTATTTGATGTGATTGACAATAAAGAGACGATAATAAAAGCAAGAGACCGGTTATTAAAATTTAGAAACAAATATCACCAGGAACAATATAGTTTGTACAGCAAATATTTTCATGGAGATAATACCTGGCTGATGTGGGCGCCCGGCAAAACCGAAGCCATACAGTGTGATTTCAGCGTATTGATATCGCCGCCGCTATTTGAAGAACTGGTTATTCCGGAAATTGAACAAATGGGCAGATACTATGACTATCTTGTCTGGCATCTTGACGGCCCGGATGAAATAAAATTTCTTGACAGGCTGCTTGAAATACCCCAGATTAAGGCAATCCAGTGGCAGCAGGGCGCGGGAAAACCCTCTCCTTCAAACTGGCTTCCAATGCTTAAAAAAATACAGGAGCATAAAAGAAGCATCATAGTTTATCCTAAAGATGAAAACGAAATAAAAATATTATTGCAGGAGCTTTCACCGGAAGGGCTTTTCATTTCCGGCGGGTTTACCGGCAAAACAGACCAGGAAGCGCAAGCGCTGATAAAAATGGTAGAAAAACTATCAGTAAAAAAATAAAAGATCAGATAATAAAGGAGATGTAATAGTTATGGATCTAGCAAAATCAGAAATTAAAAAGCATAACGGATTACCGGCATTATTTGTTAATGGTAAATTAATAACGCCTATGACCTACCGCTGTCAGTATCACTATAATCTGAAATATATGAAATCCCTTTATGATTGCGGCTACAGGTTATTTTTTTATGACCAAAAATGGGATGGTGTTGAAAGTTGGGAAGAACATTTTAAAAGGCTGGACGAAAAGCTTAAAGGAATTCTTGCTTTTGGCCCGGATCATTACATAATACTTTCAGTATATACCACAATTGCGCCAGCCTGGGCCAAGAAATATCCCGGAGAATGTGTGTGGACAAAAGACGGCATTGTCAAAAGAAAAGGGAACCCTCCCGGAGCCAAAGTAAACTGCAACAGTGATTCAGCCATATTTTCTTATGCTTCAGAAATTGCCGAAAAAGAAGTTTGTGAATTCATAAAAGCATATGTGAAATTTGCACAAAGCAGGCCTTATGCAAACCGTATAGCAGGTTTTTTTATTGAATCCGGCGAGTGCGAAGAATGGTTCTGGGTTGAAGAAGAACTTGGGTTTGATTACTCCCCTGCAATGAAAAATGCTTTTAAAAAATTCTTAAAAAATAAATATTCAACAACTGCCGGCCTTCAAAAGGCCTGGGGTGACCCTAAGATTAATTTTGAAAAAGTTAAGATTCCGACTACTGAAGAAATAGAAAGAGGAAAAATCGGTATTTGGCGGGATCCTATAAAAGATAAGAAAGTAATAGATGTTTTAAACTGTAAAGCACTTGAAATTGCAGACATGATGATTGCCTGTGCGAAAACGGTAAAAAATGCAAGTAAAGGAAATTCAATAGTCGGTTTTTTTCATGAACCCCTGGCGCACAGCGGGCCCGGTACCCATCATTGGAAAAAAGTTATAGAAAGCCCTTTGGTGGATTTTACTGCAGGGCCTCCTATTTATGATGCACGCGGTGCAGGACAGTTTACTCCAGAACATACTATAACCGGTTCAATGCATTTGCATAACAAATTATTTTTTTCCGAAGACGACATTAGAACCTTTAACAACAAGCCGTACAATAAAGATATTTATTTTTATGGAAGAGACAAAAAGGATCGTTTTAGTGCTCCGGGACGGCAATTACGCAGATGGACTCGATCCAACAGTGTAGAAGAAACATTGGAATTATTAACCCGGGACCTGGCAAATAATATAATCACCGGCAGTTATGGCTGGTGGTACGATTTCAGCTATTGCTGGTATAATCATCCTACGTATTTGAAGTATTTGGAAAAAATGCAGGAAATATTTGAATTGAGCTGGCAGTCCAACAGGCGAAGTGTTGCGCAAATTGCCGTACTTGTGGATGAAGAATCTATGAATTATCAAAACGATAATGCACGCCTTTCTAATGCTTTTGTGGACAGGTTTTTAACGCAGGAATTATTTCGTGTCGGGGCGCCTGTTGATATTTATCTGCATGATGATTTGAAAAAACCTGATTTTCCTCTGTCACAATACAAACTTGTAATAGTTTTAAATTGCCAGGTTCTTTCTAATGATGATAGAAAAACTCTTGAAAAAATTAAGAGCGCCTCCAGAACTGTTTTGTTTATGTATGGCGCCGGAGTGGTAAACCCAGACAAATCCGCCGGGCAATTCAATATCAAAAATATGCAAGAGTTAACAGGTATAAAGTACGAGCTTGTTGATGACAAAGGTGTTTTTGATATAACAGTCCTTCCTGAAGCTCAGAAATTTGTTGAAAAGTTTGCTGATTATGGTAGTTCTTTTCATTTAAAAGTAAGTTCCGGAAAATCTGATTATAAATTAAATTCAAAACTACCTGTGGGCACAACTTTTGGCAGGGCAGTAAGGTATCTTGATTCAGGAGAAACGTACGATTCAACTGAAAACACAATGTTGTTCTCCCCGGCATTTGGGATAGGGCCCCTATTTATTCCTGTAGATAAGGAAGCCGAATTAATAGGCGTATATTCCAGTAATAATTTACCGGCAGCTGCAACAAAGAAATTCAATAAATGGCGGTCTATATATATAGGAAGCAATAGTATTTCTGCGGTTGTTTTAAGGGAAATTGCCAGATTGGCTGGAGTTCATATTTACAGCGAAACAGATGACGTATTTCTGGCAAATGAAAGCATTCTTATGGTACATGGTTCGCGAAGCAATGCAGAAAGATTAATCAGCCTTCCAGAAAATAAAAAATATTCCTATGCGCTTGAAATGGTAAAAAATAAAAAAATAAAAATAGCAGGCAGTAAATTGAAAATTACACTATCACACGGCAAAACAGGTCTGTATTTGATCAAATAACAAGGAAAAACAAATGACAGAAAAACCAGTTGAGTATAGTGACGAGAAAGTAGTTATTCCAACTTATGAAATGGGCTCTGATGATCCATATCCTCCCTATTTTACAGATATAACGGTGGGGGCGGGTTATATTTATCCTTATGCACTTCAGGATAATCTTGGGCATGTTCTTAAAGACAAAACCTACAGAGCTCTTGTGCTTGAAAACAAGTATCTTAAAGTAACAGTGCTTCCGGAGCTTGGCGGGCACGTGTATTCTATGTACGACAAAACACTTAAAAAAGAACTGCTTTATACAAATGATTGTATGAAGCCGGCCCTTGTTTCAGTGCGCGGCGCCTGGTGTGCGTTCGGCATAGAACATAATTTTCCAAGAAGCCATAATGTTACATCTCTTTCAAAGGTAACCTGCAATGCTGTTTTTCATAAAGACGGCAGTAAAAGCATAATTGTCGGAGATACCGACCGTATTACCGGCATGAAATGGATAGTAGAAATAACTCTTTATAAGGATAAGTCATATCTTAAGCTGGAAAATAAAATATTAAACAATACTCCATTCCCGCATCCATATTATTATTGGACTAATACTGCCATTCCTTTAACTCCTCAAACCCAGTACATTTTTCCGGAATCCATGAAACATGCTTTTAAACACGGCAGTATTGATGTAAATGACCTGGTTGTTTTCCCGTGGCCGATTTACAAAGGCAATGATTTAAGCTGGAACAAAAATATTCACATGCGTTACTCGCTGTTTGCTTACATGCTTTCAGACGATTTTTTCGGGCTTTATCATCATAATCTTGACCATGGTATAATTCATGTGGCTGACCATAAGAAAGTACCCGGCAGAAAAATATGGAGCTGGGGTGTTACTGAAGATGCTGATTTAAGGACATCTACGCTTACAGATAAATCCGGCCAATACTGTGAAGTGCAGTGCGGCCCTATAGAGACACAAGGCGAATTCAGGTTTTTAAAACCGTTTACACATGATTCCTGGAATCAGTACTGGTATGCCCCAAAGAAAATGAAAGGTTTCAGGTTTGCAAATGAAAATGCTGCTGTAAACATTATAAGAAAAGGCACGTCAAAAATTGAACTTTACGTTAACACAACATTTGACATGAAAGACGGCAGGCTGGCACTCTTTGTTGCAGGAAAAACAATTTTTAAACGAACCTACCGCATCACTCCCTTTAAACCTTTTGCGGCAGTTATAAATATCCCGAAAAAATGTGGAAATGAAGATTTTGTTTTTTCAATAAAAATGCCTTCGGGGGCAGAGGTAATTAGGTACAACTTCTCTTTAACCGGGAGGGCAAAGTAAATGACACAGGAAAATTATTATATAAACGGAATATATCACGAATTAAGAAATGAACATTTTCAAACCGAACAAAGTTATACAGAGGCCGTAAAACAAAACCCTGACAGCCTGCCGGCGCGTTTTTCATTAGCCATTTTTCTGGCAAAAATGGGAAAATATGAACAGGCCCGGAAAGAACTGGAAATAGTCCTAAAACAGGACAATAGTATTTCAGATGGTCATTACTATATGGGTGTCGTGGCGTTAAACCTGAACAATCCTGTTTTGGCGCAGAAAGAGTTTTCCGTTATAGAAAACATTCCGAAATATGCATCAATCAGCCCTTATATGCAGGGGTTGCTTTGTACAAAAAGAAAAGATTATAAAAAAGCACTGGAATACTTTGAAAAATCTATTTCTGTTGATCATAAGGCTACAGCTTCTCTGGAAGCAAAGGCAATAGCGCACAGGAAACTTGGAAATAAGTCTCACGCCTTTGAAGCCGGGCGCATTTTACTGGAAAATGACTCAATAAACTATATTATGTTTTCAGAAAAATATTTTCTTACCCGCAAAAATTCGGACAAAAGCGCTTTGAAGCATTTGTTAAGAGATGACCCAGAGCTATATGTTGAACTGGCCATAAAATACGCGGCACTTAATCTTTATACTGAAGCAATTGACGTACTTTCAATGTACATGCAGGACTGGCAAATATCAGGCTCATACCCGCTAGTTTATTATTACGCGGGTTATTATTATGGAAAACTTAGTGAGTACAATAAAAGCCTTAATATGTATTATAAAGCATCAAAATGCAGTACTGACTATGTTTTTCCAAACCGGCTTGAAAGTTTTAATGTTTTGAAAGATGCATTAAACAAAACTCAATCTGACGCCAATGCTTATTATTATCTTGGTAACCTGTATTTTTCAAAAGTTTGGCTTGAATCTGCTGTTGATAACTGGCAGCAATCCATAAAATTAAATCCATCTTTTGTCCTGGCTTACAGAAATATAGCCTTAGCGTACTGGAAAGTTAATAAAGATACCAAAACCGCCATTAAGTATTATGAGTTAGCATTAAAGTGTACAAGCAAGACAGATTTCAGGCTTTATTATGAGCTTGATATTCTGTATGAACAGTGCGCAATGACAAAAAAAAGAAAAATGTTGTTTGAATCCGTGCCGGAACAAATCCTGAAAACCAGAACAGACTTAATTCAAAGACAGGCAGGATTTTTTACTGATACAGGAAAGTATGAAGAAGCAATAAGCCTGCTTTTAAATAACCGGTTTGCCATGCCGGAACGGGTATCTATAACCAAAACAATTTATAATAAGGCTTACATGAACCTGGGAAAAAGATATCTGGCAAAGAAGAATTATAAAAAAGCGCTGGAATGTTTTAATGACATGCTGAAATATCCAAAAAACCTTGGTGTCGGCAGAAAATCAATAACTGATGATGCCCAGGCCTGGGAAATGATAGCCCAAACTTACAGAAAAATGAAAAAAAATTCTTTAGCACACAAAGCAGAGCAAATGGCTGCAAGGAAATCAGATTTAAAAGGTTTTGACTGGCTGAAAATTGATAAATCAGGTTATATTCTGAAAAATGGCGTAATGGAAACTTTGTTTTACTCGTAAACAAGAGGAATATGTTTAAAAAAGTTTTTAAAAACAGCAAAAAAGATATCCGGCCCAGCTGTATATGCTATCACTGCCTGCCGGCAGGAGAAATCGGCAGGTTAGGCGGCGGTATTGTAGAAATTAAAACCGGCGGGGTTTCCTACTCCTGCGCGCATAAAGCCTGGAGGCAGGTGTTTTTTATTCTTGATGGTAACGGCTGGCTTGTGCTGGATGCTAAAAAACGCTGCCGTGTCAGTAAAAACATGGTAGTAGAAATACCCTACGATACTGAACATAAGATAATTGCTGATAAGAATAATTCTTTAAGATATTTGTTTATCAATGATTATTCACAGCCGGTTTTAAAAAACAAGAAAAGTGCTCATGCACAATACATAAAAATAAAAAGACTTGTTAAAAAAGATTTACACAACGGCGAAGCAAAAATGATTGACAAGGAGAAAGCAAAACTATGACAAACTGTAAATTTCCCAAAAAATTTATCTGGGGCGCGGCAGCAGCAAGTTACCAGATTGAGGGCGCCTGGAAAGCTGACGGTAAGGGCGAATCCATCTGGGACCGGTTCAGCCATACACCCGGTAAAATAGCCCGCGGGGAAACCGGCGATGTTGCCTGTGACCATTACCATAAATATAAGGAAGATGTTGAGTTAATCAAGCAGATAGGACTGCATGCGTACCGGCTTTCTGTTTCCTGGCCCAGAATATTCCCAAACGGTGCGGGGAAAGTAAATCCTAAAGGCCTGGATTTTTATGACAGGCTTATTGATGAACTATTAAAAAACGATATAACGCCTTTTGTTACGCTTTACCACTGGGACCTGCCGCAGAAACTGGAAGATAAAGGCGGCTGGAGAAACAAAGCTACTTCCTATGCTTTTGCTGACTATGCAAAGGAATTTACAAAACATTTTTCGGACAGGGTAACGCACTGGATGACCCAAAACGAGATGATTTGTGCTTCAGACGCGGGTTATAAAAAAGGCAGCCAGGCGCCCGGAGCAAAAGAAGATGTAAAAACTGTAAATCAGGTAAGGCATAACCTAATGCTTGCTCATGGGCTGGGTGTACTGGCAATACGGGCAAATACAAAAAAGAAATGCGAAGTCGGCCTGGCGCACAATTCGGGGCTTATGATACCAAAAACAAAATCAAAAAAAGATTTAGCAGCCTTGAAACTTGCTTATGAAGATTCCAGAAACTGGGATTCTAACGGCTGGTGGCTGGAGCCTATTTTTAACGGCAGCTATCCAACCCAGGCATGGGAAAACTATGGCAAAAACGTGCCTGCTATAACACCAAAAGAAATGAAAATCATTTCAACTCCCATAGATTTCTATGGGTTAAACGTATATTTTGGCGAATTGGTAGAAGGTTTTTATAAAGATGGAAAGCTCAATTACCGCGAAGCGCCCTACCCAAAAAACCATCCTAAAACATCAATGGACTGGGATATAAATACGGAATGTACCTATTACGGGATAAAATTCATATCTGAAAACTATAAGGTAAAAAAGTTTTACATTACAGAAAACGGCGCTGCATTTAACGATGTTGTGTCAAAAGACGGCCGCGTGCATGACAAGGTCCGTGTTAAATTCCTCAAAAGCCATGTTGCTTCGGCGCACAGGCTTTTTAAAGACGGCATAAACCTGGCGGGGTATTTTGTGTGGTCTCTTATGGACAATTATGAATGGGCTTTTGGATACGATAAACGTTTCGGATTGATTTATGTGGATTACAAAAATAACCAGAAAAGAATATTAAAAGACAGCGCGCTCTGGTACAAAGAAGTTATAAAAAACAATGCTGTAAAAATATAATAAAAGAAGAGGTATAGAAAGCCAATCATGAAAACGTTAAAATTTCCTAAAAGTTTTGTTTGGGGCGCGGCAACAGCAAGCCATCAGATAGAAGGCGCCTGGCAGGAAGACGGTAAAGGCGAATCAAACTGGGACCGGTTAAACCATACTCCCGGCAAAATAGAAAACGGAGATACCGGTGACGTTGCCTGTGACCATTACCACAGATATAAGGAAGATGTAGCCTTAATGAAGCATATAGGGCTTAAGGCTTACCGGCTTTCTACTGCCTGGCCCAGAATTATTCCAAACGGTACAGGAAAAGTTAATCCTAAAGGGCTGGATTTTTATGACCGATTGCTTGATGAATTGCTGTCTAATAATATAATTCCTTTTGTTACTCTTTATCACTGGGACCTGCCGCAGAAACTGGAAGATAAGCTCGGGTGGCGCAACAAGGATACAGCTTACGCGTATGCCGACTATGCAAAAGAAGTAGTCAAACATTTTTCAGACAGAGTAACGAATTGGATGACTTTCAACGAAATGCCCTGTTCGGCTAATCTGGGCTATAAAAGCGGTGAGCATGCGCCCGGATTGAAAGAATCTAATAAAATCATGAACCAGGTAGTACACAATTTATTATTGGGCCACGGGCTGGGAGTTAAAACCATAAGAGGATACTCAAAGAAAAAATGTGACGTAGGCCTGGCTCACAACGGCGCAGTGGTTGCTCCGCAGACAAATTCTCCCGCTGATATTGCCGCCGCTAAAAAGGCCTGGGCGTACCTGGACCTGCAAAATCAGTGGTCAAATCCTTTTTGGTTTGAACCCATGTTTAAGGGAAAATACCCGGATGCTGTTTTAAAAAGTAAAGATGTTCCTTCTTTTACTCCTGCAGAAATGAAAATAATTTCAGCGCCGCTGGATTTTCTTGGTATAAATGTTTACAGCGCCGGGGTGGTTTGTGCAGATAAAAACAACCCCGCAGGATTTAAAAAAATACCGTATCCAAAAAAACATCCTAAAACAACAATGAACTGGGACATAAACCCGGATTGCATATATTACGGTGTAAAATTTCTTGCTGAGACTTATAAGATTAAAAAGTTCTATTTTACCGAAAACGGCGCCGCGTTTAAAGATATTGTTACTAAAGATAACAGAGTGCACGATAAAGCCCGCATTGATTATCTGCGTAATCATTTTGCTTCAGCGCACAGGCTCATTAAAGACGGTTTTAATCTGGCGGGATATTTTGTGTGGTCCTTAATGGATAATTTTGAATGGCAGAAAGGGTATAGTCAGCGTTTCGGGATTATATACACCGATTATAAAACCCAAAAAAGAATTTTAAAAGACAGCGCGCTCTGGTACAAAGAAGTTATAAAGAGCAAAGAGGTTAAATAATGACAACAAAAGTATTTTTTCTTACATTTATACCGCTTTTTGTGGCGGTGGATGCATTGGGTACGGTGCCTTTGCTTTTAGGATTTACCAAAGACATGGATTTTAAAGAAGTAAAAAAGATTATAAGAAAATCCATATTTTTTGCTTTTCTCCTGGGCGTTTCCTTTATATTAGTAGGAAAAGCCATATTTGAGTTTTTAAGCATAACTACTCCGGATTTTATGATTGCCGGCGGAGCTTTGCTTTTTATACTTTCTATTATCACACTTATTGGCAAAGAACAGTACCACGCAATTACTAAACATCTTGCCGCTGTGCCATTGGCAACGCCGTTACTTATAGGGCCGGGTGTGCTTTCAACATTGCTTATTCTGGTAGACCTTTACAGCTGGCCGATAGTTATTATCTCATTTTTTGCAAACATGGTTGTGGCGGGCATAATATTTATCAATGCTGATTACATAAAACAGATTTTTGGCGAAGCTTTTATAGAAATTCTTTCAAAAATAGCCAGTTTGCTTTTAGCGGCTATCGGGGTAATGCTTTTTAGAAAGGGAGTTATTAGTATTATTTCGGATTATTTTAGTCGATAGTTAAAAGAAATATGAATTATTCAAAATTATATGAATTGCCTATTGTTTCAATTAAACCCGAAGGATGGCTGTATCAGTATCTGCAAAACCAGAGAAACGGACTAACTGGATATTTGGATAAGGTGGGGTATCCTTTTAACAGCGGAATATGGAAATCGTCTGATTTATCAGAAAAGATACACAGTCATAGCTGGTATCCGTATGAACAGACTGGCTACTGGATCGACGGGATGATTCGCTGCGGTTATCTTTTAAAAGATAAATTTCTCATAAATAAAGCAAAAGAATATATTAATTATGTTTTGGCTCATCCTGACTCAGACGGATATCTGGGGCCGAAATTCCTTAAATCAACAAAAGAATATGACCGCTGGCGTTGGTCTCATGCAGTTTTTTTCAGGACATTTATTGCTGAATATTCAGCAAGTAAAAATAAAAAGATATTAAGTGCCCTTAAGAAACATTACCTTTCCAACAAATTTCCTCACTCAAAATGGAGAGATATTTGTAATCTGGAAATCATTTTATGGCTTTATGGAGAAACAAAAGATAAACGTTTATTGAAGTATGCTGAGAAGGAATACAGTGAATATAACAGAAATTTGCCTGATTGTCCTACCTCATTAAAGAATCTTCTGTCAGACAAACGTCCTAATGAACACGGAGTTACCTATAACGAAACAGCAAAACTTGGTGCAATCCTGTATGCCTATACCGGCAGGAAAAAGTATCTTAATTCAACTATAAATGCTTACAATAAAATTGATAGGGACCATATGCTCATTGATGGAATATGCAGTTCAAGTGAATATTTAGAAGGCAAAGATCCTCTTGATTCACATGAAACTTGCGATATTGCTGATTATTCATGGAGCGTGGGGTATCTTTTGACTGCAACAGGTAAAACGGAGTATGCAGATAAAATTGAACGTGCCTGCTTTAATGCGGCTCCCGGGGCTGTACGCAGCGACTTTAAGGCGCTGCAGTATTTTTCATGCCCGAACCAGGTTATTGCAGATAGAACTTCAAACCACAATCTTTATCTAAGAGGCAACAATGATATGGCCTATATGCCCGTACCTTCTGTTGAGTGTTGCCCGGGTGAAGTTAACAGGATTATGCCAAACTACGTATCAAAAATGTGGATGAAGGATAAAACCAATGGATTGACAGCATTAATGTACGGGCCGAGCAAAATTTCTACAGGAATTGGCAGGAATAATCAAAAAGTAACTATTATTGAAGAAACAAATTATCCTTTTTCTGAAAAGATTAATTTCAGAATAAAAACTTCAGATAAGGTTAGATTTACATTTACCCTGCGTATACCCGGGTGGTGTAAAAAAGCAGATATAATTTATAACGGAAAAATATTTAAATCAGGTATAAGCGGCGGATTGTTTGTTAATATAACTCAGAATTTCAATAATAATGACCTGATAAGCCTGGTTTTGCCTATGGATATAAAGTTAACCAGATGGCCAAAGGGCGGTATTGGAATTGAAAGAGGCCCTCTTGTTTATTCGTTGAAGATTGAAGAAGACTGGAAAATTGAAAAAAATGAAAAAAGGTCAAATAAAAAATATCCCGCATGGAACCTGTACCCTAAAAGTGCCTGGAATTATGCTTTATGCCTTGATAAAAACAATCCGGTAGAGGATATAAAGATAATTAATAAGCCCTTCACTAATAATCCCTGGAGCATACATACCGCCCCTATAGAGTTGCGTGTTCCCGTAAAAAGAATACATGATTGGAAAATGGAACATAAAAAAAAGGTTGTCAGGACAGAGTGGGATGATGTAAAAATAATAAAAAAGAGTTTTAAAGGGAAATTTGTTTTCACATCGCAATTGCCTGACCCTAAATCATTAAAAAAGTATTCAAAAGAAAAAACAGAAATTGTTACTCTTGTGCCTTATGGATGCTCAAAATTACGTGTTACAATATTCCCGTGGGTAAAAAATGAAATTAAAAGTTATTGATTGTCACATTCATTTGAAAAGTGACATTGGAGAAATTTAAAAAAATGATAAAACATGATTATCTAAAAGGCATTACTGCAATAATTTTGTCAAGTATATTTTTCTCGGCCATGGCTGGGATGGTTCGTTATGTGTCGTACATTGATTCTTATAAAACGGCTTTGTACCGGTTTGTGATAGGGTTTTCATTACTGGGGACAGCTGCAATTATCGGAAAAATAAACCTTACATTTAACAACGGAAAAATATTATTCTTAAGAGGGCTTTTAAGCGGCCTTTCGGTATTTATTTTCTATCTTACAATAAGCAAAATTGGCCTCGCCAAGGCAACCGTACTGGGCTATTCTTTTCCTATCTTCGCAACGATTGGCAGCGTTCTTATCTTAAAAGAAAAAGTCCCTTTTAGCAAATGGCTGCTGATTTTTATTTCTTTCATCGGAATATTTCTGATTTCGACCAGCAAGGGGGAGGGGTTTTCAAATATCGGGGTATATGAGCTCGTGGCAATTTTGGGCGCCTGTATCAGTGGTATTGCTTTGGTAACGCTTAAAAAACTGCATGATACAGATTCGTCTTATGCAATATTTTTTGCGCAGTGTGCTATAGGCATATGGCTGGTTATAATACCTGCCAATATTATTCCTTGCAAGATTGGAATTTCAGGCGGTGTCATATTGCTGCTTATCGGCATAACCGCAGCTGTCGGCCAGCTTCTTTGCACGTATTCATATAAATATTTTTCAGTTTCTACGGGGTCTATTCTTGAAATGTTAAGCCCGGTATTAAATATTTTTATCGGTATTATTATTTTTGGAGAATTTGTTTCAGTGAAAGGTATCATTGGCATGGTGATTGTACTTGGTTCTTGTTTATTGTTGCTGGTAGAAAAAGAAAGTAATTGTAAAAATCCGGAGGCAAAAAATGAAGGTTGTTGATTGTCATGTTCACGTGAAAGGTAATGTAAATGTTGGTGAAATTAGTAAAATATTAGACAAAAAAAAGACCAATATTGCATGTTTGTTTTCTGAAAATCCAAACAAAAAAGGGAGTAAAGTAAAAGAGTATATCAGCCGGCTTTCTGAAATTTCAAAAAAAGCCAATGGCAGGATTATTCCTTTTGCTTTTATAGACCCGACTTATCCAAAAATAATGGGTTTATTGGATTGGGCAGTGAAAGAAAAAGGCATTAAAGGTTTTAAAATTATCCCGGACGGTTGGTTTCCCTGGGATAAAAGAGTTTTGCCTGTTTATAAAAAAATAAGCGAATTAAATAAACCTATTCTTTTTCATTCCGGCATATTATGGACAGAAGGTGACACTTCAAGATTCTGCCGGCCTGCAGAATATGAAATTCTTTATCAATTTCCAAAGGTCAAATTTGCGCTGGCTCATATAAGCTGGCCCTGGACAGATGAATGTATTGCTGTTGTACAGAAAATTAAGCGCATGAGGCCGGATAATAAACAGGCCTATATAGACTTAACTCCGGGCACACCTGATAATTACAGGGAAGATGCGGTAAAAAAAGCATTGGCTTTAGTGGGCCCGGAATCGCTTATCTGGGGGAGTGATTCATCTTTTCCCGCAGATACAGTTCCTACAGGAAGTACTAATAAAGATAACAGGTTGTTTACAAAACTTGGATTAAATAATAAACAAAAAAAACTTATATTCTCTGATAATTTTAAAGAATTTATAAGTTAAATTTAACTAATAACGGATGTAACAAATAAAAAAGGGGGATAAAATGCAGGATTATGTGTTGCAAAACGATGTTTGTAAAGTAGTTGTTGCAGAAGACGGCAGTATTTCGGGATGGGATATAAAAAACGACAGGGCGCTTTTTGACAGGTGTTTTTCTCAGGTGTTTTATAAAGATGAATCAGGGTGTATTAGTTCATTAAAAACCAATTCAAACTTGAAAAAAGATATAAGAATAGAAAATAATAATGCAATTATATCTGTTAAAAATAATGATTCTGTGGAATATGAAGTTACAATAGAGCTTCCGGAAAATGAATCTCATTTTTTCATAAGTTCTAAAATAAGAAATAACAGCGGAAAATCAATAAGGCTTGACAGGATTGATTTATTTTCATTTCTTTCAAGTGAAAACGGGAAGTTTTATATAAGCAAGAAAGACATCTGGTGGAATTTTCTTGAAGTGCCCTTTACTTCATATCCAGTAAAAGCCGTTAACATAGAAGAAGATATCATTCACAGTAATAAAAGATACTTCAGGAGCTACATTTTTACAATAATACAAGATGCATTTTCAGATAACTGTCTTACAGCGGGGTTTGTGACAGTAAAAGATTTTATTGGAGAAATCTATGTAAATACTCATAAAAGCGTAGATTTTGCAGAAGAATTCAGGGCTTCAAACATAGGTGATGGTATTTATATTGAAAATGGTGCTGAATGTAAATCTGAAAGGCTGTATTTGAACTTTATAGATAAGAACAAACAGGGCATCAGTTGCTATTCAGATATACTGGCAGCTGAAAACAAACCGCTTATAAAAGAAAAAACTGTTTCTGCCTGGTCCCCATTTGTTTATTTTGCCGGTAAAGAATATCGGGAAAAAACAACAGAAAAAAACATACTTGCCATGGTAAAACATATGTCAGAAAATAAAGCTGAATATCCTTTTGAATACATCCAGATTGATTCAGGCTATCAGATTTTCAAGGGAGACTGGGATAAATGGAACGAAAAGTTTCCTCACGGCCCCAAGTGGTTTGCAGACCAGGTTAAAAAATACGGGTTTAAGCCCGGTATATGGATGACACCATTTTTAGTAAGCAAACAAAGCGACATGGCAAAAGAACATCCTGACTGGTTAATGAAAAACGAAAAAGATGAACCCAGAGAGATAAACCATTTTGGCGAAGTTGGATACATCCTTGATTGTTCGCATCCAGGAGCACTTAACTGGATGGAAGAATTAGGCCGTAAATGGACCAAAGAATACGGGTATGAATATATAAAATTTGACGGTGCTGTAGTAGGCGCGTTTATGGATGGCATTTTATACGATAAAAAAGTATCAAAAGCCAAAGCTTATAGAATGGGAATAGAAGCATTTAGAAAAGGAATAGGTGACGATACATATTTTATCGGCGGGGCATTTAGCCCGAGCATTGGTGTTGTAAATGCTATGAGAGTAGGTGAGGATATAGGTGCAAAATGGGGTTGGAAAAAATCCGGAAGAAAAGGCGGTTACACAGGACCCTGTCCTATAATTGAAGGAATCCCAAGTACTTTAAATATGTTTTTTTTAAACAGAAAAGTCTGGCATAACGATCCGGATTATATTGTCGTAAGACAGGAAGGTGACAATTCGGATTTATCGGAAAATGAAGCAATATTTTGGGCTTCTCTTTTATCGATGAGCGGAGGAAATTCAATCTGGAGCGATAATCCTTTAACATTAGCGCCTAAAAGAAAAAAAATTCTTGATAAAGTATTAATTCCGCACACCAGTACCGCAGAACCGCTAAATTTTATGAAGGAAAGAATACCATATGTGTATAACCTTTCATTAAAGCTTGGTCATGCTTCTTATAATGTGGTCGGTTTGTTCAATCATTCAGAAGACAAAAAAACATTTAAATTGGATTTTAAGGAATTAGGGGTAAACGCAGAATCTAACCATGTTTTTGATTTCTGGAAAGAAAAATACATGGGTATTCATAAGAATGAAATAGAAATTAGAAATGTACCGGCAAGAAGTGTTGTTCTTTTACGTGTTACGCCTGTTGCAGATGTCCCGCAGGTGGTAGGTACGGATATTCATATCACCCAGGGCGCGGTAGAGCTAAGCGCTGCAGCCTACAACGAACAGTTAAAAGAATATGAATTAAAAGTAAAAAAGTTTGCCGGAAAAACCGGGAAAATATATATTGCCCTGCCGGGTAATTTCAAGCCTAAAGGTTTAAAAGCCAAAAAAGGCATAGTTGAACTTAAGCTGAACCTGAAAAAAGAAAACAAAATAAAAATAAAAGCAGGCTAACTGCAAATCCTGGTTTATAAACTTCGAGCGAAGTCGAGAAGCAAAGGCAGTAAAAGGCAGCGATCCCTCCAGAGCGGGACAAGTTCCCGCAAAAAAGCGGCGGGCTAAGAACGACAGAGAAAATGTCATTCCCGTGAAAACGGGAATCTACGACAAATAAGGTCCCCGGGGCTTTGCAAGGATTTAGCGGAATGCCCGAGGACGACAAGGCGGGACGGGTGAAGTGCGAAAGCAGAGAGAGAAAGCGATGGAGCGATGAAGTGTAAGGCAGTAAGCAAGTCAAACCTGACATCAATTGCATTGTTATGAAAAGGAATCAGAAACAGTTTATGGGTAATGTAAAAGGAAATATAGAGGCTTTCCTTAAATTACGAGAACCTAATAATCGTTATGCCTCTTTCGACTATTGTTTTAATTATTTCCGCCAGTTTTATAAAGATAATTCTATAGAACAACTCGCAACAAATGCTAATATGCAGAATAGTTGTCTCCAAATCGCAAGTTATTTGGCAAGTTGGGGAATGTATAGAGGTTCGTCATTCCTTCTTAAATACAAGAGCATAACAAATTTTAAAGGATTGATTAAAGGTATTACAGAAATAGACAATAGGGTATGGACAATAGATGTTGATAAATATGACAATTCAATGATTCAATTATTATTGAATACTAAGAAAACTATAAAGGATCTGCTTGGTAATGAAAACAATCCAAGCGATACTTTAGTATCAAAGATTATGATGGGTGTATTTGGGTGTGTTCCTGCTTTTGACCAACTATTCAGGCGTGGAATGGGGATATATACATTCAATAAGAAATCACTGGAAGTTATAGCGAATTTTTATAATAGTAACAAATCTGATATTGACGGATTTCATATTCAAACTATTGATTTTACTACTGAGAAATCTACGAAATATATATATACAAAGGCAAAGTTAATTGACATGGTAGGATTTATTGAAGGTGGTGGAAAACCTTGAAGAATTTTGAACAAGGAGTATCAGACTTGATTAATAGCACTTATAGATTTCTAAAATCATGATTGAAAAACAGGAACCATTGTCAGATCGCGCAGAACTGGACAAAATTGTCTTTGATTCCTTAACCCTGACATCCAATGAACGCAAAGAGGTTTACCGCGCCATCTGTTGCTTTGTTTGGAACCGAATCAGCAAAGCAAAGAGTGTATAATAAATGAATACTGACATACAAAAAACGAATACTGAACCAAAGTTAGAATTAATTGATTATATTGAACCTATTCAAGATAATATTAATAACCTAAATGAATTCATTACTGTCCAAATTAGCCGAAAGCAAATTCTCGCTGTAGGCTGTTAAGATTAGCTTTGCTCTTTTCATGGAACGGCGCATTAAG
>MGVC01000037.1 GCA_001800285.1 Elusimicrobia bacterium RIFOXYA2_FULL_39_19 | reverse complement strand
TTTAGTGTTTGCTTTTTGAATGGCAAAGAATTTTGCTTAATTTGCATTTGTGCTTGACATTAACATAACAGTGTCCTGATAACAATTGATGAAAGGATAAATCAGGGTATCAACTGGTAAAAGGGAGACATCGGGAATTACCTTTATAAATCAGTAACCAGTGGTTAGTGGTTACGTGGTTAAGTATTTAGCAAATACTAATCACTTAATCACTCATTCACATAATCACTTTTATTTTCATTTCCTGTTGCTTTTTTCAGCCCTGCGTTTGTAATTATATAATCATAAAGCGCCTGCATATAATTTATCTTTGCCTGCGTAAGTGCCAGCTGGGTATCCATAACTTCCAGGTTTGTCACTACGCCGTTAGCGTAACCCACTTCCGCAATTTTCAGTGATTCCTGCGCCTGCTTAATATTTTCTTCCTGCGAGACTATTCTTTCCTGTGCTTCGTTCTGAGAAAGTATCAACTGCCTTATTTCCACTTCTATACCTTCTTTAAGCTGTTGCTGCTGTAACTGCACCTGTTTCTGTTCTGAAGCGGATTGTTTTACTTTGCCATTTGTGGAAAACCCATCAAATAAAGGGTAATTCAGTATAATTCCGGCGGACCAGTTATTCACCCAGTCTAAAGTATAATAATACGGGTTTTGATAATTAGCATTAGCCACGGCAATCAGGCTGGGTTTGTTGGAGGCTTTTGTTATAGAAAGTGATTTTTGTTGCATCTGGTTTCTTAAATCCATAATTTTCAGCTCAGGCCGGTTCTTTTGAGCTGCGGCAAGTGAAGCCTCAAGCGATACCTCTTCCTTTATATAAGAGAGTTCACCGGACACTTCAATATTTTCAGAAAGTTTTATGCCAAGCATATTTTTTAAAGCTATCAGCGAGCTTTCAACCGCGTTTTTTGATTTGCTTACCAATGGTTTTGTGTTTTCTACCTGTACCTTGGCGCGCAGCAGCTCAAACTGTGATGCATTGCCTACGCTGAATTTATTTTCCACCATTTTCTGGTGTTCCTGTGACCTTTTTAGCATTTCCTCATTGGCTTCCAGTACCTTTTTTGAAAGTATAACACCGTAAAATGCTTTGGTAACGTTATAAACGGTTTCATCAAGCACCTGCGCATAAGCTTCTTTTGTAGTTTCAAAATTCATTTTACTTACCGCATATGAATTTGATACCCGGCCCCAGGTAAACAACGTTTCCTGAAAAACCGCTTTTAATAAATAGTTATCTTCCGCACCCAGTTTCATTTCCCTTGTGATAGTTGCTGGCCCGGCAGGAATAGAAAGAGTAAAGGCAGGAACTAATGACAACTTATTATAACTTCCCTGGATGGTTAACGATGGCAGATAAGCGCCTCTGGCTTCCGTAATTCTGCCCTTTGCCTGTTCCAGCTTTTCCCGGGCAATTAAAACATTTTTATTGTTCGCCAGGGCGGACTCTACTGCTTTTTCAAGCGTAATCACAGTTTTTGGCGCTGTTTCCTGCGCTATTAAAAATCCGGTAAGCGTTAATAAACATAAAATAATTACTGTGAGTGTTTTTTTCATATTTTTTCCTCAGGCTTTATGCCGTTTATCACAAGATTTACTATAAAATCTTTCCGTTTTTCAAGGAAAATCTTTATATCAAAATCCATTTTATTGGATTCAAATGCTGTTCTTATAATAGGCAGGCCAATAAAACTTATAATTATCTGGCCTACTATGCTTATTATCAGTTGTATTATATCCACCTGCTTCATTTCACCGGCACGGATTTTTCCGTCAAAAAAACTATATATTTTCCCGCCCATAGGGCTAAACGGCATACCCAAAGCCCCAAAAGGATTTAGTTCTTTTACAGTATTGGCGCCGCTGGAAAGTTCATACATCATCAGTTTTATATAATCCGGATAATCTATCAATACGCTCATATATACATCTACAATCTGGCGTACCTTGTTTTCTACGGAGGTAGGTTCATCGCTTAAATTGTTCAGGCGTTCAAAAATAGTTTTGAAAATTCTGCCCAGCACTTCCTTATAAATCTGGTCTTTACTGGTGTAATAGTAAAAAATAAGGGCTTTATTTACTTTGGCGCGTTCCGCAATGTTTTGCATGCGGGCGCCATGATACCCATGTTCAATGAACTCATGAATGGCATGGTGCATTATTTTGTCTTTGGTTTTAAGGTTTATTTTAGATTTTTTCATAAAAACGAATTAGTTCCCGAATGACTGCGAATTAGTGCCGAATAAAACCACTGTTTTCCTTCTCGACTCTCTGCATTCGCTCGAAGAATAGAATTTTTTATGGTTCGCTAAAGCCCTGCTGACAGTTAACCAAATGGTTTAACCATCTGGTTAATATATAACACAACTTCAATGAAAAGTCAATAGGTATTATTTATCCCAATAATACCTTAATCTGCCTTAAACTCTTGATTTTGATACTTTAAGTTTATATAATTTCATACTAAGAATTTTTGAATTAGTTATTGATTTTTGAAAATTTTGGGCCCGTAGCTCAATTATCCTGATACAGTGTCCTGCGAAGCTATGTTTTGTTGTAGCCGATGGCTATGGTTAACAAAAAATGCCAGCGAAGCAGGAGAGCACCACCAATCGTAGATTGGTATACATAAAAAATCATTCCGTTATTATTTGTACATTGTTCTTTTGCCGAATAGGCGTTCCAATATCAATTAAAAGAATGAATCATTGGGAAAATTTTGGGCCCGTAGCTCAATTGGATAGAGCACCTGCCTTCTAAGCAGGTGGTTATGAGTTCGAGTCTCATCGGGCCCACTTATTAAAACAGTGAATAAGTGATTAGTGCTTTTGTGATTAGTAAAATCCTTACTAACAACTAAACACTTAACCACGTAACCACTATCAGTTTCATAGAGCACCGAACGCTTCCTTCGTTAGCAAGTGAGGGAACCCGTTAGGGTGCGACAAAGTGGTAGGTATAGCTCAATTATCCGGTTACAGTGTCCTGCAAAGCTATATTTTGTTACAGCGTTTAGCTGCGGTTAACAAAATATGCCAGCGAAGCAGGGGAGCGCTATCCCGCAATAGCGGGATTTACTATAAAAACTGTTCTTTAAACTTAAATATATTCAGAAAGCACAAAGTGGTAGGTATAGCTCAATTGGTTAGAGCGCTTGGCTGTGGCCCAGGAGGCTGCCGGTTCAAATCCGGTTACCTACCCCATAAAAAAAGCATCCTTTCTAGGGTGCTTTTTTTATGGGCAACTGGCAACTGTTTTTTCCTTACACTACGTTTTCCTATTTTTTTGCGTTTTGTAGTGTAAATTGTATTTTCAATCTCCCACTACCATTTTGAAGACAACTATTAATATACTTCTTTCAATTTGATACAATAGGTGTGTAGCAAACAATTGAATAGATTGCAGTAGAGTTCCGGTGAATCCTATTTCCTTATAAATTAAAAAGCTGACAAACAATAATAAAATAACATGAAAAAACCTTCCGCTAAAACAAAATGCTTTTATTTTGAGAATGATCCTCTCTGGTATAAAAATGCCATTATCTATGAATTACACGTAAGGTCATTTTGTGACAGCAATAATGACGGTATAGGTGATTTCAAAGGACTTACCGGTAAACTTGATTATTTGAATAATCTTGGGATTAACACTATCTGGCTGCTGCCGTTTTATCCTTCACCCTTGAAAGATGACGGTTATGATATAGCCGATTATTTTAGTATTCACCCGAATTACGGCACTCTGAGAGATTTTAAAAACTTTTTAAATGAAGCACACCAGCGCGGTATCCGCGTAATAACAGAACTTGTGCTAAACCATACTTCAGACCAGCATGCCTGGTTTAAAAAAGCAAGAAAAGCGCCGAAAGGCTCAACAGCAAGAGATTTTTACGTTTGGAGCGACTCCCAGGAAAAATACAAGGATGCAAGAATAATATTCAAAGATTTTGAAACCTCCAACTGGGCCTGGGACACTGTTGCCAATTCCTATTACTGGCACAGGTTTTATACCCACCAGCCGGACCTGAACTATAACAGCCCTCATGTGCAGAAAGCAATACTTAAAGTTATTGATTACTGGCTTGACATGGGTGTTGACGGTATGCGCCTTGACGCCATCCCGTACCTTTTTGAAAAAGAAGGCACAAATTGTGAAAACCTGCCGGAAACCTATGAGTATCTTCAGACAATAAGACAACATATAGATTCAAAATATACGGGCAGGGTGCTTCTTGCAGAAGCCAATCAATGGCCTGAAGACGCAGCTGCCTATTTCGGCAAGGGTGATTCCTGCCAGATGACCTTTCATTTTCCGCTTATGCCAAGAATGTTTATGTCAATGTGGATGGAAGACAGATTCCCCATAATTGATATTTTTGAGCAGACACCAGCCATCCCTGATAACTGCCAGTGGGCGCTATTTTTAAGAAACCACGATGAATTAACCCTTGAAATGGTAACAGATGAAGAAAGAGATTATATGTACAGAGTCTATGCAAAAGATCCGAACACCAGAATAAATATAGGTATAAGGCGCAGGCTTGCACCACTTCTGGGCAACCATCGGAGAAAATATGAACTTATGAATATTCTGCTTTTCTCCCTGCCCGGCACGCCGGTAATCTATTATGGGGATGAGATTGGCATGGGTGATAACTTCTACCTTGGCGACAGAAACGGTGTAAGGACTCCCATGCAATGGAGTTCAGATAAAAATGCCGGGTTTTCCCGCGCAAATCCGCAAAAGTTATACCTTCCTATTATTATAGACCCGGAATACCATTATGAAGCAATAAATGTAGAAAACAATGAGAGCAACCAGTCCTCGCTTTTGTGGTGGATGAAACGGGTTGTTGCCATGAGAAAGCGTTTTAAATCTTTTGGAAGCGGGAGCCTGGAATTTTTACCTTCAAATAATCCCAGGGTACTGGCCTTTACCAGAACATATAAAGATGAAATAATACTTATTGTAATTAACCTCTCACGGTTTTCCCAGTCAGTAGAACTTGACCTTTCTAAATATGCCGGCTATTTTCTCCAGGAAATATTCAGCAAAAACCGTTTTCCTGCCATTAAAGAATCGCCCTATGTGTTTACTCTCGGGTTTTATGATTACTTCTGGTTTGAACTCAAGAAAGAAGATATTGAACTAATTGAAGGAAGCAAAAATGTTTTCAATATAAACATTGAAGGAGAAATAAAAGGAAAGGCCAAGGAACAGTTAGAACGCAAGGTTCTCCCCGAATACCTTGTAAAATGCAGGTGGTTCAAAAGCAAATCACAAAAAATACAGCAAGTAAGGATAATCGAAAATATTGAACTGCAGGATAATGAACGAATTCTTATACTTGAAACAACATTTATTGAAGGGCTGTCTGAAATCTATCTGCTGCCGGTGTGCCTGGCAACCGGGCCTACTGCACAGACAATAAAAACCGAATTGCCTTATTCAGTAATTGCTAACCTTAAAATCAACTTTGAGGAAGGGATAATTTATGACGGTATTTATAATGAAGAGCTCAGGAAAACCCTTCTTTTGATGATAGAAAAAAAACACAGTTTTGAAACAGCAAATGGCAGGCTGACAGGCCATCCGGGCAAATATTTAAAAAAGATGCTTCTTTCGGGAAAATCTTTTACAAATGAAAAATCTACTGTTTCCAGCGCCCAGCAAAGCAACACTTCAATCCTTTTTGGAAATGAACTATTCTTAAAACTTTACAGAAGAATTGACGAAGGCATAAATCCCGAAATTGAAATAGGGAAATTTCTTACAGAAAAAACAAATTTCAGAAATGCCCCTCCTTTCGCCGGAATGATAGAATATACCAAACACAATTCTAAACCAATGGCAGTGGGAATACTTCAGGGCACCATAAGCAATCCGGCAGATGCCTGGCAGCATACCCTTGATTCACTTACACGTTACTATGAAAGAATACTTACAAAACTCCCGGAAATAAAAAAACCGCCTTCGGCACCGGAATCCCTGCTTGATGTCAGCTGCAAAGAAATACCCTTGATCATACAGGAAACCATAGGCGTTGATTATATTGAAATGATGAAACTGCTGGGAACCAGGACTGCCCAGCTGCATTTTGCTCTTTCTTCTGATTCTGAAAACCCGGATTTTGCGCCTGAACCTTTTACCACCCTTTACCAGCGTTCTCTTTACCAGTCTATGCAGGGATTAACAAAAAAAGTTTTTGATACCTTGAAAAAAAACCAAAAATCCCTGCCGGACACCCTTAAAGAAAAAACCGCTAAATTAACAACTTTTGAAAAAGAAATAATAAACAGATTTTCACTTATTTTTAAAGAAAAAATATCAGGCATGAAAATCAGAATTCATGGTGATTACCACCTGGGACAGCTGCTTTTTACGGGAAATGATTTTGAGAGTATTGATTTTGAAGGCGAACCGATGAGGTCTTTAAACGAAAGAAGGCTTAAAAAATCTTCTTTAAAGGACATTGCGGGAATGATAAGGTCTTTGCATTATGCGGCCTATACTTCGCTTATAAAACACCAGACAATAAAAACTGAAGATTTTAAAGAAATGGAAGAGTGGATGCTTCTATGGTATAAATATACAGCCGGTACTTTTTTAACTTCATATCTTGAAACAGCTGACAAGGCTGTTTTTATTCCAAACGACCGTAAACAAATTGAAAACCTGCTTGATATTTTTATGCTTGAAAAAGCCGTCTATGAACTTGGTTATGAGCTCAACAACCGCCCTGACTGGATAACTATCCCCATAAACGGCATAGCCAATATTCTAAAAAAAGAGATTTAAAAACCGTAAAAATAATTATGTTTGTGCTATTTTATTAGGCCTTCAATAAGGGTTCTTACTTCTTTATAGTTTTTCAAATTATATTTCGCATGTGAAGGCGAAATACCAACCTTAAAAGAATGGGCGTTATCAGGAAGGCTTTTAAAAAGGTCTTCATCAGTCCAGTCATCTCCAAAAGCCATAATGAAATCGTATTTATTCTTTGAAAGAAAGTAATTTGCCGCAATTCCTTTGTTAATACCAGAATTTCTGATTTCAATTACCTTGTTGCCTTGCAGTATTTGAACATCAATATTAGCAGTAAAGGAAATCAGGTCATCCATAAGCTCTTTAGCCCTGATTGAGGCCAGTTCAGGGTCAGACCTGCGGTAATGCCATACAACGGAAAATTCTTTTTCTTCCACAAAAGATCTGGGCAACCTGTCAGAATAAGTCTTCAGAATTGGCGTTATTTTTAATTTCCAGTCCGAAGTTAAGGGTTTTAATAACTGCCAATCACTGCCGCTGTCTTTTATCCAGACACCGTGTTCAGAAACCATGTCTACGCTGGTATTTCCAAGCCAATTCTGCAGAGTTTGCTTGTCCCTGCCGCTTACAATAACAATTTTTGTGCCGGGGTATTGTGAAAATGACTTTAACAATTGCAGGATTTCTTCATCAGGATAGGCATTTTCCGGAAGCCCGGCAAACGGCACCAGGGTTCCGTCATAATCCATAAAAATAATTCTTGAATCGGCATCCTTAAAGCTTTTAATAAGCTGTTTTTTATCAGAAGAATTCAACAGTCTTGCATTGAATTTCTGCTTGAATTCATTTATATCCGTCAATTCCTGCGTAAAATCGTTTGCCCAACGGATAACATCATATTCCTGAAGCCTTTTTTGCATTATGGTATTTCTTCTTTTTTGTTCTTCCTCAGGCATTTCAAGCGCCTCTTTTAGAGCTTCGGCAATTTCCTCTTTATGATTAGGGTTAATAACTATAGCTTCGCCAAGCTCTTTTGCTGCCCCTGCCATTTCGCTTAAAATCAATACGCCGGTTTTATCTGTCAATGATGCAATGTATTCTTTGGAAACAAGATTCATACCGTCTCTTAGAGGAGTAATCATAGCAACGTCGCAGGTAGTATATAAAGCAACCAGGGGCTTCAACGGCAGATACTTATATTGATAATGAATGGGTGTCCAGTCCAGGCTTCCGAACCTGCCATTAATTTTTCCAACATACGCATCAAGCGCTGCCTTCATTTTCTGATAATTATCTATTCCTATGCGTGAAGGGACTACAACTAATATCATTACAACCTTTTTTTGCCATTGGGGGTTGTTTTGCAGGAACAGTTGGTAACCTTCAAGCCTGTTTAATATTCCTTTTGTATAATCAAGGCGGTCAACCGAAAGAATGGTTTTCAATCCGGTTAAAGTTGATCTAAGTTTTTCTTTTTCCTCCTGAACTTCCGGCAGGCTTGCTGTGTCATGATATTTCTGGAAATGAATTCCCATGGGAAAAGTATCGGCTTTTAATATTCTGTTTTCTGTGGTGATATTGCCCATGTTATGGTCAAACCCCAGCAAACGCAAAGTACACTTTAAAAAATTCTGTGTATAATCATGCGTATGAAAACCAAGCAAATCAGCACCTATAAGCCCTTCAAGTATTTCTACGCGCCATTTTTTAGGAAGCAGCCTGAATATTTCTATAGGCGGGAAAGGTATATGAAGGAAAAACCCTATTGGCGTATCCGGCAATTTTTCTTTTAATAACTTCGGCAGGAGCATAAGGTGGTAATCGTGAACCCAGATTAAATCACCGGGTTTTACAATTTTCACTATTGCTTCACAAAAATGTTCATTTACTTTTTTATAATAATTCCAGAATGTTTCATTATAAGCTGTATAAACTGGAAAACAATGAAATAAAGGCCAGATAGTCTTGTTGCAGAACCCGTTATAAAAACAATCCATGGATTTTTCATCAATATTAACCGGATAAGCGTTAAAATCAGCAAGAGCTTTTTTCTTCAGGTCATTTTCAAGTTTCGGGTTTATTTCATTGCCGGGCCAGCCAATCCAAACATGTTCCTGCTTTGTAAAGGAAGCGTTTTTTAATGAATCAAGATAAGCGCTTATACCGGTAACCAGGCCTCCGGTACTTTCTTTAAAACTGATTTTACCTTCATTTTCTTCAACACTAAAAGGCAGTCTGTTTGAAACTATTAGTAATCTCATATATTATATTATACCTTATATCTGCTTTTTAATAAACGTCATGCCAGCCGTTTAAAACTCTTAACACATACCGTAAATTATGGTATCATTCTTATATACCCGTTTGATAAAACATACCGATAAACTAATGAAAAAAATCATAATTACGTTTTTTGTTTTAGTCTTTTCAATTAACACTGATATATTTTCGCAGGATAACGCTGATTTTACCCTGCAAACTGACTCGACAACTACAATAAACTGGACAGCACTTAAACTTTCTCTGGCGCCCGGCCATGCCGTGTTTGATAAACCAAACATAGCAGGCGTAGGGCTGGGGCTTATTGCTATTGTTTCAGAAAATGTTTCTGGTTTTCAGTATTGTTTCTTTGGCAACGAAGCAAAACACTTAAACGGATTACAGCTTTCCTACGTAATGAGCATGGCAGATTCAATTAACGGTATTCAAGCGGCAGGGTTTGGCAATAAAGCAGGAAATGTAAACGGCATGCAGCTGGCTGTGCTGGCTAATAACAAGTCAGATTCCATTAAAGGTTTGCAGATATGTATTGCAGGAAATCAAACAGACAGTTTTTATGGTTTGCAGGCAAATTTATTTAATAATATCGCAGATAAAGCTTACGGAGTACAGGCCTGCGGGCTGTACAATGATGCCAAAAATGTAAAAGGTATTCAGCTGGCTCTTGTAAATTATTGCAGAGTTAGTTTAAAAGGCATACAGCTTGGTGTTTTGAATATATCAAAAGCAAAGGGTTCATTATTGACCTATTCAATAGGAATAAATGCAGGGTTTTAATACAAATCAGGAGGAAATGACAATGCCGATAGTTGAATGTAATAATGTTTCAAAAGAATACAAGGTAGGTGCCAGCGTTGTTTCTGCACTTAAAGATATCAGCTTGAGTTTTGAAAAAGGCGAATTTTCAGCCATTGTAGGCCCCTCCGGAAGCGGAAAATCCACGCTTCTTAATTTAATAGGCTGCCTGGATAAAGTAACAGAGGGCAATCTGAAAATTAACGGGATTCTAATAAAAGAACAAAATAAAACCCTGCTTGCTGATTTGAGATGCGAAAATATAGGTTTTGTTTTTCAGACTTTTAACCTGATTCCTGTTTTAAGCGCATTTGAAAATGTTAATTTTGTTTTATCCCTTAAAAAAAACCTGCCGGAAAATGAATGCGCAGAAAAATCCATGAAAATATTGGAAGAAGTTGGTCTGAAAGGCCTGGAAAACAGAAAACCGTCAGAACTTTCAGGCGGACAGCAGCAGAGAGTGGCCATTGCCCGCGCTCTGGTAAAGGAACCGGCTTTAATTCTTGCGGATGAACCTACTGCAAACCTTGATTCTAAAACCGGTGAAGACATTATGGCTCTTATGAAAGATTTAAATATGAAAAAACAAACCACGTTTATTTTTTCAACACATGACAAAATGGTTATGGACTATGCCACGCGCATAATAAACCTCCGTGACGGCATGATAACAAGCGATAACGGCGGCAAAAAATCATGAAAAACATAGTAATTCTGGCGTTTAAAAACCTAACCAGGCATAAAAAAAGAACAATTATTACCAGTATTGCCATAGCCTTTGG
Organism: Elusimicrobia bacterium RIFOXYA2_FULL_39_19; assembly: GCA_001800285.1. Taxonomy (GTDB): domain Bacteria; phylum Elusimicrobiota; class Endomicrobiia; order CG1-02-37-114; family XYA2-FULL-39-19; genus XYA2-FULL-39-19. The sequence goes on along the minus strand of MGVC01000037.1, from coordinate 46,533 downwards.
CATTGCTCTGCTTATTTGGATGGATGGAATGTTAAAATGGGCAGATAATGAGTCCAAGCGCAATTTAAAAAATTATGAATTCGGCAATTTTATTGTCTGCACCAAAGAATATGCGGATGACAGAAAAGATTTTCCCCTTGACTCTGTAATTGAAAAACCTGAAGTAGAAAAAGTCCTCATAATTGCAGAAAATACAGGGTGTTTTTCATCCCCCAGAACCGGGTTTAGAAGTATGATGAGCTATAAACGCGGGTTTGGGTTGCCGTATGTTGTATTTGCCATAGACCCGGAACTTGACGCCAAAGTTTTTAAAATTAAAGACAATATTATCCAGGGAAATTATCTTGATAAAAACAGTGAAGGAATACTTATCAGCGCTTACTGTAAAAAAGAACTGGGCATAGATATTGGTGAATATATTATAATGGAAACCCGGACTAAATATAATACCATGCAGGCACTCCGCCTGAAAGTAACCGGTATATTTGACTGCCCTAATCCTATTGTAAACAAAAACCAGTTGTTTATCACCAGAACAATGGCTGAAAACAACCTTCAGCTGGAAGGAATGGCTTCTGAAATCGCATTTCGTACTGAAAACGGCGATAATCAGCCTGCGCTAAACAAAGTAAAAACTTTATTGGCTTCAAAAAAGCTTACCCTACTTACTACCCAAACCTGGCAGGAATACGGCTCAGACTACCTGGCTATAAGCCAGACAAAAAAAGGCGGCTCTAAAATTATGATATTTTTAATATTTGTAATAGTTGCCGTCGGAATTATTAATACAATGACTATGTCCATATTTGAAAGAGTAAGAGAAATGGGCATGCTCAGGGCGCTGGGCATGCGAGACAACGACGTTATTAAATGTTTTATAATTGAAGCCGCCGGGCTTGGTCTGATAGGGTCTGTTATGGGCCTTTTCTTAGGTGTCTGTTTAACCATTTATGGCGTCAATGTGGGGCTGGATTTTACCTCATCTTTTAAAGACATGGATTTTGGCTACAGAACCGGTACCATATTTTATAATGAATGGAATCCGGGAATGATGCTTGCTGCTTTTATATTCGGAATTTTATGCAGTGTTTTGGTAAGTATTCTGCCTTCAAAAAAAGCTGTAAAGATGGAAATTACAGACTCTATAAGATACCTTTAGGAGCACCTTATGAAATCAGGATATATTTACCGGATGGCTTTCAGAAATATCAGCCGCAATAAAAAACGCACAGCGCTGTCAGCTTTTGCCATAGCCATGGCTGTTATGATTGTATGTTTTATGAAATCTTATACAACCGGCCTTTTTAATAACGTTAAAAACAATGTATTCTCTTTTGAAACAGCTCACGTTAAAGTTATAAATAAAGATTACCTGAAAGAAGAAAAACTTATGCCTCTTGACCTTAATATTTATGGATATGAAAATAATTATAATGAAGTTATAGATTTATTAAAGAAAATTGAAGGTATTAAATATGTCCTGCCCAGAACCAAATTCGGCGCAATTCTTAATTTAAACGGAAAAATGAAAAACCTTGTTGGGTTTGCATTAGACCAAAAACTTGAATACCCGGTAAATCCTTTAAAAGACAAAATTATAGCCGGCCGTATGTTCAATGAATATTCCCCCGGAGTACAGGAGATTGTAATTGGTGAAATTTTAGCCCGGGAAATAGGCGTTAAATCCGGAGATAAAATTACCCTGATGACTAAAACAGCCGAAGACGGCCTGGGGCATATGACGTTTAAAATTTCAGGAATTTCTTCTTACGGTATTTCGGAATTTGATAAAACATATTTTTATATTCCTCTTTCTGCCGCGGCAAAATTCCTGAAAATGGAAAATGAAGTAATAGAGTTGGCCGTTTATCTGGATAATATGCATAGAAGCATTCCTGTATCAAAAAAAATAAATGAACAATTCTATACCCAGCAGGCTAACCCTTATATAGCTTATCCCTGGGAATATCAAAAAGACGGCCAATACTACAAAATGTTTGTTACTTTAACCAAGACTTACGATATAATATTTATCGGAATTATTTTCCTTGCCTGCCTGGTTATAATTAATACAACTATGATGGTGATTTATGAAAGAATGAAAGAAATTGGCACCATAGCTGCCCTGGGCATGAGAGGAACTGCAATTATCAAGCTATTCTTCTATGAATCCGTAATTATAAGCGCTATGGGAAGCTTTACAGGAACTGTAATAGGAGGAGCTATAAGCCTCTACCTTTCAATAACAGGAATAAACATTGCAAAATTAACCGGCGGCGGCATGAACCTGCAGTTTTCAGAAATAGTTTATCCCCGCTTTGGTTTGGATATTCTCCTTTATTCATTTATTTTCGGGGTTTTAATTTCTTCTGTATGCGTATTTATCCCTGCTACTAAAGCAGCAAAAATTGAACCGGCAGAAGCAATGAGAGGAATACTTTAAGGCAAATAATTACGCCTGCAGATTCTTCCTGCGGCCGTCATATTAACATTCATTTATAATTTACAGAAAATAAGGAAAATCGATTTCACAAAGAGGTGTTTCTTTTGAAAAAACAAATAACAGCATTAATGAAAACATTAACGGCAACATTAATGGCAACATTCCTAATTTCAGCACAGGCATTAGCAATTACTCCGGAAGGAATATTATCAAAAGCAGATGATAACAGCATATATCAATCCATAAAATACATCGGCACTATGACAATAAATAAAGGCACAAGAAAAAAACCACGCATTAAAACATTCAATGCAATAGCCCGGGGTAATGATAAAGCATATATTGAATTTACAAATCCCGGAGACCGGGGAACAAAATATTTAAAACTTGGTGATGAACTCTGGGTTAAAGGCGCTTATGCGGAAAGAGCCGATAAAATATCCGGACATAAACTACGCGAATCTATGATGGGGTCTGATTATTCATACGAAGATTCAATGGATAATGAAAAACTTATTGATAAATACAATCCCGCTCTTACCGGCAGTGAAAATATTGGTAACAAGGAATGCTATATACTTGAACTTAACGCAAAAGTAAAAAAAATAACCTATTCACGGCTTATAATGTGGGTTGATAAAGAACAATTTGTACCCCTTAAAATTCAGTATTTTGCTCTTTCAGGAATGCTTTTAAAAGAGATGGTTGTCCAGGAAGTAAAAACAATCAAAGGTAAATATTTTCCTGTAAAGGTAAAAATGGAAGATAAACAAAGGGAAGGTTCCTACACGCTATTTGAAATGGAATCCGTTGTGCTTGATGAACCTGTAAATGAATCGGTTTTTTCTAAAAAAAATCTGGAGAAATAGTACGAATATAAAACCTACTGTCGTAATTTTTTATCTGGCATTGTTATTCCTGTCTACACCTCTTTATTCTGAAATATTCTGGGATGGAAGATTTTATGGACAAACACTCTCTTCTTTTAAAGATAACAGCACGACAAATATAGGCACGGGCATACTTGATTTAAAACTTGATGCCAGGCCCACTGATTTTTTCCGGACCCGCGGCGAACTTGAATATGCTTACGCTTATTCCGAAAATAATCCTGCCATCGTTTCAAATAATACAGACTTTTTTGTTATAAACACTTTTAATACAAGTTTTTCAAGAAATGATTATGAATTTACTATTGGCCGTTTTCTTCCCGGGTGGGGCAGGGCCAAAGTTTTCAGGCCGCTTGATCTATTTATTCCCCAAACCTTTTACTTGAATATGCTCAGCCATCAGGGCATTGACGGCGTTTCTGCTAAATATTACATCTCTGGCCTTTCCTCTATTGAATTTCTTGCCATTCCATCTATGGATACAGGGCATATAACCCCCTACATTTCAACAAATTCAGCGCTTTCAGGCCAAATGAATAATTCAGTTGCTGCAATTAACACAGAAATACATTTGGGAACGTTTGATAATAATTTTATTTTTTTACACGATTCCGGTTCTGAAAATAATGTACTGGGATTTACCTGCAAGGGAGATGCTGTGGTTGGTTTATGGTCTGAACTTTACTATGGGTTTAACCAAAAAGAAAAAATAGATACTTTTAAAACAAGTCTCGGCGCGGATTACTCTTTTGCAAAATATTATTTCATTGCTGTTGAATATTTTTATGATGAAAGCGGTATGCCTGATTACAGTAACTATTCTGAACTAATGTCTTTGCCCAGGATGACTTTCGGCCGGCAGTATTTGATGTTTGATTTCAATATAATTACTTACTCAGAAATGAACTACGGCATTACTTATATAGGAAATCTTCTTGATGATAGTTTTATGCTTTACCCTTACTTTAGATATGAAATATTTAAGAATGGTTACCTGGGGTTAAGTTTATATCATTTTGACGGTGCTGGCGGCCGTGAATTCAGCCCTGGTATTTTAGGCAGTTATGTTCTCAATACTTATCTGGTTGCAAAATTTCATTAATACCTGCATTTCTACTGGTTAAACACAAACTCTTTATACATCCTGCTGTAAAAACCCGACAAATTCAATAATTCCGAATGAGTACCTTTTTCAATTATTTCCCCGTCACTTACTACCATAACTATATCCGCTTTTCTAATAGTTGACAGCCTTTGCGCTATTACAAAACACGTCCTTCCTTTCAGCAGTTTATCCAGCGCGTTTTGAATATTTACTTCTGTCTGCGTATCTATGGAACTGGTGGCTTCATCAAATATCAGTATCCTCGGGTTTGAAATATACGCCCTGGTAATACAAATCAGCTGGCGCTCTCCTTCGCTTATGCCGGCGCCGCGCTCTTTTACCTGGGTCTGATAACCCTTGCTCAGCTTTTCTATAAACGGGTGCAGCCCGATTTCCTTGGACGCTTTTATGGCTTCATCATCAGTAATATTTTCTATGCCGTATTTCAGGTTTTCAATTACTGTTCCGGAAAACAGGAAACTATCCTGCGGTACAATACCCATCTGGGACCGCAAAGAATACAGCGTGATATTATCTATAGGCTTATCATCAATATAAATACTGCCCTGCTGAGGGTCATAAAACCGTGCTATCAGATTAACAACTGTGGTTTTTCCTGCACCGGTGGGGCCCACTAACGCAATGGTCTGCCCAGGATTGGCCTGAAAATTTATATTTTTCAGTATCCATTTATTTTCCCTGTAATGGAAATGCACATTTTCAAACCGCACCCTGCCGTTTATGGTTAAATCCTGTGCTTTCGGCTTATCTACTATTCTTGGTGTTACATCCAACAGCTGGAAAATACGTTCTGCGGCAGTTCCCGTGGCCAGTAAATTATTATAAAGTTCGCCCATGGTTTGTATAGGTTCAAAAAACATGCCCAGGTAGATTATATAGGCGCTGAGTTCGCCTATTTTTAACTGCCCCTGGTAAACTAAATTACCGCCGTAAAATATTATTATTACAATTCCCAGCGCGTTTACTATGCCTATAAAAGGAAAATATGTTGACCAGACCCTGGCTGAATTAACGGAATTTTTTGCATGGTCTGTGGTTAACTGCCGGAAATGTGAGAGGTTTTTATCTTCCCGCACAAAAGACTGCACTACTTTTACTCCGGAAATGTTTTCTGCCAGGTTGGCGGTTATGCGCGTGGCTGATTCCCTTAATTTACGGTAGGCTTTCACGCCTTCTTTCTGAAATATGTAGGTGGCAATAAAAAGAAGCGGCAAAACCACCGAAACCAGCAGGCATAATTTCGGGTTATACTTTGCCATAAAGTACAGCGCGCCTATTAAAGTAAGAAAACTGTTTAGAAATATTCCCGCACCCCAGGTCATCACGTGTTCCATGGTATCAATATCCGTATCAGCGCGGGCAATTATTCTTCCCTGCGGTGTGGTATCAAAATAATCCATAGAAAGTTTCTGGGCATGCTTAAAAACTTCCATCCTTATATCATTTAGCACCCTCTGCCCCAGGCGGGTGGTACGTATTGCCTCAAACATGGTCAAAACCCAACCGAAAAACTTATTTGCCAGGAATAATAAACTAATAATCAGAATGCCCTGCATTTCACCGGGCAATATATATTTATCAATACAGATTTTTATAATATGCGGTTCAATAATCGCCGGTATAACGGCTATTATGCTGATAACTATATTAAAAATAAATACGGCTTTGTGATTTAAAATATATTTACTCAGCCGCATAACAATTTTAATGTTAGGCCGTTTAGTTTCCAGTTTTTCTTCTTCGTAACGATGGGTCATTTCAGTAAAACCTGTTCCTCATAAATCTCTTTGTAAAAACCTTCTTTACTTATTAATTCCTGATGCGTGCCGGAAGCAGTTATCAGGCCGTCTTCCATTACATATATTCTGTCTGTCTTGCGCAGTACGTTCATTTTCTGGCTTATTATAATTATAGTCAGCTTAAGGTTAAGTATATTTTCTATTACTATACGCTCTACTTCCGAATCTAAATTTGATGTGGGGTTATCTAACACCAGTATTTTCGGGCCCGGCAGGACGGCCCTGGCTATTGATACCCTTTGTTTTTGCCCGCCGCTTAAGGTAACGCCTCTTTCGCCTACTATTGTGTCGTACTTTTTTTCAAACCCATTAATAAATCCTGCCGCCTGGCTTAACTGCGCGCAGTTTTCTACCTCTTCATGGGAGGCATCAGGTTTTCCATAAGCTATATTTTCACTTATTGTGGCAGAAAACAGCAAAGTCTCCTGAAAAACCATTTTAATTGTTTTCCTTAATGAATCCAGGCGGATGTTGCGGATATCAACGCCGTCAACACATATTTTTCCTGTAAGCGGCTCATAAAACCTGGGAAGCAAATTTATCAAAGATGTTTTCCCGGACCCGGTGGGCCCTGTTATCCCTATTATTTCTCCCGGTTTAATTTTAAAACTGACGTTCTGCACCACGTTTTTGCCTTCTTTATAAGAAAAACTTACATTTGCAAATTCAATGCTCCCGGAGGGATTGTTTAGCGTTAAGGCATGTTCTTTATCTGCTATTTCTGTTTTGGTGTCTATAATTTCACATATTCTGTCGCCGGCAGCGTGCGCATTTTCAATAGTATTTACTATATGGCCTATTCTGCTTATCCTCCAGCCATAACCCATAAGATAAAACAGTACTTTTGTCAGGTCACCTATATTTATTTCCTGCCTTATTACCAAAATGCCTCCGTACCACAAAGCCAGCGGCATGCTTAACCCGAAAATAAAATGCGCCATAGGCACCCTTTTGGCCCAGTAACTTACGGCATCTGTAAAACTGTCCAGAAAAATGTTTACCTTATTGTTAAACTTTTTTATTTCATAATTTTCTTTGGCAAAGGATTTTACTACTTTTACACCCGCTATATTTTCCTGTAAAACAGTGGAGACATCACCGTACAAATCATCCGTCTTGCGCCAGAGCTTATGCAGGGCGCCCTTAAACTTTATCATCAGATATACCGTAACAGGCGCCGTGCACAGGGCCACCAGCGTTAACTTTACGTGAATATTGAGCATTAATACCGTAGCGCCCAGCAGAAATATTATTATTTCCGGCACAGTAAAAAACAATGTGGCAAAATAACCCCTCATCACATTTACATCATGAATAACGCGTGAGATAATCTGCCCGGAAGCTGTATTGTCGTGATAATTAAAAGAAAGTTTCTGCAATTTATCATACACCCTGCACCGGATGTTTTTGATAATGGTGGTGGTAATAGAAGTGTCTATTATTCCCTTTCTGCGGTTTATCACGCTTCTAAGCACGGACAAACACAAAAATGAAATAACGTAGGGCCACAGATCGAATTTTCCTGTTACTTTGCCTGCGGCCACGTCACGGAGATAATTTATTGTTTCACCGGAAATCTGGGGTAAAAGAAGCTCACAGGAAAGAGCGCCTAATAACAAAGAAAAACTAAAAATAAGGAGTTTACGGCATTCGGAAAAATAAGGATAGTATTTTTTCATATTTCAGACCAGACTAATTTATTTAATATAATTCGATTATACTTTTTTTGATTTTATTTGTAAATTAAAGTTGTTTTTAAGTATGCAAGATGCAATGAAGGGTTGTTGAAATAATTAGAATGGAAAAGGACTGTCAGCTTGAAGAGTTTTTAGTGTCCGTAAGCTCTGCTTTCTGCAGGAACTCCAGTTTATACATCTCAAGAATAGATAAAAATACAGCCGCAATTATCGGCCCAATTAAAAAACCTGCCGGCCCGAAAGTCATTATGCCGCCAAGCATGGAAAAAAATACCAAAAGGTCATGCATGCCCGCATGATAACCCACTATTCTGGGCCTTAGTACATTATCTATAAGCGAAATAAAAAATATGCTTATACTTATAATCGCTATTCCCTGCACTAAATCACCGGAAATTATTTTTATTATACCCGTAGGCACCAATACCGCGCCTATACCTACAAACGGTATGACTGCAAAAACAAACATTACTATACCCAGCAAAAGCCAAATTTTAATGCCAAAAACCCATAGGACAAACGTTGCCAGAGAACCCTGGATAAGCGCTATAAACAACACGCCTTTTACTGTTGCGTTTGTCATGGTATAAAACCTGGTTACAATTGTGTTTTTATAATCATCGTTTAACGGCACTACCTCTTTTATTTTCACCAGCATTTTTTCGCCGTCACGCAATAAATAAAACAGTGAAAACATTATTATAAAAAAACTAAACAACAACTCTACGGTAAGTTTTGATGTATTGCTTACCAGCACGGCAAAAGATGAACTTAACATATTAAATGTTTTTTGTATTATTGATTGCCATTCCAGTATAATATCATGCTCCAGCAGCCAGTTGTTAAGCGGATTATTCAGCATTTTACCCAGATATCCTTCATTGAATTTCTGGATAATTTCTATTATGCGGGGCCCGGCGTTGTGGTAAAGTTCAATGCTTTGCGCCAGTATAATCTGGGATATCATTATTAAAGGAAAAAATATAACAAGCAGTACAATTATACAGCAAATTAAAGATGATAAACCCGCTTTATTTTTAGTAACTTTAAGCAGATACTTATTTACCGGATATATTAGTATAGCTATGATTATTGCCAGCATTACCTGCAGGAAAAAGTAGCGAATAAGGCTTAAAAACAATAATGATGATAAAACAAATACCACCAGCAGAAAATATTTACTGAATTTCTGTTTATTTACCATGTACTGCTCATCCATTTAATCTCCTAAGAAGTGCTGTCCGCTATTTTTCCGGTCATTTCATCTATAATAAGCTTAATAGCTATTACTTTATCTAACATTTCGTCCGGATACTGGAAAGTCTTTTCGTTTGAATACTGTTTCATTATTATATCCAGAGCGTTTTTTTTCTGTTGTTTATCTTCCAGCAATACAGCCTTGCCGAAGCCTATTACACTGCGGTAGTCCATACCCCAATTACAGGGCTTATCTGCCTGAATTATCTGCGTATCAATATCTATTTCAAAACACACCTGGCTGTTATTTTTTATCATTTCCATTTTTTTACCGTTATTTTTTGAATGAAAATACAGACAGCCATTTTCGTACCCGAAATTCATAGGCACGATATAGGGCTTATTTTCATGTGCCAGACCCAGCCGGCAGACTTTTGCCTGTTTTATTATTTTTTCTATTTCACTTTTTTCAGTTATTATTTTCCGCATAAATGAATTATACTTCTTTTGATATTATTTGCTTTTAGCGCATTATGGCAAACTTGCCTTTGGCTTTCTGCGCGCTGTCTGCGGTATCCTTAATATAATACACATAAACTCCGCCGGCAACTTTATTACCAGCCTCATTTGTGGTATCCCATAGGTACAGTCCGTTTATATTTGTTGCATCACATTTACGCACTAACTCGCCGGCAATGTTATAGATGCTTATTACCGCATCTGCTGTTAACCCGGTAAATACTACTCCCTCACCCTGAATACTGTCTATTCCTTTATACGGGTTCGGATATACTACCACGTTATCCAGGTCATTTGCAGATTGCGCCTGCGCCAGCCTAAAGAGTGTAAAGTGTTTTACGGTTCCTGTTACTCGGTTATTGGCTGGGTCCGGTACGGAAGGTATGGTTACCCATCTATTGCCGTCGCTGTAGAAGGTAATGACAATTTTGCTTTCATCTATGCCTGCTACATCTGCGTCTCTGTAGTTTATGGTAATGGTAATATCTTTTTCAGGCTGAACCTCTGTGTTATCTGCCTGCCTTGTTGCAGTAATTTCCACCGCCACATCTATGCTTTTTAACGTTTTTTCTGTTACTGCAGGCAGCGACGCTGTCACAGGCACTGTTACATTTATTTTTACGTTTTCTGTAAATGTAGCCGCAGGTATTTCTACTTTTACTTCGCCGGCAGGAGGCGTTATTTTTACTTCTTCCGCTTTAGTGTTATCTATCGGCTGTTGCGCTTCGGTTTCGTTTGCCTTTACTTCAAAAGCATTGGCTAAGGTAATTGCCGACAATGGAGCAGAAGTAACTACCATGTTCCAGTAACCCGTAACTGCAGCTGTAAGATTTATACTACACGAAATCTGTGTATCGGAAGATACTGTAACCGCTGTGGCGGTTATATCTGTTTGTGCTTCTTTGGTTAATTTAACAGTAGAGCCTTCTAATATGTTTTCACCGTTTATTGCCACACTTAAAGAACCGCCTGCTGTACCGCTTGAAGGAACAATGGAAGTTAAGCTCATGGTTTTAATGAGCAGGGCATTTGCTATTGTGGCAACTGAATTGCCGGTAGTTACTGTAATATCCCAATAACCGGTAGTTAAATTTAATAAACTAACATCGCACACAAGAGAAGTATCGCCTGCTGTTACGTTTGCTGCATCCACGTCAGTCTGGCCGGTTTTTGAAAGTTTTACTGTAGCGCCTGCAAACATTCCATCACCCTGGAGTGTAAAACTTTTTGTTTTATTGTTTATTTCTATGTTTGAAGAAATGGAAGTTAAGTTTATTGCCTTTACTTGCAGTACATCTACCAGCGCTGAACTTATATTGCCCGAAGTAATTACTACGCTCCAATAACCTGTTGCGGCACCTGTCAGGTCAAAACTGCCCGTCAGCTCTGTGGCACTTACTACATTAACAGCAGCAGCAGAAATTATCTGGTTGTTTATAGTAATAGCAAGAGTTGTACCAGAGAGCAGGTTTTCACCTGTTAAAGTTACATTAAGCGTTTTGTTATTTAATGTTAAGGAAGGCGAAACAGATACCGCGCGCATTGTGCCTACCGCAAAACCGTTTGGCAATGTTGAACTCATACCGGCAGAAGTAATTACTACGTTCCACTGACCGGTAGCCGCGCCTGTAAGGTCAAACGTGCCGGTGAGTTCTGTTTCTGAGGCTGCTGAAAGTGAAGCATAAATATCTGACTGAGCTGTTTTGGTAAGTTTAAGTACCGTACCTGCTGCCATATCTGTACCTGTAACCGTTACGTTTATTAAACCGCTGTTTAAACCAGCTGCAGGGTTAATATTAGCTAATGCGTTTGTTTTTATAAGCAGGCCGTTTACTTTGGTAGCGGTTGTTGCGCAGGTAGACAAAGCAACGTTCCAATAACCTGTTGTTAAACCGGATAAATCAATAGTTCCTTTAATCTCTGAAGTGCTCACATAAACAAGATTGGTTGCATATACATCTGTCTGGCCCTGCTGAGAAATATTTATAAGAGTACCCGTTAATATATTGTCACCTGTTATCGTAAAATTAACAGGTTTATTGTTCCATTCTGCTGAAGGATTAACCGTATCAAGCCGGTTTGTAGAAACCAGCAGGCCGTTTGGTAATGTGTAAGTCATTACACCGGATGTTATTACTACGTTCCACTGACCGGTGGCGGCATTTGTTAAATCAAACAAACCTGTCATTAAAGCAGGATTTGTCACAGTTACGTTTGTTGCATTAATATCCGTTTCCCCGGATTTTGTAATTTTTAAAATTGTTCCCTCTACAAAGCTTTCACCAATTACAGATATGTTTGCAGGCATATGGTTTCCAATATCCGGCGGATTGATGGAATTTATTATTAGTGTTCCAACCTGTAAACCGTTTGGTAAAGTATAACTCACGGAACCTGATGTAACTATCACATTCCAATAACCTGTAGCAACACTTGTAAGGTCAAAGGCACAGCCAAGCTGTACCCCGCTTAATGGCATGGTACCTAAAGCCGGAATAGCAGTTTCGCCGGATTTCGTAAGTGTTACGGTACAACCGGGTGCAAAATTATCCCCGTTAACCGCTACAGAAGCTACTCCGCCGTTATTTACTGATTGCGGTGTAATAGAAGAAACTAATATGGTTTTTACAGACAATCCGTTTGTTAAAGTATAAGTTGCCGGCCATGAAGTTACTACTACATTCCAATAGCCGGTTGCTGCGTTTGTCAGATTAAATACAGCTGACATTTGCGTATCCAATGCAACGATACCTGTACCATTAATATTCGTTTGCCCGGATTTTGTAAGAGCTACCGTAGTACCTACACCTAAATTCTGGCCGAATAATGTAATGTTTGCAGGATATATATTGTCTGCAGTATCAGGAGTCATGGAGCTAATTAGAATTGTATTTATTGTAAACATATCCGGATGAACATTCCAGGAGGACATAAGAGAATTAACCGTGGAAACATATAAATCCCAATAACCCGTAGCACAACCGGAAAGGTCAAGTCGGGCTGAAATCTGGTTATTTCCCATAACGGCTATATTTGTTGCTGTTATATCAGTTTCTCCTGCTTTTTGAAGTTTTACCTCAGTTCCCGTTAAAAAACCTTCTCCGGTAATTAAACAATCCACGACCCGGTTATTTATGCCCGTTGCCGGATTAATTGAAATAGTTTGAATATCTGAAACAAAAAAACCATTGCCTAATGATAAAGAAGTATTACCTGTTGAAATATAAACAGTCCAATAACCGGTAACCGCAGAATCCAGTGTAAGGGTACATATAATCTGTGTTGAACATACCACGGTTATATTGGTTGCAGGAAGTTGTGTGCCACCCCTTTGCAGCCAAACCGACGTGCCGGCAAGCAGGTTTACTCCGGCTAAGGAAATATTTGTTGGAACAGATTTTAATCCGCTTGAAGGCCAAACAGAATACAATCTTACGGAATCAACAAAAAATGAACTTATCAAAATGTCATAAAAACCGCCATAACTTGCTTCAATATCCCAGTAACCGGTAGCATAACCCACTAAATTCACATCACAGGTAAGGTATGCATTTGTGGTAACTACTACATTTGTTGCTGTTACGTTGGATGAACCCGCTTTTTTGAAAGTTACTACAACACCTTGCACAAAATCATTCCCGGTAAGCTGAATATTCCTTACGGAATTATTGTAAATACTGTTCGGTGTAGAGGAAGCAACGTCAAGATAAAAATAATGTTTATTAAATTTCATTATCCTTCTATTGTAAGTATCGGCTATCCAAAGATTGTCATCCTGGTCTATTACCATACCCTTGGGAGTATAAAGTGTATTTCTTCCGGGAGTACCACTGCGGTTTGCAGCATTTGACCCAAAATCTGCTTGGCCTAATACTTTAGTAGATGCCATGCCAGAAGATAACGGGGCAGTATACCGTAATGCTCTGCTATAACCATCAACTACCCAGGCATTTCCAAAACCATCTACACAAACGGATTGCGGTGTTTGTGTTCCGCTGGCATTAAGGCCTGTCCCGATACCTGTAAAATTGCTCTGACCTAATACTAAATTTGCGTTCATCCCGCTTGATATGGGCACATCATACCTTAGTGTTCTATGAACACTTGTGTCTGCAACCCAGATACTGCCATTAGACTGGGCAAAAACACCATAAGGATAGGAAAGCCCGTTTTGCGTGCCGCCGCCATATGCATTGGTAGTAAACAATGATTGGCCTAACACTACGGCTGCATCCATATTGGTTGCAAACGGCGGGTCAAAACGAATAGCTCTGCAATTACTTGCATCGGCAACCCAAAGATTGCCGGAAGCATCAAAACATATATTTCTTGGGTCATTTAATTTCTTTTGAGTGGTACCTGTTGTTCCTGTATTCATATCCGGCTGGCCTATAACAAGAACAGCACTTTGATTTGCAGCTGAAAAAGGTTTTGTGAATTTTAATACTCTGTTATTTCCTGAGTCACAGACCCACATATTTCCTGAAGCATCAAAAGCTACGCCTTTTGGAGCATATAAACCGTTATCCACCGCGCCGGCATTATTCTGCTGGGGTGCCGCGCTGGTAAAATTTGGCTGGCCTATTACACCATCAGCGGCCTTACCGTTTGAAAAAGAATCAATACCATACCAAAACAGTACTCTGTTATTATTTGTATCTGTTACTGCGCAAATATCAGTAATTGTATCTACCGCTACTGCATACGGCTGATATAAACCCCTATTATTTAGCCCGTTAATTGCGTTACTGTTTAAAGTTGCCTGCCCTAAAACTAAATCCGCCGCTTCGCCAAACTGGCTTGAGGGTGTCATAAATTTTAAAACACGGTTATTGCCGTTATCCGCTACCCAGATATTATTTCCGGAATCTACAGTAATATCGTATGGAGTATACAGATGTTCAGGGTAAGCATAGTAGTCGCAGTAAGGATGGCTGTCATTAGCTCCGCCGCTGGTATATTCACCATGGCCTATGCAAATATCAGCATTCATACCGCTTGATATAGGAATGCTGAATCTTAATACCCTGTGGTTTGCCCGATCTGCTATCCATACATTACTTGAACGGTCTACTGCTACAGAGCTGGGATAATTAAATCTGTATTGCCTGGCAATACCGCTTTCATAATTAATAAACCCGCCCGTTGAACCAATTACCACGTTGGCATTCATACCGCTTGAAAGAGGTACATCAAATCTTATAGCCCTGTGATTACCCAGGTCCGCTACCCAAACGTTGCCGGACCAGTCAACAGTTATACCTTCTGGCGAATATAGATTATTCTGGTTGCCTTTATTGGCAGCTGCTGTATTTAAAATAAAGTCCGTTGCGCCTAATACTAAATCTGCATCCATATTATTTGAAAAAGGTGTTGAAAACCTTAATACTCTGCAATCGCTATAATCAGACACCAGCAGGTTTCCTTGAAGGTCAAAAGCAACATCTTTAGGATCATAAAAATTGTTCTGGCCCATAGAAGCCCCACCCCAGGTACTGCCGCTTGTAAAATCGCCCTGGCCTAAACGCAGGGTTGCGCTTTGGAAATTGGAAAATGGCGCATCAAACTTTAATACCCTGTGGTTATAAGTATCAGCCACCCATAAATTTCCGGAAGCATCTACAGCTATGCCCTGCGGCCAATAAAGTGTTTTTGCGCTTCTGCCGCCGAAATTATAGGCGGTAGAGCCAAAATCAGGCTGGCCAATTACAACATCTGCATATTTTCCATTCGTCAGGTTTGCCAGGTCATTCCAAATTAACACACGGCTGTTATTTGTATCTGTAACAAAGGCCCTGTTATTTACGTGATCTATAAAAACTCCCTTGGGTCCCCAGACACCGGTACTGCTGGTCATGTTTGCACCGGTATAGGTGTAGGTATCCTGGCCTAACACGAATTCCGAATCACAGGTAAGCACATCAGAATAAACATAATTTACAAACACAATGGAAGATAAAAGCAGGGTAAAAATAAGGGCAGCTTTTTTAAACATTTGAAACTCCTTTATGAATAAAATTTTTGTGAGCAATGTATTTAAGGAAGGAATGCTACTTGATTATAATCTTTTTACAGACTTAAATCAATGGCTATTTTAAAAATATTTTTTATGCAATTTTATATATTTGAAAAGCGGGTATTTTTTTAATACAATTACTCATCAAAATATTTTTCCAAGGAGCCCGCCCATGAATTCCGAAAAAATTTACCTCAAACCCGTGCATTTGGAAGCCTTTGATTTGGATGACGCCTGGTTTCAGTGCTTAAACGCTATTTTAGAAAAAGGCCACGTTTATACCATTACCAGAGGCAGTTATGAAGGCATGAAAAGGCTGGAGTTTGATTTTATAACCTGCAGAATAAAAGAACCGGGCCACCAGATTATACCTATCATGCCTGAAGGCTGCGGTATACCAGCGCCTACCAGTATGGATTATATAAATGATTATTTAAGCTATCTTTTAACCGGCCAGAAAACAGAAACCGAAGATTACACCTACGGTGAACGTTTAGTGGATGCAAAAGTAAAATTTACCGAAAGAATTGACGGCAAAGATATGCTGCGCGAAATGCCCCTGCACTGCAACCAGGTAGAAGAAGTAATAAAAATGTATAAAACTACCGGCCACGGCACCAACCAGGCCACCATGGAAATAGGCATGCCTTCCGATATAAAATTAGTTGACCCGCCTTGCATGCGTTTAATTGATACCAGGATTCGTTACGGCAAACTTCATTTTGTTATTTACTTCCGTTCATGGGATTTGTGGGGCGGTTTTCCTTCAAACCTGGGTGGTTTACAGCTGGTAAAAAAGTATATGGCAGATGAAATAGGCGTGGAAGACGGCGAAATGATAATTTGCTCTAAAGGCATGCACCTGTACGATTATACCTGGGATTGGGCAAAACAGAGATGTAAAAAAGAAAACCTGAAACTTGGCTGATGGATTATGAAAAACTAAAAAACCAAACTTCAAAATCATTTAAATGATTTTGAAGTTTGGTTTTTTTTTGAACTTTATTTTTTGTTTTTTATTTTTTTATGTGTCATGTTCGGGTACACATAAATCTTTGCGTTAACCCGGACATCCATTAGATTGCTTTTTTGTATGTCTTTGCTTATCAACCTATCAACGTATAAACTTATCAACTGCTTCGGTAAACTAATCACTAACCACCTAATCACATAATCACTATTTACAGTCCCGTCATTGCGCGCAATTCCTGAATTTCTTTTTCGGACTTTTCATGATATTCAGATTCATTGGCATCGTATATTTCCACCCAAATCTGTAAAGCCCTTATATAATTTTCATTTTTCCTGTAAATATTTGCCAGTATGGCTTTTACCATTACCGGGCAGTCCGGCTGCTTGAGCGCTTTTTCCAGTTCCCCTACCATCTGATTATACTTATCCAGCTTCTTATAAATAATTGCCATTTTATACAGATATAACTGCCACTGGTTAGGAACATTTTTTATCCCTTCATTAAATACTGCTATGCCTTCATCGGGCCGGTCTAAATTCCAGGCCAGGCAGGCGCCACCGTAAATATAGGCATAGGTAAAAAATGGGTCTAACCGCACAATCCGCTGTGTATGTTTTTGTAAAACTTTATATCTTCCCTTTCCATAATTCACACCGTCTGCACAATGTTCATGGTCATGCTCCTTGCATTCCTGGGCATGCTTTTCCTCAGATTCTTCTTTTCCGCCATAATATTGCAGTAACTGTATCCAGGCAATATCCGCAGCCATTTTTCTGACGCCGAAAACAATTCCGGAAAGGTCTGCCAAGGTATATTCTTCTATGGGCGGCTGGTTTTGTGCAAGGGATATGTCTACTACTTTGAAAGGGTACTCAAATTTTTTATCCAGATAGTAGCAGGAGCAGAGAAATGAAGCAAGTAATAATAGGAAGGCAGTTTTTTTAAGCATAGTAGCAGAACTGTTTGTTGATGTTTAAAATTCTTTTTTGTTAAAAAGCCGTATGGAAAGAAGCAGGCACAGGGTTGAATATAGAATAGCGTACACTATTGAAACCCCAAACCAGTAAGAAATGTTCAAGTTTGAATCCATATAGTCCCGCCAGTTAAAATACTGCAGGTTTGGAATGAGATAATAAAACGCTTTAATAAATATTTTTGCAAAGATAAACTGGATTTTATCCGTAAGAAATTTCAACTCCTGGCCGAAATGACCCAAAATCCACAAAAAGATGGTAAAAACCAGCGATGAAGACTGGGAAGTGGAAAACAAAGAAAAGAAAACAGCCAGCGAACCGATAATGGCTATTTTTGACATTGAAGAAAACACTGCAAGAAAATATAACGGGTTAATCTGCCAGCCTTTTATTAAAAGCAATCCAAAATGCATAGCATACATCAGCATCATAGCCAGATAAACAGAAGCCAGTAACCCCAAATATCTGCCAATTACGTAATACCATTTAGGTATGGGCCTGATAAGCATAAGGTAAACCGTTTTAGACTCTATTTCTTCCAGCAGTAAACTTACCCCGGAAAAAATAACAAGCAGTAAAGCAAAAAATTCTATGGAAGTAAGCCCGAAATCAAGCAAAATTCTTTCCGGCTGGGCCCCGCCAAGCACAGAAAGCAGTGCCGCCACAAAAATTAATACCGCGGCAAAAATTACCAGGATATAATAAACCCGGTTTCTTATGCTCTGCCTTAATGTGTACTTAATAATTGATAAAATCTGTTTCATAGTTTTATAAAGTGATTATGTGTTTAGTTGTTAGGTGTTTAGTAAAAACTTAACTAACTTCTAATCACTTAATCACATAACCACTATTTTTGGATGGAATCAATAAATATTTCTTCCAGATTATTTTTTTCGCGCCAATCTTTCTGCTCTACTTCTCTTACAAATTCGCCTTTATGCAAAATACCCACGCAATCGCAGATTCTTTCTACTTCTGATATTAAATGAGAAGAGAAAAACAGCGTTTTTCCCTGCTCTTTGAGTTTCATAATAAAACTTCTCATTTCTCTTATTGCCAGCGGATCCAAACCGCTTACCGGTTCATCAAAGACCAAAAGAGGCGGGTTATGCACCAGGCTTTGAGCAATGGCAAGCCTCTGCATCATGCCTTTTGAAAATTCGCTTACTCTTTTGTCGGCATTGGGCGTAAGGTTTACTATATCCAGCACTTCAGCTACTCTGCCTTTGGGTATACCGCCGGATAATTCCGCATAAAAATGCAATATTTCACGGCCGGTCATAAATTTATAAAAGTAAGGCATTTCAGGCAGGTAACCGATAAGAGACAGTTTTTTTCTGTCCGGCATAGGGTTATCAAAAAGAGATATTTTTCCGCTGTCCGGAAAAAGTAAACCCAGAATAAGTTTGATAGTGGTTGTTTTACCGCTGCCGTTTAAACCCAGCAGGCCATAAATGGTGCCCTGCTTAACTTCAAAACTGAGGTTTTTTACTCCCATGTTTGAAGTTACTTTGCCTAAATGGCTTCTGCGGTACGTTTTGGAAAGGTTTTCTATCTTTATAGCAGACATGTTTTTAAAGTTTAGTGCTTCCTACACTTGAAGACGCAGCAAAGAAACAAAAAGTTACTCTTGCTTATAACTGCACAAGAGAAACATTTGTAATGCCGTCTATCAAGGCAATTTCTTTCATTACTTTTTCAGTAGGGCAGCCGTCAATGTTTATAATGGTTATGGCTTTACCGCCTACTTTATCTCTGCCTACCTGCATACTAGCAATGTTTACATTATTGCTTCCAAGCAGTGTGCCCATTTTGCCTATTATGCCGGGTTTATCAATATTATCATAAACCAGCATACAGCCCTGCGGTACCACATCAACATCAAGATTTTTTATGCTGACTATACGCGGAAACTGGTGTGAAAATACAGTACCGGCAATGACCAGTTCTTCTTTTTCTGTAATAATTTTTGCTTTTATGACCGAAGAGTAATCTTCCGTTTCAGAAGTTTTAATGTCTTTTACTTTTATTCCCCTGTCTTTTGCAATAAGAGCTGAATTTACATAATTCACTTTTAAATCAAGTGCGGGCGTAAGCAGCCCTTTTAAGTAGGCCGGTGTTAATGTGGCTGTATTAAAGCATGAAACTTCTCCGGAATAGGTGATTTCAACTTCTTTTACCGCTCCCTGCGCCAGCTGGCCCTGCAATAAACCAATTTTTTCTGCCAGTTCAACATACGGTTTCATCTTTTTGTAGGTTTCCATATCTACAGAAGGCATATTGACCGCATTGCGGATTATGCCTTTGGTGAAAAAATCAATTATCATATCGCTGGATTCCACCGCAATTTTTATCTGTGCTTCTTCGGTAGAGGCACCCAGGTGCGGTGTGACAATAATATTATCAAGAGTTAGCAGCGGGTTATCTGCCGGTGTAGGTTCTTTCTCAAATACATCTATGGCAGCTGATTTTATTTTCCCTGATTTTAAAGCTTCATAAAGGTCTTTCTCGTTTATTATGCCGCCGCGAGCACAATTGATAATTCTCATACCTGGCTTCATTTTTGCTATGGTATCTTTATTTATCAGGTTTCTTGTCTGGTCATTTAGCGGCGCGTGCAGGCTGATAAAATCTGCTTTGGTAAATATATCATCAAGAGTGGCTTTGGAAACGCCTATGGATTTTGCATAATCTTCGGTTAAAAACGGGTCAAAAGCCAGAATTGTCATTTCAAAACTTTTTGCGCGGGTGGCTACTTCCTTGCCTATTCTGCCGAGGCCTATTAAACCAAGCACTTTACCCTGCAGTTCCGTACCGATAAATTTTTCTTTTTCCCACTTGCCCGCTTTTACGGAAGCATGGGCCTGAGGAGTATTTCTGGCCGTAGCCATAAGTAGAGCCATAGTCTGTTCACAGGCGGATATAGTATTGCCACCGGGAACATTCATTACAACTACGCCTTTCTGCGTGGCGTAGGCTTTATCAATATTATCAACGCCGGTACCCGCTCTTACTACAAGCTTCAGGTTTTTTGCGGCATCAAATATTTCTTTGGTTACTTTTACTTCTGAGCGTATTATTAAACCGTCATAATCCTTAATAATCTCCGCAAATTTTTCCGGTGACGGCTTTGCATTTACCTCTACTTTAAATTCCGGGTGATTGAGTAATTTGTCCATTCCATCTTTGCTGGAATAGGTCATCAATATTTTTATCATGCTAATATCCTTTCAGCTTCCGCCGAGGCTTTTCCCGGCTCAAGTTTATGGCCGAGTTTTGTTAACACCATTTCAAGGCCTGCATAAGCTACAAATAAATCAAACTGGTCAATGTAGCCCATGTGCGCCAGGCGGATGATTTTTCCTTTAAGTTTGTCCTGTCCGCCGGCAATGGAAATGCCGTACTCCTGCCTTAACATCTTTACTATTTTTCCGCCGTCAACGCCTTCCGGTACTTTTGCGCTGGTTAAAACGTTGCATGCGCAGGATGCATCTGCATAAAGTTCCAGGTTCATTGCTTTTAAAGCGGCTCTGGTAGCATTGGCTAGTTTCTGTGTTTTCTGGAAAATGTTATCAATGCCCTGTTCTTTAATCATGTTTATGGCTTCGTTTAAAGAAACAATAAGCGTAACAGCCGGAGTAAAAGGTGTTTCTTTATTTTCTACTGATTTTTTCATTTTGCGGTAATCCCAGTAAAATCTGGGAAGTTTTGCGGCTTCTACAAGAGGCCATGCTTTTGCGCTTACTGTGGCAAACGCCAGACCGGGCGCACACATAAGCCCTTTCTGTGACCCGGACACCACTACGTCCAGTTTCCAGTCATCCGTGCATAAATCCTGCCCTGCCAGCCCGCTGATGGCGTCAACTACCAGCACAGCGCTGGTTTTGCTGACTATTTCACCGATAGCTTTTAAATCATTTACAATACCGGTAGAAGTTTCTGTATGTGTGGTAAAGACAACTTTAATTTTCGGGTTTTTTTCCAGCTCTTTTTTTATTGCTTCCGGAGCTACACATTTGCCCCATTCTGCTTCCAGTATTGCGGGTTTAATGCCGTAAGCTTCGCAGATTTTTCCCCATCTGCTGCCGAATACGCCGGATGTTGTTACCAGCACTTCGTCTCCGGGGCTTAAAAGATTTACTATTGCGGATTCCATGGCGCCCGTACCGGAGCTGGCCATAATAAAGGTATCGTTTTTGGTTTTGAAAATATATTTCATTCCTTCAATAGCTTCCAGGAATATTTTTCCGAATTCTTCGGTTCTGTGGTGCAGTATGGGTAAAGATTCTTTCTGCGCAACCTGCGGCGGAATAGGGGTGGGCCCCGGGGTGATCAAAAAATGTTTCTTCATCTCTCCTCCATTATTTTTATAGTGCTATCTTTAAAACTTCATCCATGTGGCTTACAGGGATGAGTTTTAATTCTTTCTGTATTTTTTCAGGAATATCTTTTAGGTCTTTTTTGTTTCCTTCCGGAAATATGATGGTTTTTATTTTTTCTCTGTGGGCGGCCAGCACTTTTTCTTTTAATCCGCCTATTGGCAGAACTCTGCCTCTAAGCGTAATTTCACCGGTCATGGCCAAATCTTTTTTTACGGGCTTGCCTACAATAGCGCTGACAAGAGCCGTGGTTATGGCTGTGCCTGCCGAAGGGCCGTCTTTCGGTATGGCGCCTTCAGGAACGTGTATGTGAAAATCTTTGTCTTTAAAGAAATCTTCTTTGATTTTGTATTTTTTTGCTATTGAGCGGGCATAAGTCAGCGCCGCCTGCGCGCTTTCCTGCATAACTTCACCCAGTTTTCCTGTTAAGGTGTACTTGCCTTTTCCTTTTAACATGGCAACTTCTATGGTTAGAGTTTCTCCGCCGTGTTCTGTCCAGGCCAAACCTGTGGATACGCCTAAATCATTCGGAGATATTTTTTCGCGCACGAATTCAGGAATGCCCAGATATTTATTTACGTTCTTTTTTGTTAATTCTATGGCGTCTGTTTTGCCTTCCATCTGCAGTTCTTTAGAAACTTTACGGCACAGGTTGGCAAGTTCTCTTTCCAGGTTTCTTACGCCGGCTTCCCGGGTATACTTTTCAATAACTTCTTCTATAGCATCTTCATTGATAATTATCTGTTTATCGGTAAGGCCGTGTTCTCTAACCTGTTTTGGTACAAGGAAGTCTAAAGCAATCCTTATTTTTTCTTCCAGTGTGTAACCTGAAAACCTGATTACCTCCAGACGGTCAACCAGCGTAGGCGGAATGGAATAAAGTGTATTGGCCGTAGTAATAAACATTACGGATGACAGGTCATAGCCTACATCAAGGTAATGGTCTAAAAAATTGGTATTCTGTTCCGGGTCTAATACTTCCAGTAGTGCCGCTGACGGGTCTCCTCTCCAGTCTGAACCCATTTTATCTATTTCATCAAGCAGGAAAACCGGATTTTTTGATTTTGCTTTTCTGATATTTTGTATTATTCTTCCCGGAAGCGAACCGATGTAAGTGCGCCTGTGGCCGCGGATTTCTGCTTCGTCACGTACGCCGCCAAGTGAACACCGGACAAAATTTCTGCCTATGGCACGGGCAATAGACTTGGCAATGGAGGTTTTCCCTACACCCGGAGGGCCCACAAAACAAAGTATGGGGCCTTTAATTTTCTGCACCTGTTTTAATACGGCAAGGTATTCCAGTATTCTTTCTTTAGTTTTTTCCAGGCCGAAATGGTCTTCATCAAGTGTTTTTTTTGCTTTCTTTAAATCAAAATTATCCGGCGTGGCAACAGACCAGGGCAGTTCTATCAGCCAGTCCAGGTAGGTGCGCACAACTGTGGCTTCCGGAGAAAATGGCATCATTTTTTCAAGGCGCGCCAGCTCTTTTTCTGCTTCTTCCTGCGCTTCCTTGGGCATTTTTGCCAGTTTTATTTTCTGCCTGACTTCATCTATTTCCTTGGAAAAATCATCTTTCTGCCTGAGCTCTTTTTGAATGGCTTTCATCTGCTCATTAAGATAATATTCTTTCTGGGTTTTTTCTATCTGGTTTTTTACGCGGTTTTGTATTTTACGTTCAATGTTAAGAATTTCTATTTCTCGGTTGAGTATGGCTATCAGTTCTTCCAGCCTTTTCTTTAACGGAAATATTTCCAGAATGCTCTGGCGTTCAGAAATTTTTATCATCAGATGCGAAGTAATGGTATCGCAGAGCTTTGACGGCTCTTCTATGCTTCTTACCGCGCTGGAAATATCTATTACCAGCCGGCGGTTTAATTTGACATATTGGTCAAACAACTCCAGGGATTCTCTTTTCAGGGCTTCTATTTCCGGGGGTTCGCCTTCTTCTTCTCCGACGGTTTCAAAAGTTACTTCTACGTAGCCTCTTTCTTCTATAACTTTATAATCTTTCAGGCTTCCTCTTTTTATACCTTCAACAAGAATCTTCAATGTGCCGTCTGCCATTTTAAGCATCTGCAGAACTTCACAAATCACGCCTACGTTGTATAAATCATCTAACAATGGGTCTTCGGTCTGGGCTTTTTTTTGCGTGACTACAAAAACCAGGCGGTCTGTAGCCATGGCAATTTCAAGTGCTTTTATGGATTTATCACGGCCTACCGCCAGGGGCACTACCATAAACGGAAATACAACCACGTCGCGTACCGGCAGTAACGGCAGATTGTTTGGTATGACTAATTTTTTCTCAGCTTTTTCGGCACTCATGCTATTTCTTCCTCTTTCGTGTTTATACCTTTCACGTTTTGATTTTTAAATATCATTATAGGCGGATGAATTTTTTTCACTACTTTTTCGTCAACGATGCATTTTTCCAGGTTTTTCATTTCCGGCAGGTCATACATCACATCAAGCATAAGTTCTTCTATGATGGCTCTTAAGCCTCTGGCGCCGCTGCTTCTTTTTATTGCCATTTCTGCAATGCTTCTTAATGCTTCACTGGTAAAGTCCAGGTCTACGCTTTCCAGTGAAAATATTTTTCGAAACTGTTTAACCAGCGAATTTTTAGGTCGGGACAAAATTTCCACCAGATGGTCTTTATCCAGCCCATGCATTGTTGCAATAACGGGTATGCGGCCAATAAATTCAGGAATAATGCCAAACTTTATTAAATCTTCCGGATGAATCTGCCCCAGGTAATCAAAAGCTTTTCTGTCTTTTTTGGAAATAGATTCCGTGCCAAAACCAACCACCTGCTTATGCATGCGGGATTCAATCGTTCTTTCTATGCCATCAAAAGTGCCGCCGCAAATAAACAAAATATCCGTGGTATTCATTTTTATAAATTCCTGCTGTGGATGTTTTCTGCCGCCCTGCGGAGGAACGGACGCTACGGTGCCTTCAATAATTTTTAACAGTGACTGCTGTACGCCTTCACCGGACACATCACGCGTAATGGAAGGAGAATCGCTTTTGCGGGAAATTTTATCTATTTCATCAATGTAGATTATGCCTCGTTCGGCTTTTTTTACGTCAAAGTCCGCATTCTGCAGGAGCCTTAATAAAATATTTTCTACATCTTCCCCCACATAACCTGCTTCTGTAAGCGTAGTAGCATCTGCTATAGCAAATGGTACATGAAGCAGCCTTGCCAGAGTCTGTGCCAGCAAAGTCTTACCCGTACCCGTGGGGCCAACAAGCAGTATATTTGATTTCTGTAACTCTACATCGGATGTTTTATCGTAAGAAAATATTCTTTTATAGTGATTATAAACTGCAACGGAAAGGATTTTCTTTGCTCTTTCCTGGCCCACAACATATTCATCCAGGGTATGTTTTATTTCCCTGGGCTTGGGCAAGTGCCTCATTTTCTGTTGATGGGTTTCTTTACCCACTTCTGTGAGAAGTTTATGCGAATTTTCTACACAGGCCTCACAAATATAAATACCGCCGGTACCTACAAGCCTTACCTGCTCGGTTTTACCTTTGCCGCAAAAAATACATTTATAAAGCCCGGAACCCTCTTTTAGGTTATCCATGGTTTAATCCCCGTATAGTAAACTTAAGAATTGGTTAAATTATTTACGATTTCCGGTTTACAAAATTTACTTTTTTCTAAAAGACATTATTTCATCAATGATTCCGTACGCTTTTGCTTCTTCTGGTGACATATAAAAATTGCGTTCGGTGTCCTGTCTTACTTTTTCAACTGACTGGCCGGTATGCTTTGCCAGTATTTCAATAAGTTTTGTTTTGGTGTGCATAAGTTCTTTGTTTTCAATATCAATATCTGTGGCAGAGCCGGAAAGGCCGCCGCCGTAAATAAGAGGCTGGTGTACCATAATTCTTGCGTGAGGCAGGGCAAATCTTTTTCCCTTGCCGCCGGCTGCCAGCAATAAAGCGCCAAAACTCATGGCCATACCTATACAAACGGTAGTGATGTTTGATTTTATGTACTGCATGGTATCATAAACAGCTAAACCCGCTGTTACCATACCGCCGGGAGAATTGATGTAAAGTGAAATATCTTTTTCCGGATCTTCCGCATCCAGATACAGCAACTGCGCTATAATCATGTCAGCAGAATCTGTGGTTACCTGGCCGCCGTACCCGCCGATAAAAATAATTCTTTCTTTCAGCAGTCTGGAAAAAATATCATAACCTACAGCGCCGCCCTGGGTCCATCTTTCAATAATCGTTGGGACAATACTTGGCATAAAGCCTCCAAAAGTTAGTAATTCAGTCTAATAGTCCTATAGGTGGATAGTCTGATAGTTATTAGTGTTATATTTTTTTATGAAAAGTACTGTAATCTTTTATTTTTCAATCACGGATTCTTTTATCTTTGCGTTGTCAGTAATGAACTTGAATATCTTATCAGTTTTAATCTGTGAAATCAATTTGTCTTTATTGTCTTCAAAATACTTGTCTACCTGGCTTTCTCTGCCGGGATTTGACTTTCTGGCTTCTTCCTTTTTTTCTTCCAGATCCTTCTCGTCTATATCAATATTTTCCTGCTTGGCAATAGAGCCGAGAATGTACATAAGCTTTATCTGGCGTTCTGCTTCAGCATGGGTTTTCTGGTGTATTTCTTCTTTCTTTTGTTCTATCTGATCCGGCTGGTAACCGTGGTGATGAAGTTTGTTAGTGGCGTAACTATCCAGGTATTCCGCCTGTTCATGCACCAGTGATTCCGCAATTTCCATAGGGTTTTCTTTGATAAGTTCTTCAACAATCTGTTCTTCCATTTTTTCTACAGCTTTTTTCTGTATTTCGGTTCCCATCTGCTCTTTGATTTTTGTTTTCAGTTCCTCCAGCGTGTTTGCGCCGAATTCTTTTGAAAAATCATCATTAAGCTCCGGATATTGTTTTTCTTTGATGTTTTTAACGCTGACTTTAAATACTACGTCTTTGTTTGCAAATTCTTTTTTCGGAAAACTTTCCGGCAATTTAACGGTAATTTCACGGTTATCTCCGGGTTTGCAGTTTTTCAGGCCTTCTATCAGCCCCGGCAACAGACTTTTCTGGCTTAAATCCATAAGCTGGTTTTCCGCTCTGAGATCATTTATTTCTTCCTGTATGATGTTACCATCTTTATCTGTTTTATCTACCCAGGCGGTATAATCTGCGATTACAGAACTCTGATCTGTGCTGACACCGGTGGTTGATTCCACAAGCCGGGCGTTATATTTCTGCAATTCTTCCAGGCTCATTTTAATATCTTTATCGGTAACTTTTTTTAACTCTTTTTTCAGTTTCATGCCTTTATAATTTTTAGCGGTTACATCGGCGTGTTTTTCTATGGTTACAGTGTACTTCATGGGTTTGTCGGTTTCAAAATCTATTTTTTCAATTACTGGTGTTGCGGCAGACCGGATATTTTTTTCTTTCATAAAAGGATAAAGAGAATCCCTGATAAGGTTTTCTACTGCCATTTCTTTTGCATTGCCTTCATATTTCTGGCGCACCATAGTTAAAGGCGCTTTGCCTACTCTGAACCCATCAATTTTTGCCTGTTTCTGTATATTTGCAAAAACTGTTTCCATTTCAGAAACTACTTTTTCTTTTGAAATCTCAAATTCCACCTGCACTTTTACTTTACTTAACTCTTTTACGTTTGTCTTCAAATTCTCCATAAATTCGTTCTCTTCCTTTCTCCGTTAGGAGCAGAATTTATGCCGTGGTCTAAGGTAGACCTAAGGCAAAATTTGTACTTTATTTTCTCCGTTAGGAGCAGAATTTATGCCGTGGCCTAAGGTAGACCTAAGGCAAAATTTGTACTTTATTTTTATTTAAATGTTTATTGCGTTCTCGACATGTTCGAACAATAAAACAGTTTATTCTTCGAGTGAACGTAGAGAATCGAGAAGAAATACTGACTCTCGACATGCTCGAATAATAATATTTATTCGGCATTTATTCGCTAACATTAAGACTTCATTGTATCTTGGGCGCGAGAGGAGTTTTCTTCCCCCGTCACTTCGTTCCTCCGCCAGAGCCCGGCCGCCCTCGCTTCCGTCCTGTCAAGCCTTGCTTGACTGACTTTTCATCCACTGGATGCGCTCGGGTCGGCTTCAACTTCTCTCGCGGGTTTGTCCTTGCTGGTTTTTTTAAAAATACACAAAAATTCTGTTGTTTATTTTGGGCGCGAGAGGAGTTGAACCTCCACGATTTTCACCATACGGTCCTAAGCCGTACGCGTCTGCCATTCCGCCACGCGCCCTTAAAAAAACACCCTTCTGTAAAGAACTATTAAGCTTTTATGCTCTAAAAAACAAACCGTTCTAATTGTTATTTTTTTAAGACAGGAAGCTTTTTTGAGTAGGAAAAATTATAACAAAAAGCCTGCCTAAAAGTCAAACAACTTTTTTTATGAATTTTTTCTGTATTTTCATACATTTCCCCGGTTTTTAAAGCCAAAATAACGCGAAAATTGCAAAAATACACTAAATATTGTAAAATTAATACCTATGACATTAACAATTGGTTTCACCTATGATGCAAAAGATGATTACCCGCTTAATCCCGGAGAAAACGCAGACAAATACGCTGAGTTTGACGCTGAAGAGACAATCTGCGAAATAACTTCTGCCCTTGAAACTTCAGGGCATAAAATTGTCCGCATTGGAAATGTAAAAAACCTGATAAAGGAAATTCATGCTGGTAAAAAATGGGACCTGGTATTTAATATTTGCGAAGGTGTAAAAGGCAGAAACCGCGAATCCCAGGCACCGGCAGTGTTTGAGCTGTATGACATCCCCTACGCCGGTAGTGACGCGTTAACCATGGGTTTGACTCTGGATAAAACCATGGCAAAAAGAATGTTACAATACCACGGACTGAAAACACCAGCTTTTTTAACCATTAGTTCTGTTGATGAACTCTCCCCTGAAAATTTTAAACTCAGATTTCCGGTAATTGTAAAACCTTCCATGGAAGGCACCAGCAAAGGGCTTTCAAGAGAATCATTTTGCAGCAATTTTATGCAATTAAAAAAACGCACACAGTGGCTGTTGGAAACCTATAAACAACCGGCGCTGATAGAAGAATTTATTATCGGCTATGAATTTACGATACCGGTAATAGGCAATACCCCGGCAAAAGTCCTACCCATAGTACAGACAGCCATTTCAGGCAAAACTGACCTGGGTGAAGACTTTTATACACAGGCGCGAGTAGATTCAACGGAGATAGAGTATTTATGCCCCTCTAAAATAGATAAGAAAATGGAAGATAAAATTAATGCTCTTATTTTAAGTTCTTATACAGCACTGGGGTGTAAAGATGTAAGCAGAATTGATATAAGAGTGGATTATAATAACGAACCATACTTTCTGGAATGTAACCCTTTACCAAATATGGGAAAGGTTGACGTTTTCCCTATCGTGGCCCAAGCCATGGGGATAACCTACGAAAAGCTTCTCTGCCAAATTTTAGATTCTGCCCTGAAAAGATACAACCTGATTTAATTACCTATATGCTTTTCCGCGATAATCAGCAGAAATCATAAAAACTATTCTGCGTTGTTCATCAATCTCGTAAAAAAACCGATAATCGCCTATTCTATAACGCCAGGTGTCTGGCTGGTAATTTACCAGTTTCTTAATGTTTTTGCCAAAAAAAGGCATTTTTCTAAGCAGTGGATAAACATAAGCCTGAAGCTTCGTTTTTATTCGTTCCTGTTGGCCGCCAAAATCGCTTTCCATGTCAGATTGAAACTGCTCCGTTTCAAATATTATATAATTATCCAATTAGTTTTCCTTTCATTTTTTTTGCATCGTTATGCCCTTTTTTCAGTTTTTCCTGCAACTTTTTATCTGACTTAATCTGTGACATCTCCACTGGATCAACAGAATATGACGTTTCTATGTCTTTCAGGACTGAATGTGTAATGAAATTTGAAATAGGCCGGTGTTCGTTTTGAGCCGAGGTTTGAATTTTTTCATATTCCTCATCTGACAGCCGTATTGTGATTGTTTTAGCCATAAATGCCTCCTGTATTCTTTTGTATTCATTATTATTCTAACATATCTTCCAGCATTTTTCAATGGTTTTTCAAATAAAAAAATCCCCGCTGTTTAAAGCAGGGATTTTTATTTTTTTCTTGTTAAGCCGGCCCTTTGATTACATTTCCCTCACCCTACCTTCTCCTAAGAGGAGAGATCAAACAAGGTTATAAGCTTAGGGTTTCGGTAAAAACTATTTCTTAGTTTTTCCCTCAACTACTGCCTGGGCTGCTGCAAGGCGTGCAATAGGTACTCTGTATGGAGAACATGACACATAGTTCATGCCAACCTTGTGACAGAATTTTACTGACGCCGCTTCTCCGCCATGCTCACCGCAGATACCAACTTTCAGGTCTTTTCTTGTTTTCCTTCCGCGGTTAATACCTATCTGTATAAGCTCGCCCACTCCTTCTACGTCGACGGTCTGGAATGGATCATTTTTAAGGATTTTCTTATCAAGATAATCCGACAGGAATCCGCCTATATCATCTCTTGAAAAACCAAAGCTCATCTGGGTAAGGTCGTTTGTTCCAAATGAGAAAAATTCTGCAGTTTCTGCAATTTTTCCGGCTGTTAAAGCAGCTCTTGGAATTTCAATCATAGTTCCTACCATGTACGGTATCTTTTTCATGCCATATTTCTGCAGCACTTCTTTATAAACTTTTTCTACTATAAGTTTCTGATGCGCAAATTCTTCAACTGTGCAGACAACAGGAATCATTATTTCCGGGAAAGTTTTCTTTCCGTCTTTTATTAATTCTGCTGCTGCTTCAAGAATTGCTCTTACCTGGGTTTCTGTAACTTCAGGGTAGGTAATGCCTAAACGCACGCCTCTGTGGCCCATCATCGGGTTGCTTTCATGCAGGCCGTCAGCGCGTTTTGAAAATTCTTCCATGCTGATGCCAAGGCTTTGGGCAAGTTTTTCTCTTTCCTCCGCTCTGTTTGGTACAAATTCGTGAAGAGGCGGATCCATAGTTCTTATGGTTACCGGCAGGCCTTCCATGGCTTCAAGTGTGCCCTTGATATCAGATTTCATAAACGGGAACAGCTCGTTTAATGCCACACGCCTTTCTTCTTCGTTTTTGGAAACTATCATTTTTCTTAATTTGAATAATGCTTCTTCAGAACCTTTTCCGTAAAACATATGCTCAATTCTGAAAAGGCCTATGCCTTCTGCGCCGAATTCTCTGGCTTTCTTTGAATCTTCAGGTGTATCGGCATTGGTTCTTACTTTAAGGGTACGGATAGTGTCGCACATTTTCATGAAAGCTACAAAATCCTGGTTTTCTTCTGCTGCTTTTACCATGGGAAGCTGGCCCTGATAAACATAACCTCTTGAACCGTTAAGAGTTATCCAGTCACCTTCTTTAATGGTTATATCTTTTGTTTTGAATTGTTTTGCATGATAATCTACTGACATGCCGCCGGCGCCTACTATACAGCATTTTCCCCAGCCGCGCGCTACCAGAGCCGCATGGCTTGTCATACCGCCGCGGGCCGTAAGAATAGCTTCTGCAACTCTCATGCCCTCTACGTCTTCAGGATTGGTTTCTTCTCTTACAAGAATAACTGTTTTACCCTGTTTTGCCCAGGCTACCGCATCATTGGCTGAAAATACTACCATACCTGCGGCTCCACCAGGACCTGCCGGCAAACCTTTTGCTATAACGTTTGCTGTTTTTTCTACTTTCGGATCTACTATCGGGTGCAGTAATTCATCAAGCTGGGAAGCGGTTACTCTGGTTATTGCTTCTTCTTTTTTGATTAGTTTTTCTTTTGTCATATCCAGAGCCATGCGGACTGCCGAAGGGCCGTTTCTTTTTCCTATACGGCACTGAAGCATCCAAAGCCTGTCTTCCTGAATGGTGAACTCTATGTCCTGCATATCACGGTAATGTTTTTCCAGTTTTTTCTGTATACCGTCAAGTTCTTTATATATCTGCGGCATAGCTTTTTCCAGTGATTCCAAATGCGCGCTGTGTTCTGATTTTGCTGATTCGTTTATCGGGTTAGGTGTGCGGATACCTGCAACTACATCTTCGCCCTGTGCATTTACAAGCCATTCGCCGAAAAATGCTTTTTCGCCGGTTGCCGGGTTTCTGGTAAAAGCTACTCCGGTGGCTGAGCTGTTGCCCATATTGCCGAATACCATGGCCTGTACGTTTACTGCTGTACCCCATTCATCTGGAATACCTTCAATTCTTCTGTAAGAGATAGCGCGTTTGCCCTGCCAGCTGGAAAATACTGCGCCTACTCCACCCCAAAGCTGTTCCATGGGATCTTCCGGAAACGGCCTGCCTAAAACTTCATTTACTTTTGCTTTATAAATTTCAATTAATTCTTTTAAATCGTCGGCTGTAAGGTCTGTATCTATCTTTGCGCCGCGTTTATTTTTCATTGCCTGCAGTTCATGTTCCAGCTGCTGGCGGATGCCTTTGCCTTCTGCGGGTTCAATGCCTGCGGCTTTTTCCATAACTACATCTGAATACATCTGGATCAAGCGCCTCTGGGCATCATACACAAAACGCGGATTGTTGGTTTTCTTTATTAAACCTTCGCGGGTTATATTGTTTAAACCTACATTTAATACCGTTTCCATCATTCCCGGCATGGATTTACGCGCGCCGGAACGCACAGAAACAAGCAGAGGGTTTACCGGGTCGCCGAATTTGCTGCCCATAATCTGCTCTACTTTTGCCAGCGCAGTTTTTAACTGGGCGGTAAGTTCTTTCGGGTATTTTTTCCCGTTCTTATAATAATGAGTGCATACTTCTGTGGTAATGGTGAAACCTGCGGGAACCGGGATTTTTATATTTACCATCTCCGCCAGATTTGCGCCCTTGCCTCCTAATAACTCTTTCATCTTTTCATTGCCGTCGGCTTTGCCGGCGCCAAAGAAATAAACATACTTGCCTTTTGTAGCCATACTGTTACTCTCCTTTTTTATAAAAATTTGAAATACCTTGTTTAGATCCAGCCGCGTTCGTTCATGGCGTTTATTACTTCCTGGGTTGCCAATACTAAAGACGCGTTGCGGTTTGTCAGTTTTTCTTTCTGGGCCAGATCAGAAACTCTTTCAAAAGAATGTATGATAAGGTCGCTTATGGATTTATATACTTCAGAAACCGGCGTAATACTGCCGGATTTGGAGCTTTTCCACTCAATATAAGAGCCAATTACGCCGCCGGAATTTGCCAGAATGTCAGGAACTACAATAATCCCTTTTTCATCCAGTATTTTATCGCCGTCAGGCGTAGTAGGGCCGTTGGCGCCTTCTACTATGAGTTTTGCTTTTATTTTTGGGGCCGTTTTTTCGTTTATTACTCTTTCAACTGCGGCCGGAATTAATATTTCAATATCAGACAGGCAGAGCAGTTCTTCATTGGAAATTTTATCCGCTACGGGAAAACCCTCTACTTTGCCTTTTTCTTTCAGGTATTCGTTAAGCTTCTTTATGTCAAGCCCTTCCTTATTATATATACCGCTGTAGAAATCTGACACGGCTACAATCTTTGCGCCTCTTTCAAATAAAAACCCGGCAGCCCAGCTGCCTACATTGCCAAAACCCTGCACGGCTACTTTTACATCTTTAATATCTTTTTTGAAGTATTTATTATAAGCATGTATGGCTGACATGGCAACGCCGTAACCAGTGGCTTCTTTTCTTCCGGGCAGACCGCCGATACTTATAGGTTTGCCGGTTACACATTCTGGTATATGCAGTTCACCGTAAATTATAGCCATTTCCCTGGGGCCTGTGCCGATATCCGGCGCAGGAATATAGTTGCCGCTTGTTAATTCATTGCGGATAAGGTGCACATATTCTTTTATGATTTCTTTTTTTTCGTAAGGTGTGAGGTTTTTATTATCAAGGCAGATGCCGGATTTCCCGCCGCCAAACGGTATGCCGGTAAGAGCGGTTTTGAGGGTCATTCTTTCGGCTAAGTCCATGGTTTCTTCCAGGGTCACATCTGCGGCAATTCTTATACCGCCTTTTGCCGGCCCGCGGACCGTGTTGTGGTAAACTATATAACCTTCACAGACCGTCAGTTTTTTACTGTCAAACCATACGCCGATATTAATAGTTATTCTTTTTTCAGGTTTTCTTAGTATTTCCCTGGCATTAGCGGGAATATTAATAAACTTTTCAAGTGATGGGGATTCAAAAATTGACATAGTTCCTTTGTTGTAACTGTTTTGTGTTTATAAAGCGGTTATTATGGAATTGGTTTAATTTGGGCTTTGTTAAAAAACTGTAAAAGTAACTACATTATATAAAATCACGCGATTTTGAATTGTATAAAATTACCAGCCTGAAAGTCAAGCCAGCCATTACTAACCCCTTTTTTTGACAATAAAGGGTTTTTATAGTAAAATTTAGCCCAATAATCATGAATAAAACATTTATGTTTCAAAAAACTCTCACCTTCCTTATATTAATAGGCTTTTGTACCGGAAACCTGGCATATTCTGAACCGGATTATTTAAAGCTTCGCTATGCCATGGTAACCCAGCAGTTAAAAGCAAAAGGTATAAAAAACAAAAATCTGCTAAAAGCCATGTTTAAAGTTGAACGACATAAGTTTGTTGAAGACAACCTGAAGCAATACGCTTATGAAAACTACCCGCTTTCCATAGGTCAAGGACAGACAATTTCACAACCTTACCTTATAGCTTTAATGATACAAAACCTTGAATTAAAAAAAACACATAAAGTACTTGAAATAGGTACCGGTTCCGGATACCAGACCGCCATACTATCAGAACTTGCCAAAGAGGTTTATTCGGTTGAAATTTTACCCGCACTTAAAGAAAATGCGGAATTTAACCTGAAAAATCTGGGGTACTCTAATGTAAAACTTAGATGCGGGGACGGGTATGAAGGCTGGAAATCCCATGCGCCTTATGACAGAATTATAGTTTCCTGCGCAGTTTCCCACGTTCCCCAGCCATTACTGGACCAGCTGGCAAATTACGGCAGGATAGTTATACCGGTAGGCGAAGAAACGCAGGAACTCCTGCTTATAAGAAGAAACGGCAAAAATACCACGTCCCATAAAATCTCATCCGTAAATTTTACCCCTATGACAGGCATAGCAGAAACAAAACAACCGCAGCCTTAAATACATCTTTATGAACCTTATTAAAATCAATCTGCAGGAAAACCTTACCCGGCTTATTGCTCCCGCCAGCACTGTTATCAAAAAAGGCGGGGTAGTAATATTTCCCACCGAAACTGTTTACGGTATAGGCGCAGACGCTTTCAACGAAACTGCCATAAAACGTATATTTGAAATCAAGGGCAGGCCTGAAAACAACCCTCTTTCCATACATATTGCCTCAAAAGAAGCCATAAAAGAAATAGCCGTAGAAGTACCGGACTTCATCTACAAAATAATTGACAACTTTTTACCCGGCCCTTTAACAATAGTGCTTAAAAAAAACCCGGCAATTCCTGCCGTAGTAACCGCAGGCAAAAACACGGTAGGTATACGTTTTCCGGCACATACTGTTGCCCTGGAATTTATAAAACAATCCGGCTGTTATATAGCCGCTCCCAGCGCCAACTTTTCCGAGCAAAAAAGCCCGCAATCCATAGCAGAAATTCCCAAAGAACTGCTTGAAAAAACAGATTTTGTGCTGGATGCCGGCTTAACAGGCTCTGGGATTTCATCTACCGTTGTGGATTTTACCGTTTCCCCGCCAAAAATACTGCGCCAGGGCAAAATTACTTTAGAAGAGCTTAAAAAATTCATCCCTTTTATTTGAACAATTATACAATTTGGTAAGTATGGTTGACATTCTGTATAATTATTGCTATCTATAGAATATGCTTATAAAAAGAACTGCTCAATTAACACTTACAAAAATGTCTGCCGGTTTCCCGGTACTTACCGTCACTGGGCCCCGTCAAGCAGGAAAATCCACTCTTGTAAAAACAACCTTTCCTAACAAAGAATATGTTACCTTTGATAACCTGGATGTTCTTGAATCAGCAAAAAATGACCCCAGGGGATTCCTTGCCAGGTTCCCGCAGGGAGCGGTGATTGATGAAGCCCAGAGGTTTCCTGAACTTTTCTCATACATAAAAGTAATTGTTGACGAAACAAAAAAACCCGGCCTATTTGTCTTAACCGGCTCACAACAGTTCGGATTAGTTTCCTCAATTACTGAATCTCTGGCTGGCCGAACCGGTATTGTTGAATTGCTCCCATTTTCTATTAAAGAACTTCAGGATGATGACAGGCTCCCTTCTCTCAACGAAATCCTGTTTAAAGGCCTTTACCCGCCTTTATACGACAAAAAACTTTCTTCAAACCAATGGTTTGCCGGCTATGTGACAACCTATATTGAACGTGATGTACGCAACATGCTGAACATACGCGAACTAAACACCTTCCAGCGTTTTTTAAGAATGTGCGCGGCAAGAACAGGACAACTACTTAATTTGTCAGCCCTGGCAAATGACTGCGGTATTTCTACTCCTACGGCCCGGAACTGGATTTCGGTTCTTGAGGCAAGTTACATTATTTATCTTTTACAACCGCATTTTTCTAATTTTGGCAAACGCCTGGTAAAAATGCCAAAAATCTACTTTCATGATACCGGCCTGGCTTGCTGGCTTTTAAATATTCAGGACACAGGGCACCTTGCCCTGCATCCAAGCCGGAGCGCTCTGTTTGAAAATTTAGTAATTAATGACATGCTTAAAACACGGTATAATCACGGGCTTAAATCAAACCTTTATTTCTGGCGCAATAATTTAGGCGACGAAATAGATGTGCTTGTTGATAACGGAGCGCAGCAAATACCGGTAGAAATAAAATCAGGCCAAACACTGTCAGACGATTATTTTAAGACCCTGAATAAATGGAAAAAAATAACCGGCAAAGAAACTAATTCTTATCTCATTTATGCCGGTAATGAGACCCATACAAGGCAATCCATCAAAGCAGTACCTTGGCGCTCTATCCCAGAAATATAGAATCAATAATTCATCTCCCAAATACTGCGCCAGGGCAAAATAACTTTAGAAGAGCTTAATAATTTCATATAAGAAACAACAATAGATGTCCAATCCTGCCTGACCGGATAATCCATAGAGCTAAAACAAAAACATAATAAAATTTCTAATAATTGCGGTGAAGCACTATAGCATCTGCTTCATCTTCGGCAAAAACCGCCGAAGAACATCCCCTGTCGCTAACCGCTTCTGCAATATTCGCGGCTATTTGCCGCATTGCATAAGCAGCTTTAGGGGATACCCTACAACGCATTCACGCCTAAGTTTACACTCGGGGCATTCTGCGAAAGCGGGTAAATGAAAAAAAGGAAACAACAGCTCACCTGTTTCTTCTAGAACTAAAAGATGATAAAAAATTGGTTGCTATTGGAGAACAAGTATTTGCTGGAGAAAAAATAGACAATGCAGTTTTTGATGACGATGGTAAAATTATACGAATAGTATTTGATAAAGGGAACGATGAAAAAGAAGTAGTTGAGGTAGAAAACCAGAATTAGGCGTTATTTTAAAAACTTATTTTTCAGGCAGTTTATATCTATCCGGTCTTTTTCTCTATAGGTGGTTTTTTTATTCTTTATAAGATGTTTTTTTGAAAGAAATGGTATTTTTGTCCCGTCTATTACAACTTCTTCCTTTGCTTTGTAAGCCTGCTTAAAATTCACGCCGTCAATCTGGGTTAAAACATCAATTCTTCTTGGTGCCACTCCTATCTGAAAAACAATCCCTTTTTCAGCAAAGGTTGCAGTAGATATTTCAGCAAGAGGCGCACCAAACTGTTTAAGCGCTTTATATATGTTTTTTGAGTTTTCCGGTGTAGCTTCTACCCAAATATCAAAATCACCGGTAGCTCTTGGGTAGCCGTAAACTCCCATAGCATAGGCCCCCACAACAAGAAATTTAACCTTGTTGCCTGTAAAGGCGCGTAACATTTCTTTGTAATCTTCGTTTAACATTACATTTCCCCGTTAAAGACCATAATTCTGCGGTTATTTCCCACATAGCGGCTACCCTTTCCTGCCTGGTAGCTTTTACATAGGAATCAGCAGGTTCAGAACATGACGAAATCCTTAATACTTTAGCTGTTTTCCTGTTCATTTTCATACTAATATTATAACAAATATTCAGCACTATATAAACGGTTTTCTTGTATCGTTTTTTATTTGAACAAACCCTGCCTTTTTAGTATAATACAATGAATTTTAGGAATGTCCCCATAGCTTCTTCCCAAGTTCACCGTGAACTTGTCGGTCAGAATCTGTCAAGGGGACACCTGAAATGAAGGAGTTTCAGGTGAAAAGAACACATTATTGCGGAGTATTAAATTCAAAAAATATCGGCCAGAAAGTAGTAATGGCCGGCTGGGTCCATTCCAGAAGAGACCACGGCGGCGTTGTTTTTGTAGATTTGCGCGACAGGGAAGGCCTGGTACAGATAGTTTTTAAGCCGGAATTTGCCGAACTGTTTGCCCAGGCAGAAAAACTGCACAGTGAATATGTGGTAGAAATTACCGGCACCGTGCAAAAAAGGCCCTCGGGCACCGAAAACCCCAAACTGCCTACCGGCGAAGTAGAAATAGAAGCCCAAACCCTGGAAATACTAAACACTTCTGAAACCCTGCCTTTTGAAATATCAGAATTTTCCAATGTAGGCGAAGAAATGCGCCTTAAATACAGATACCTGGACCTGCGCAGGCCTCAGTTGAGGGAAAATATTATTTTCCGCACCAAACTGGCGCAAGCCGCCAGAAAACATTTGTCCACAGAAGGGTTTCTGGAAGTTGAAACACCTTTTCTTACAAAATCCACACCAGAAGGCTCCAGAGATTTTCTGGTGCCCTCGCGTTTAACGCCGGGCACATTTTACGCCCTGCCCCAGTCCCCCCAGTTATTTAAACAGCTGCTTATGGTTTCCGGTTTTGATAAATATTTCCAGATTGTGCGCTGTTTCCGCGACGAAGACCTGCGCGCAGACCGCCAGCCGGAATTTACCCAGATAGATATAGAAATGAGTTTTGTGGAAATTGACGATATTATAGCCATGACTGAAAAACTGATTTCAGGAATGCTTAAAGATGGCGCAGGACTGGATATTAAAACACCGTTTCCCCGTATGAGCTACGAAGAAGCCATTACCAGATACGGGTCAGATAAACCGGATTTAAGGTTCGGACTGGAAATAGTAAACATATCACCTGTTTTAGAAAACACAAAATTTAAGGTTTTTGCAGATACCCTGGCCAATAAAGGCGTAGTCTGCGGCCTTTGCATAAAAGACGACCGGGAAAAATTTTCACGGCAGAAACTTGAATCTTTAAAAGAAGTAGTAGCGCCTTTCGGCGCCAAAGGGCTGGCCTGGATACGCGTCACACCAACCGGGTTTGATTCTCCTATAGCCAAATTCCTTTCACCGGAAGAGCTTAACGGCATAAAAGAAAAGTTTAACGCGGGGCCGGACACCATTATTTTCTTTGTAGCGGATAAGAAAAAAGTAGTTTACCCGTCCCTGGGCTGTTTAAGAAATTATTTCGGCAAAGAGCTGAACCTGATAGATAAAAAAATACTTTCTTTCCACTGGGTAGTTGATTTTCCGCTTCTGGAATGGGCCGATGAAGAAAAAAGATGGGTCAGCATGCACCACCCGTTTAC
Source organism: Elusimicrobia bacterium RIFOXYA2_FULL_39_19 (assembly GCA_001800285.1). Lineage (GTDB taxonomy): Bacteria > Elusimicrobiota > Endomicrobiia > CG1-02-37-114 > XYA2-FULL-39-19 > XYA2-FULL-39-19. Next base: position 6,788 of record MGVC01000037.1, on the reverse strand, counting down.
CCGCCCGGCCATAAAAGACCTTTCAGAGCTTGACGCTCTTGCTTCGCAAAGCACTACACCGGACAGCCACACATCGCCTGTTATGGCGCACGCTTATGACATTATTTTCAACGGTTCCGAGCTTGGCGGAGGAAGCCTGCGTATCCATAAAAAAGACCTGCAGGAAAAAATATTCCAGCTGTTAAAAATATCTGACCAGGAAATAACAGACCGGTTCGGTTTTCTTATAGAAGCGCTTAAATTCGGCGCCCCGCCCCACGGCGGCATAGCGCTGGGTTTTGACAGGTTTGTTGCGCTTTTACAGGGCGAAGATTCCATAAGAGACGTTATTGCATTTCCTAAAACGCAGAAAGGTAACTGCCCGCTCACAAATGCTCCTGACACAGTCTTGCCAAAACAATTAAAGGAGCTGTACATAAAATCCCTGTATGCCGAGAAAGAAAATATTTCTAAATAATTACCAGGAAGCTATCACCGTGCTTGGTGAGCAGGACAAAAATGTCAACGACATTGAAAAAAAGCACCGGGTGAAAGTATATTCTTTTGAGGACTCCCGCACTAACCAGTATGTCATTGAAATTACCGGTAAACAGCAGAAAGTCAACGAAGCCTTTCAGGAACTGGTAGCTTTAAAGGATAATAACATTCCCATAAAAATAAGCAGCCATATACCTTCCGCTGAAAAAAAAGACGTTTCCGGTTATGTGTACACGGCTTTTAACGGAAAAACTATTGTACCCATATCGGCAAACCAGAAAAAATACATTGAAGCCATAAAAAAATATGACCTGGTTTTCGGCATAGGCCCGGCCGGCACGGGTAAAACCTATCTGGCGGTAGCCTCAGCTCTTTTAATGCTGGAAAGCGGCAGGGTGCAGAAAATTGTGCTTACACGCCCTGTTGTAGAATCCGGAGAAAAGCTGGGTTTTCTTCCCGGTGACCTTTACGAAAAAATAAATCCGTATTTAAGGCCGCTTTATGATGCATTTCATACTATGCTGGGCCCGGAAAAATTTAAAAGATACCGCGAAGATGAAACCATAGAAATTGTGCCTCTGGCCTATATGCGCGGCAGAACACTGGAAAACGCCTTTATCATACTTGACGAAGCGCAAAACACCGTAGCCGAGCAGATGAAAATGTTTTTAACCAGAATGGGTTTTAACTCCCAGGCGGTAGTCACGGGAGACGTTACCCAGATAGACCTGGACAACAAAAAACAGTCCGGCTTGGTACAGTGCCAGAAAATATTGAAAAATATAGCCGGTATAGACTTTGTACATTTTAATGAAAGCGATGTTATAAGGCATAAACTGGTAAGAGAAATTGTAAAAGCTTATGACCTTTGGGAGAAAAGGGCGGACGCATGAATTTACTTAGAAAACCTATCAGAAAACTACTGCTTCGTATTTTCATCTGGACTGAAAAAAAATCCAAACCCATTGTAACAGGCAACCTGCATTTATGGCATAGAGAGATACATATCCATCCTTACATAATCATCTCCGTTAATGCCATTTTAATTTTTGCGGCCCTTATTTTTGAAATAGGCCCTGTACCCACAAAACTTGCCGGCTTGCTAATTTTTGTATTCATTTCTTTTTCGCTGTTCATAATTTATCTTAAAAAACACCTCACTGACCTCATAAAAGACAATGATGCCATGATGCTTTTAGGCATACTTACTTCGCTTTCCGTGCTATTGATTGAAACCATAAAATCTATCAGCACTCTTTCACCTTTTGTGGTACCGCTGGCAGGGATAATCATGCTGGCAACGCTTTTACTTGGCTATAAAACAGGGTTAATACTTGCTATATCCATGTCTTTTCTTTGCGGCCTTCTATACAATTTTAAGCTTGAATTTCTGTTTTATCACCTTACAGCCTGTCTGGTGGCTGTAAATCTGGCGGGAAAAATATATCACAGACAGGATATTACCATTGCCGGCGGAAAAATCATCCTGATAAATATACTTACAATTATTACTATTTCTTTTTTAGGAAAAGTACCCAACACGGAACTGCACTACAACATTCTCTGGGCCGGTGTAAACGGTATCATACTTATTGTTTTCGTGCTCGGCCTGCTTTCACCGCTGGAAATGTTTTTTTCACGCATAACAAATATAAAACTTATAGAACTTACAGATTTTAACCAGCCGCTTATAAAAAGGCTTATGATGGAAGCGCCCGGCACGTACCATCATTCTATAATGGTGGCTACCCTGGCGTCCCGTGCGGCAGAAGCCGTAGAAGCCAATGCCCTGCTGGCAAGAGCCGGCGCATTTTATCACGACATAGGTAAACTTGTAAAGCCGGAATATTTTATAGAAAACCAGTCCCAGGACAACCCGCACGATAACATTAATCCCTCCATGTCCGGGCTGGTAGTTACCGCTCATGTAAAAGAAGGTGTAAATCTGGCGCATAAATCAAATTTGGACAAACCCATTATTGATATGATTGAACAGCATCACGGGACATCTCTTATTCATATGTTTTATAAGAAAGCCCTGGAAAATGTAGATAATGCCGAAGAAGCCAGGTTCCGCTATCCCGGCCCTAAACCGAAAACCAAAGAATCTGCCATACTTATGCTTGCAGATTCCTGTGAAGCTGCCTTAAGAATGTCTGAAAAACCTTCCGCCAGCAGAATAAAGGAAACCGTAGAAAAAGTTATCAATAATAAATTTATTGACGGGCAACTTAATAATTCTCCCCTTTCGCTTTCAGACATGCATATAATTGCCGAAAGTATAATTTCTACGCTAACCGGAATGCACCACACAAGGACAGACCATGACAGTAAATCAGATCAACCCAAAGAAAACGGTAAAAGTATTTATTAATCCTGAAGCCCAGGCAGTTGCCGCTGAGCTTCCTGAAGATATTTACCAAATTGTAAAACAGGCAGTTCATTTTACTTTTGAAAATGAGCGCCCTAAGGCCGAATACCGGATATCCGTCATGCTTATCAGCGATAATGAAATAATAGAAATGAATAAACGCTACCTGAATAAAGATAATCCTACGGACATTCTCTGTTTTCCCTATTCCGGCGGCAACGATGTACAGGCAGAAATGTTTATTTCCGTAGATACTGCAAAACTGCAGGCCGGGGATTACGGGCATACCTTTCTGGAAGAATTGCTTTTTATTGCCATTCACGGCATACTGCACATGGTTGGTTATCACGATGACACCCAGGAACAAAGACAAGGAATGTGGGACCGTCAGGAGCAGCTGCTTAAGGCATCAAAATGTATATAATACCCGGTTTAATACTACTGTTAATCCTTCTTTTTCTATCTTTCTTTTTTTCAGGTGCAGAAACCGCCCTTACATCTCTTTCCAAATACAAAATAAAAAAAATTACAGCACACCAGAAACCTTTGCAGGCCATCTTTGAAAAATGGATACAACACCCGCAGGATTTTCTTACCACTATTTTAGTAGGCAACGCTATTACCAACATTCTTATCAGCTCTATAGCCACACTTATTGCCATATACCTTTTTTCTAAAATTCTTCCCAGGGAAGCCATAGAATTACTTGTCTGGTTAGGCATAACCTGTTTAATTTTAGTTTTCTGTGAAATACTTCCTAAAATATTCAGCAAAAATAACCCGGAAAAAATGTCCCTTATTGTTATTAGGCCTATTGGAATTTTAAATAGAATTATTTATCCGATTGTCAGCCCTTTCATATGGTTTGTTGATTTAGTGCTTGGTGTAGGCACTTCAGTGCCTGTAAGCAAAATGAACTCTATGACAGCTGAAGAAGTGAGAAATATTGTCCTTGACTCCGAAAACAAAGGAATACTTGGCAAAGAAACATCTGAAATGCTTAACGGCGTTTTAAAACTTGCAAAAATAAAAGTAAGCGACATCATGGTTCCCCTTGAAAAAATGGAAGCTGTAAACATAGACAACCCGCTTTCTAAAGTTATCGATGAACTGCTTGAAACCGGCCGCAGCAGAATACCGGTTTATTCAGGAAACATAGACAATATTATAGGTATAGTTTTATTGAAGGATTTAATATCTAAAGACAGAAAAGAAATAATGGAATTTTCCAAAGAAATAGTAAGGCCTGCAAATTTTATTACAATAGATGAAAAAGTTCCTAAACTATTATCTGAATTCCAGAAAGGAAAAACACACTGCGCTATTGTCATAGATTATGAGATGAAAACAAAAGGGTTTATCTCTCTTGAAGATGTAATTGAAGAAATTGTGGGTGAAATGATTGACGAATATGAACTTTCGCACACCGACACACAGGCAAATCAATAATGGACACTATAATAGTAATTAAACTTATTTTACTTTTTATGTTTATTTCCGCCGGCGCTTATTTTAGCGGCATAGAAACATCCCTGCTTAGCCTTACCGGGTTAGGCCTTACCGGCATTAAAAACAAATACCCGAAAATCATCAAGTGCCTTAACGTCTGGGAAACAAACCCCGATATACTTATAGCTACAATCCTTGTAGGAACCAACCTGACAAATATCGGTGCCGGCGTTATTTCAATTTCACTTTCTTTAGATACTGCTAAAGTTCTTGGTTCAAGCCACTGGCTTGTATTATCCATACCCTTGATAGCAATTGTGCTTATACTGATATTCAGTGAAATTGCCCCGAAAGTTTACAGCAGGTTTCACCCGGAAGCCATCTGCATCAGAGCCATTCCATCACTTATTTTCTTTTCAAAAATTATTTCACCTGTTACAATATTTCTTGTAGCCCTTACCAGGCATATTATGAAATTTTTCAAAATACATAAAAGCCTGGAATCCCCCTTTATCACTAAAGACGAACTTCAGCACCTGCTTCATACTGACACAGAATCTTCTCTGGGACTTTCCAAGCAGGAAAAAAGACTGTTTTCAAACATACTTGAATTTGCAGAAAGAAGAATTCAGGAAGTTATGATACCAAGAACTGAAATATTTGCCATTGATTATAATCTGGGCATTGATGCCATAGTAAATAAAGTATTAAGTTCCAAATTTTCAAGAATACCTGTCTATAAAGGAACCCAGGACAACATAATAGGGATTATTTACACCAAAGACCTTATATTAACCTGGCCCAACAGAAAATTGTTTATTCTTGAAGATTTAGTGCGCCCGGCCTACTTTGTCCCGGAAAACATACTGGTTGACAACCTGATACGTGAATTTAAATCAGGGAAACACCATATGGCTATAGTGGTTGATGAATATGGCGTAACCCAGGGGCTGATTACGGTTGAAGACGTAGTTGAAGAAATTGTAGGTGAGATTTACGATGAATATGATATCAGGGAAAAAACCATTGTAGACCTGCCCAGCAACAACTGGATAATAAAAGCCACAGAATCCATAAATAAAGTAAACAGTGAACTTAACCTTGAAATACCCCAGTTAAAAACATACACCACCTTTGGCGGCTGGGTACTTACACTTTTCAAACGCATCCCTTACATCGGTGAAAAAACCAAATGGAAAGATTTTACCCTTGAAATAGTTGATGCAGACCGCAAAAGAATAAAGAAAATCAAAGTCATTAAATAGAAGCTGGTAAGATGATATGTTGGTGAAGCACTATGGGCTTACGCCCATAGCATCTGCTTCATCTTCGGCAAAAACCGCCGAAGAACATCCCCTGTCGCTAACCGCTTCTGCAATATTCGCGGCTATTTGCCGCATTGCATAAGCAGCTTTAGGGGATACCCTACAACGCATTCACGCCTAAGTTTACACTCGGGGCATTCTGCGAAAGCGGGTAAGTTGATAAGAAAAACATTTATCATATCAACTTATAATCTTATAAACCTATCAACATTTTCCTTTAACTATGGAATACAAAAATACTTCAGGCATTGTGTTATACAGCAGAAAAACCGGCGAGGTGGACAAATACCTGCATATCTTAACCTATGACCTGGGCAAAGTAAAGGCCACGGCTGTCGGCTCGCGCAAAATTACCGCCAAACTGTTGGCGGCTACAGAACCCGTCACCGAAACAGACTTTTCCTTTTACATAAACCATAAAACATCCCGGATACGCGTGGTAGGCGGCATATTAAAAAATATGTTTAACCCGCTTAAAACAGAAATCACCCGTTATTCCTTTGCCTGCGCCACAGTAAATTTAGTGGATTCTTTAACACCCGAATATGAAAAAAATATCCGCAAGTACGTACTGCTTAAAAGAACCCTTGAACTGCTGGAAACCACCTGCAGCCCGGATAGAATTTATCTGGCGTTCGCCCTGCGGTTTTTAAAGCTCTGCGGTTACGGCCTGGAACTGAACAAATGCATTAAATGCGAAAATCCTTTTGAGTCTTTCAAGGTTTCAAAAAATGAAAAATCTGATATAATATACTTCAGCCTCAAAGACCGCGGCCTTATCTGCGAAAACTGCACAAATGACAGCGAAGATGAATTCATTGTTTTTAACCGTAATTCTTTGCATTATATCAGGCAATTAGCCAAAATATCCGGGCTGGAAGTTGAAAAACTTACACCCGAAGAAAATTCTGAAATTTTTGTTGAACAGCTGGTGCGCTCTTACATAAACGAATACACGCCGTATTCATTTAAAACCCAGATGTTTGTGAAAAATTTAGATATCAGATAATACGTTACATTCTGTCATCCCCTAATGGTTCTGTAGGGGATCCACAGGGACTTAAAAGCAACAAAGAACCTGGATGCCCCGGGTCTTTATAATCTATGGGGAAGTATAGGCGTAGTAATCCTGAGGCAAATTAAACAGTGTGGAAAGAACAGAAAGC
>MGVC01000036.1 GCA_001800285.1 Elusimicrobia bacterium RIFOXYA2_FULL_39_19 | reverse complement strand
TCCCTGATTTCGGCCATAATCTCCTCCCATTAAATTATATATAAGATTATAGCCGTTTACACAGTTTATTTTACAAACTCAAACTTGTTAAAGTGCAAAGATTTTACTAATCACGTAACCACCTAACAACTTAATCACTTCTTATTCAGTTCACCACACCTATCTTTTTTCCAACTTTATAAAACGCATCCACAGCCTTATCCAACTGCGCTGTTTCATGCCCGGCAGACACCTGCACGCGTATCCGTGCCTGGCCTTTAGACACCACCGGATAACAAAAACCTATAACATAAATACCTTCACTAAGCATTTCTTCCGCCATTTTAAGCGCCGTGGTTTCATCATAAAGCATAATAGGTACTATCGGGTGCACACCCGGTTTTATATCAAAACCTTTCTCAGTCATCTTTTTCCTGAAATAAGCGGTATTACTTTCCAGCTTATCGCGTAATTCGGTTGACTTAGAAAGCATATCCAGAATATATGAAGTAGTGCCTGCAATAGCGGGGGATAGCGTATTAGAAAATAAATACGGCCTGCTTTTCTGCCGTAAAAACTCAACAATCTCTTTCCTGCCTGACACACATCCGCCCATGGCCCCGCCAAGCGCTTTGCCGAATGTTGTAGTAATAATATCCACTTTGCCTGACACCCCGCAATACTCTGCGCTGCCTCGGCCGGTATTGCCTATAAAACCCGTTGCATGGCTGTCATCTACCATAACTAACGCATTGTATTTTTCTGCCAAAGAGCAGATAGCGCCTAAATTCGCAATCTCGCCATCCATAGAAAACACGCCGTCAGTAGCAATCAGCCGGTACTTTGCTTTAGCAGACTGCTTAAGCTGTATTTCCAAATCCTGCATATCGTTATGTTTATAAATTAACCGCTGGGCTTTGGCCAGCCGTATGCCGTCAATAATAGATGCATGGTTTAACGCATCAGTAATAATCACACAATCCTTATCTAATAACGGTTCAAACACCCCGCCGTTAGCATCAAAACACGCCGCATATAAAATAGTATCGTCAGTTCCCAGAAATGCGGAAACCTTTTTCTCCAGCTCTTTATGTATTTCAAGCGTACCGCAGATAAACCGCACAGAAGACATGCCATAACCCCAACGGTCTAAAACCTTCTGTGCTTCTTTGGCTACTTCCTTGTTTCCTGCCAATCCCAGATAATTATTTGCGCAGAAATTCAGAAACTCTCTGCCGTTAACCGTAATTACCGGGCCCTGCGGGGAGGAAATAACACGTTCAGTTTTATACATCCCCGTGTTTTTCAGTTCCGCCAATTGTTTCCTTAAATCTTCAATTATTTCCTTACTCATTTTCTTTCCTCATAATAACCGTTTATTAGTTACTAAATTGTAGGGTGGGCTCTCCTGAGCACACCGTATTATTTGAGCCTCTGATTGTTCGGAGAACAATCCCTACATATTATATTTCTTTTTGTAGGGCGGGTTTTCCCTGACTTTTCCTTTTACAATATGATGCCAGGACACTGCCCGTAGCTAAACACGCCGATCTTTTGTTTTTTTTCGGATTGTTCGGCCTGATAGATTATCCTGTAATCTGGAATCAGGCACTCTAAAGGAGTTCGGAGAACAATCCCTACAATAATTCCCTTTTATATAAATCTTCTTAATAAATCTCCGATTAGATTCTTTTCGGAGATGACAGATTTTGTATTTGAATTTAAAAACCAAATGAAACGATTTTTAAACGACATCAATCTACAAAAGTGAATATATTGTGAAGTGAACATAAGCGAAAACAGGAAAAGCAATTTCTGTACCCGCAAGGGTATCTCTTAAATGAGTAGCCGGGGCGGCTTTTTTATTACCGAACACGGCGAGGCTCGTTTGAGAGATAAGAAATTGCCCTGTTGGGGCGCCGGGTGAACGCAACTATATATTCACGCTAACTCCAGCACTACTTTACCGCAATTTCCGCTTGCCATTACATCAAACCCTTTCTGAAACTCATCAAACTTAAAACTATGAGTCAACACCTTAGACACATCCAGCCCGCTTTGCAGCATGGCCTGCATCTTATACCAGGTCTCAAAAATCTCTCGCCCATAAATACCTTTCATAGTAAGCCCCTTAAAAATCACCTGGTCCCACTTAATCTGCGTATTTTCCGGCAAAATACCTAAAAGGGAAATCCTTCCGCCGTGATACATAGATTCCAGCATAGCTTCAAAAGCGGTAGCATTGCCGGACATCTCAAGGCCTATATCAAAACCAATCAGCCCCATCTGCTCCATGGCTTTTTTTACCGTAGTCTTACTTACATTTACAGCCAGGTCTGCGCCCATTTTCTGCGCCAGCGCCAGCCGGTAATCATTAACATCCGTTATCACCACATTTCTTGCGCCTACATGTTTTGCAATAGCAATACACATAAGCCCTATCGGCCCCGCGCCGGTAATAAGAATATCTTCACCTGCCAAATCAAAAGACAATGCACTGTGAGTAGCGTTGCCCAGCGGGTCAAAATAAGCCGCCACATCAGATGAAATTTTCTGATGCACTTTCCATGCGTTAGACGCAGGGAGGGATAAAAACTCCGCAAAACAGCCGTTTCTGTGCACACCTATACCAATAGTATTTATACACAAATGCCTGCGCCCTGCCAGACAACTTCTGCAGTGCCCGCAGACAATATGCCCTTCACCGGAAATTCTGTCGCCAATTTCAAAACCTTTTACATCCTTGCCTTTTTCTACCACTTTTCCTACAAATTCATGGCCAATAACCAGCGGTGGTTTTATATTTCGTTGTGACCATTGGTCCCAGTTATAAATATGCAAATCTGTCCCGCAAATAGCAGTTTTTTCAATTTTCACCAGCAAATCGTTGTTTCCGCAATCAGGTACGGGCACTTCTTCAAGCCAGATACCTTTTTGGGATAGTTTTTTTACAAGCGCTTTCATTTTCATAAATTCTCCGTTTATTTGAGGATTAGCTGTTTCTTTTACACGTTTTGCTGTGCTTATTATATCTAAATTACACATTCCGGTCAAAATCTGCGATATTATCTTTGTTTATATTTTTTAGCACAAGGCAGGATTAACTAATACTGACTAATAACTATAATTCCAGAAGATATCCATACCTGAAGTTTTGCTATTGCCGGACTGGCTTTGGAGGGAGAAAGATGGGCTTAACTGATAATCAATTATGGCTTGGGAGCTATCTTCATAATTAGGCTTCCATTCATATTTTATGAATAATTTATTTGTTATATATTTTCCTACGCCGATAGTACCTCCCGAAACAGGATTGATTTCTATTACCTCCGGCGCCAGCTGGTTTCCCAGCATATCTCTCAGGCCCTCAGAGGCCATGCTTCCGAGCACGTTTAAGGGGATACTCGAAAGGCTGTTTTCTTCTGTTTCGTTAAGTTTATTTGACGGTTTTCCAAACATAAGATAAGAAATAATATCACCCTGATCTGCTTCAGGAATACTGCTAAATATTAAACGGGGGGATTTCAGCGCGCCTGATACTGATATACTGACAATTATATCAGGAAATTGTTTTGAAGATTTTACATCTAACTGCGCGTCGCCGAGACTGCCTCCTGTAAACACAAGGTTTCCTTCGTCTATTTGAAGCGTCTTTCCCAGATATTTAAAGGCTCCGCGAATGGTATTAATTTCACCTGTAAAGCCAAAGGGGGCATTCCTGTTTTTCTTAATATTTATTGCGCCTTTAACTTCAGTATTCAGGGCTCCTTCATCCCAATGCACCCAGGAATTTCCCGGAATATTTACGGCAACAGACATTCCCAGGCTGTCTATTATTCCGGGTTTGGGTTTAAGCACGGTACTTTTCTTTTTTTGTTTTACATTTTTTTCTATAACTTCAATCGTATGGGTCTGAGACTTCACTGATGAAGGGAAATAGAAATTTGATTTTAAAATAGTTATATTTCCTGTCATAAAAGGTTTTGCCAGGCTGCCCTGCGCAGATATTTCGGCATCAATCTTTCCTTCAAGCCTTATACTCGGCAGAGTAAATTCACTTAAATCCGCAAGCTCCAAATCTTTTGCTTTGACAATAATTTTCATATTATCTTTAAATCCTACACTGCCTTTTATCCATAATTTTTGTTTATCTTTTATTAGCAGAAACTTATCAAAGGTTATTAGGCTTTTTGATAATTTAATCAGCATTTCACCGTCGCTTTTCCAGCCGGAGGGCTGATCTACTGTTTCGAGTTTGTTAATACTTGCAAAATAAACCTTATTTTCTTTTGACACATTACCGCATATACGGTATTTTGCTGCCTGATTTTTTGCTAAATCTACCTGAAAGCTAATTAGCTGTTTATTCCCTGACAACGAAGCACTTAAACCATTAAATTTGTAACCGTATATTTCAATACTGTTAAAAGATAGTTCAGCTTTAACTGCCTGTATTTTAGCATCTGCCGTTAAATTGTAAAAAGCTTTACCTGCAGAACTATCCAGTGTACCGCTGGATATATTAAGAACCTGTTTTTCATATTTTACAAACATCTTTGCTTCATTTACGGTCTGTTTATTAAAACTCGGATTACCTTTAACCGTAACTACTGCGTTTAGCTTAAGCTCGTTTAAAGTTTTAGCTTTTATTGTACCTGTGCACAACAGATCCGCTCTTCCGGCAAGAGAAGGTTGTTTGGGCCAGTGTAATACATCAGTAATCATATCAGGGTCAATACCGGCAACCCGTAATCTATAGGCAGCGCTTTGCATAAAGCTGTCAACGAAAATAGCGCCGTCAAGCTTAGCTGTTTTAAAATTAATGTCCGGTATTATTTCCAGGTTGTTCAATGGGCCGTTAATTAAAACGGTTCCTGAAACATCTGAGGCTTTAGCAACATTAATATTTAAATTCATTGTTTTAAAATTACCTGCTACAGTGCCGTCTATTTTCATTTTTGAATCTCCGGATTCAAGCAGCAATCCGGAAAACATCAGAGCGCCTGTCTCATATTCAGCTTTACCCTTTGCGGAAGTTAGTTTTAACGCCGGATTGGCAATGCCTGCACTACATTTATATAGCCGTACTGCTGCTGTTTTTTTAAATATTGAAAACTCAACGCGGGCAGATAAATTAATATCATAAAAAGAATTTTGTTCTTTTTTGTCTTTTTTAAACTTAACGCCGCCGTTTATTATTTCAATTTTATTTAATAGAAAAGACATGTCTGCACCGGTTTTTTTTACCGGTTCTTCTGCCGGCTGTGTAATTCCTGTTTTTAAACGGCAGCATTCATCTCCGCCTGTGGCGGAAGTGAATGTATGTGTGACGTTTACCCCTGCGATAGTTTTCAAATTGTTTTTTTTGAAAACTGCACGGGATAGGTGTTTTTGCCACGGGCTTCGCCCGTGGGGATCAACTATTAATAAAGGGGTTTCAATCACAACGCTATAAACAGTCAATTTACCAAAAAACAATGAGGGGAGAAAATAATACAGCCTGATTTTGTCCGCCGAAAAAACAAATCCTTTTTTATTATCAATATGTAGATTTATTACATCAATATGCGTAAGCAGGTTCCCTTGAATATTTTCTATCAGGACAACAGGCATACCGGCAGCCTGGAGTTGTTTTACCGCAAATGTTTTTACTTTTTCATGAATCAGCCCTGATTTGTTTAATAAATACAGAGCCGTAAAACCCATAATGAATATTATTAAAACACTGAAAAGTAATGTTTTTAAAATATTTATTTTCATTTTTCAATACCCATTTAGAACACCTTACCAAGCGAAAAATATAACCTGTATTCATTAAGGTCTATACTGTTCTCCGATCTGACAGGAAAACCTATATCAAAACCCAGCGGCCCGATAGGTGTTGCATAGCGTATGCCCAGCCCGGTTCCGTATTTAAGACCGGATGCAATATAACCGGTATTGTACACTTCTCCCGCGTCAACAAACACAATAAGGTTTGAATGCTCGGACAAATGCTGTTGTAATTCCACGCTGTATTCAAACAAATAATTGCCGCCCAGGGGAGTTCCGTATACATCAAGCGGGCCGATTTCATGAAACCCATAACCCCTCACGCTGGAACCTCCTCCGGAAAATAATCTTTTAAATATAGGAACTTGCGTTGTTTCTCTCTGAGGCAGAATAAAACCATATTTTAACCTGGCGGCAACAACAATATTATCATTAAGTTTTACAAAATTGTGCCCCTCTGCCACCCCTTTGATATAATCAACTTCAGAACCCAGCAAATAAGAAACTGGTTCAAAAAGCAGTGAGTAAATTACTCCATTTTGCGGTAAAAGTGTTTTTATAGAATTATAACTGGCACCAAAAAGCAGCCCGGAGATTAAATATACTTTTTCAGGCAAAGTGGCTTTCAGTTCTTCTGAAATATCTACTTTTATATTAACAGGCCTGTCTATTTCCAGGCTGTAGGCTGTAAAAACATTTAGAAATCCTGAATACTTTCTGTCTACTTTGGCAATTACTGTTAATTTTTCATTGGTGTAGCTTGTTATGTCTTCCCGGTCTATTGCCAGTGTACCCGTAAGGCCTGTTTTCCTGTTGATAAAAAAAGGTTGTGCTATGGAAGCAGTAAAATTACTCAGGATAGACGTATTTTTTGCGCTCAAGACAAGCGTTCTCGGTTTATTGGACAAATAATATCTGGTCCAGCTGCCCTGAGTCCTGAAATTGTCTTCAGTACCATAACCTATGCCGATTTTTATACTTCGTTTTTTCTTTTCAGTTACACTTATTTCTACCGGAATAATGCTTCCTGCATTTTCAGGAGTTTCCGGGTTCACAGTTACAGACCCGAACAGGTTAAGCCCGTAAATGTTTTGCCTTGTTTTTTCAAGTTCTTCGGCTGCAAATTTATCGCCTTCTTTAAATGTTACTTCCATAATTATATGTTCATACTTTACATAACTATTATTTTTAACCGTAGTACCGCCAAAAAACTGCAGTGGCCCTGTTCTAACCGAGAAAATAATACTTACCGTATGCGCTTTTCTGTCAATTATAACTTTACCGTCAGCAGAACATGAGCCATACCCTAATAACTTAAGATATTCGGTAAATTCTTTTCTGGTCTTATCAAATTGCCCGGTTTCAAATATTTCACCTGATTTAAGCGTTATTTTATTTGTCAGAGCGTTCAGTATTGCATTTGATGGATTATCACTTATCGCAGCTGTTACGCTTTCCACATAATATGGCAGCCCTTCATTAACTACAATAGCGATAGCAACAGAATTACTTTTGTATTTCAAAGTGTAATCTGCGACAGCGTCAAAAAAACCTTCATTATTGCAATAAGCCTTCAGGCTCTGCATATCCTGCCGGAGTACCGTTTCATTAAATACCGGATTTTTGTTCCAAAAAAAGAAGGAGGGGAATTCCGTTAGCATAACTTTTTTTGCGGCACCGGATGAGGTTTGTCTAAAACCTTTTAAGGAAATCTTCTGTATTGTGCATTCTTGCGAGTAAGCAACACTCAGGCTTGAAAATAACATTAGAATACAACATAATATTTTGCGTATTGTAATCATTTTCATCTCTGATAAATTTATCATTATTACATCAACCAGCGTTTTTTTAATAAATAGTGCGATACACCAAAAGAAAGCAACCCTAAAAACAGTAAGCAAAGCAAATCAAAGGAATAATCTGACAACCGGCTGTTTTCTAAAAGCATAGCTCTAACAGGATTGTATAACCAGTAGGAAGGAATGAACCGGGAGAACTTTGTTAAACGAATAGAAAAATCTGATAAAGCGGAAGGTATCAGAAACGGCACATAAACGATGAATCCCAGGGTTCTTGCCCCGGCCTGATTTCTGCACAATAAGCCCAGCATTACTCCAAAAGAACTAAAACATATACTGCCAATAATTATGAATACCAGATAACCTAAGTTTTCTGTATTTAGCTTTAAACCGCTGGCCGCATATAAAGTTGAAACTGCAAGACAGCACAAAACCAGCCCCAGGATTAGTTTAGCCAAAAGCCACTCAATCTCATAAATCGGGGTTTGCATTATTCCCAGGAGCAGTTTTTTCTCCTTTTCTTCAGCAACCTGCGCAGGCAGAATAATACAACCAACCAGCAATATTACCATCAATATCCAGATAGGGAAAGTTTGTATTTCGGCGGAATTTTCCTGCATAGGCTCAATGCGTGAAATCCAGCTGTTCTTAATGCCCGCTGAAGTTTTCTGCAGTTCTGACAAGCCGTTTACAATAAAAAAGGTTTGGGGGGAATCTTTCTTTAAGACTAACAAAGTCAAACTGGCGGAAGCTTGTTTATCCGGTATTAGCAAAGCGTCTAATTTTTTTTCTTTAAGCTGCTGACTGCCTTCTACATAAGTAACCCTGCTTAAAAAAAATAACTCTTTTGCAGCAGTAAGGCTTTTAATGATTACCTGTGGATAGTTTCCATCACTTAATAATCCTATTTTTAGTTGCTGGGATTTGCTGCCGGGAGAGTCGGCTAACTTCAGGGAAATAACCACAAAGAGAGGAATAAATATCAGCAGCCATATAGACTTATTTTTAATCGCTGCTGCAATATCATTGAAGGCTAATATAAATACATTTTTCATCATTAGGTAACCCGTCAAAAACCATCTTTCCTTCCTGTAGATTTATTACGCGCGTAGCCAGTTCTTTGGTTTCTTCACGGCTGTGAGAAGTAAATAGTATGGTTTTTCCTGATTCGTGCAGATTTTTAAGCAGTTCATGAATCTCTTTTGTTATATTATAATCCAGGCCCGCCGTAGGCTCATCAAATATTATTACCGGCGGATCAGGCAATATTGAGCGGGCAATACTAAGCCTTTGTTTTAGCCCTTTAGATAAAACTCTTACCTGGCTGCTGCGGAACTTTAACAAACCAAATTGTTCCAGGACCTGTTCTATGCGCTCCGGAGAGACTCTAAAAAGACGGGCAAACAGCTTCAGGTTATACTCAACTGAAAAGTTATCGTAGAGGTTCGGTAATTCAGGAATAAATCCGTACTTAACTTTAGACCTGGCCCAGGTACTTTTACGCGCCGGCGATGCAAGATATTTTGATTTAATGACAGCCATTGCCAAACTGGCTTCGTCCACTGGCCAATGGCCTGAAGCTATCCATCCGCGAACCGGAGGCGGCTGTATGGGCGACGGCCAGCATGTCTGGGCGGCAGCAGAATGGGTGTTGATGATAAGGAATTGTTTTGTCAGAGAGGAATCCGAAAAATTAATCCTTTGTTGCGGAATTCCTCAAAGCTGGCTGGCTAAAATGCAGCCGTTAACTTTCGGGCCCGCACCTACCCGTTTTGGTGATATTCATATTTCCATAAAACCACTGAAGGAAAACATTCTAATAGAATGGCGGGGTGACTGGTTTGCCAAAGAACCTGTAATAGAAGTTCATTTACCGGGTTTTGCGAAAACAAGGGTTAAATTTTCTACCAATTCTCTCACTATTGAAGCACCACGCCTTCACAGGCGTGGATTCTAACTTTATTTTCATCGCAGCAAAAACCCTGCGCTGAAACACCCGGAGCGGACTTAATCGCTATCCATGCCTTTACCGGGCAGGTATCCAGTATCATTTTATAAAAGGAAGAAACTGGATAGACATG
>MGVC01000035.1:48360-48819 GCA_001800285.1 Elusimicrobia bacterium RIFOXYA2_FULL_39_19 | reverse complement strand
ACGACCATGCGCCCCAAGGCCACAGTGAAGGTCGAGTTGACCAACCGGGCCGGGCACGGCATCCCCGATGGCTGACCCACCCCCAACCGACTGGTGCAGTCGGTTTCCGCTGTGGACAAGAACGGTAACGAAGTCTTCACCGCCGAACGCATCTTCATGCCCGTCCCGCAGCGTCTCGGACGCGGCGACAGGATGGGCCGCGGCCCCTACGAGAAGAGCGGCCTGCTGGCGGACACCAGCCTGCCGCCGCTGCGCACAGTGACCACGGACCTGGACATCTTCTTCCCGGAGGAAGAGGTCGAAGTGGACGGCGAATACGTGACGCAGTACCCGAGCGACACCATGGACATCACCGTCAGGCTCTGGTACATGCCCTACGGCGAAGAGGACGAGAACGC
Organism: Elusimicrobia bacterium RIFOXYA2_FULL_39_19; assembly: GCA_001800285.1. GTDB lineage: Bacteria > Elusimicrobiota > Endomicrobiia > CG1-02-37-114 > XYA2-FULL-39-19 > XYA2-FULL-39-19. Next base: position 48,421 of record MGVC01000035.1, on the reverse strand, counting down.
CGTCCTGTGGCGCGAATTCAACGAGACGGTGAAGTTCGAAGCGGAGGGCTGGTAGGCCGAG
>MGVC01000035.1:47807-48047 GCA_001800285.1 Elusimicrobia bacterium RIFOXYA2_FULL_39_19 | reverse complement strand
TTCAATCGTATATAATCTATTGCCATACAATAAGTACGCATGCCATGGAGGTGGACAATGAAGCGGACATATGAGTCGACACATCCATGGATCACTTTCCAGTTGGACCTAAGACGCTCTGACCACAGTTTCTGGTTGCTTCTTGGTGAGGCAAAGGCGCGATGCGACGATCTCATTGGTGTGCCACTTCAGCCCTCAGAAGCGAAGCGATTGTACAACCTCTTCTTGGCAAAGGGCGCT
>MGVC01000035.1:0-47735 GCA_001800285.1 Elusimicrobia bacterium RIFOXYA2_FULL_39_19 | reverse complement strand
AACCTGCCGCCCTCACTTTATCTGCCACTGGCAGCGTTCGGGTCGTCTTCGATTCCCTAAGAATAAATATTAGCGGGTGATGGGAATCGAACCCACGTCTCAAGCTTGGGAAGCTCGCATGCTACCATTGAACCACACCCGCGTTTGTCGCGCCCTAATAAAGGGTTTCCTCGCTTGCTAACGAAGGTAACGCTCGGCGCTCCACAAGGGAAACCAACGGTTTCCCGTTAATCGTCGTTCGTTGCTTTTAATTTCTACTAAATTTGAGAAAAGCAACTTACTGAACCCTTCCAAAATGAGTTTTTCATTTGTCGCGCCCTGACGGGTTCCCTCGCTTGCTAACGAAGGTATCGCTCGGCGCTCTACAAGGAAAACCAACGGTTTCCCATTCATCGTCGTTCGTCGCTTTATTGCCTATTAAATTTGAGTAAAGCAACTTACTGAACCCTTCCTGAAGGAGTATCTCTGATTGTCGCGCCCTGACGGGTTCCCTCGCTTGCTAACGAAGGTAGCGCTCGGCGCTCTACAAGGGTTTCCTCATTCAACCGGGAAACACTGAAAATTTCAATAAAAGAACAATATAATAATTTTAATTATATAAATAAATATCACTTGTTGCAAGTGAAGCAGAAAATAGAGATGTTAGTTTATAGCTGAACTGCGTTTAATTTTAGAAAGGTTTTTTCTTATCAGTGTTATTGCCTGCGGGGCGTTGTTTATTTTGCCAGACAATTGTGCTTCCTCTACGAAAGCCAGTACTTTCCCTACCAGCGGTCCGGACGGCAAATTAAGGGCTTTCATAACCTGATAACCGTCAATTAGTTTTGGTCTGGAAGATTTTATTTTATAATCAAAAAAACGTTTTGCAAACCTGTTTACAAAGATAGTATGCATTTCAATTTCTTTGGGTTTTGCGGTTACGCCAATATAAGACATCCTGTCTGCCAGAGATAAAAGCAGTAGGTCTATGGTTTCATCTCCCATGTCACGAAAAAAGCGGTATGTGGCCTTTTTGGAAAGCGTGCCTTTATGAAAGTTCTGCGCTACATTGCCCGGCCGCATATGGCTTTTAACCAGTTTTTCAGCTATCTGCACTTCTTTGTTGCTGAAGCGCAACCGCTGAAGTATTTTTTTTATTTCTTTTGAACCTTCAGCTTCATGGTTAAAAAATCTTATTCTTCCATCAATTCTGGCTACAGTACCAGGTTTACCGCAGTCATGAAACAGAGTAGTTATTTTAAAAAGCGGAAGTCTTAAGGCAACATGATTCGAGATCTTTTTATGTAATTCCGGGGTGGCCCAGGTGTGTTCATTTATTAGTTTTTCTAAACTCGATAGCGTTTGTTTGGAATGCTGCCACAAACCTTCTGGATGAAAGTAGAATTTTCTTGAACTTTTTTTCATTTTAGATATTTCAGGAAATATGATTTCAAACAATTTCTGTTCATCAATCTTATAAATAAAGCCTGATGCGTTTTTAACCGCAAAGATTTTTACCAGTTCTTCCCTTATTCTTTCTTTTGCGGGTTTTGAAATAAGTTTAGCGTGTTTTTTTATTTGTTTTTCGGTTTTTGGTTCTACGGTAAAGTCCAGTTCTGCTGAAAACCTGTAAGCACGTAATAGTCTTAACGGGTCATCCTTGAAATTCTTTTCTGTTATGGCCCTGATAGTTTTGGTATGTATGTCACTTACCCCGTTGAACGGGTCTATAAGCTTAGATTTAAACGAATGAGTGTCCATTGACAGCGGCAGGGACATGGCATTAATCGTAAAATCTCTGCGGGCTAAATCTTCTTCTATGTTTTTCCCCGCCATTAAAGAAAAATCAAGCGTGATAATACCGGCTTCCTGTTTTAAAACAATTCTGTAAATCCTGTTTACATTATCTAAAGTGATTACTCTGCATTTAAGTCGTGTTGCTACGTGTTTTGCCAAAGCCAGCACGTTTCTGCTGACTACAAAGTCTATATCAGAGCAAGGCTTTTTAAGCAGAATGTCACGCAGGTAACCGCCAACAATCCATACTTTCTGGTTCGATTTAGTTTCTTGTTTGATTATTTGCAGTATTTTATTCATATTTTTTATTTGAGATTTTGAATTTGAAATTTGAGATTATTTTATTCCACTCCTCTAAGTTTCGGGTCAAGCGTATCTCTAAGGAAATCTCCAAAAATGTTGAACGCAAGTATTAAAAGAAACATGGCGCCAGTTGCTCCGGTAAGCTGCCACCATACGCCTCGTGCCAGTTCTACTTTTGCGTCGTTAATCATTATGCCCCAGCTGGGCATATCCTGGGCACCTAACCCCAGGTAAGACAGAATTACTTCCGATTGAATTGCATAAACAAACCTTAATGAGAAATTGATTATAACAATATGAAATACATTAGGCAATATGTGTATAAAAATCTGCCTTAAAGAACCTGCCCCCAGTGCTTTAGCTGCCAGCACATATTCTCTTTCACGGTGTTTGATAAACTCGCTTCTTATCAAACGGCAAAGAGATACCCACGTAGTAAGCCCCAGCGCCAGATAAACTGCATACAATCCCCTGCCAAGCACTAAACTAAGCGCCATAATTAATAGCAGACCCGGCACGGAATCAAGAGTGGTATAAAGCCAGACGACAAATTCATCTATTTTTCCACCAAAAAAACCTGATATGCAGCCTAACAATACTCCTATCGGAATAGCAATAAATGAAGATACAATACCGACTGAAATGGCTACACGTGTACCATGAAGAATTCTTGAAAATACATCTCTTCCCAGGTAATCTGTACCGCAGATATGGCTGGCAGACGGCGGCTGGTAGCTTTCTGTGTAATTTACTTTATCAAAATCAGGCAAAAGCAGGCCTGCCTGTGTAAATAAAGCTACAGCGAAATATAAAATAATTATTGCCAGTGATATTCTGGCAATCTTGTCTTTTTTTAATCTTTTTGAAAGTTCGCTAAACATAAATTTCTCTAAAAACTGTATGAGATTGGACAACAATCAGGCATATGAAAGTCGCGGCGTGATCAGGGGATCTCGCCCTACATAGTGCGTGGCATAAGTTTATTGTAGGGATTGTTCTCCGAACTCCACAAGAGTGTCTGATTCCAGATTACAGGATAATCTATCAGACCGAACAATCCGGTATATAAAAATTTCGGCGTGCCTGGAAAGCCCGCCCTGCTTATGCACTAACTTCATTTCAGCCTTACTCTCGGGTCTACTACCGAATATAAAATATCTGAAAGTGTATTAAAAATTACATAAATCAAAGCGCCAGTAAAAGTCATAAACTTTACCACAGGAAAATCTGAATTGGCAATAGCGTTTATTGTCATATTTCCTAATCCCGGAATGCCAAAAAAGTTTTCAAGCAGTAATGAACCGGTATAAAGGTATGGAATCACAATTACAAGCGCTGTAATAATGGGTATCATGGCATTTTTAAGTACGTGTTTAAAAAGTGTTTTTTGCGGGCTTAATCCCTTGGCGTAAGCTGTGCGCACATAGTTCTGGTTTATTTCATCCAAAATTACAGTTCTGAAAAAGCGCACATCAGAGCCCAGTGAATTTATTATCCATATAAGAGCCGGTAATATAAGGTACGGGATAGCGTTAATTCCGCTTTCATATCCAGAAATAGGAAGCCAGCCCATTTTATAAGCCAGAATATACTGGCCGCCGATAATGTATGCAAGGACGCTTATGCTCATACCTAAAACGCTGGCAATTACCGTAAATCTGTCTATCAGGGTATTGCGGTAATAAGCGCAGATAAACGCAATTATCAGCGCTACAATCACGCCTATTATAAAGGAAGGCACTGCTAAAGATAGCGACGGTACAATGCCGTCAGCTATCATAGTAGTGATTTTTTGTTTTGAAGAATAACTTCTGCCGAAATCAAATGTGATTACTTGTTTGATAAAAAAAACAAACTGGGAATCAAATGTTTTTATTATCTCCGCATTTTTCAGAGCTTGAAAATCAATAAACAGAGATTTATCAAAACCGTATTCGTGTTCAAATTCTTTTATCTGTTCCTGAGTGGCGTGTTTACCCAGCATCTGGTAAACGGGATTCCCTCCTACTACGTTAAAAAGAAGGAACGTAATAAGAATTATTCCGAACAATATTGGAATAGCATAAAGAATGCGGCGGATGATGTAGTTGAGCATAGTTTTTTAGAATCTTTCTTTCAGCATTTTGGCGCGTTCCTGCGTATCAATTCTGTAATATTTCAGCAGATTGGTGGCTACGTCATTGGGTTTATAATTTTTTACCCATTGCTGGCTTAACGCAAACGACATTCTATGCGCGCCAAATATCCAGGGACAGTCAGAGGTGACAATTTTTACCATCTGTTTATAAATTTTTGTTCTTTCGCCAGACGGCGGCATAGTGCTTATTTTTTCATAAAGCCGGTCAAATTCAGGGTTTTTATAATTTGTATTATTCTGCCCGTTTGCTGCATTTGGCCCGTAAAACAACTGCAGAAAATTTTCTGCGTCAGGATAATCTGCTCCCCAGGCAAGCCCGTAAATCTGGCCTTTTTTCTTATTTAATTTATCCAGAAATTCTGGCCAGGTATTATAGTTTACATTAACCTTTATGTTTACAGCTTCCATTTCTTTTTTAAACAGTTCGGCCCATTGCCTGTCTATCGTCCCTGAACCGCTTGCTTCAAAAGCAAGCGCCGGCAGCCCCTTACCTTCGGGATACCCTGCCTGGTCCAGTAATTGTTTTGCTTTCTCAAGGTCAAAACTCTGATAAGGGTTTTTAAACTCCGGGTCATAACCGTCAAGGCCCGGTGGAATAGGTCCCTGGGCAGGTATAGCACGGCCGTTATAAAACAAATCAATAACCTTGTTTATATCGTGGGCTAAACAAATTGCCTGCCTTAACTTTAAATTTTTGCCTAATACCGGGTCTTCCATATTGAACCCTGTGTAAGTTACATCAAGCATAGGAACTTTCCATAGTTTTATACCTTTTTCCTGCAGCTCTGGCATAAGTTCCTTGGAAGCGTTTATAGCGCTTGAATAACTGTCTTTGGGTATGCCTGAACGGTCAATGTTTCCTTTAAGAAAGTTCAGCCAAAGCGGTTGTTCTTCAAGATAAACAATGTATACTATTCTATCTATAAAAGGAATTTGTTTACCGGTATCAACAAGCAGTCCATTTGTTTTATCAGTGGTTTCGCCGGTTACCGGGTAAAACTCCTGTCTGAAAGTTGGGTTTTTATCAAAAATAATTCTTGAGTTTCTGGTCCATTTGGTTAGTTTGTAAGGGCCCGTGCCTACCGGATGGTTTAAAAACTCCTGGCCGTAAGTTTCTACGGCTTCATTGGCAACAACCGCGGTATACATCATAGTTAAGGTATACAAAAATTGCGGGTGCGGTTTTGTGAGTTTAAACCTCAGGGTATATTTATCAACAGCTTTTAAACCCGCAACATCTATGGTGTAATCTGTTTTGGGGCTGTCTTTTGTTTTTTCACGGAATTCATTTAACCCTTCTATGCGGCCGTCAAATACCCACCAACCGGTAGAACGTGTATTCATATCTGCAATTCTTTTGAATGAATATACAAAATCATCTGCCGTGAGTTCTCTGCCTTTGGAGCCTGGAAAGCATTTATCATCCTGGAAGATTACTCCTTTTTTGATTTTAAAAGTATAAGTAAGCCCGTTTTTTGATATTTCAGGCATCCCGTCAGCAAGCAGTGGTTCAACTTTATAGGGTCGTTCAAGATAGGCATACTGAAGCAATGTTTCATAAATTTGTGCCATAGCGGTATGCGAATACAGGTCTTCTGCATAGGCCGGGTCAAAACCTTTTATATCGGTTTGCATTGGCAGGCGGATAATATTATCCGTGCCTGTTTTATTCGCGCATCCGGTAAAAAGAAAAAAAGATAAAAACAAACACGCAAGTAGTGTGTTTTTGCCATGCAATAAAACTAACCAGAAGTTGTCATTCCCCGGCTTGACCGGGGAATCTACGGCTTTAAAATCCCTGGATTCCCGCCTGCGCGGGAATGACAAAGAAAAATTATTGTCACCAGATTCAAGCTGTCTAATTACTTTAAGTTTATACATGATACTTTATGACCTCCATTTATTTCTTTTAGTTCCGGTACTGTTTCCCCGCACTCTGGTTTAGCTTCCGGGCACCTGGGGTAAAACAGGCAGCCGCCGCCAGCGGCGGCTGCTGAAATATCATTTATTTCAGCCTTATTCTTTTTATGTTCTTCCGGTAAAGATGAAAACAATAATTTCGTATACGGGTGAAGCGGATTACTAAACAATTCTGCCGTATCGGCAAACTCTACCAGCTTTCCCAGATACATCACCGCTATTTTATGGCTTAAATACCTAACAACGCTTAAATCATGCGATATGAAAATATAACCAAGTTTAAACTTTTCCTGCAAATCAATCAAGAGGTTGATTATCTGCGCCTGTACCGATACATCAAGAGATGAAACCGGTTCATCACATATAATATAGGAAGGATTCAAAGAAACCGCCCTGGCTATGCCTATCCTCTGCCGCTGGCCTCCGGAAAACTCATGCGGGTATTTACCGGCTAGTTCACCGGAAAGCCCCACCAGTTCAAGTAGTTCTTTAGCTTTCTGCTTCCTGTGTACGCCTTTTAGTTCTGAGTGAATAACCAGCCCTTCGGTAACAACGGATTCTATTTTCATCCTTGGGTTAAGGCAGCTATACGGGTCCTGAAATATTATCTGTACTTTTTTTCTGTAAGTTTTTAATTCAGCGTTGTTTAAACCAAACACATTTTTCCCTTCAAAATACACCTCACCGCCGGTTGGTTCAATAAGTTTTACAATAGTCCTGCCCAGAGTAGTTTTGCCGCAGCCGGATTCACCTACCAGCCCTACAGTTTCGCCTTCAGTTACCGCAAAAGAAACATCATCCACTGCTTTAAGTTTACGTTTAGGAGTAGAAAAGATGTTTGCCAGGGCGCCGCTTTCACGGATAGTGTAATGTTTGGATAAATTTTTAATTTCAAGCATAAAATGGTTTATACGTTTATAGGTTTATAAGTTGACAAGGAAAAACACGATAGTTATAAACATGTCATCTTATCAACAATTTCATTTACTTCATCGCTTCATCGCTGCAGTACACATCATCGCTTATTATAAAGCCAGCAGGCTGTTTTATGTTCTTTTTCTATTTCTTTGAGTTCCGGTTCTTCTTTTTCACAAATTGCCATCTTATGCGCGCAGCGCGGGTGAAACTTACACCCGTTTGGCAAATCCCATACATCGGGCACTCTGCCTGGTATGGTCGCTAACCGCGTGCCCTTTCCCCGCAAAGAAGGCAAAGTTTCAAATAACCCTTTTGTATAAGGGTGCAGAGGATTTGCGTAAAGCAGGCTGCTTAGGCCGTCTTCTACTATCCTGCCGGCATACATTATGGCCATAGTGTCCGTTATATCTTTAAGCACACTTAAATCATGGGAAATAAAAATAATTGACAGTCCCATCTCTTTCTGTATTTTTTCCAGCAGGTCCAGTATTTGTGCTTGTACGGTTACATCCAGCGCGGTTGTAGGCTCATCCGCTATAAGCAGTTTTGGTTTGCAAGCCAAAGCCATGGCTATCATGGCTCTCTGCTGCTGGCCTCCGGAAAGCTCATGAGGATACTGGCCAAACCGCATTTCCGGGTTTGGAATACCCACCTTTGAAAGCATATCTACAGCTATTATTTTTGAATTGTTTTTAAACTCAGGAGTGTGTAATTCTATTGCTTCAGTAATCTGATTGCCTATTGTGAAAACGGGGTTTAATGAGGTTTGCGGGTCCTGGAAAATGATTGATATCTCTTTTCCGCGGATATGGCGCATATCTTTTTCAGGTTTATTGGTAATATTTTCGCCATTGTAAACTATACTTCCTCCGGTTATTTTTCCGGGAGCAGGCACCAGCCGCAGAATTGAAAGCGCTGTCAGGCTTTTTCCGCACCCGCTTTCACCGGCAATGCCCAGAGTTTTACCCTGTTGAAGCGTAAAAGATACGCCGTCTACCGCTTTGGATATGCGGTTATCAGCATAAAAATAGGTTTTAAGGTTGTTTACTTCAAGTAACATAGGTTTTTGATTAGGTACAAAATAAAGTTAACAGTTATTCTTCTGAATTGTAACCAAAATTATAATGACATCCAATGTTAATATAATCTGAAGACGATTCTTCAATATTAAGGTCACTTAGAGGTATTATAAAATTAATATTATTTAATGGTATTACGCAACCTAGTTCTATTTTTAACTTAAATACTTTATATTGCGGCCATAAAACACCCAATCCTAAATTGTTCACGACATATGTGCTATTTCCTTCTATACCTTCATAACTATATTGGGGAAGGTTTGTTGATACATTAGTTTTTATTTTATATGAGGTTACGCCAAACCCAAAAACACCATATAAAAAGTCATAAAAATAACTTTTTTTATTTAGCGAAAACGTAAACAATTCTGACTTAATATTTTCAGAAACATAATATCCATTACCTGTCATCAGGTTATTTGTCAGATTATTTGAGTAATTTGAAATCTTCATTCCGTAAGCAGAATTGCTGTGATCTTGCCTGTCATTTATCCAGCATTCAAACTCATAACCCTTCCCTCCGATTGGCAATGAGTTTTTCCATTTAGAAATAGGCATAAAATTGGTATTAAAATTACTTGTAAAATCACTCCACAGCCTTGATGATCCATATGAAATAGAAGTAGTTAAAGGATAATCGCTATCTTCAGGTTCATAGGGTTCATTGTCAGGAACAAATCCAAATGTACTTATATTAAATTTATACATGGGTTCATGGTCATTTTTATCCGATTTTTTGTTTTTTATGGTGTCAAATGGATTTTCCATGATACTTGATCTACTACTTGATGACTGGCGGGTGGTATCAGATTCATTATGAAATTCTGACCGTTCAGTTAATATTCGGCCATCTTTATCTTTGGTTTCAGTAACCCTATATACAGTGCCGCTATGGATACACCCAATAAAAAATGGAACGAAAAATATTAAAATAAATCTTTTCTTCATAAAAATTAATTTCTTTATAAATATCCCATTCATTATGCCATTCACGAAGTTATTATACTATTCGTTTCCATTTGGCTGATTGACCAAGTGATTCATGAGATATTATCACGTTTATTATCATGTTTATTCAGTTATTATCACGTTCTTTCAAATCAAGAAATCTAGTTCTAATTGCGGGTTTTTGGATTTCACTTCTTTTAATATTTCCTGAACCAAGGAAATTGCATCAGAGAATGCTTTTTTTGATTCTCCTTTTGAAAGCAATGTTCCTGCCTGGTATGTCAAGTCATTTCTTTTTCTGCGCATGGTTTCAAATTGTTCGGTTAAATCTTTATATTTGTCTCCCAAAATTGCGCTGGTTATCTCAACTACCGTTTTATGCTGAGCTCCATCAGAAGGAGTATAGCCCTTTAAAAAAACCAGGGCTCGTCCTGCCTTCAACATTGCTGTGTAAGCTAATAAATAGGTTGCTCTTTGGGCAATATCAACAATTGTCTTTGCTTCTTCCAAATCTAAAATAGCTTCTTTAAGCAATGCTTCTATTTGAATAATACCAACACTCTGCTTTTTTAATTTACCTTGTTTTTCCAAGGCAATAATTAGCTTGTCAATCATTGAAACTACCTCTTAGGACAATCTTTTTGCCATTTAAGACTAAATCAAGGAAGGACCCTGCCTTTTTTCTTTCTTTTTCAAACTCTTCTTTTGAATAGTAATTAAAATTTATTTCTCTGTTTAGTTTTGATTCCAGCTCACGTATTTTATTGGTAAGGTCATTTACAGGAAACTTGCCTACAAGCAGCAAATCTATATCAGAAGTTTTCTTTTCTTTATCCTTGGCATAAGAACCATAAATACAGGCAAATGTAATGTCTTTATACAAACCAACAAGGTTTTTTAAACTGCCTTCCACCCCTTCTGTTTTAAAAATTATTTTCTTATATTCAGCATAAAGCGGGTATTTCTTGTTTAATGAATAGAATTTAAGTTTTCCTCTGGTTGTAGAACTGTAAAGACCGTCTTCTTCCAATCTTTTAAGCTCCCTTGAAAGATTGCCGGGGTCTTCATCTATAAACAGCGCTAATTCCCTTAAATAGTAGGCTTCATCCGGGTGTGTGAATGAATAGGCTAAGAGTTTTTTTCTGAGGTTTGTTTTAAGCAGTAAAGACATATTCTTTTAGCTCCATTGTTGTAATATTTACATCATGTGTTGTATATTATACAACATGAAATAGTGGAAATCAAAGCCCCGCATATTACCACCTATTAAATTACCTAATTCAAACTATTGTTACCCAATTAAACATTTTTTAAGCTGAATATTGATAATATACCATTCATTATGCCGTTCACAAAGTTACTATACTATTCAAACCAGGTTTCAACCGGAATTGAAACAAATTCTTCAGTTTTTATGCCCTGCTCACCTATGAGCAGATTTTTAACTGTTTTGAATTTCTTTGAGAATAAATCAATACCGGGCAAATTTGTTTTCCTGTTTCCACTTTTTACTTCTATGGCAACCAATGATTTCCCTTTATTGAGCACGAAGTCAACTTCACGATTATTTCCAAGCCAGTAAAACAGTTTAATATTTTTTCCTTTTACATTGTTTACAAGGTAAGAGCCGACTGCTGATTCTAAGAGTCTGCCCCACAATTCTTTGTTTTTGAAAGCTTCCTTAAAGGTTAAATCCAGATGAACGGACAACAGAGCATTGTTTAGGACCTGAAATTTTGGGCTTGATCCTCTCTGACGTATGTGCTGGCCTGAATACTTTTGTAGGCCGGTCAATAACCCTGCTTTTTCCAGTAAATCAAGATAGTGGGCTAGTGTTGTTGTGTTGCCGGTATCCTGTAATTGTCCAAGCATTTTTTGATATGAAAGGATTTGTCCCGAATAGGCGCATCCTAACTCAAATAATCTTTTAATCAAGGCAGGTTTATCAATTCTTGTCATTAAAAGAATATCTTTTGAAATAGTTGTTTCAATAAGTGAGTCCAGGATATAATTTTTCCAACGGGTTTCATCCTCAACAAGAAGCGCGCTGCCAGGATAACCGCCAAAAAATATAAATTTATCAATATCCCATCCAAAAGCGGCTTTCATTTCGTTAAAAGCCCAGTGTGTTACATGTAATACTTCAAATCTTCCGGAAAGGCTTTCTGTTAATCCTTTTTGCATTAACAATTGTGATGAACCTAAAATTATTACAGGCAAATTTGTTTTGTTGGCAGTATCCTCATCCCATAGTTTTTTTACGGTTTCTGACCAGTTTGTGATTTTTTGTATCTCGTCAAGTACCAACAATGTTTTTTTATTAGAGGTTTTAGCTTTTGCCCTAGCAGTTTCCCATTGTTGTTCAATCCAAGTTGTGTTTTTTAAAGCAGGTTCATCTGCTGCTGCATAATGGTTGGGTAAATCAATCTCGTCAACTATTTGTTTGGAAATAGTAGTTTTACCGGTCTGTCTGGGACCCACTAATACCTGAATAAATTTCCTTTTTTCATTAATTCTATTTAATAATTCATTGAAAACATGTCTTTTATACATAGTTGTCCTCCGGATTAAGCTAAAAGCTGCACTTGGTTTTACATTGAGTAATTTTACTCAATACATTGAGTAAAGTCAAGAAGGGTTAAAAAAAAGAAAAACATTCGTTGTAGTGAGAGTAGGTTTTCAGGTTGTTTAGTAACAATTAATCCACCGTAAGAAAAATGGATAATCTTCAAGTAAGGCCATTGTTAGTAACCACATCGAGAAGAATTCTTGTTCTCAATTACGGCAGTATTCCGAATGCAATTAATAAAAGGAAATCGTCGGAACAGTTTTGAGTAATAATCTACTGGAACGACTTATTTATTATGTTGTTTAATTCAAAAAACATAGATTTGTTATTGTTTTTAGAACAATATATTTTATTGATTTTGTTCATTTTGTTGTTATTTGCATGATTGTTTTTACAATCTTGAATATATTATTTATGAATAATAGATCAAAAACCAAAATTATGTCGATGCATTTGCGGATAAAAGAGCCAATATATGAAAATTAAAATCAACAAAACAGCAATAATAAGGAGAATTTTAATGGCTAAATCTTCGCTAATGCTTTGCTCAGAATAGTTTACAGTATTTCTAAAATTATCTCCGCAAAATGAACAATAAGTATCTCCAGTACTGCCTTCGCTTCTGCAATTTATACAAAATATTGTATTTTTTTCAATTAAATCTGTTTCAGATGGTTTCTCTACGGAAATACTATCTTTATTATTGTTTTTTTTGAAAATAAAGAAGTTTTCTATTTTAAGTATCAGATATATTTTTACAATTTTATTGTGTATTCTTAAGTTTGTTTTAAACCGTAAGGACATATCTGGGTACTCCATTGTTGTGACAATTACATCATATATTGTATCTCATGCCAGCATGGAATAGTAAGAATCAAAAGTGTTGTTGGATGCATTACAGTGTCTTCTTTGAACTTTTGATAATATAATAAATTACTACGCTCATAAGAGCTGCAAAAAAGCACCATACAGATGTTACGAATTGCGTAAAAAATATGACTGTAACCACACCTGATAATAACATGAGCATGCCAAGAATGTATATTTTCTTAGTACTTAAAACAAACAAAGGAACTACCGCTGCCACCAAATACAAGAAAAAAAACGTTATGGCAGATGCAGTCGGCGTAAAAGCCTGATATTGAATATGATAACTCTTTATTTGTGCGTGAGGGTGTTGAAATAACAAACCGCAGCCGTAATATAGCGCAACAATAATTCCAATTCCCAGTAAAATATAAAGTATTATTCTGCGTTTCCCGCTTTCTTCCATTAATAAAACTGATATGGGTATAAGCAGAGGCCAGCAAACCTGCGCCATTACTAAAAATATGTATGTCGCTGCTTTTTCAATCGCAATATACTCTGTGTTTGGCAATACCAGCCACAAAACACCTTCTACAAATTGCTGGAATGCAAAAAATATAGGAATACTGGCAAAAACAATTTGGGAAGGTTTAGATACTTTTTTAAGCGTTAGCGTTCCAATAACAGACAGAATAGCGCTTCCTGTAAAACTTGCCCCGGCTGAAAAACACATTAATTTTTCCTTAAACTAAAAATATAAATATGATGACGCTTACTTCGCTCTTCGACTATCCTAAAGGACTCCGTAATTCATGCTTTGCATGGATTACTTCGCCTTATTCTGGCCGCGGGGTACCCAGGTAATCTGATACTTAGCAAACTTATTTAGCAAATTACGTACCTGGCTTCTTAAAATGCGCAATTCAGCTTTTTTGCATTCATATTCCCCTGTTACCTGTTTCACAATAAGCTGGCTGTCACCGTAAATATCAAGCTCAACGTCTTCAGTTGATTTGAAAGCGCTTAAGCCGTTTATCAGCCCGTTATATTCCGCTTCCGGTACGGTGGTTTCATTAGGCAATTTAATAGTCTCTTCCGTTTGTTTGCCTGCTTCATCAATAATTACGAACGTACAGCTGGTACTTTGCGGTGTCTTATTGCCGTCAAAATATAAAGTGATTTTTTTCATTTCCTCTCCAATTCATTTTTTTATATTCTTATAGGGTTAATTCATTGATTTTTATGTGAGCAACATAACAGCTGTTTATGAGCAAAAAGATTTTGGGGTTTTCATCGAGGACTGTCTGAGCCCTGTTATTTATTAAGTAACGGGCGAGTTCCGCAGATGCCAAATATCTTTGAAGCGAATAGCTTAAGTTGCGAACAGAAAATCAATGAACTTAAAATGCTGCGGTCCCGTTGTTTTCTTTTATAAACGAATAAGGTGATGCGAACTGCGAGTCCGCGTTTTTCGGAAAGAATGTTTTCAAGCACATTGAGCAATCAAAGCGAACGTTTTTTGTAGAAAATGTTCCTGAGCACTCTTTATAACCCTAATATCTTTACTATCACTCTTTTTTTGCGCTGTCCATCAAACTCTGCATAAAAAATCTGCTGCCAGGGGCCAAAATCCAGCTTCCCTTTAGTTATCGGCACAGTAACTTCATGGTGAAACAACGTGCTTTTAAGGTGCGCATCCCCGTTATCTTCACCAGTCCTGTGATGTTTATAATCCGGCAAATCAGGCGCTACCTTTTCTGCCCACTGCATCAGGTCTTCTTTAATGCCCTCTTCTTCATCGTTAATAAACACGCCTGCGGTAATATGCATAGCGCTTACCAGAGCCAGCCCTTCTTTAATACCGCTTTCATCAATGGCAGCTTGTACTTCATCGGTAATATTTACAAATTCTTTTTCTTTTTTTGTGCAGAACCACAGGTATTTGGTATGCGCTTTCATTAGTATTTCCTTTTGTACTTGGCGAATAGTAATTCGCCCGCTACAGGTATCAAATCATTTTTTGTTTTTGACCAGCTTCTATAATCCTTAAGTTTAAAATCTTTTTTTGAGCCATATTTACTCATCGCTAAATCAGAAATCCCGCACATTGCATCTGCGCAGTTAAGGCAGTTGCCTGCGCAATCTGCGGCCGGGTAAAATTTATCCCCCCTGCGTTTATAAATGGGTATATCTATGCCTTCGCAGTTTCTGGAGGACATAAACTCGCGGTTTAAACCTGGAATAATCCCCTCACCCGCACCCTCTTCCGCAGGGGGCGGGGGTAAAATTGACTGTGCATATTCCATACAAAGTGCAAAGGTAACTTTATGTTTATCGCACTCATTGCGCAGAAAATCAAAGATTCTTTTGCGATAGTCTATTTTAGCATTTATATAGCCAATTTTTTCTATATAAAGCTGTTTATAATCGTAATACACGCTATTGCCGAAATGTTTTTTTATATTTTCAAGAAACCAGGAAGCTGTTTTCGGGGCAATATCAACAACGCTGGTTATTATATGTTTTGCTCCGGAATCTACTGCTTTAGAAACAAGCGCTGATAATGTCTTTTTTTCATCTGTAACAAACGGAAATACCGGGTCTATTCTGCAGACAGCAAAAATATTGTTTTGAGCCAGGCGCGTCAGATTTGTAAAAAGTTCTTCTGTAGAAGTTCCGCCGGGTGCTAGGATTTTGCGCAGCCTCTCATCAGTAGTAAGTATAGAAACCTGGCCGAATGAATGTTTCTGCTTTTTTATGGAATCTATTACACTTTCCGGGACTTTGCATTTAGTAATAAACTCTATTGGTATGTTTCTATTTACAAAAACATCTATTATTTTCTCAGATAAGCGGTACTTTTCATTTATTTTCTGAAACGGATCAGTTACGGGGCTTAAGTAACCGCAGGAAGCAACATCTATAGAATCCAGCTGGCGGGCAACAGTAAGGTCAAAATCTTTGCTTACAAATATCGTACCATCGCTATGAAACGCTTCAAAATATCCCGGTAAAGCCCGCGTATAACAATAAAAACAGTTTACTCCGCATCCATTATAAGGGTTTATCAGCATTCTTTCTGCGGTACATTCCCGTTTGCCGGCGTACCAGCCGTGCAGTTCTTTTTTGGTTTCTAAAAGTACATGCGGTACCGGTTCTTTGATAATGGTTAAATTGTCAGAGTTCATTAAATTTATTTTCTTATCAACCTATAAACCTATCTTTTGTGTTTTTGTCTTTTCTTATCAACTTATCATCTTATCAACTTATAAACTGTTTTTATATCTTCCACAGTTTTCTAAGTTCTCTGTCTAACGCAAGCTCATCTTTTTGTGATATTTGTTGTTTCGGCTGGTTTTTGGCAGGCACGGAATATTTTTGTTTTGGTTTTATAAATTCCTTTACGTATAGCAGCTGGGCGCCGTGAATTTTGCAGGAACTTCTTAAATCCCGGTCATCAGTTACTACGACAATATCTCCGGGCTTGCTTGAACGTTTCACCATTCGTTGGATATGATCATCGGCAGATTCGTTCTGTGAAAACATTACATCTATATTATCGCCGGTTATTTTTGTGATTGAAAACAGGAAGTCATCACCTTTGCCGTCAAATACAATGGTGGCCTTATTTCTTGTGTTGCCCTGCGGGCGCTGGTATTTAAGGATATTTATCAGCCCTTCACGGCCGTCTTTTAGCTTAATATCCATATACTCAGGGATTTGTTTGACTACGTTGTACCCGTCAATAATGTAATGCGGCATGATGATATGGTTTATTTCTCCGGGGAGATTTGAACGTACACGTAGTTTCCGGAAAAGTATTTGTTTATTACTTCTTTTATGTCAGCCGAAGTTATTTTTTCCAGTTCAGAGGCATAAACATCATCGTATTTATAGCCTTTGCCTATAGTTTCCCACCAGCCCAGGTACCAGCACTGCCGGGAATTTGTCTGATGGTCCAGTAAAAATGTGCCCTTGATGTACTTCTTGGCGTCTTTAAGGCGCGCTTCATCAATAGGCCGGGTTTTTAATTCGTTTAGGATGGTATTTACTTTTTCTTTTGCCAGCGTAAGAGACGATTTATCCAGCCCGATATAAATTACAAAAGATGACTGGGCTTTTCTTGACGGGTAAAAAGAGCTTACTTCATAACCCAGTCCGGCCTTTTCCCTAAGTTCCTGAAAAAGCAGGCTGCTCATGCCCCCGCCTAAATACGTATTTAACACTTTTAGTTTTGTGTAATCATTATTTGATATTTCCGGTACCAGAAAACCATACATTAGATATGCCTGCTCAAATTTCCCTTTTTGTTCCTCTGTTTTCTGCTGGGCTGTTACTATGGGGAGCGTAGTAACCGGTGTTTCCCCTTTGGACAGTCCTGCAAAAGACTTATTTATGGCTTTCTTTATTTCTGCTAAAGATATATTGCCGGTGACAACCATTAAAATATTCTGTGACCCGTAATACTTTTTGTGATATGCCACCAGGTCATTCTGGGTAATTTTATCTACGGTTTCCAATGTGCCTGACGGGATATTTGTATATGGATGGTCCTGATACAGATTTTTCTTTAACAAATCAAAAGTAACTTCAAAAATGCTGTCCTGCCGTGAGCGGATAGAAGCTTTGGTGACGGTTTTTGCTTTTTCCAGTTCATCAGCCGGAAAGGACGGGTTTAAAAACACATCTGCTAAAAGGTCAAAAGCTTTGGTAAAGTATTTTTGTGTAATATCCAGGTCTATTTCTGAGTAATCTTCTACACAGCTGGCGCTTAGGTGCCCGCCCATAGACTCTATTTCCGTGGCAATCTGCTCATTGGTTCTGGTTTTTGTGCCTCTGGTTAAGAGCTGTTGGGTCAGGTTAGTTAAGCCCAGCTTTTCCTTTGGGTCATTGGTACAGCCGGTTTTTAAAAACAGTTTAACGCTTATTATAGGAAGCGGGCCGGTCTTTTTGTGGATTAACGTAAGCCCGTTATCAAACTGGATTTTAGCTATTTCTGATGAATTTGCCATTGAAAATAAACCTCCGGTTAGTATTAGTGTAAGCGCAAGAAAACGCATCTTCATTATTTTTCCTCCGGTTCAACTACCGTTGTAGTAAGGCCGGTGTAATAAACAGTTAAAAACTTTTTCATATCTTTATGGGTTACTTTATCAATGTTTGTTATATAGTTTTCCAGGAAATCCAGCTTGTTTACTATCAGCCAGTAGCCCAGGGTTTGCGCCTGGTTGTTAATGGTTTCAAACTGATAGTACCAGCTGCTTTTAATAAGTTCTTTGGCTTTTTCTATTTCCTGCGGTGTTATTTTTTCATTTATAACTTTGTTAAGTTCATTGGATATTTCCTGCTGTACTTTTTCTACGTTTTTCGTTTCACAAAGCGCAGAAACTAAAAACATGCCGCTGCCCAGCTGGGTATAATAACTGCACCCGACAGTATAAACAAGTTGTTTTTCTTCGTACAAATTGCGGTTTAACCGCGAGCTTCTGCCGGAGCCCAGAATAATGCTTAAAATGTCGCCCGCGTACTGGTATTTTTCCTGTTCCAGTTCAGGCCCCAGAAACCCGGTAATGAAATATGCGTGCTGGACGTCTTTTTTTATTCTTTCAGTAACCGGTGCTTTGGGCGTTTCAATAAGGTCTGTGCGTTTAGTCACCCCGCTGGAAATAAACGTGCCGAAAGATTTTGTAACGGTTTTTTTTACAGCCGGCGCTTTTACGTCCCCTGCAATCAGCAGATACATATTGTTGGGTACATAAAACTTTTTATAGTAGGCAATTATTTCTTCCCGTGTCATATTTGATACGGTTTCATTAGTACCTATAATTTCCCATTTGTAAGGCGTCTGGGAATAAAGCTGTTTATTAAAATTTTCAAACATTACATGGTCCGGGTGGTCCTGTGACCTTTTTATTTCTTCAAGTATTACTTTCAGCTCTCTATCAAGTTCTTCCGGCGGAAAAGTAGCTTTCTGGCCTGCCAGTTCGCAGATAATGCTAAGCGCATCTTCAAACCCTTCCGTAGGAATATCAATATAATAATAAGTAAATTCCTTTGAGGTAGCCGCGTTTATGTACCCGCCGTAAGATTCTACCACGCGGGATATTTCACCCAGCGGGTATTTTTCGGTACCTTTAAAAAGCATATGTTCCAGTATGTGCGATATGCCGTTGGTTTTTGTGGTTTCATCTATGCTTCCGGCGCGTATCCACAGTTGCACCGTTACCAGCGGCAGTTTGTGGTCTTCCTTTACATATACAGTCATACCGTTTTTTAGTACGGTTTTTTTAAAGCCTGCCAGCGGTGAAAACCCGGCTAATCCAAAGATTGACAGTAAGCTCATCATTGCGATAGTTCCTCTCAGTAGTTTTGTTTTCATAGTTTTATCTTCTCTTTTTCAGTGATTTCATTAACTCATTATACGAAATAGTATTTAAAACGTCATCTTTTGTCAGCCAGCCCCGGCGGGCTACGTTTATCCCCAGGTGCATATAGTCCATATGAATTACCTTGTGGGCATCTGTGCCTATAACAATTTTTATATCCATATCTTTTGCTTTCTTGCAGTAGATGTCTGTCAGGTCCAGCCGTTCCGGATAGGAGTTTATTTCCAGAAAGATACCGTTTTCTTTTGCTTTGTTTAGCACTTTGTCCATATCTATGGCATAAGCGGCTCTTTTACCTATTAGGCGGCCCGTAGGATGCGACAGTGAATGCACATACTTATTATCAAACGCTCTTAAAACCCTGTCAGTAATCTGTTTTTCTGTTTCTTTAAAGCCGGTATGTATGGACACGTTCACAAAATCCAGGTTTTTTAATATTTCATCCGGGTAATCCAGTGAGCCGTCTGCAAGTATATCCACTTCCTGGCCGGCAATGATTTTGATATCTCCGTATTTGGCGTTATAGTTATAAATTTCATCCAGTTTTCTCCGCAGGTCTGTTATGGAAACGCCGTTGGCTATTTTCAGGCTTTGGGAATGATCACAGATAATTATCCATTCATAGCCCAGCGCTATAGCTTTCTGCGCCACCTCTTCTACGGTATTTGCTCCGTCGGAATACCTGGTATGCAGGTGCGTATCTCCGCGGATATCTTTTTCTTCTATAAGCTTAGGGATGGTTTTATTTTGCGCGCTTTCTATTTCCCCGCGGTCTTCCCTTAACTCCGGAGGGATAAACTGCAGTCCCAGCGCTTCGTAAATTTCTGTCTCTGTTTTGCCGGCAACAGGTGTTTTTTTGTTTTTTGTTTTGAAAAGCCCGTACTCATTTAAAATATAACCTTTCTTTGCAGCAATTTCCCGGAGCGCGATGTTATGTTCTTTTGAACCGGTAAAATATTGTAAGGCAGCGCCGAAACTTACCGGCTCAACCACGCGCAGGTCTACCTGCTGGTTTTCTTCTGTAATTATACTGGCCTTGGTAGTTCCTTTAGCCTGCACCTTTTCCGGAGCAGAAAGAGAATTAAACTTTTCAATAACGTGGTGTTCTTTGCCTTTTTCAACAGTGCAGAGAATATCAATATCTCCAACTGTTTCTTTTTTTCTGCGCAAACTTCCGGCAGGGCTGATGTTTTTAATTTCTTTTAGTTTTATCAGCTGTAAAATTATGGCTTCAGCAACAAGATTGGCATTATAAAGCAGGGTTCTGCCTTTAATGCTTTGTTTTAGGGCTATTCCTTTAAGGATGTTCTGCTCTGTTTTAGCGCCGAAGCCGGGAAGGTTCTGGAGTTTGCCTTCAAGGGCGGCGGTTTTTAGTTCTTTGATGTCGGCTATTTTCAGTTTGTCAAAAATAATCCTGGCTTTTTTAGGCCCTACACCGGGAACGTGCATTATTTCAAGTATCCCTTCGGGGTATTCTTTTTTTAAATCTTCAAAATATTTCATTTTGCCGGTTTCAATGTATTCTTTTATTTTTTCGGCGGTTGCTTCACCTATTCCCGGGATTTTTTTAAGCCTGTTTTCCTGTAAAATAGTTTCTATGGATTCGGGAAGTGATTCTATAGTTTCTGCAGCTTTTTCGTAGGCTCTGATACGGAAAGGGTTTTCAGCGTTTAGGCTTAACAATTCGGCGGTCTGGTAGAAAATGTCTGCAATTTCCTGATTTTTCATAGAAGTCCGATTACAAAGATAAAAAGGTGGTTACGAATATTTATTTACTAACCACAAATCACTTAATCACCTAAACACTGATTTACTTTATTATCAATCCCGCATAACCTACCACAGAATCAAAATCTCCGCTGGTTTCACCGCTGGTAGCGTATTTAACCAGTTTAGCGGTTTTTGCTCCCAGGGTTTTTCCAGCAAGCATTACTGCCGCAGTAGGCAGGTACCCGCACATGGATATTCCCCTGCGCTGTACAGTATTCACTAATTCTGCGCCATCTAAATGTTTTATGTGCTCTAAGGCCAGCTTATCCTGTTTTTTTGCGTATTCATGGGATTCATAATGGGTCATATCTGTAGAAGCAACCAGGAGAATCCTGTTATTGGGAGCGTTGTGAGTTTTGCAGGCTTCTGAAACGGCGTTGGCAATATCTTTTGCAACATCTATTTTATCGGATTTTAAGATTATGGGCACAATTTTTGCTTCCGGGTTGAAATACTGGATAAATGGCAGTTGGACTTCTATGCAGTGTTCTCGTACATGGGCAGTTGTGTCTGCTGACAGAAACTCGGAATATTTGATTGCAGTTTTTACAAATTCGGTATCTATCTGGGCATTACCCAACGGCATTTTCCAGCTTCCTTCAGAAAAAATGCTGGCCAGGGGGCCGAGGCCTGTATGATTGGGGCCTATAATAACATAAGTATCGTAAGCATAAAGGCTGGAATATACAGCGCCTGCTACTTTACCGGAATACATCCAGCCGGCATGCGGGCATATACAGGCAAGTGCATCAGTTTTTTGGGCTTTTGTTTCCAGGTAGGCAGCTATTTCTTGTTTTTCTTTGGGGTACCAGATACCAGCAAAAAGAGGATTGCGGATCATATTTTGGAACTCACTTTCAAACTGCAGGGGTTACATGGGTATTACAGATTTTGTTATCTCTACTGTAGCGGTCGCATTCATGCGACAAAAATTGTTATTAGTAGTTAGGTGATTAGAGTATTCCCAATAACAATTGGTAAGAGAAAAAGTAATGATTGGCAAATTATTTACTAACCACTAAACACTTAATCACTGCCTCTAATAGTTTGATAAATCAAACCGCTACAAAGTTCATGAAAGCAACATTGAGATATAGTCTAGTCATTTCGTGTTTTCAAAATTATTATAACAGTTATTTGAGGTGTTATCAATTAAGCAAGAAGACTGTTTATAAACCAAATATTGCAGGAATGTTTACGGTGGTATTGATTTCGCTAAGCAGTTTATTATCCAGGCTTTTTAGCCCTACACGGATGGAAACGTTCTGGTTATTTCCCCAGGGCCACCAGGCGCACAGGAGTATTACTTTTGAGTTGATATTTGCCGTATAAAGTAGCTGGGCATCGCGCAGGCCGCCGAGCTGTTTATTGATTTTTTGGATGTCTTTTGATGCAGAGGAAATAGTTTTGGCATCCCATTTTTGTTCAAGCTCTGTTGCCAGCACAGCGGTTACTTTTTCAATGTTTTCTATTTTAAATTCTGCCAGCAATAGTTCAAACCGGTCATCCCTGCGCCATTTAAGCGTTTCGCTTAAAGCGGTTTTAATGTTATTACAGCGTTTTTCTATTTCGTTTACGGTTTCCTGTTCCATTATTTTTGTTTTAAAAATTCCTTTATTTCTCCGTCGTTAGGCGCCAGTTCAAGCGCTTTTTTCCAGCTTTTCCTGCCTTCTTCTACAGCTTTTTTGTTTTTTTCTGCTTTACCCAGCGCATAAAGGGCAGAACCTAACCGTTTTAAAGCAAGGACATTGTTGGGTTCCAGGCCCAGTACTTCTTTGGCCTGTGTTATGGCGGTATCGTACTCCCCTTTGTAAATACTGTCTAAAGCCTTGTAAAGCTTATAATTAATCAAGGTAAAACCGTCAGGTATCTGTTCGCTTTTGGCTATGTCGGGGTAATAATTGCGCAGCATATCATAAACCTGCCGTGCATTTTCTTTTTGTGCCGGGGTTTCACTTATTTCCAGGGCATAGAAAGTTTTTAAAAGAGCATTTTTCGGGTCTTCAATAGGTTTCATAAAGGCTAACAGGCCTTTACGCAAAAAATCAAATGAAACTTTATCTTCTGAAGCATCCGGCAAAACCGCAGCGGTTAAATTAATTTTGTTAGAAAGTTTTTCCCAGCTCTTTATTTTGCGTTCATTGGTTACCAGCGCATCCATTCCGCGCTTTGCATCCATATAGTAGCCATTTTTGATTAAAATGTAAATTGCTACCAGTTCGTCCTCAATTTCATCCCTTATTTCTTTTTCCAGTACGGGTATTTGCTGTTGTGTTGTTTTAGGCAGGAGCCCCTGCTGTGAGTTATTCTGCTCCTTAGCTAAAGGTATTTCTGTATTTCCTGTTTCTTTTTCTTCAATCTGCGCTTTTTTATCAGAGCCAAACAGCCAGGTGCTTTCCGGCCCGAAGGATAAGGTGAATTGGTCCAGGGTATCAAATTCGTTGCTGAATTTCTGGCCGTAATCTATAATGGCGCTTCTTGAAGTGTAAAGCCCGAAGCCTATTGAAAAATAGTCTATACTGTCAGTTTTTCTGTAGCCGGCACGGAAAGAAATGCTTTTTACAGGGATATATTCCAGCCCAACGCTGGTGCCCGGGGTACAGCCGGTAAGGGCTACTATATCTGCAGAAAGGCGTATTTTTGAAAGTATACCCGGAAGTTTATATGCCAAACCGGTGCGGTACGTCATAGGTAAAGGCTCTACTTCTTTGCCGTAGGCCATACCTGTGCCTATATTTTGCACGGCCAGCCCGAAGTTAAGCCCTGCTATAAAAGGTGTTTTATAAAGAAGCCCAAAATCGCTCATTAGGGCTGTAGCGGTGTATTTTTCTATAAGTGTTGAAGACAGGTATTTCATATTAAAGCCCAGAGACAGGTTTTTATCTTCAGATATTTTGGCATAGCTTAAAGTAAAAAGATAGTCATCTTCCAGGCTGACAGTTTTAAAATTAGAGGCGTCTATGGGTATTTCAATACTGCCGGCATTAAACATAAATACAGTGACGCCGATACTTTTTTGCGGGTCAATGTTTTTTCCAAGGCTTAAAGAAGTGTAGTAAGTTCCGGACAGGCCCCTGATATAAGTGATGCTTAATTCTTTGTTTACCTGGGTTAGCCCTGAGGGGTTGTAATAAATGGTGTTTAAGTCATCAGCAACGGCGGTAAAGGACTCACCCAGAGAAATCTGCCGGGCGCCTATGGGCTGTAATAATATGGAAGAACCTGCAAAACCGAACTTTGAAGCGTAGGAATAGGAAGCAGACAGCAGTAACACCAGCAGAGGCAATATAATTGGTTTTATTGATTTCAATTGTTTAAACTTTTGTTCCGGGCCTATTTGCTAAGCCCAAACATTAGATAGTCTTCAAGCGTACCCGCTATAAAGCGGGTTAAGGGAGAAGAACTGATAGATTTTCAACAATCCAATTATATAAAATTGACTATCTTATTACAACGATTTTTTGTGTGGCGCGGTAATCGCCTGCCTGTATTTTTACTATGTAAACACCGCTGCCTGTAACCTCATTTTCAAAGCTTTTGCCGTCCCACTCCTGCTGGTACTGGCCTAATGCCATATCTTCATCTACCAGGGTTTTTACCAGTTCCCCGCGGACTGAATGGATAGTTATTCTTACGTGTATTTTTGCCGCTTCGCCTTCCTGCGCTTTTTTATCAGCAGGCAAATCAATAGAAAACTTAATTTTGGCTTTCTTTCCGGAGCCGGGCTCTACTATGGGCTGTTCCGGTTTCATATCCGCTACTACGTTTTTGTTTGCAGGCTGTTGATGTATGGATACAGTAACTTCTGCGGCAGCGGTTTGATTTGCAGTATCATACGCTATAGCTTTGATGGTGTGTTCCCCTTCTGTTTCAAGGGTGGTATCCCACAGCCAGTGGTCTATGGCCACTGTTTTGGTATTTCTCAGTAATACGTTATCAATGTAAAGGTCTATTTTAGAAATACCGTTATCATCTGTGGTTTCTGCCTTTATATTATAGTTTCCGTTTACTGTAGCGCGGTTTCCCGGTGATGTAAGGGTAATAGTAGGCGGGTTGTCCGGTACCGGTATTAATGTGGCCGTAAAGTCCTGGTTTATTTTGTTTTCATTGAGTGATGAATATTCTTTGTTTGCCGGACTAAAAGTATAACCGGTTTTTGATGGAGTGATGGTGTGAGTCCCGCTTGCAAGGTTTGCAAAAGAATAAGAGCCGTCTGCTCCGGTAGTAGCGGTAGCGCTTGCTGTGCCGGTTAAAGAAACGGTGACCGCAGAAATAGCAGTACTTGAAGCGTCTTTTATATAGCCGCTGATTGAATAGGTGGTTGGATTTTGTGAGTTTTCAGTTCCAGTAAAATTCTGGCTTGTTTTGTTTTCATTAAGTGAAGAATATTCCTTATTTACCGGGCTGAACGTATAGCCGGTTTTTGATGGAGTGATGGTGTAAGTTCCCCCTGTTGAAACGCTGAATGAAAAAGAACCATCAGAATCTGTTGTGGTTGTATAATTATCAGAACCAGTTAATGTCATTGTTACGTTGCTTATTGTATTATTGTTGCCATCTTTAGTAAAACCACTAATTATTTTGTTGTCGTTGTCATAAATATAAAACTCATCAATTATACCATCGGTACCATTGTATGCCCTCCCAGGGGTGCCTCCTATTGCAAGATAATCTATTCCATAATGTGTCCAATTTTCTACGTTTTGGATAGATCCTGACCTTTTTACATCATTTATCCAAATTTCAGCTATTCCAGAATATTTATCCCAACAGAATCTGTAATGATTCCAGCTACCATCTATATACCAATTAGCCTTGCCATCAGTCTGAACATTTACATAATTTATACCATCAACATAGAATTCCAGTTGATAAGGTGGGTTGCTATTTATCCGGGTATAAAAAGCTCTATCAGAAGTTGTGCCGCTAGAGCTAAATAAACTATTACCACTACTTTTACTCCATACGTCAATTATTCCTTTGTTTGTGTTAATATTTGAACTATCAATTTTTGCATAATGACCAGCAGTTGCCCAATGATTTGGAAAAAAAACCCCATTATTTACATAACCGCTTGTACTTGTTATTGCTCCGTTGGGGTTGTTTAGAATAATATTCCCAAGACCTATTTGTGGAGATTGAGGGCTGTTAATCCCATTATCCATATTCCAATAAAACATCAGATTATTTGAAGGATTATATGTTCCAGTGAAATTCTGGTTGGTTTGGGTATTGGTTAGATTTGAATATGTAAGATTAGTGGGGTTGAATGTATAATTTGTTTTAGTTGGTGTGATTGTATAGTTTCCATTTACAAGGTTTGAAAAAGAATAAGAGCCGTCTGCTCCGGTTGTAGCGGTAGCGCTTGCAGAACCGGTTAAAGTAATTGTGACTGCAGAAATAGCGGTACTGGAAGCATTTTTCACGTATCCGCTGATTGAATAAGTTGGCGGTATGTATGTTCCAGTGAAATTCTGGTTGGTTTGGGTACTGGTTAGATTTGAATATGTAAGATTAGTTGGGCTGAACGTGTAATTTGTTTTAGTTGGGGAGGTTGTATAGCTTCCGTTTTGAAGGTCCATAAACTGGTATAAACCATTAGAGTTTGTTGTAGTGGCCGTTGTTGAAGATCCTGTTAAGCTTACCGTAACTCCCGAAATAGCAGTATTTGAAGCGTCTTTTACATACCCGCTAATTGCATAAGTAAAAATAGTCCCCTCTTCAACTTTTGTATGGTAAACTTCGGGAGGTGAATAATAACCGCCAATGGCATATATTTTATTATTGAGTGTTACTGCGGAAAGGCCGTTTCTTGGTGTAGAAATACTTGTTTCAGGGGTCCATGTATTTGAGGCTGGATCATAAACTTCTACTGAATTTAAATAAGCAACACTGTTACACCCGCCAATTATGTAAATCTTACTATTTATAACTGTTGCACTATGAAATAAGCGCGGTGTATTCATGCTTGCTTTTGTGGACCAGGTATTAAAAGCAGGATCATATTCTTCTACGGTTACCAGATAACTGCTGATGGAACTGTTATAACCGCCTATAGCATATATCTTGTTATTTACTGCAACAGCAGTCAACCCGTATCTGGCTGTAGGCATATTTGTTTTTGATGTCCAGGCGTCTAAATCCGGGTCATATTCTTCTACCGTACTAAGTGTTACGCCAATCCCGTCGCCGCCAACCACATATATTTTATTGTTAACTACTGCACAGGCAAGGGTACGCCTGGCAGTTGGCATATTTGTTTTAGTAACCCAGGAATTCATAGCAGGATTAAACTCTTCAACCTTTCTGTTTGTTGCAGGATCACCGCCGATAATATAAATCTTATTGTTTACTACACCTATCCCGGGACCGGTTCTGCCTGTGGGAATAGCTGTTTTGGCAGTCCAGGAATTTGATTCAGGGTTATATTCTTCCACGTTTGTTGGATAGGTAGAGCCGCTGCTTCCTGCAATAGCATATATTTTATTATTGACTACGGCAGCAGCAATGTTGGTTCTTCCTTTAGACAGGCTTGCTTTTGTTTGCCAGAAAATGTTGTCAGCAGCCAGAATTTGAGGAGATAGTCCTAACATAACACTTATTAACAGTAATTTTTTTCTCATACCAAACATTTTAACATCCATGGTTTTTTATCCCCTTTTCTCAATTATATTTATTGGCATTTTGAATTGTTTTAAGATTGTTCTATTTGTTTGCAGTTTTGCATCTACTTGCCAGGTACCTTCTTTTTGGGCTTTAACATATAGGCAGATAACATTTTTGCCTTTTACCAAGGCCCCTTCCCATTTGATGGTTTTCTGATTAGGACTGCTGGCTAAGGTTACACCTTCCGGCAGGACTATGTTAAGCACTATGTTTTCTATGTCTTTCTGAGAATCAAAGATAAATGAAAGTTTGCTTTCTTTCCCTATTTCTATGAATTGTGAGGGTTGTGTTGTTTTATCTGCTTTTTTAGGAATAAGCAACAGGCCGCTGCCTATTAAAATACCAAATAAAAATACGCCTAATACAAACTGCCATTTGAATAAGGCATGATTAATAATGTTGGGTTTTGTGTAATTTGTAGCCGCAGGCTTTAGCCTGCGCAGTGTTTCTGAAAGAAAACGCAACCTAAAGGTTGCGGCTACCATTTTAACTACCATTGTAAAGATGGTGGATGCAGCAAATTTTGTTTGTTTTTTTTCAAACAGTTCATTTATAGTGGCATTCATGCGGGTTTGCAGGTATGCCGGTACTTCTTTTTGTTTGTGTTTGTGCAGTATGTCTATAGTGTTTTTAAATTCTTCCGGTTCATTTGTTTGGTTGTTCATTTTTTCATCCTCTTTTCTTTTTCTGCGCTCTTTTTTGTTTATTCATTCAGTGCTATTCTGCGTTATTTTTCTCTGTGCTTCTCTGTGTCCTTTTTCTGCGCTCATCAGTGTTTTCTCATTCAGTGCCAATCTGTGTGTTCTCATTAATGTTAACGGTTCAAATGTTGAAAAAGTTCCCCCGTCTTGCGAATATAGCCGGGGTTACAGATTACCCGTCTTGCGAATATAGCCGGGGTTACAGAATACCCGTCTTGCGAATATAGCCGGGGTTACAGATTACCCGTCTTGCAACATCAGCCGGGGTTACAGATTACCCGTCTTGCGAAATCAGCGGGGGTAACTTAGTACCCGTCTTTAAAAATCAGCTGGGTTTTCAAATAATACCTTTAACCTTTCTCTTGCGCGGTTTAGCCGGGAACGGACTGTTCCAACGGGTGTTCTTGTGATTTCTGCGGTTTCTTCATAGGTAAAGCCCAGCAGGTCTACCAGAACCACTGTTTCCCTGAATTCTACCGGCAGAGAAGTAATGGCGTTATCTACAGACAGCTCATCTTCAATTTTTTCTGAATGTGCCAGAGCTCCGGTAGTTTTAAGCGGAATATTTATAGCATCGTTAAGAGATAATTCATTTTTCTTTGATTTGTTTCTTGAATATTTGTCTATGAATGTGTTTCTAAGAATTTGGGAAGTCCAAGCAGGAAAGTTTTGGTTGTTTTTGAATTTGTTTAGATGTTCAAATATTTTTACCCAGGTTTCCTGGTAAAGGTCTGAGGCATCATGTTCATTTTTTGTAAAGTAATACGCCAGGTTATATAGCCTTTTCTGGTGCAATAATACAAGTTCTTTAAAAGCTTGTTTATCGCCTTGTTTTGCTTTTTCTACTAAAAATAAATCTTTTTCCATAATATATATATTATAGCCTTCACTAATGTTAACGTTTGAAATGTTGAAAAAGTTCCCCCGTCTTGCGAATATAGCCGGGGTTACAGATTACCCGTCTTGCGAAATCAGCCGGGGTATTAAACTACCCGTCTTGCGAAATCAGCCGGGGTATTAAACTACCCGTCTTGCGAAATCAGCCGGGGTTACAGATTACCCGTCTTGCGAAATCAGCCGGAGTATTAAACTACCCGTCTTGCGAAAAAACTGGGGTTGGAGAGTGCCCGTCTTGTTTGAGATTTTTATTGATGACTACATTAAATATGCTTCTCGATTCACTACGTTCACTCGAAGAGTATTGTTCGAGCGAAGTCGAGAACCAGCTAAATTGGATAGCAATATACGAATATAATAAATATTTATTTTATATGAATATTTAGTGTTTTCAGGTCTTTCAGGAATTGGGAAGTGGATTTGTATTGGAAGGTGTTTATGCCGAGTTTTTTTGCGGCGTCGGTATATTTGGCTATATCATCAATATAAACACATTCCTGAGGCTTAACTTTTTCTTTCTTTAACAGGGTTCGGAACATTTTGAGTTCTGGTTTCATGGCGCCTATTTTATAGGACAAGTAATAACTGTCAAAGGTGCGCATAAAAGGGTATTTTTTGTAAAGATAGTCATAATGGGTTTTATCTGTATTTGAGAAAATGCAGAGCCTGTATTTACCTTTAAGTTTTCTGATTACTTTGTGTAATGACGGGTTAGGTGTAAAAATGTCGCTGAAAAGCATTTTAAATTTGTCAAAAGATACGGTTATGCCCAGTTTACGGCAGACACGCCTGTAAAACTCTTTTTCTGAAATCTTGCCTTTTTCAAACTGGTTTATGAATTTGGCATCAAACATAAAAGCGTGTATTTCATCTTGCGAGTATTTTGAGATTTTGCTTAAACGGCCGGTGATGATTTTGTGGTCAAAATATAGCAGTACTTTGCCAATGTCAATGATAAATGTAGTTATTTTGTTCATAAAAGTCCTCTTGATATATTAATATTATTATTAGTCGCATGGTAATGCGACCGCTACAGACTGTGTTGTAATTATGGAATGTAGTGGCCAAGCTTGCTTGGCGTTAGTAAATATTACCATCTTTTCTCATCTGTTTACCGACCAAGGCCTACTATCCTTCCAAGCGGATATCTGTAGGCACGAATAGTGTTGCTGGTCGGCCACTACCATTAAGACAGAGCCTGGAAAGCGGGTATCCAGTCTAAAAGAGCCGATAAATCGGCAACTACGTTCCGGCATTAAGCAATCTAATATTTATTCCAAAGACTATTAAAATATTCTTTATACTTCATTGAAATTTCCGGGTCCGGCAAAACTGCCGATATTTCCCTGGAGTGTTTAATTGCGGTCAGGGTCCAGTTTGAAGAGCTGATAACGGTTTTGTTGTCAATAATGATAAGTTTTGAGTGTGTGATGGTTTTTATTGAGTCAAACTTTACGTTGACCCCTTTTTGTTTCAGATAAGCGGCAGTTTCTTCGTTTGTTTTGTTGAGTTCTTTATCAAAACCTGACTTTTCAAGCAGTATTTTTACCTGTACACCGTTGTTTTTTGCTTCAGCAAGAGCGTTTATTAGCGCGTTAACATTATTATTATTTTCACCGGGATAATGTTTCATGTTATACATAATTACAAATACTTCTTTTCTTGCGTTTTGTATTTCGTTTAAAATAACTTCCTGATATTTTTTGCCGTGTAAAATAGTAATTCCATTTAATTCTTCAGTTTCAGGTTTAATGGTTACATTGGAGTTTTGCCAGAGTTTATCAAAGTAGTCCCTGAAGTATCCTGCTATGTCTGCGCCGGAAAGCAGAATATTGGTTTCATTATTATTATCTATAGATGATTTGCTGAAATTGGTTGAGCCAAAAAGCACCTGATTATCCGCTATTACCAGTTTCTGGTGTGTTTTCTTAAATTTGGTGTCCATTTTTGTTTCTATACCAAAAAAACTAAGCTCTCTGAAAGAGTCAGCGTTATCATAAACGGAGTTTTCAAACAGGATTTTTATAGTTACTTTTCTTTCGTAAGCGTTTTTCAGGGCGGTTTTGATTTTGCTTGTAGTTATATCATTGTTAAACAGGTACTGGGATATGTATATTTCTTTTTTGGCTGTGTTTATAAGATTTAAAAGTGCAGGCAGATATTCGCGGTTATTTACAGGCGTAACCTTAACTTCCGCGTAAAGCGGATAAACTGATATGTTTAAGGCAAAAAGTGCTGAAAGTAATAGGGTTTTTAGCTTCACTTCTGGTAACCGATAGGAATAATGTAGATTGGCAGTTGTTCCGTAGGCAGTTCTAAGAGTGCTTTTACTTCCTTGTCATTAAACTGGCCCACAGGTATGGCATTAAGTTTCAGGGGTACGGCTTGAAGCAGTATGTTCTGCGCTACATGCCCTGCTTCCAGGCTGGCAAAACGGATGCCTTTTTCCCCGTATCTCCAGGTAGTTTTAGAAAGGGTAGCGGTGATGATTATGGTAATTCCCGCTTCTGCAATAAATGTCTGGCCCTGGCAGGCGTTTGAAAGGCCTTGCCTGAGGTCTGCTCTTAATGTTCTTGCAATTTTATGGCCGTCAGCGGTATAGCTAAACACACCTTTTGAAGTTACAACATACAAATCTATTGGGTATAAAGCCCCGGCTGAAGGTGCTGACTTTAATTTGTTTTTAGTATCGGTTATTCCCTGCCCGGCCCATAACAACTGTGATATTTGTTCAAGCGTAAGGTCTTTGTTTTTAAACTGCCTGACCGACCTGCGTTTTAATATGCATTCCTCAAGAGATGTGCTGCTTTTAAGTACCGGCAAAGGGAGTGATATTAAGTCTGCAAGTAAAACCTGCTCCTGCTGGATTTCTTCTACTGTTTCAGTAAGCTCAATAGCTGTAGTGGAAGTTGTAGTAAGTACGTCATCTGTTTTTACGATAGAAAAAGTGGATTTGTTTACCTCAGCACCCGGCATGCTTTTTGTTTCGGTAATGTTTTGTGCAAAAGAAATTTTTGCCAGAAGCATAAGGGCAATAATATAAAATTGTTTCATAGGTTTACCTTAGAGAAAAAACAATAATTATGACGCCTAATATCATCAGAACTACAAAAACAGGGATAAAAATAAGCGGTGAAGTAAGCGTGGAAAGCGTCTGAAAACCGCTTAATGCATAGGTGTTTTTTACGCTGATAAAAAACAGCACTATCACCCACAGGTAAATCATGGAGCTTAACGCAGAAAAAAACTCAAAAGGCCACGGAATAAAAGCTGCCGTAATCTGGCCCAGCGGAAAAAGCAAAAATAACGGTACAAAACTTAAGTTTACAGCCGTTAAAAGCAGTTTAATATTTCCCGGTTTATTAAGCAGGCTGGCGGAAAAATGTATCCAAGCAATATAAATAACTAGCAGAGTCAGCATAACACAGGTGCTGAAAATAAAGTTTATATGTATGAGAGACGGTGTGTGGGCCCTGTCTGTAAAAAGAATCAGCTGGTTACCAAGTGTCTGGGTAAAAAATGCCGCGGCAAAAACAAAAAAGCTGTAACCAAAGTAATCTTCCTGTTTGAGCAGTTCTATGGTTGCCTTGGGGCCTGTAACAAAATCAAGTAAAAGGTATAAATGTTTTCTCATGGGTTATTCCAGCATGTATTCAAAACGGACTTTATTTTTTGTAACAATGTCAGCAAAAGGCATTTTGCTTTCAACATTGGTAAACATAGAAAGCAGTCTTTCCCATTTATCCGTGTCGCTGATTATTTTAGGTTCGCCTTTAATACCGGAAAGCTCTTTGGCTATCTGTATGGCGGTCTGGTCATTGCCTATCTTGTCAATAAGCCCTAAATTTAATGCCTGGGTGCCTATAAATACCCTGCCGTCTGCCAGGTCCAGCACTTTCTGTCTGTCCATTTTTCTGCCTTCTACAATGGCATCTACAAACTGCAGGTAAGCGGTGTCTATAAGTTCCTGAAACATTTTTCTTTCATCAGCGGTTAAAGACCTGAACATGGACCCGCTGTCTTTATGTTTGCCGGATTTTATGGCTTCCATCTTAACGCCGATTTTTTTAAATAGTTCTTCTACGTTGCCTATTTCCAATATGACGCCTATAGAGCCGGTAAGCGTGCCCGGGTCTGCTACAATTTTGTTGCAGGCGCTGGCAATATAGTACCCGCCGCTGGCGGCCACATCTACCATGGAAGCGACAATAATTTTATTTTCTTTGCGCAGTTTCATGATTTCATAATATATTTCCTGGGTAGCCGCTACACTGCCACCGGGTGAGTTTATACGCAGGACAATGGCCTTAATTTCCTGTCTTTTCCCGAGTTCTCTTAGTTTTTTTACAATACCGCCGGCATCGTTGTTCATAAAACCGCCGGAGGACTGGCTCATTCTGATAGGGCCTACTACTTCAACTATGGCTATAGCATCTTTGGAAACGGCTGACATATTGCCTAACGGGGTTGCCTGTTGCTGTGAAACCAGGGGTTTTTTAACAATCAGCAGAGTAAACACGGAAATAATTCCCAGCACGTATAAACCTAAAACCAGATAGATTATATCGCTTTTTTTCATTTTGGTTTGGTTTCTCCTTGAGTATTTATAGTTTGTGAGTCTGTTGTGTTTGACGCAAGAGCAGGTTTTAAGTATTCCGACGGGTCAAAAACAAGCTCGCTTTTAATTTTACCGGATTCCATATAGATTTCTTTATAATTAAGATTGTATTTTTTTGCAATGTCGGCTATTTTTGTTTTTTTATTTCTTAATTCAATGATGGTTTCAAATTTTACATCTGCTTTTTGGGCTATCAGCAGAAGTTTTATAAGTTCGTTATAACCGTAGCCTTTTTTCTTTTGTTCCTGTATTTCCTTGCTTTCTTTGGCAAAGCGCACAGCTATCCTGTCAGCCAGCGCATCCGGTTTTTCTACTTTTTTTTCATCTTTATCGGATTTTGAGCCGAACCCGGAAGGGTCTATTTCTACACCTGCGTTTATCCCCTGGCCAAAAGAAGAAGCAGAATTTAAAAATAGAATAACAGCCAAGCAGCACGTAAGTGTCAGGATTGTTTTATTCATACCAGTTATTATATCAATTCTCTACTATCAATGTTACGGGGCCGTCGTTATGTATTTCAACCTGCATCATAGCCTGAAATTCACCGGTAACAACTTTTAAACCGGATTGTTTAAGGTACTCAACAAACTTTTCATAAAGCATTTTTGCATTCGCCGGTGAAGCCGCCTGCGTGAAATCAGGCCTTCTGCCTTTTGTACAGTCGCCATAAAGCGTAAACTGTGAAACGGCCAGCAATTCGCCTTTAATGTCAATTACAGATTTATCAAATTTCCCTTCTTCGTTAGGGAATATGCGCAGGTTGAGTATTTTATCTGCCAGTGTTTTGGCTTTTAGTTCTGTGTCAGAAGACGCTATAGCTATCAGAATTGTCAAACCGGCTGAAATAGAGCGTTTTTCATTTTCTATTGTTACGCTTGATTGTGTGACCCGCTGGATAACCGCTTTCATTAATATACTTCATCCCAATTAATGCTTTCTTTTAAGGGATTTTCTTGAATGTATTTTCTTATACTATATAAAGCTTTTTCGTTTCTTATTATATGTTCGTAGTAATTCCATTCCCAAAGAGAAGCTGATTTGTTGTTTTTAATTGTATTTGTAGCGGTCGCATTACTATGCGACTGACTGATGTTGTATGGTGTTTTTGTTTTTAAATTTCTGGTTATTGAATGTTTTAAAGATTTTACTATTTGACCTAATGATTTTACGCAATTATTTAAAGAAAAAATCAGGTGTATGTGGTTATCCATCACTGTATAATAATCTACTTTTAATCCGCCGATATAATCAGGCAGTTTAACAATACATTGTTCAATGTCTGTTTTATAAGTTTTTAATAAAGGGATATTGTTTCTTGTTACAATCGTTACAAAATAGTAACCGTTTGTTTTATAATTATAACCGGGAATTCTTGAGGATTTACGAAATTTCATAAAGTACGCGGGATAGTAATCCCGCCGCTACATTGTCTTTTTGCTTTGCAAAAAAATGCCTCTAGCGGGAGTCGAACCCACATAACTGGCTTCGGAGGCCAGTGCTCTATCCATTGAACTATAGAGGCTTTAAAAGATTTTAAATTTTAAATTATTACTAAAAAATATCTTTTAATTTTGAGATGGCAGAATCAAGTACTGAAAGGTCTTTGCCGCCGCCCTGGGCAAAATCTTTACGGCCGCCGGCAGAACCATTGATAAGTTTTGCAAATTCACCCGCAAGTTTGGAAACGTCATAACCTGAGGCGATTACGTCTTTTGTGGCGCTGACTACAAAGGATAGTTTATCTTCTTCGGTATTTATTATCATTACAATAGTGTTTGTTTTTGCCTTTTCTTTCAGGTTATCAGATAGGGTGCGCATAGTTTTAGGGTTTAAGCCGGGGTCTGAAAGTTTCTGAACCTGCAGTTTCAGGTTGTTTTTTAAATCTATATCTGTGCAGGAGCCCTGGCAGGCGCCGGGATTGGTTCTAAGTTTTTCAATTTCTTTTTCAATGGTTTTCTGCTGGGCAAATATAAAATCAACTCTTTTTACTATTTCTTTTGTGTTGGTTTTCAGTTTATCATTGAGCGTATTTAAAACAGTTTCATGGTCACCAAAATATTTAAGGGCTGTTTTTCCGCAGATTCCTTCAATTCTTCTTAAGCCGCTGCCTACGGAAGTCTCTGCGGTTATTTTAAACACGCCTATCTGGCCGGTGTTGGTGCAGTGAGTGCCTCCGCAAAGCTCTAAACTATAGGCTTCCTGGGGATTACTGCCAACATAAACCAGCCGGACATCATCTTTATATTTCTCACCAAACAGCGCTGTGGCATTAAATGCTCTGGCCTGTTTAAGCGTAGTTTCTTCCGTGCCTACAGGCAGGCATTCCATTATTTTGTCATTTACAATATCTTCAATTTTAGAGATTTCTGCGCTATTTAATGCCTTAAAATGTACAAAATCAAACCTGAACCTTTCCGGTGCTACCATAGAGCCGGCCTGGTTGGCATGTTCACCCAGCACTGCCTTAAGCGCTTTGTGAAGCAGGTGCGTAGCGGTGTGGTGCCTCATAATGTTTTTTCTGTTTTCTATGTCCACTTCTGCTTTTACGCGGTCTTCTGTGAAAAAATCACCCTTTAATATTTTTACCATATGGATGATAACATTTTCTACGGGTTTTTGTGTGTCTATAACTTCCGCTACGGCGTGAATTCCGTTATGTTTATTAAGCAGAATTTTACCTGTGTCTCCCACCTGTCCGCCGGATTCGGCATAAAAAGGTGTAATGTCAAGAATGATTTCAGCCATGTCGCCTTCCCTGGCAGTGTTTACTGATTTTGCATCTTTAATAATTCCTTTGATGACGGAATCATAAACAAGCGTTTTATAACCTACAAATGTTGTTTCCGGAAGATGTTTATATAAGGAAGTATCGCCGGCTGAGGTTTCCTTCCAGGAAGTTTTTGCAATTTCGCGGGCTGCTTCCTGCGCTTCTTTATATTCATTCTCATCAAAACTCATATATTTTTCTGTCAGTATTTCTTTGGTAAGTTCCTGAGGAAAACCGTAAGTTTCATAAAGATAGAATACGTCTTTCCCCGACAGGGTTTTTGCGCCCTGGTGTTTTTTGAGCATTTCGTTTAGGTAAAGCATGCCGGTATCAAGCGTTTCAATAAACTTTTCTTCTTCCATTTTAGTGACTGCTGAAATATTTACTTTTCTCTGGGGCAGCTCCGTGTAATTGTCTTTCATTATTTCAATTACTTTTCCCGTAAGGTTATGCAGGAAAGGTTTATCATAGTTCATCAGTTTTGCGCGCCTTAGCGCCCTGCGGATAATTCTGCGAAGCAGATAGCCTCTGCCTTCGTTTGATGGCAATATGCCGTCTGCAATTAAAAACGTGGCGGCCCTGGCATGGTCTGCAATAATTTTAAGAGTGATATCAGTGTCCTGGCTGGTGCCGTATTTGCAGTCAAAAAGATTTTCAAGCTCGGTTATTATGGGAAAGAATAAATCCGTTTCAAAGACGTTTGCTTTACCGGTAACTACTTTGGTTAAACGTTCTAACCCCATACCCGTATCAATATTTTTGTTTTTAAGTGGTTTTAGTTCCCCGCTTTCAGTGCGGTCAAACTGGGTAAATACCAGGTTCCATATTTCCAGCCACCTGTCACAACTGCAGGCAGGTGTACAGTTTGGTTTTTTGCAGCCGAATTCTATGCCGTTATCGTACAGTATTTCAGAGCAGGGCCCGCAGGGGCCTGTTGGGCCCATAGTCCAGAAATTAGTGTCATCTCCGAGCTTATAGATTCTGTTTTCAGGTACAATGGTTTTCCATAGTTCCAGGGCTTCGGTATCATCCTTATAAACTGTGATATGTAAGCGGTCTTTATCCAGTTTGGCAACTTCGGTTAAAAATTCCCATGCAAATTTGATAGCTTCTTTTTTAAAATAATCACCGAAAGAAAAGTTCCCCAGCATTTCAAAAAAACTTAAATGCCTGGCGGTATAGCCGATGCTGTCTAAATCAGAGGTTCTGAAACACTTTTGGGATGAGGTAACGCGGGGCGGGTCCATTTTATCTTCGCCTAAAAAATATTTTTTAAACTGAACCATTCCTGCGGAAGTAAACAGCAAAGTAGGGTCACTGGAAGGAATTAAAGAATCCGAATGGACAGCTTTGTGCCCGTTTTGTTTGAAGTAATCTAAAAATGCTTTTCTAAGTTCGTTTCCTGTCATAGTAGTTTAGAATAGTGCTTATGTGATTAAGTGGTTAGTGTTTAGTAATAAATGCTGTTATTTTACCCGCTTTCGCAGAATGCCCCGAGTGTAAACTCGGGGATGAATGCGTTGTAGGGTATCCCCTAAAGCTGCTTATGCAATGCGGCAAATAGCCGTGAATATTGCAGAAGCGGTTAGCGACAGGGGATGTTCTTCGGCGGTTTTTGCCGAAGATGAAGCAGATGCTATAGTGCTTCACTAATAACTTAATCACAAATAACTAATCACCTTTCGTGATAATTATTACTGATGTTTTATTCCTTCCAAAAGCAGCATGGCGTTTTCCTGCATCTGCAGAAAATCATTCCATGTGAGTTTTGAATATTTCAATATCTTTTTAACGCCTTTTTCATCAATCAGGTTTTCCGGGGAGTGGGTATCGGTATTAAATATCATCTTTGCCCCAAGTTTCTTACACAATTTTGCTACATGCGGGTCACCTTTACAGTGGCCGTTTTTTGAAGTGATTTCTAATAATACATTTTTCTGTATTGCCAGTTTAACGTCACTTTCGCTTATTTCACCCGGGTGGGCTATAATGTCTGCTCCGGCAAGAATACCGCTGAGGTTTGTTCCCCCGGGCACTATTTCTGCCGGTGTTTCACCGTGCACTATAACTACCTTTGCTCCTAAGGTGCGGGCAGTAGCTACTGCTTCTGCTATCTGTTTGGGCGGCACATAGGTTATTTCAGCGCAGGGTACAACCAGAATCTGATAATAGGAAGTAAGTTGTTTTGCTATTTTGGCAATCCGGGGTATTACAAAATCAATGGTAGAAAAATCTACGTGGTCCGCAATACCTACGGCTGTGTAGCCCTTTACTTTGGCTCTATAAACCAGCTCAGATGGAAGCAGGCAGCCGTCAGAAAACAAGGTGTGTGTGTGCAGGTCTATCATACGATGGATTATACTATAAAAGAGAAGTGTTAGTCAAAATATGATCCTGTATTTTAACTGGAATATTTTGTCAGGAATATTTCATTTCTTTGGCTTTGATTTTATGCCAGTTGGCTATTACTTCTTTGACGTTTTTTACTTTGGTTTTGCCGAAAACGTGCGGGTGGCGCCTTTTAAGTTTTTTTATCAGTGTATCTATTACATCTTCAATATCAAATCTTTTTTCTGTGCGGGCTATTTCTGCATGGAACATTACCTGCAATAACACGTCCCCCAGTTCTTCCTTCATGTGGGCATCATTGCCGGAGGCGGCAGCTTCTATAAATTCACGGGTTTCTTCTTTGAGGTATTTCAGGAGTGTTTTGTGGGTTTGCTTGCGGTCCCAAGGGCATTCTCTGCGCAGGGTTGTAAATACTGATTTTAATTCATTGAATTTAGTTTTCATATAAATAACGCAAATGATAGCAAATATCGCGAATATTTATTAGTGTTATTCGCTGTAATTTGTGATATTCGGACTTTTTAATGCTTGAAATGCCTCATGCCGGTAAATATCATGGCGATGTTATGTTCATTGGCGGCGGTAATTGACTGGTCATCACGCATAGAACCCCCGGGCTGAATAATGGCGGTAACACCCATTTTTGCAGCTTCATCTACTACATCGCGGTACGGGAAATAGGCGTCGCTGGCTAAAACGAGCGGTTGTTTTGAGGCAGGTAAAGCTGAAAGAGGTTCTTTAATATCATTCATTTTGATAGCGGCTATCTTAGCGGAGTCAATGCGGGACATTTGGCCTGCGCCTACACCAACAGTCTGAGTGCCTCTTACAAGGATAATAGCATTTGATTTCACATCTTTGGCTATTTTCCAGGCAAATTTCAGGCTTTCCATTTCTTCTTTTGAAGGTTCGCGTTTTGTAGCGGTTTTAAGATTATCAAGGCCGATAAGAGTATCTTTGTCCTGAACCAGCATGCCGCCGGTTATAGCCCTGAACTCTTTAACAACTACTGACGGGTTTTTTGCGTTAGCCTGGACAAGTATTCTTAAATTTTTCTTTGCATTGAGAATTAAAAGCGCGTCTTCAGTATACCTTGGTGCAATAATACATTCAGTAAATACCTTTACTATCTCTACTGCGGTTTTTTCATCAACTTCCTTATTTACCGCTATAATGCCGCCGAAAGCGCTGACCGGGTCACATAATAGGGCGTTTTTATATGCTTCAACCAGAGTAGGTGCTTCACAAGCGCCGCAGGGATTATTGTGTTTTATAATCACGCAGGCCGGTTTTTCAAATTTCTGTACCAGCATCCAGGCGGCATCTAAATCCAGGTAGTTGTTATAG
Source organism: Elusimicrobia bacterium RIFOXYA2_FULL_39_19 (assembly GCA_001800285.1). Classification (GTDB taxonomy): domain Bacteria; phylum Elusimicrobiota; class Endomicrobiia; order CG1-02-37-114; family XYA2-FULL-39-19; genus XYA2-FULL-39-19. The sequence goes on along the minus strand of MGVC01000035.1, from coordinate 7,777 downwards.
GATAATTCCTTACCGTGAATCTGTTTCGCATCCGTCAGGTTTGGCAGGTCAGGAGTGATTACAGGCAGTTTATAGATGGCAGCTTTCTGGTGCGGGTTTTCCCCGTAGCGCAGTTCTGCGGATTTTTTTATGCCTAAACCTATTTTTTCAGGGAATTTTTCCAATGAAATATAATTACTTATCATAGCATCGTAATAGGCAGTTTGGCGAAAAGCCTTGGCAGCCAGGGACCTGTTAAATTTAAGGTCAACTTTTTTACTTTTAATATGTTCAAGCACAGAGGCATAATCTCCGGGTTCGCAGATTATCAGCACATCCTGAAAGTTTTTTCCTGCTGCTCTAAGCAGGCTGACCCCTCCGATATCAATATTTTCAATAATTTCTTCCGTAAGCAGATGGTCAGGTGTACCGTGTTTGAGTATGGTTTCTTCAAAAGGATAAAGATTAACAACCACAATATCAACGGTGTTTATTTTATGGTCTTTAATCTGTTTTACATCAGACGGGTTGTTTCTTCTGGCTAAAATGCCGCCAAAAATCTGCGGTTGCAGGGTTTTTACGCGGCCGCCTAATATTTCCGGAAAACCGGTAACTTTGGATATTTCAGTTACGGAAATATTGTTTTCTGTAAGAGTTTTTGAAGTCCCTCCGGTTGATATAATTTCATATCCGAGCCCGGTAAGCTCCTTTGCAAATTCTACTACTCCGGTTTTGTCAAAGACGCTGATAAGTGCGGTTTTTTTAGCCATAAATTCTCCTGTTTTGATATGATTGATTTTATTGCCTGCAGCGGGACTATTTTATTTTACTTAACAATTTTTCAATTATTTCTTCCTGAAAACCTTTGTTTTCAAGGAATGTTCCCATCTTTATATATAACTTTTCTTTTGGAAGATTTTTCAGCAGAGACAGTTTCTTTTTAAAAACCGTTTCTGCAAAATAGTACTGTTTCTCTTCGCTAAGGCCCATATTCAAAAAAGCACTGTCAAATTGCTTATCTTCTATGCCTTTAGCTATAAGCTTGTGTTTTATAAGATTACAGCCTTCTCCTGCCTCTATGTGCTTGCGGATAAATTCTTCTGTGAATTTAAGATCGTTTATATAGTCGTATTTTTTAAGTTTCAGCAGAGTTTCATTTATTGTTTCATTATTAAACCCTTTTTTAGCAAGTTTGTCAATCAGTTCTTTCTGGGTTTTTGCGCTGTTTTGCAGTACTTTGCAGGCATAATCAAAAGCAGACAATGTTTTTTTCATAGTTGTTAATCAGATATTGATGAGGTAATATTTTCTTGAACCTAACCCTATTTTCTCCGCATAGGACAGCTGGATAGTATAATCAATACTCGGCCATATATGGCGGAACAGGTCTGACCCGTAAGCTTTGTTTGTTAAATCTGCGCTGGACTGATCAATGGCTACTATGTCATCCGAAGCAATAATGCCTATGTCGTCTAGCAGATTGGGCTCGTCTTTTCCCATACAATCGCAGTTTTTTGTAATACGGTTAAGAAAGCTTATATAAAAGGATCGCTTGTCTTTAAGTGCGCCGCTGCAATACTCTACGGTTTTTTCCTGTAGGTTTACTGTTTCTTCGTTCCACTGAAGTTCAAAAACATTCTTGTTGCAGGCGGCTACACACTCTCCGCAGCCAATGCATTTATTTGTGTCCATTACTATTTTTGAGTGTTTGTCCTTTAATGTAAGCGCCCCAGCCGGACAGTTTTTTATACAGCGGCCGCAGGAAACACATGTATTTGTGTCAACAACGGGCACTACAGTGCTGTGCAGTTTGAATTTTCCGGTACGGGCGGCACAACCCATGCCGATATTTTTAATTGCCCCGCCTAATCCAAAACCCATATGCCCTTTAACATGAGTTATACATACCAGCGAGTGCGCGCTAAAAACAGCATGCGCAATTTCAGTTTTTTTAAAGTGTTTAAGATTTACTTCAACGCTTGCATAAGAGTTTCCTGCAGGGCCGTCAGCAATAATTACTGGGCATTTCATACTTTCAGGATTGAATTTATGCTCATAAGCCAGCATAAGATGGTTTACGGCATTAGAGCGCTGGCCGGTATAAATGGTGTTTGCGTCGGTTAAAAAAGCGTGTGCACCAAGCTGTTTAAGCCGTTTTGTAACCGGTTTAACAAGTTCCGGTTTCACGTAGCCGGTATTGTTTTTCTCCCCAAAATGCATTTTTACGGCGCATAAATCATGTTCTTTGATGCTTTTTTCAATGCCTGCTTTATCAATGAGTTCTTTTACGGATTCCGGTGTTATTTTTGCGGTGAAGTAAACGTTGGACATTTAGTTTTCCTTTTTTGCCATAGTTAAGAATTCTGTTTCTGTAATTATCTTTATGTTTAACTTCTGTGCTTTGGAGAGTTTAGAGCCTGCATTTTCACCCGCTACAACAAAAGAAGTGTTTTTTGATACGCTGGAAGATGTTTGCCCGCCGAGTTTTCTGGCCTGTTTTTCCGCTTCGCTTCTTGAAAGGGTTTTAAGTTCTCCTGTAAAAACAAAGGTTTTGCCTGAAAAGATGCCGCCTTTAGGTATATTTTCTTTTGGTTCAGTGGTATTTATGCCGGCTGATTTTAGTTTGTCTATTAGTGTTTTTGTTTTGCTCTGGCTGAAAAAATTCTTTATTGATTCAGCCATAACAGGGCCTATTTCTTTTATATTAGTAAGGTCTTCTGCGGAAGCTTTAATAACGGAATCAAGAGTAATGAAGTTTTCTGCCAAAGTGCGCGCTGCTTTCTCACCAGCATTTCTTATGCCGAAAGCAAACAATAAACGCGAAAGAGGCTGCTTTTTGCTTTTTTCTATGGCGTCTAAAAGGTTTTGCGCTTTTTTGTCTTTAAATAAATCCAGTTCTATAAGGGTTTCTTTGTTTAAAGAATAAATTTCGTCAAAACTGTTAACTATTTTCTTTTCAACAAGCTGATTAACCGCAGAAGCTCCCAGTCCTTCAATGTCCATGGCTTCGCGTTTGGCAAAGTGCAGCAGGGCCCCGGCAAGCTGGGCCGGGCAGGACGGGTTTATACAGCGGTAAGCCACCTCTTCTTCTTTTTCTCTGATGATATTGCCGGAGCATTCGGGGCATTTTTCCGGTACTTTAACTTTTTTTTCGTGGCCGGTACGTTTTGTTTCAATTACTTTAATTACCTTAGGGATAACTTCACCGGCTCTTTCTATAAGCACGGTATCTCCAATGCGTACATCCAAACGGCTTATTTCATCAAAATTGTGCAATGTGGCGTGTGAAATTATTACACCTGCGCATTCTACCGGTTCCAGGTCTGCAACCGGCGTTATAGCGCCGGTCCTGCCTACCTGCACACGGATATTAATGACTTTTGTAGTTGCCTGGCGGGCAGGAAATTTGTAAGCAATAGCCCAGCGCGGTGATTTCATGGTAGTGCCCAGTGTTTCTCTCTGGGAAAGCGAGTTGACTTTTATTACCATACCGTCAATATCAAACGGCAGTTTATCGCGTTGTTCCTGCATTTTAAGGCAATAGGCTACAGCCTCATCTATGGTTTTGCAGAGTTTTGTTTTATCAATGGTCATTAAGCCGAAGTTTCTGCAGGTCTTAAGAAAATCCCAGTGGGTTTCAAATTTAAGTTCAGAATTTAAGCTGGCGAAAGAGTGGACGAAAAATTTCAATTTGCGCTCTGCGGTTATCTTTGGGTCTTTCTGACGCAGGCTTCCGGCGGCGGCATTTCTGGCGTTTGCAAATACCTGCTCCCCTTTGTTTAAAAATGTTTCATTTATACAGTTAAAATCACTTTTGTCTATAAAAACTTCACCGCGGGCTTCAAAAGTACGGGGAAAAGCGCTGGTATGTTCAGGAAGAGTTAAAGATAACGGTATGGAGCGGATAGTTTTAATATTAAGAGTAATATCTTCTCCGGTTTCCCCGTCACCACGGGTGGCACCCATGGTAAGTATTCCGGAAGTGTAGGTAACGGCACAACTAATGCCGTCAATTTTTGGTTCTACTATAAATTCAAAAGGTTTGTCAGGTAGAATTTTTGCTATTCTTATATGCCATTCTTTTATTTCTTCGGGCGAATAGGTATTCTCCAGAGAAAGCATGGGTGCGCTGTGGCGGACAGTTTTAAACTCTTTTACTGCCTGTCCTGAAACACGTTGCGTAGGCGAATCAGGGGTGATTAGGTCAGGATGCAGCTTTTCAAGGGTTTCAAGACCTTTATAGAGTTTATCGTATTCAGTATCAGAAATTTCAGGCTGGTTTAACACATAATAGTGATAGTCGTGGTGTTTTATTTCAATGCGGAGAGCTTCAATTTGGGTTTTTATATAGGACATTTGAATGGTTATTTTTAAGGCGTTTCAGGATATGTTTAGCGTGACAGAGCTTTGTGTGCTTCTGCTCTTACAGATTCATTAAAATCTTTCAAGGCTTCAGCAAGGGCTGCTTCTGCGGTTTTGTTTGGTAAAAATCTGCCCAGGGCCCAGACAGCGCGCATGCGGACTGTTTCCGGTGCATTAGGCTTAGAACCGCCAAAAAATGATTTCTTTATTTTAATGTATTTATAAAGTACCGGAATTGCACGGGTATCTAATAACAAGCCAAAAGCCATGCACAGTTCTTCCTGGACAGCGAGTATAGTGGATGTTGAAATGTTAAGCAGTTCATCTATTGCTTCAGAAATTCTGTTTTCACTAATTATTTTAATAATGTCGGCTGCGATATCTTTGTTGTACAGCTCATTAATTAGCAGGGCTTTTACATTAGGATGGTTGGATTTAAGCAGGAAGCGCAGGAGCAATTTTTTTACGTGCGGGTCCGGGTATTTTAACAGTTCCTGGATTTTGTTCGTTATGTTAAAACCGGTAAATTCATCAAAAATATTTATTATTCTGCGCATTACTTCCGTATTGGTATCTAATGCGATGGAATTTACAAAACTGATAACTGCTTTTTCGCCTATGTTTTTCAGGGCAAAAGCGGCTGTTTTTCTGGTTCTGTAATCATCGGATTCACGGATGATATCGGCCAGAGTGCTGGTCATGGTATCTTCCATGATGGTAATTATGGTAATTGCGTAGCCTTGCCTTTTTTCAATGCCGGATTTCATTTCGGCAATTAAAAGAGGGCTTATTTCTGAGGTTAAACGCACAAAATATTCGTTGGTGACATCTCTTCTTTCTTTGTCTCCTTCAGTTTGCGGGTATAAGTGCCGCTTTATAAGCTGTAATATTTCTATGGCTTCCTGGGGGGCATTATTAAGCAGAAGCTGGATAACTCTTTTGGTAAGCAGGTTTACCAGGGCTGCATAAATTTCAATATTGCGTTCTTTTTCAAACATAGATAGAAAAGTAATTTCCATGTTTTTTAGAATTTTTTCTTTATGAAACGTTACGATAATATCATAGATTTCCATCAAGGTGCGGATAGTGTCGCTTCTTACTTTAAGTTGGGGTTGCTTGAGGTTTTCGGCAAGTTTGTTTGTGAGCTTTTCTGCCATGTCGCTTAATTCAGACTGGCAGAGCTGTTTTACCATGGCGGCCAGAGTGTCGCGGACAGGCGGGTCTAAAAGCGTTATAGCATCGCCTTCAAGAAGTTTATCAATTTTTAAAATTAAGGTAGGTTCTTCTTTTTTTATCCAGACCGGCAGTTCTTCAAGTACGCCTACCCGAAGTAACTCTTCAAAAAAACGGAAAGGAATGTTTCTTGCTTGCGGAGAAGTAAGTATTTTATTTAAGAAGCTTTTTAAGCCGGATAGTTTTTCAATAGCCTCAAATTCAGATTTGCTGTTTCTTTGTATGTCGTCGTACCAGGAGGTAATTTCATCAAAAATATCGCGTATTTTATCCTGAGGCAGAGAGGAAAGGACTGAGTCTTTAAGGCCGGACTGTTCGATTTTAGATGGCAATGGTCTGTCAAAAAAATCCTTGATACTGGAAGGGTCCATGGATGAAATCTTTTTTGCCAGCAGGTCTGTAATTTCCTTTTTTGAGTTTTTGTCCTGGATGGTATCCATTGAATCATAAATATCCCGAAGCGATGTCATAAAGGCCGCAGGGTCTGTTTGAATATTATCTACGAGTCCGGAAATTTTACTGACTACTTCTTCCCCGTCTTTTACGGCAACGTATTTTACGGTATCTACGGCAATGGATGTTATGTTTTTTGATTTTAGAATGTCGGTTATTTTTCCGACGATTTCTTTTAATTTTATTTTATCTTTAGTGGTTATAAGTTCAAGAAAGTAGGCAAGATGTTCTAAAGTAATGCCTTTTTGAAAGGTCATGCTCTGGATTTCAAGTTCACCCAGAAGTGTCAGGAGAAATGAGTCCGTGAGGGATTTTACTTCCTGGCCGTCGATAAGCATTTTGTGGTGAGCTTCGCTTATAGTAAAGGAATCGTTTGCGTTTAGATGCTCATTTATGGCGTTTAACAAGACGGTGAGGCTGTTTACTACTATCTGGCTTCCGGTAGGATAAATCCTGTAGTTGCTTATGGTAGACCTGAATGATTTGATTATTCTTGCTGCAAGTTCTATGTTTAACTGCGGCATGAAATTACCCCGTAAATTTTATGAGGCCTTGGTTTCCTGCTCTGTTTCTTTTTTTTGTTCCTGTTCTGCTTTTTTTTCCGGTTCCTGTTCTGCAGCCTGTTGAGGTTTGATTTGTTTTCTTTCCTGCTTAATCTTGTCAAGAATACCATTTACAAATTTGCCGGAATCCAGGGTGGAATATTTTTTGGATATTTCTACGGCTTCATCAATTATTACGCTGATGGGTGTTTCGGGAGTTTTCAGTATTTCAAAGGCGCCTATGCGGATGATGTTTCTGTCTACGGTAGACATTCTGGCTATGTTCCAGTTTTCCGCATATGTATTGATATAGGAATCAATTTCCTTAATGTTTTCAATAGTACCGAAAACAATAAGCTCCATGAATGTTATCAGATGAACGTGTGTTTTGGCGTCACCAATAACAATATCTATGGCTTCCGGAATGGTAAGTTTAGTAATATCTACCAGGTAAAGAACTTTTAATGCAGTTTCTCTGGCTTCTCTTCTTAATCCCATGTTAAATTCGTAAGTGTAAGTAGTAAGAGGTCTGTCCTGCTGTGCCGGAGGTGACCCCGCCTGATGATGCCGGACGAGTAAATGGTAAAAGAATTCAACCATTTACTGTTTACTCTTTACTTTTTACGGCCTTTATATTTGTGTAATCAAGTTTGTCATTTCAATGGCTGCTTCTGCCGCCTGGGAACCTTTGTTGCCCGCTTTTGTGCCCGCTCTTTCTATGGCCTGTTCCAGATTTTCTGTGGTCAGTATGCCGAAAGCTATGGGAATGCCTGTTTCAAGAGATACCTGGGCAATGCCTTTGGTTACTTCGTTGGCTACATATTCATTGTGGGAAGTTTCACCCTTTATGATAGCCCCGAGGCATATTATTGCATCATACTTTTTACTGGCTGCAAGTTTTTTTACAACAACCGGCATTTCAAAGGAACCAGGAACCCAGGCAACATCAATGTCTTTTTCATCTGCGTTGTGCCTGATAAGCGAATTTTTTGCGCCCTCAAGCAACTTGCCTGTAATGAACTCGTTAAACCTAGATACTACAATACCAAATTTTTTGCCTTCTGCCAACATCTTGCCCGAAAAAACTTTTCCCATATTCCCTCCCTAAATTTAAAAGCGTAATGTCAAAAATCTTTTGACATTATTATGCTTTTTTATATAATCTATTGTCGATACTTTGCTAAAGTTACTGTTTTATTCGTGTCCTC
>MGVC01000034.1 GCA_001800285.1 Elusimicrobia bacterium RIFOXYA2_FULL_39_19 | reverse complement strand
TCCAGCCGAAACCGGCGGTTTCATCGTACGCCATATCTCCGGTTACAAGGGTGAACCCGGGCCACACAGACGACTTCGCGGGGCCGAAATCATAACACTTTAGACCGGAAATTTCCGGAAGCTCTGCGGCCCCAGATACTGCGTTAACAAACATAAAAAAACCAACTACAACTAATGCTGATGCTTTTTTAAACATTTTTTTCTCCCCCTTAATCTTACCGCTTATTTTATATTGAAATAATATTTACCGATATTTATTATGCGCAAACGTCTTCATGAATATTTAAAAAAAAGCATCATGATTTTATGGGCATAATAGTTTTTACTCCGCAGGATTCCCTGATTATCAATTCCGGGTCAATAACTATTTTTTTTAACTCTGCTTCCGGGTTTTCTATTTGGCCCAGCAGCATTTCCACGCCAAGTTTAGCAATTTTTTCTGGAGAAATCCGGACTGTAGTCAGCGGAAATTTAAGATGGTTAAGAAATGCTATATCATCAAACCCTGCTAACGCTATATCTTGTGGAATCATAAGACCCCGGTTTCTAAATTCTTCCTGAAACCTTAGCGCCATATAATCATCCGCTGTAACCAAAACTGTGGGCCGGGGATTTGCGGACAATAGCTGTTCGGTTATTTCCTCATAATGCTTATAAGTATTAAAACTTTTTGATATTATTAGTTCCGGCTTAATTTCAATACCGTTTTCTTTAAGAGCTTTCTTGTACCCTTCAAGCTTTTTTAAGCTCTTTGACATAGTTCCATTATAAGCAAAAGCTATATGTTTATGGCCTATTTTTATCAGATAATTTATCAGGTCATACTCTCCCTTGGCATAATCTATATAAATACAATTGCAGTCTAAATCTATGTCTTCCATTAAAAGCACAAATGGGAATTTATTTTCTTTCAGTTTTTTAAGGATTTTTAAAAAAGATTCTTCCTGCACATTGTTGGTCATATGTGTTATTAACAAACCATCTACCTTTCGTTTCATCAATAAATTCATATATTCTTCTTCTCTATCCATTTTATAACCGCTAAAACACACAATAAGGTCATTCTTATGATCATAGGCAGCATCTTCTGCGTTTGCCAACAACTGCACGAAGAAGGGATTTGTTAAAGCATGGATAACCAATCCAATAGTTTGTGTTTTTTTATTTTTTAACGACGTTGCGCTAATATTTGGTATATAATTTAATTTTTTAGCGATAGCGTTTATTTTGGCTTTAGTTTCCGAACTTATTCTTGGATGGTTATTCAAAGCTAATGAAACTGTTGAAAAGTTTACATTTGCCTCTTTTGCAATATCTTTTATTGTTACGCTCATTTTTTCATTCCTTTACTCAAATGCAATCAAACGTTTGACTGGTTCTCCAAAAAAAATGAGTTGAGCCATCCAACACATTTTTGTTTACTAACCACCAATTTTTAATGCCTTCTTATTACTACATATATAACCTGAAAACACACAAAAATCAAGGGTTTTTTGAATTTTTGTTTTTATTTTAACCTTAAAACAGAAGCAATGTTTGCCTTTTTATCAATAAAAGTTTCTATACTGCCTTTCTCTGAGCTCGTAAATAGGGTCGTAACCCCAGGGCCATGCCCGGAAACATAACAATCCGAGTGGACAATAATACCTATGGTAACCGCACCTGTTTTATAAATTCTGCCATAGGAACTATCGGCATCTATTATAGCTACAAAATCCCCGAACCTTAAATCCTGCAAGTTATATTCTTCAACAGTTTTTTTATCAAACAACTGGATATCATAATCGCCTGTATGCGTGTCACTGGCTCCCAATCCGGAACCCATGATTTTAGCGGGAATTATATGTGCAACCCCTACTCTTAGTTTTTTTCCAATAACCTTCAAAGAAATTGCCTTTAACAATTCAGGAGAAATATTCATTATCTTTATAGCAGGAAAATCAGTCAATTCCAAGCCGGTGCCGCAGGCTTTTATCTGCATCTTGTCCCCTATTACTAATTTATCCATTGTTTTTAAGGGAAAGTCCACAATTATATGTTCCACTCCGCCATGTTTGCCTGTAACAACGCCTTTGGCTCCTTTTGCTTTTCCGGTTATTACTGTTGCCTCATTACCGCAGCATGCAAGAATATTTAGCCCAGTGTTACATCCGGTATCTGCAGACATATTTTTTATGCTTACTCCCGGTTCTACATGGTCAGCCATTAATCCCACGCACAGGTCCCCTACTCTTTTATTATAGGTTATGCTTCCGGTGCCGGGCAGAGTTTTTACTTTTCCGTCAAAGGAAACCAAATAAGGACCTTTTGATGGATGAGAAATTTCCCCCATTACAGCCTGCACTACAAGTTTGTTTTCATTTGTTTTTAACACGATGAGCCCCCAGATTTATTAACTCCCCTAACCCCTCTCAGGAACTCCCCTTTTATTCCCCTCTTTAGCAAAGAGGGGCTAGGGGCGTTGACAACTCTGTGGGGGTTCACCTTACTATCCCAATCTTCCCTGTTATTTTATCTCCGGTAGAATCGGTAATTCTATATATGTATATCCCGCTGGAAAGTTTTTCTTTTTCTTTGTTCTTTACATCCCAGGTATATTTTCCGTTATTATCAGTTTCTTCAAGGATATTTACCAGATCTCCTGACAACGTGTATATTTTTATCGTTGAGTTATTAGTCAGGCTGTCAAAGATTATACCTGTATCCCAGGTTCCGTTTTCAGATTTATCATCATTGGGTTTAAACGGATTTGGATATACCCTCACTTCTCTTAAATTTTCCTTTGCTAATACTGTACCCATTATTCTATACACACTAAAATGCTCTACCTCTACCGCCACTGTATTTGCTAACAGTGATAACTCCTGCGAGCCTGCAACTAATTCCCATTCATCGGTTGTTTCATTTAGACAGTAAATCCTTAATCCCTCTTCTGTTTCTCCGGTTATATCTGAAGGATATGCTAATACTATCGTTACCTTCTCTACTAAACTTAATAAAGCATTAAACTCTGTACTTGTATCTGATAAATCATTAATAGTTGCACTCATTATTTTTGTATTACTGTGCGCATTTGTGTTTGCCTGTGTTACTTTTGATGCTTTTTCTTCCGGTTTCATTATATTTATGTACACGCCATCATTTAAACCTGGACTTGCTATCACTTTTGCTTTTAAATTATATGTGTTCATAGTAACTTCATACACTTTCTGCCCATTTATGGTTTCACCTAAACGGTTATTGTTGGCCCGTACCGGCCCTACGCTGTATATACTACTGCTTACATTTCCTGATAAATCTATGGCTAATACTCCAAAGTAGTAATCCTGGCTATTTACTATCAATCCCGATACTACACAACTGGATGTGTTTGGATTGGAAACAGGCGACCCGCTGAAATACGTTGCTCCGGTTATACTATTAAATGGATTAGGTGAATAATAAACTTTATAACCGGCTAAATCCGCATCCTCAACTTTTGTCCAACTGACTATTATTTTACCGCCTCTATCCGTAGGATTATCTTTTGCCCCTAGCCCGGTCACGTTTTCCGGAGCAGTAGTGTCACCATACATATAATTCATTTGACTGCCTGGAAGAATTGTGTTAGGAATCCCTGCAAGATCCTGAATACTGTTTATGGTTATTGTGTAAGTTATTCCTGTGCTGTGTTGGCTGGTAACTAATATTACTGTTTTTAAATCTGCACCTAAAACCGCGTTTGTAATGGTTATTCCGTTATTTATACTGTAGTTGCTGATTGTTTCTGCCGTGCTTTCATCTACCGGTTCGCTGAATTCTATGCTAACTGCAACCGAACTAACTGCTGTTATTGACACTATCATTGGCGGGGTAATATCGCTTCCCTGCGGGACTGTACAAAAACTTCCCAAGGCTGCGGTTGTACTTACATTGCTGGAATCATCTACTGCATACACAGAATAATTATAGGTTGTATTTGCGTTTAACCCGGTATCTGTAAATGTTGTGTTTGACGTTGTGCTTATCTGCACTGAATCTCTTAAAATTTTATAGTAGCTCGCATAATCACCATCATCAGCCTGCGTGCTGGCGGTCCAGTTTATTGTTAAACTTGTTTCAGTCTGACTGGGACTGTTCAAGCTTGTTGGTGCATTTGGCGGAACAGTATCCGCTCCGCTTCCGGCTGTACTAAAACTCCCTGTTGCTGAAGATAAACTTACTATATTCGTATCATCTACTGCATAGATTCCATAACTGTACGTTGTTCCGGCTGTTAATCCTGTATCTGTATAACTTGTTGCGCTGGCAGTACTTATTAAAACTGCATTTCTATATACCCTATAATAACTTGCATAGTCACCGTCGCCGGCTTGCGTGCTGGCGGTCCAGTCCAAGGTTAAAGTTGTCTGAGTTTTTGCAGGATTTGTCAGATTTGTAGGTGCATTTGGAGGAATTGTATCCCCCGCAACGCTGTATTCGTCAGCTCCTATATCCCAACTACCGCTACGTGTATCGCCATCAATATCCGTGCCAAATGCTATATATGTATCAGTAGATAAATAGGTTCCAAAATCTTTTGCGCCGGTATCCGCTGTTGTTATATGAAAATCTTTCCCCGTTTTATCAGCAAAGGTAACTGTTGCTGAATTTTTTGCATTACTTCCCGGCGCATCACTGGCTACGTCAGATAAATTGTAATCGGAAGACACATCAAAACTGCCCGCAAACCCATCTGTACAATCCTGCGCCATATTATTTTTAGCTATTATTGTTGATTCATCCCTGTAATAACCCTGGCTGCAATTTATTATTGTGTTATTATAAAGATAGCAAGTTCTGTCCGCATCTCTGATATAGATTCCTATGTAATCGCTCCCGGTGCCATTTATATCATAAATTAAATTGTTCCAGATTCTTACCTTTGAACCAGCAGGCGCGCTTTTGGCGCCGAATATAGCGCGTTTAGTAATTGTTGTAAAGGCACCTGTTCCTTTTATTATACAGTTGCTTATTCTTACATCTTCTGCTGTGGTACCATCCCCGTAAATATTTATTCCCGTCCCGCCGTCTATATTGTTCTTTGTTACGTTTATTTGTAATCCGTTTATACGAACATTGGATTCTTCCATGTATAATGCATCTGTAGTTGTTCCCACATTTAATATATAAGAGTTTGTGTCCCACTTGCCGCTGTGTTTGTATCCCACCGGGGTTCTTATTTCTATATAATTTGATGTGTTGGTGGTCCAGCCGTAGATTGTTAATGGCGCTGTATCGGTCATCGGGTAACATTCTGCTGCAGCTATTACTTTGTTTCCTGCATCACTGGTTGTTAAATAATTGCTTCCATCCACCCGTATTTGTTCACCTGCCTGAAAAGTTCCTGCGGTTACATTCAAATACATCTGGGTTTGCGTGCAATGATATACCGTACCAGTAGCACCGCTGGTTGCGCCGGTTACTGATGCGCCGTCACTTATGGTTCCTGTCTTGGCGCCGCCAAATACTTTATTGTTTGCGCTGGTTAAATCACTATCTATTGCATTTTCCCAGCCGGCAAGCGAGCTGAAATCGCCACCGGTGGCTTTTATTGAACAGATAAATTCCGCGTAACCTCCGGGAATAATATAGGTTCCGGTAAAATTCTGTGCTGTTTGATTGTCACCTAATCCTGTGTAACTGCGGTTTAACGGGCTGAATGTAACACCGGTCAAGGTTGGTGTTACTGTATAATTGCCGGGAGCTAAACTGCTGAACTGGTAAACACCGCTTCCATTAGTTGATGTGCTGCCGGTGCCTGTACCGGTTAATGTTACCGTAACACCACTGATTGCGCTGCCGGTACTACTGGTCACGGTTCCACTAATACTATAGCCGGAACCTGTGTAAGCACCAAAAAAGTCCTGATTGCTTTGTGCACTGTTTATGTTTGTATAGGATTTATTTATCGGACTGAAATTCCAGTCAGTTTTTGTTGGAGTGATTGTATAAGTTCCGCCGGTGGATACACTGAATGTATAAAAACCATTTGAACCGGTGGTATAAGTTCCGGTACTACTGCCGCTTAAAGCTACTGTTACACCGCTTACAGCTACCGAAGAATTACTGTTAACATAGCCGTTTATTGACGTCATCCCTCCGGGTACCGGTACTTCCATTCTTATATATGTATTTCCAGGAGAGACAGACTCATTGCCTAACGCCAAAGCGGCCCCGACGTTTATTGTATAATTATAAAATGTTGTACCGGGATGGATTGTTTCCGAATGAGTATATGGCGTGCCGCTTTCGTTCCAGCCGTGAGTGATTATCATATCCGATGTGGTCGGGTTTTCATAATAAGCGCTGATGAAAAAATTTGTAAAACCGTTATTCCAATAGCATGTCGGGTTTGGGGTTATTTTAAATTTTACCAGGCATTGTTTTTGCGCGCCGGACAATGCTGCACTGCCGTTATAACAACCCTTGCTGGAATAAAATTCCACAGAAGATACATTGCTTGATATAAGTACCCAGGTACTCCCATTGTCGGTAGAATAAAACATTTCGTGCAGAGGGGATTTGTAAGTCTGAACCATAAAACGGCACCCCAGGTCCAGTTTTCTTATGGCGCCGGAGCAATCCACCTTATATACAACCTCGGAAGGGCCGGACGTAGGATCGGTTGGCGATAAATGCCTTACGTCCCCATTTTCCCATGTCATATTTGAGTCTGAATATTTTCCCGCATTGTATATTGCCTGGCTAGTCCAGATATCAGGAACTATTTCTTTGACAGACAAATTATCCGTGTTATACTTAATGTTGTTTACTCCCTGTTCAAGCCCGCATAAACTGTATAACATCATAGAATTTAACATTACCCGCGTATTAAGGGTTAGAGAGTCCAACCCGCTGCCGCTTGTAAAGTTAAATTTCACCCAGTACTGGTACCTGCCTTTAACATAATCCGTTATGTCGTTGCTGAAAGACCCGCTTAAACTTCCGATGCTATTCCAGGTTCTGCCCATATCATACGATATACTCATACTTACAGTTCCTACAGCACTCCCGCTTATTATCGCACCCCTGGTAGCTCCGGCAAGGCCGGGATGGCCGTCATCAATATAATATAAATCATCTGCTGTTTCCCCATCAACAGGATAGGCGCAAATAACGTAGGGTGTTCTCATATAAAATATTACTTCAGAACTGGCGCTGGTACCAGCTAATTTCGGCGAACTGCCCTGGGAAACAACATCTGTACTCGCCAATACTCCCTCAAAACAGGAGAAATGGGAAAGGTCCGGTGTATAAACATATTCTCCATTTGCATACATGCCAAAACCACGAGATGAACTGGTATTGGTGAGTGGAAAAGGCCCGGGCGATTTTACATAAGCGCTCTCACCGGCGGAATTATAGACTTTAACATTAACAGGTAAAGAATTGCCATTACCCCAAAACTGAAAATTCGGGCTCCATTGCTTATCAAAATACCTGGTAAATGTTTCACCGGGCCGCAATGTAATATCCATTGAATGGCAATAAAGGGGCAGGTGCTGAGGCCAACCATCCCGGCCTACATAACTTTCCCAGAACCAGGACCAACCGTATCCATACATCGTATAATGTGGGTCAGGCACAGGATTGTTATACAAAGTAAGCCTGTCTGCCAGGCTTAAATTCACCATATAACTAAGACTGGTTATTGTCCCGGTGCTGGACCTAAAATAACCGCACCCGTCTCCATCCAGCATATGCCAGCCGCCGTTATAATAAACTTCGGGTATAACATGGGCTGGCATGTTCTGTCCCCTGGTAGTAAATCCTGCTTTTTCCCACAAGGCGGTCATCAAATTAGAATTCTGGCCGCAGATTGTCGTACCATAAGTATGCAAAAATTTAATAGCATCAATGGCTTGATCATCATAGCTCCTGTTTAAAAGTTCTAAGGGGCCCGGTGAATGATATATATGCGTCATTACATATTTCCAGATTTTAATTACTTTCTGTTCGTCTGTCATGCTGTTATCTATAAGTTTTGCAAGTATCTCGTCCGGGTTCCTGCCGCTGACAAAGTTTTTGTCCGGGCGTTGGTTGCCTTCCACCCACGCGCCGGAAACAACCGCAAAAACATTGGATGTTGTTACAGTCAATAGATAAAGTAAACCAATAATAATTCTTAATTCTATTTTTTTCATTCTTTTATTTCAAACGCTGATCCCCACGGGCGGAGCCCGTGACACAAACACCTACCCCTGCATTCATCTCCGCCTTAGGCGGAGAATTCTGCTGCCGTTTAAATTTTGAGATTGTTTCACTTATCATCTTATCAACCTATCTCTTATCAACTATTCGTTTTTGTAAAATAAGTTTCGGCGGTATTAATATCTTACCTGCTTCAGCCGGACTGCCGCCGGCAATTCTTTTTAATAACAATTCGGCCGACTGGTAACCAATCTGATATAAATCCGTTTTAACTTCTATCAAAGGAATTTCTATATTCTTAATGACACCGACGTCGCTAAAACAAACCATTACCATATTGTCTAAACTTTTATCTTTTCTTTCCTTTAACGCCTTATAAGCCCCTAACGCTACTTCATCATTATGAGCGAACACAGCGGAAAACTCTATACCTTTGGGTAAAAACATTTTCATTTTCTTATAACCCACTTCTTCCCTGGCAGCGTAATCGCCATATTCTTTATCTAAAATCAGTTTTTCATCAATTTTTATTTTTTTTTCTTTTAAGGCCTGCTTATATCCCTCCAACCTTTCCAATGCCGGCGAACTGCTGTTTAAATTATAGTCCGATATAAAAACAATTTTATCGTGACTTTTCTTAATCAGTTGATTGACAGCATCCCTGGCACCTTTCACATTATTAATACCGACATAATCAAACTTACAATTCTTTATATTTCTATGCATTAAAACAACTTTTACTTCATTCTTTTGCAATTGAAACAAATGCCGATAACTTTGATCAGATAAAGAAGGTTGTAATAACAAACCTGCTATGGGTGTTTTCAGATATTTGGTTAACAACGCTTTTTCTTCCAGGTAGCTTCTTCCAGAACTTAAAATTTCCAGCATATAACCTTTTGCCTGCGCTACATCCAAAACACCCCTTAATATAGGTGAAAAAAACTCATTCAGGCTGTCTGTGGCTATAAATGCCAGCCTTTTATCTTCTGATTCATGCTTTTTAACCTGGGGGCGGGCAGCTGTTTCCGGTACCGGACCTGCTACAAAACACCCCTTACCCTGAATAGCGTAAGCTACCCCGGCATTAACTAATTCATGTCTTATGCGCTGGGCTGTGGTACAGGAAATACCGTATTCTTGTTTTAATTCTTTTTCGGAAGGTAATTTTGAATGCGGCTGATATTGGCCTTTTTGTATATTGCTTATCAGTAGCTGTTTTACTTTGTAGTATTTAGGAGTGAAATCTTGCGCCGGTTGTTCTATCCTGTCCATTTCTCTTGCCTCTACTATAATAATAGCGTTATTTAGCGGGTAGTCAAGGTTTATTTAAAAATATTTGCAACTTCATGCATTAATCGGTGAAGTATGGTACTCACTTCACTACCCCAATTTTTCCGGTTATCTTTTCACCGGTAGTGTTAGTAATTTTGTAAATGTATGTTCCGCTGGAAAGCTTCTCTTTTTCTTTATTCTTTACATCCCACTGGTATTTTCCGTCGTTATCCGTTTCTTCAAGGGTATTTACAAGTTCACCGGACATCGTATATACTTTTATCGTAGAATTATTTGTCAGTCCGTCAAAATATATTCCCGTATTCCAGTCACCTGTTTCAGGTTTGTTATCATTGGGTTTAAACGGATTTGGGTATACCCTTACTTCGTTTAGAGTGTCTGCTGATAATACTGTTCCAAGTATTCTAAACACGCTGAAATGCGCTACATTTATAGATACCGTGTGGTTGGCTTTATCTATTGTATGATTACCGCTTACCAGCTCCCAGTCGTTGGTTGTTTCATTTAGTGTATAAATTCTTAAACCGTTTTCTGTTTCACCGGTTATACTTGCAGGGTATGGAATTACTATCGTTACGTTGGACATCAAACTCAGTTTCGCTTTAAACTCCGTAGCAGTAGCTGATAAATCATTTACCGTACTGTTGACTATCTTTGTACTGCCTGAGGCTTTTAGATTCGCCGAGCTGATTTTATCCAACATGGCTCCGCTAACAAGACTATTGGTTCCCTCTACAGCAAGAATATCTATGAAAACACCTTTGTTAGTTCCTTCAGGCACCGATACTTTAATTGAAGTATTATAACCCGCTGTTATTTCATAATTCTCTTCACCGTTAACAAGGTCTCCCACCCTGTTATTTATTGCTCTTGCCGCCGGCGTGCACCCTGTTTCCGAGCTGACGTTCCCAAAACTATCCAGCGCCAATACACCAAAATAATACGGCTGGATGTTTACTGCCAATCCCGTTACCGTGCAGGATGACGCGTCCCTGTTGTTAACAGGCGAATCACTGAAGTAGGTGGCCCCGCTTATCCCGCTGAACGGTTCGGAAGAAAAATATATTTTATACCCGGCCAAATCGGCGTCAGTGCTTACGGCCCAGCAGACCACTATTTTACCACCGGTATCTGCGGGATTATCAAGGGCTTTTAATCCCAGCACTTTGCCCAGCGGCGTTATATTGCCGCTATATACAAAACTTGCCTGGCTGTTTGCCGCTATTGTATTCGGGTTAGTTGCCCGGTCTCTTATATTATTTATTGTTATTGCATAAGTTGTACCCATGGTTAAATCACTGACATTCAATGCCACGGTTTCTAAATTAATATCCAATACTGCGCCTGTGACGGTTATCCCGTTGTCTATGCTATAATTGGAAACCGTTTCCGCTGACACTTCCTCCACCGGTTCATTAAAGGTTACTCTTACCGTGTTTTTATTAGATACCGATACGGATAATATTTCAGGAGGCGTGGCGTCCCCGCCGATTGACAAAGTACTGAAACTCCCCTGTAAACTTTCAGTGCTCTGGTTGCCGGCATCATCCACGGCATAAATAGTGTAATTATAGGTGGTTTCCGCAGTAAGGCCTGCATCAGGCATGGTCGTAGCGCTTGGTGTACCTATTAACGCTGCGCCCCTGTACACGCGGTAATAACTTGCGGAATCGCCGTCAATAGCCTGCCCGCTGGCTACCCAGCTTAAGGTTATGCTGGTTTCTGTCCGGGCCGGGCTGGTTAATTCCGTAGGCGGGTTCGGCGGGGTTGTATCTGCCGTTATTGATGTATAGTAACTCCCGCTGGCACCGGAAACGCTCTGGTTATTGGCATTGTCCACTGCATAAACCGTATAACTGTATGTTGTTCCCGCGCTCAAACCCGTGTTTGTATAAGCTGTCCCTGCTGCCGTGCTTACAAATACAGAATTTTTATATACTTTGTAATGATTTACATCCCCGGATGTTGAAGCTGTCCAGCTTAAGCGGATGCTTGATGTTGTGCGCGCGGGATTTGTTAAATTCGCCGGGGGGTTCGGGGGCGTCGTGTCGCCGCCGGCTTCCACTATTGCTATGAGCGCCGTTATTGACTGCGCTATATTCTCCCTGTATTGGTCTAAATTTTCAAATTCCGGGCCCCAATAAGCCCTGCCTGCTACGCCCTCTGCGATAGATGCTGAAGGATAAGTAAGCATGCTGCTTTTAATGTTTGCAAGGAGTGTAACAGCTGTAGTAACACTGCTGTTTGAACCAAAACCCATGCTGGTAGCGCTGCTTATAAGGGTTTCCAATTTATACGCGTACCGGTAATCGTCAATCCCTTCGCGGGTCCACTCATACCAGGTGGTTGGAACCGGCGTTCCGTCTTCTGAAGGCAATATAACGCCGAATATGCCCCACTCGGAACCTGTAAGGTATTCAAAAGGAAAATAAGGCGTAGACCAATAACAAAGGTCCCACTGATTAATTCCCTGGGATGTCGTTGACCAGTTATAAAAACCCCAGGTGTACCTGTTTACGTTTTTACCCACATTATACCACCACAGGTCCTGCGGGCCTGTAAGGGTTTTGCCTATTATTAGTTTTGATTCAATGTCGGGCCGGGTTTGCAGGATATCCATGTAATCAACCATGGGGGTATAATCTTTATTTGTCGAGGAATCTATGTCCCTGAGCAGGGTCTTTATAATCTATGGGGAAGTATAGGCATAGTTGTGGAAAGGTGTTCTATTTCAAGAATGCAGAAATATTTAAGAATTAGAACACAGAATAATGTCATTTCAGTCATTGCGAGGAGCTTTTAGCGAAGCGGCAATCTAAAACAACGAGATTGCTTCACTAACGTTCGCAATGACAAATTATAGCAATTATTGTCCCGTAAATTATAGAAGTTATCCACAATTTCCCCATAGATTGGGAGACCCCCTGAGCATATCAACCGTAGTTTTTACACCTGTAATTTCATTGCATAGCTCGAGATACCAGATGGTATCAACATAATTGCGCTGGCAGCTGGGGCTAAAATCTTCACGCGGCTCGTCGACCACCCAGAAAATAATGGGTATCCCTTTTGAATTGGCCCAGTCTCTTACGCTTTCCAGGGCAGTTTTCAATTTGGCCCTGAAGGTTGAACTATATTCAGTATAAGACTTTGCAATATCGTTTGCTATGCCTATTACAAAAAACTGGTTCGGGTGTTTGGGGTCCAGCCCGAAATTTTTACTGATCATCGCGTCAGCATATATATTAAGGCAGGTAAAATTAACGCTTGTGCCGCTCATTTCCGGGGAGGGCAGCTGCATTGAATTGCACCCGTGGTCTTTAAGGCTCTGGATTTGTTTTTCAGCTATTGAAGCAAGTTTGGTTTTTGCCTGCGTTTTAACAGGTTCATTTTCATCCATGTAAATAAGCAGGCGGTAATTTTCATGGCGGGATTCAATGCCTGCCTGGAACCAGCCGTAAGTACAGTCCGTTTCATCCGGCGTGGGCAGGCTGAAATTCTGCACAGTCACTGTAAAAGGAATTGTTGTCACGGTTTTATTTGAAGGCGCGAATGTTATTGTGCCTGTATAATCGCCTGCAACGGCGTTATCCGGGACTTTTACTGTTATCCAGAACTGTTTTGTAAGCCCGTTTGGAATATTCACTGCCGCGTCCTGCATCAGGGCGAAAGGAACGGGGGTATAATACTTTCCATAATTACTTATTCTTTTTTCAAAATAATGCGCGTTCCTTACTTCTATGTTTGAAACGGGTATGGTGCCTCCCGCTCCGGCGAGTTCGCTTACGGTTACACTGACATTATTTAAATCGCTTAAAGGATAAACCCCAAGTATTGCCGGTTCAAATTCGCCTTTTGCCGCGCTTAACGTTATCACGGTGGTTGCTAAAATCAATTCATAGGATTGCGGTTTTGTGTTGGGATATACTTCCTTCACATAATTTCTTGTGAACAACCTGTAATTTTTTCCGTCGTCCGCCGGGGCGGGCGTTGAATCAGCGGGAAGGGATTCCGTGTAATAACTGCTGTTGAAAGTATTTTTACGGGATGTTTTCACGCTTGCTATCCAGGTTTCACCCGCAGCTTCCTGGCTTTGCGGATAAACTGCAAGCATGCTAAGCGCGCAATTATTGAAATAAAAAAGCAAATAACCGTTTGTAACCGTAACAGTATATCTTCTTACGGGATAAAAACGGTCAATGTACTTATCAAAAGCGTCCTGGTTGGGGGTATAATCCAAACCCATTCCTAAAAGGAAATAGGGCCGGGTATAAGCGTTGCTTATGCTGATGTTTGAACTGAATAATGTTGTATAGGAAGTGCCGCCGTTGGCGCTGTACTTGAACTCATAGGTTCTGATAGGTATGGGGTTGCGGAACAATACCTGGACTATATAATCGCCGTTGGCTAAATCAACCCTGAACTGGCAGTTTACCGCGCTGATTCTTGACCAGCCCACATAATCACAGGCCAGTTGATCCGGGAAATTTGTGTAGTTCGGCGGGCCGCTCTCCAAACCGATTCCCGAGGAATATTGACCGCCACCACCGCCGGACCAGCCGTATCCTGCTGCCGCACTATATGTATTGGTTGAACTTACCCTGATGAACCCGGAATATAAAATTGAAGTGGTGGTGCCAAAATCAAACTTTTTTATGCCGGCAGGATCGGGCGCATCTGCATGGCCGGCAACATGGCAAAATACCAATAGTAAAAAATAAATTATTTTTTTATGCATCTATCACCCGCATCAGCGCACTATTCCTATCTTTCCTGTTATCTTCTGTCCGGAAGGGTTGGTGATTCTGTATAGGTAAGTCCCGCTGGAAAGTCTGTTGCCTGATTTATCTGTTACATTCCACTCATATTTACCATTATTATCTGTTTCATTTAATGTGGTAACATGTTCACCGGACATCGTATAAATCTTTATTGTTGAATTATTGGTCAGATTATCAAAAATTATCCCCGTAACCCAGGTACCTGTTTCCGGTTTGTTATCATTGGGTTTAAACGGATTTGGGTATACCCTTACTTCGTTTAGAGTGTCTGCTGATAATACTGTTCCAAGTATTCTAAACACGCTGAAATGCGCTACATTTATAGATACCGTGTGGTTGGCTTTATCTATTGTATGATTACCGCTTACCAGCTCCCAGTCGTTGGTTGTTTCATTTAGTGTATAAATTCTTAAACCGTTTTCTGTTTCTCCTATTACACTTGCAGGGTATGGAATTATTATTGTTACTTCTGATAATAAACTTAATTTAGCTTTGAATTCTGTACAAGTGCCGGATAAATCATTAACTGTACTGCTGATGACTTTTGAATTACCCAGTGCTTTTGTGTCTGCTGTGTTTATTTTATATGTTTTATCCGTACCCGGTTCAGATATATCTATATAAACACCTTTATTGGTCCCAGTAGGCACCAAAACTTTAATGGTGGTACTATAACCAGCAGTTATTTCATAATCTTCAACACCATTTACAACTTCTCCCACCCGGTTATTTATTGCACGCGCGCCGTTGGAACAGGTAAGCTCTGCACTTTCATTACCGGAACTGTCTAATGCCAGCACACTAAAATAATACGGCTGGGTATCTACCGATAAACCGGCCACCGTACAGGATGATGCATCCCTGTTATTTATCGGCGAACCGCCGAAATATGTTGCACCCGATATACCGCTGAAAGGCTCTGAACTGAAATATACTTTGTAGCCAAGCACATCATCTTCACTGCTTTTTGTCCAAGTTACTATTGCCTTTCCTCCGGCATCGGCAGGATTATCAAATGCCTTTACGTTTAGTATCTTTTCAGGAGGCGTTACATCACCCGTATAAACAAAATCTTCCTGCGTATTGCTTATTATAGTATTGGGTGTTGCTGCACGGTCTTTAATATCATTGACTGTCACAGTATAGTTGGTTGCTATTGTAAGGTCACTTACTGTCAGACTTACTGTTATCAGGTTCACATCTAACACCGCACCTGTTATTGTTATTGCGTTATTTATACTGTAATTGCTTACTGTTTCAGCAGATGTTTCATCTACCGGTTCACTGTAAGTCACCCTTACTGTATTTTTGTTTGTTGCAGCTGCTGTTTCTATTGCCGGAGGCGTGACATCGCTTCCTGCCTGTAAGGTACTAAAACTTCCCTGGACGCCGGTTGTGCTTTGATTGCCGGCATCATCTACTGCATATACCGTATAATTATAGGTAGTTTCTGCAGTAAGGCCTGAATCTGTTATGGTTGTACCGCCGGGTGTGCCTATCAATGTTGATTCCCGGTATACGCGGTAATAACTTGCATAATCTCCGTCACCGGATTGCGTTGAGGCTATCCATTCAAGAGTTATGCTGGTTTCTGTCTGGGCAGAACTGCTTAATGTTGTAGGAGGTTGCGGCGGTGTTATGTCTGCTGTTCTTGATGTACAATAACTGCCGCTTATTCCGCTGCTTTGATTATTGGCGTCATCTACTGCATAAACTGTATAACTGTATGTTGTTCCTTCGCTTAATCCTGTATTTGTAAAAGAAATTCCTGTTGTTGTACCTACTTGTAAAACTCCGCGGTATATTCTGTAATAACTGGCATAATCTCCGTCACCAGCCTGGGTGCTGGCGGTCCAGCTTAGTGTTATACTTGAT
>MGVC01000033.1 GCA_001800285.1 Elusimicrobia bacterium RIFOXYA2_FULL_39_19 | reverse complement strand
ATTGCGCGGGACAGAAATGACTTCTTGTCTATTTTTTTTCATTATTCTTTCATTTTAGTTTTGACATTATCCTAGTGGTAAAAAATACGCTACTCGCAGCATTTTTTTCCCCTTTAAATGTTTGTCCGAAGGACATGTGTGACCTGCTATCCTTCCAATCGGATGTCAGCAGGTACGAGTAAGGTTGCTGACATTTATCCCGACGACATGGATTATTTATTGTGGTTGAAATAATCCAGTCAGTGGGTTACTAGTGGTAAAAAATACGCTACCCTGCTATCCTTCCTATCGGATAACCAGCAGGTACGAGTATGGTAGCTGCCCGCAGCATTTTTTCTCCCTTTAAAACAGTAAAACGCAGTGAACGGCAGTAGAAGGCAGCGATTAAGCGATGAAGTAAAGTCTTTACTGCCGTTAACTCCATCGCTGCCTTCTACTCCATCGCTTTTTCTAGTTATTCTGATTATGCAGGAAAACACGATAAGCAACATAAAAAAACAGCAGAAATATTGACTCTCTGAGCAACCCTTTAAACTGCGGGTTGAAAATTGAAAGCATGATAAGCAGTAAACTTACAGGCAGCAGAACAAAGTCAAATAAAAGGCGCGATAACAAGGTGGGTTGGTATCTATACTGCCTTATGGGAATAAAATCCCGGTCAAAAACTGCCAGTGTGGTTATCTGGTCCAGGTAGGATTTATATAGCTTGTTTTCCGGGTCTTTTTCCAGTTTATTTTTAAGCTCTGACGCCAGGTCTCCAAGCGAATGGTTTTTCATTGAGGCATATATAAGTTTTTTGTAAGCAATGCTGTTTAGAGGATTTTTAGTAACTATGGTATGATAGTAATCAACCGCAAAACTGTAAAAAGTTGCATCTTTTTGCGCTTTGCCTGTATAAGCGTCACCCAGCAACAGCAGTATACCGGGGTCTTCCGGAGAGAGGGCCAGTGCTTTTTTATAATGCCGTATGGCGTTATCCCAGTCCAGGTGGGTACACCTGTGGTTTCCTGCTTCAATTAATTTTTCTACGGTTAATTCTTCCGGCATCGTAATATGTTTATACGTCAGTTTTTAAGTTTTTTCAATACCTTTTTGAAAATACTTTTGCCCATTGAAATAGGGGATTTTTTTCCGGGTTGTTTACTAAGCAGTTGTGATTTTTTTGTGACATATTGTGTTATTTTTATTTCCTGGGCTTCAGTATTTTCCTGCCAGGACACCTTTACATCTACTCGTTTTTTTTCTGGATTTATAGATTTAATAGAGACTCTCTGGTAGTAAACAGTATCCTTGGATTCTATTTTTATTGGTTCGCAGAGGCCTTCTTTTATAGAGGAAAAGCTTTTTTTCTTTATAATGCTGACTTCTTGATAGGCAATTATGTAAGCTATGTCTGATTTTATCTGTTTTTTAAAATGCAGTATTTCGCGGGACGTGTAAAATAAAAGGGTGGCAACAATTAATAAAAGGCCTAATGCAGGTAACTTAACTTCTACTTTATTGTTTCCGGAAAAGATTTTTTTAAGACCGGATAAATTAAGCATTTTTAATCCTCCAGTGAGTAAATTACCAGCCCTGCCGGAACCTTTGGATAGAAATAGGTGGTTTTCTGAGGCATCACCTTGCCTTTTTGTGACAGCTCAAATACCGTATTTACGTTTGGCGGCTCCAGTAAAAATGCGTAGCCTTCAATTTCATGGGCTTTTTTTACTGCTTCACCTATGTCTTTTGTAAAGAAAATATTTTCAGGGTTTATAGCAGAAAGCAGGAATTCATTTAAAACAATTGCTGAAATTTCAGCTTCCAGTTTGTTTTTTTTGGCAAAGGTTTTGTCTTTTAGTGTTAAAGTGCTAAATTCGCCATTATGGTAACAGACAATCTGCGGTTTTGATTTGCCGTTCCAGGGAGAAAGCGTAAAATTATTTGCCAGCTTTTCTTTTATGTCCGGATAAGCTTTTATTACACGGTGCGTAGGCAGGACTACCAGGCCCGGGTCTTCAATAGAGCAGAAAAACGATAAAATGTACTTATAATTTTGATTTTTGTTTTTTAATTTTTGTTTACGGTTTCCGATTTTTGAACCCCGGCTGTCACTGCAAGACGGGCCGCTTTCAATTAAATCCCTGTACAACATTCCTGTCCTGCACCGGTGATGGCCGTCAGCTATAACAAGAGCTGTTTTTTTAATTTTTTCCGCTAATTCTGAGATGACTGCTTTGTCTGTAACCACCCACAGGCGGTTAATTATACCGTCCGGGTCTTTAAATGTTATTGGTTTGTTTTTTTTAACCGTATTAAGGATAAAATTTGTAATAGTTTTTGTTTTATCCGGGAAAAGGCAGAAAATGGGGCTGGTGTTTACCTTTACTGTTTTTAAAAGTTCAAACCTGTG
Source organism: Elusimicrobia bacterium RIFOXYA2_FULL_39_19 (assembly GCA_001800285.1). GTDB lineage: Bacteria > Elusimicrobiota > Endomicrobiia > CG1-02-37-114 > XYA2-FULL-39-19 > XYA2-FULL-39-19. Next base: position 7,655 of record MGVC01000033.1, on the reverse strand, counting down.
GTCAATGTGTTTCTGTATTGTTTTTTCGTGTTTATGAATATACTTTTCATCCAGTTCCAGTCCGGCAAAAAAACCGGTGCGTTTAAACTTTTTGCCTGCCAGGGAAAATTCCTGCTGATAAAAATACAGGGCCGGTGTTTTTTCTTTTGCCAGCACGCCTTTTTTTAGCCAACTTTGTAAATGCTTTTTTGATGATGCATCACTTACCGGAAGTTCAATGTTTACGAAATTTGTTGCAGCTGAATCCGTGAGAGATTTTCTCTGCTGTTTATTTATTACATCGTAGGGCGGGCAGATAAGCCCGGAAAGGTTTTTTTCGTAAGCACCGCGGTAGCGGATGCCGTTAAAAGGTATAATTTTTGCCATTTTTCCTCCTGCCGAGTAGGCATCCCGATGTCAACTTGTAAAAGGAAAACATCGGGGAATATCAAGACAGTGGTTATGTGTATAAGTGGTTATGTGGTTAGTAAAAACTAAAATAAACGAACTACTAACCACAATCTACTAATCACTTAATCACTATGTGTTTTGTTTAATAGTATTTCATCATTATCAAAGCGATATATGTTTACGTTGAATGTATCATCAGTTATTTCCATAACTGCGTAGCTCATGGGAAATCCGCGGTTGTCATTTTCTTTCAAATGGCCTGGGTTTATCCAGAATTTGCCGCTTAAATCTTTTTCAATTGCCGGAATGTGCGTGTGGCCGTAAAGCACTGCATTAGCTTGCGCCAAAAACTGTTCCAGCGGCGGTTTGTAGGCTGGGTCATGGCTGTTTTTTTTATGAGTATGGGTTAAAAGCAGTTTTTTGCCGTGTACTTCATGAATTAGCCGGTTTTTTGTGTGGGGAAGCGCATAAGAAACTTCAAAAATTCCTGGAACTTTTAAAGTGTTCAGGTTTTCCCGCTCAAAAACAACAGCATCATCAGATTCATCACCCAAGTGTATGTAAAGGCCGGCTTTTTTACCGAATTTTTTTGCCAGTTTGCTTAGTGCTTTATGATTGCCGTGTGAATCGCTGACTATTATTATTTTCATAGAAGAAGTGGTGTGTTTTTTCAATCGTATTATATCAAATTCGCCCCGTGTTTTCTACTTGACAAAAAATGCCCCTTTTTGTTAAAATAACGGGACGCTGCAGAACTTAAAGAGAACTAAAAAAAGGACTAAAAACCATGCCAACAAGAAACAACAAGTCGTTAGTAATCATTAAACCGGACGGCCTTTTAAAATCTCTTACAGGAAACATTCTAACCAGGCTTTCAGAAACCAAACTGCGCATTATAGGCGCAAAAGTGGTTACTGTTACCCGTGAATTGGCAGAAAAGCATTATCCGCACCTGGTAGATAAACCGTTTTTTGACAATGTAGTTAAATATATGCAGGGAAAATATTACAGCAAAGAGTATGAAAGAGTAATGGCTTTTGTTTATGCGGGCGAAGACGCAATAGGCAAAATCAGGCAGTTAGCCGGCGCTACCAATCCGGAAGAAGCCGGTTCTACCACTATCCGCGGCCAGTACGGCAGGGTAACTACAAAAGGCATTTTTGAAAACGTAATACACTGTTCGGCAAATGATGAAGATGCCGAAAGAGAAATAAAACTCTGGTTTGCGCCGGCAGAACTGCTGGAAGAAATATACCCGGTTGAAGAAAAAGAAGTAACGGAAAAGAAAAAAGTTTGGAAAAACCAGTCCTGATAAGAACCATTATTGTTTGTTAAGTAAAAGAAGGTCAGTGCCTGGCGCCATCATTCGTGGCGCCATTATTATATCTAAATGTAAAGGAGAGAAGTATTATGGCAACACAGCTTGAAAAATGGGTAAAACAACAGGCAGAATTATTACAGCCGGAGAAAATTTACTGGTGCGACGGGTCAGAAGAAGAAGCCCGCAGGCTGATTCAGGTGGGAATTAAAGAAGAAAATATTGAAGGCCACCCTATTTTTCAGGAACTAAACCAGAAAACATTTCCTAATTGTTATTACCATAAAAGCCACCATACTGACGTGGCGCGTACCGAACATTTAACTTTTGTCTGCCACCCGGATAAAGAAACAGCCGGCCCAAACAATAACTGGATGCACCCGGACGAAGCAAAAAAGAAAATGGCCGAACTTTCCAGGGGCTGTATGAAAGGAAGAACAATGTATGTCCTTCCTTATATGATGGGTCACCCGGATTCGCCTTACGCTAAAGCGTGTATTCAGCTTACCGATGTGTCTTATGTGGCGGTGAGCATGCGTATAATGACCCGCATGAGCAAAAAAATAGTTGATAAAATAGGAAATACAGATAATTTTGTAAAAGGCATTCATTCCGTAGGTGATTTTAATCCGGACCGGCGTTATATAATGCATTTTCCGGGCGAAAATCTTGTCTGGAGCATTGGTTCCGGTTATGGCGGCAACGCGCTTTTAGGAAAAAAATGTTTTTCACTTCGTATTGCTTCCTGCCTTGGTTTAAAAGAAGGCTGGCTGGCAGAACACATGGTGGTTATGGGCATAGAAGACCCGAAAGGAAATGTTTCTTACATTACTGCCGCCCTGCCGTCTGCCTGCGGAAAAACCAATCTGGCTATGCTGGAATCAGCATTACCCGGCTATAAAATCTGGACCCTTGGCGATGATATTGCCTGGATGAACATAGGCCCTGACGGCAGATTGTGGGCCATTAACCCGGAAGCAGGTTTTTTCGGAGTAGCGCCGGGCACTTCCATGAAATCCAACCCGAACATGATGCGCACTTTGCAGGCAAACAAATTTTTTCCTACGCTTTATACCAACACCGGTTTAAATACCGATACCAATGAACCCTGGTGGGAAGGCATAGACGGCCCCGTGCCGGAAAATATGCTGGACTGGCAGGGTAAAAAATGGGTAGCCGGCGGACAGGGAAAAGCTGCGCACCCCAATTCACGTTTCACAACTTCCATGTACAATGCTCCCACTCTTTCAAAAGAAGTTGATAATCCTAAAGGCGTACCGATTTCTGCAGTAATTTTTGGCGGCAGAAGAACGCATCTTATGCCTCTTGTGGTAGAATCTTTCAACTGGCAGCACGGAGTATTTTTAGGCGCCAGAATGGGCTCTGAAACTACGGCTGCTGCAATTCACCAGGTGGGTACTTTACGCCGGGACCCTATGGCTATGCTGCCTTTCTGCGGTTATAACATGGGCGATTACTTCGGCCACTGGGTAAATATAGGCAAGAAAATGAAAAACCCGCCAAAAATATTTTCCGTAAACTGGTTTCGTGTTGATGAAGAAGGCAAATTCATATGGCCGGGTTTCGGAGACAACATCCGTGTATTGAAATGGATAATAGACAGAGCCAATAATAACGTGGCACCAAAAGAAACGCCTATCGGTTATGTTCCGAACTTAAAAGACATAGAAACAGCAGGCCTTAACATTCCCGCAAACAAGCTGGAAAAACTTTTTGAAGTAAATAAGCAGGAATGGGGTAACGAAGTGGCCGATATAAAGAAATTCTTTGACCAGTTTGGAAACAGAATGCCCAAAGAAATGTGGGATGAGTATAATAAACTGGAAAAAGAACTTAAATAAAAAGACAGCGATGAAGTAAAAAGCAGCGATGAAGTTCACGGCAGTAAAGACTTTACTCCATCGCTGAAGTATACTGCCGTTTACTGTATTTTGTTTTTACTGAATTACAAAAACCATGAAAGTTTTTCTTTTCCGTTACAGGGTCTTGGCTTACTGCCTGGTGCTTTTAGCGCTGGCGGGTTATTATGTGCGCATAGTTCTTGAAGAACTGCCTCCGGTAGAAACACTAAAGGAATATAAACCCACCCTTTCATCTAAGCTCTATGATATTAACGGCCTGTTAATTACCGAATATTTTACCGAACGCCGTACTTGGATACCTCTTTACAGAATTCCCATAGATTTTCAAAACGCAGTACTTTCCATTGAAGACCAGAGATTTTTTTCCCATTGGGGTATTTCCTTTATGGGCATAATGCGCGCTACCGTGCAGAACACGATAAGCCGGCGTATAGCCGCAGGCGGGTCTACTATTACGCAGCAGCTTGCAAAAACCGCTTTTCTTACCCAGGAAAGAACCTTTACCAGAAAAGCAAAAGAACTGGTGCTTGCCATACAGCTGGAAAGGAATTTTTCCAAACAGGAAATTCTGGAAATGTATTTAAACCAGGTTTATCTGGGACACGGCGCTTACGGTGTAGAGCAGGCAGCCATGCTTTATTTTTCAAAACATGCCTGGGAGCTTTCTCTTTCTGAATGTACTTCTCTGGCGGGGCTTATCCGCTCACCCAGCCATTATTCACCCTTTAACCATTTTGAAAAAACGGTATCAAGAAAAGAAACCGTGCTGGGCCAGATGAGGAAGATGAAATATATTACCGCTGAAGAACTCAAAAAAGCGCAGGCGGAACCTATTGTAATTCAAAAAACTTCCGTACCGCTTCCTACCTTCAGGGCTGGTTACTTTGTAGAGTACGTGCGCCAGCAGGTAGAGCAGGAGTTCGGGTCAGATGTGCTTTACAGCGCCGGTTATAAAATTTATACTACGCTGGACCTGCAAATGCAGACTACCGCGGAAATTGTAATAAACGAATTTCTAAATGATTTTGATAATAAAAGATTTGTGATAAAAAAATCTACCGATATTCCGTTTGCCCAGTGCTCTTTACTGGCCTTAGACCCTAAGACCGGCCAGATACGCGCTATGGTCGGCGGCAGAGATTTTAAAAAATCACAGTTTAACAGAACCTACCAAGCCTACCGCCAGCCGGGAAGCGCGTTTAAGCCTATCATTTACACCACCGCTATTGATAAAGGTTATACAGCCACTTCTGTTATTGATGACAGCCGCCTGGTTTATGTAAATGATGGCAGAGACTGGAGACTAAAATCAAACACCACAGAATATTTGGCCACCCTTCCGGAAGAATGGGTAAATGACCCGCTGAAAGTATGGATGCCGGAAAATTATAAAAGAAAATATCATGGTAAAGTTTTGTTGCGGCGTGCCCTGGAATTTTCGCTGAACATGTGCGCCATAAGAACCATAGATGAGCTGGGCCCTACTACAGTTGTGGATTATGCTCATCGCATAGGCATAGACAGTCAGCTGACAAACACACTTTCCCTGGCATTGGGTTCAAGCGATGTTACCATGATGGAAATGGTACGGGCATATAATGTTTTTGCCAACCGCGGCATATTAACCAAGCCTTACGCTATCATAAAAATTGAAGACAACACAGGCAAAGTGATAAAAGAAAATCATACACAGGAACAAGACGTGCTGTCGGAACAGACCGCCTACATAATGACAAACATTTTAAAAGGCGTCATTAGAGACGGCACAGGCAAATACGTAAGTTATTTTTTCAAACGCCCCTGTGCCGGCAAAACCGGTACCACAAACAATTATTCTGATGCCTGGTTTATAGGTTACACGCCCCAGCTTACCTGCGGCGTATGGGTAGGCTACGATGATAAACGTACCCTGGGAGAAAAAAATACCGGCGGATCGGTAGCCTGTCCCATATGGACCAACTTCATGAAAAAATCGCTTAAAGGATATCCGGAAATGGATTTTCCCGTGCCTAAGACCGGTATAACTTTTACAAACATTGACTCCAACACCGGCTATCTGGCTACACCGGATTCAAAACACATTATTTATAACGAAGCCTATCTTACCGGTACCGAACCTAAAACCGTATTATTAAACCAAACTACCAGCGATTACATTCCTGACATAAAAGACGAAGAAGATTCCGGTTTCTAAATCCGGAGAAGAAGTTACTGGGAAGCAGTTTTCTGCGGGTTTTTTAATTGAGCAGATTAACGATTAGATTGAAAACTTTACAAATTGTAAGGAGTTTTTAGGAGAGTTTAAAAAACATAGCAATTTAAGCCAATATTGAAAATATATTCAGGTCCAGAAACTGAATAATTTGATGATTTTAGATTAATTGTTGAATAACCAATATCTAATGACAAGGATTTATTTGGCATTAGTTTGTATTCACTTCCTACGAAAACAGTTAATAAAGAACCATTACCTGTTACATCTTCCGATTTAAATGAAATTATTCCATACCCTACCCCTGTAAAACCTGTTAATTTACTACCTTTATAAAAGTTGTAATATCCTTTCACTGCCGGAATATTTAAGTCAGGGTCTACTACATCCCGAAGCTCTGCGGAAAATCTTGAGTTTATATCATATTTTAAACCAAACCAAGGGTTCCCTATGGTAACTGATAACTTTTTAACAGCCTGTTCCTGGGACCAGGTTAAACCTGTAATAAATATTAGAATCAGAATGGTTAAAGTCATTTTTTTCATGGTATTATTTATTGTTATCAATTTTTTCTTTTAATTCTTTTATTTTTTTCTTTACTGCATTTGCATCGCCAAAATGCAATTCTGCCGGTTTAACTGTTTCTAATCCTCTTTTTGGATTTGGTGTTAGTGTTGCTGAATTAAAGTCTCCAATAGTGTAGTATGAAAAATGTTTAACATCGCAGCTTACTACCTTTTTGGTTCTATCAACCTCATTTATTCCGCCATCATTTACCGTTTCCCATTCTTTTGTTGTTTCATTTAAACGAGCCGCCTTCAAGTTATTGACTTCAATTTGTGTGCCATCAACTATCCCATCGTTATTACTGTCCATATAAGGAATTTCAATAGATACAAGCTTTTCAAATTCACCATATTCCAAATTATTGCTTACTTTATTAGCTGTAAATTTTCTGACTAATTCTGAAATTATTTTTCCTAACAATTTGCTGTTTGCTACGTCAATAAGTTCTACTACCGTTGTTGTATCTAAGTCAACTTTTAAGCTAATTGATATCTCAATATTTTCTGTTACTGCATCTGCCGGGAAGGTAAGTTTAGTGTTGGGATCTTCCGTTGCTGTTATTGTCAATCGTGTGCCCGGTACAAATAGTACTGATGCCCTAACTGGAATTTCAATGCTTAAATTAGCCGTCCTTGCCTGCACTATTGAAATACCTGGTTGAGACAAGTTATATGAGAATAAAGCAGAAACTTCTCCGTTTGCATTTGTTGTACCGGACGAAATATTTATTACACCCGAACCTTTGACAACGCTAAAATCTATTTCTGTGTTCTTCAATACATTCCCATAATAATCTTCCAATTTTGCAGTTAAAAACGAAGTTTGACCTGAAATTATTGATTGTGGATTAGCAGTTAACTCTATTTTTGTAGCTGTTCCGCCTCCAACATAAATAATATTACTTGTCCCTGTCTTTCCATTTGAGTCTACGACTTTCAACTTAATTCTTTCTGCTTTAGTGTACGTCTGAGTGTACTTTGTTATCGTGCCGTTAACCAAGCTCGCAACTGTTATTCCCAGCACCCCTGTCCCGGCATATGTCTCACTATCAGCCGATATTGCCTGAACATCTACGCTTCCCGAATAATTTACTAGGGTATCGTTGGTGAAATTCTTGCCATTTATCGTCATATTAAAACTCTGTCCGGGATTTATATTTGTTGGTGCAACTACTTCGTAATGATCTATTAGCGTAGAACATGTGTGTCCAAATTAGGAATTGAAAAAGCCTAATCCTTTTCTTATAATGGTTGATGATAAAGTCATTAACCTTACCGATTGTCGT
>MGVC01000032.1 GCA_001800285.1 Elusimicrobia bacterium RIFOXYA2_FULL_39_19 | reverse complement strand
TCGGCCATAATCTCCTCCCATTAAATTATATATAAGATTATAGCCGTTTACACAGTTTATTTTACAAACTCGATTTCGCCGCGGGATTTTTTTATTTCTTTGATGATCCAGGGTATTATTTCATAAAGATCGCCTTCAAGCGCAAAAGTAGCAATTTTCATCATTGGCGCTTCGGGATCCCTGTTTATGGCAATAATTACTTCGGAAGAACCCATACCTACTAAATGCTGAATTTGCCCTGAGATACCGCAGGCAATGTAGATTTTAGGTGCTACTGTACGACCTGTCTGGCCTACCTGGTGAGAATAAGGTATCCAGCCGGAATCTACAGAGGCTCTGGAAGCTCCTACGGCTCCGCCAATTGTCTCTGCAAGTTCTTCTATAAGTTTAAATCCTTCCGGTTTGCCTAATCCTCTGCCTCCGGAAACAATAATATCAGCTTCACTTAAGTTTACTTTAGCTGTTGTATCTGCAACAAACTGAAGGAATTTGGCGCGGTTCATAAAATCTAATCCGCCGGGGTTTAGTTTGCTGAAATCATAGTTTTTCTTTACGATTTCCCCTTTTCTTGAAGTGTCTCTGGTTGCTCGTTTGAATACTTTATGCCTTACAGTAGCCATTTGCGGCCTATGGCGTGGAGTAAGAATGGTTGCCATTATGTTTCCGCCGAATGCCGGACGGGTCTGCTGTAAATTTCTTGTGGAAACATCTACATCAAGCGCTGTACAGTCTGCTGTTAAACCAGTATCTATCTTTGCGGCTACCCTGGAAGCAAATGAACGGCCGATATTTGTGGCTCCCATTATCACTATTTCCGGTTTTTCTTCTCTTATAAGATGAGCAAGTGTTTCTGCATAAGGATCGTCACAGAATTCTTTCAGCAGCGGGTTATCGATAACGTATACTTTATCAGCACCATGTAAAATAAGGTCCTGAGCCTGATTTTCAATTTTATCACCAAGCAAAACTGCGCAAAGGTGAGTCTTTAGCTTATCAGCAAGTTTTCTGCCTTCATTTAACAGTTCGTAAGCTACCGGAGATACTTCCCCGTGCCGTTGTTCTGCATAAACCCATACGTCTTTATATAAGGCAAAATCTACTGCTTTTTGTTTTTCTTCTTTCAACATCAAAATGGCACCGAATCTTTTGCATGCGTCTACACAGGCTCCGCAATAATTACATTTTGCAACATCAATTACTGCAAGTTTTTGTTTTTTTGGGTGTTCCGGTCTGTCAACAAGCACTATTGCTCCAAACGGACAGCTTTTTACGCATAAACTGCAGCCTGTACATTTTTCTGATAACACTTCAATTTTATTTGCCATTTTAAAGTCCTATATTAGTTTTAGCTCTTTCATTTTTGAAACAAGAGCTGCGGCCTGATCCTGGGGTTCTCCGGTAAGTTTTTCTCCACCCTGACGTGCCGGTGGGTAAAATATTTTCATAACCTGAGTAGGAGATCCTGAAAGGCCTATCTTGTCAGCATCTGCTGAAATATCTGCAGCTGTCCATTTTTTTATTACGGCTTTTTTGGAAAATATCATGCCTTTTAAAGAAGGCAGTCTCGGGTTATTAATTTCTTTAACTACTGTAATAAGCGCAGGAAGCGAAACATCAAATATATCATGGCCGTCTTCCATCATTCTCTGTACCTTCATTGTGCCGGGTTTTATATCTTCCACTTTCCCTACGTAAGCAATATGAGGAATATTGAGTTTTTCAGCTACTCCGGGGCCAACCTGCGCAGTATCGCCGTCAGATGCCTGCTTACCGCAGATAATTACATCAAATTCACCTATTTTTCTTATGGTCTGCGCCAATGTATATGATGTTGCTAATGTGTCTGCTCCGGCAAAAGCTCTGTCTGAAACCAAAATACCTTCATCACAGCCTCTGGAAAGAGCTTCTCTTAAGGCATTTTCTGCTTGCGGAGGTCCCATGGTAATAACCGTTACTTTGCCGCCGGTTCTTTCTTTAAGCCTTACAGCTTCTTCTATGGCATATTCATCAAATGGGTTGATAATAGATTCAACACCTTCTCTTTTGAGAGTGTTAGTATTGCTGTCTATTTTCACATCTGTTGTTGCAGGAACCTGTTTGATGCAGACTATGAAATTCATGGTTTAATCCTTTTTACTTTCTTGCCGATTCTTTGATTAAAGCAAAAGCTATTTCATTTCTCTGAATCTGGCTTGTGCCTTCATATATTTGGGTGATTTTTGCATCACGCATTCTTTTTTCCATCGGATATTCACGCATGTAACCGTATCCGCCGAGTACTTGAACAGCATTTACGGTGGTTTTCATTGCTACTTCGCTGGCATATAATTTAGCCATGGCGCTTGATTTGGTGTTTCTTGCGCTCGGGTCTTTATCATATTGTCTTGCTGTTGCATAAAGCAATGCTCTGGCAGCTTCAACTTCTGTAGCCATATCTGCAAGAATGTGTTGAATTGCCTGAAATCCGGATATGGGCTGGCCGAACTGTACTCTTTTTCTTGAATAATCTACTGCATCATCAAGTGCACCGGCAGCAATACCCAGCGCCTGGGCTGCTACGCCTGGACGAGAGGCATCAAAGGTTTTCATAGCTACAATAAAGCCCATGCCTTCTTTTGCAAGAAGGTTTTCTTTTGGGATTTTGCAGTTATTAAATATAAGTTCTCTGGTAGATGAAGAGCGGATTCCCATTTTCTTTTCTTTCTTTCCGAAAGTAAATCCGGGTGTTCCTTTTTCTACGATGAAACAACTTGCTCCTCTGGGGCCTTTTGTTTTATCAGTCATGGCAATAACGGTATATACTTCTGCTTCGCCGGCATTGGTAATAAAGCATTTTGTGCCGTTAAGTATATAACTGTCGCCTTCTTTTTTTGCTGAGGTTTGTATTGCGCCTGCATCGCTACCTGCGTTTGGTTCGGTAATACCGAACGCAGCAAGTTTCTTACCGCTGGCTATGCCTGGTAAGTACTTCTTTTTCTGGTCATCTGTGCCGAATAAAAGTATTGGAAATGTGCCCAGTGCTGTTGCTGCAAGTGAAAGAGAAATTGAACCATCAATTTTTGATAATTCTTCTACTACAACGCAAAGGTCAAATACACCCATACCCATACCGCCGTATTCTGCCGGAATATAAACTCCTGCGAGATCCGTTTTAGCAAACTCTTCTATAACTGACCATGGGAATTCTTCTTTTTCATCAAATTCTTCACGGACCGGTTTGATTTTTTCATGTGCAAATTTTTTTGCAAGCTCGACCAGCATCTTCTGTTCTTCGGATAAAAAATAATCCATTATTTTTACTCCTCCTGTAACAATATGATAACTTATATGTTATTTAAGCAAACTATCTAAAGCTTGTTTTGCTGATTGCTGTTCTGCTTCTTTTTTTGTTTTACCCCGCCCCTTACCTAAAACCTTGTTTTTTACGCTCACTTCTATAACAAATGATTTTTCGTGTTCCGGGCCGGATTCATCTACTACAGCATATATTGGCAGAATTTTATGTTTTGCTTGTATCATTTCCTGCAATTTCGATTTATAATCAATATCTGTTACGTGTTCTTTTGAGGAAAAATGATTTACTATGAACTTTTTTACTACTAAATAACCTTTTTCTAGGTAGATTGCACCCAAAATAGATTCTAATGCATTGGCAAGAATGCTTTCTCTTTCCCTTCCTCCGGTTTGCTCTTCACCTTTGCTTAGAAGAATAAACTTCCCTAAATTAAGGTCTTTAGCCCATCTTGTAAGTGTTTGTCTTGAAACAAATTGTGATTTTACGCGAGAAAGATGACCTTCAGTTGAGTCAGGATAAATGGTATACAGGTAATCTGCTATTACGCAGGACAACACACTATCTCCCAAAAACTCCATGCGTTCATTCCAGTAATTCTTGTTTGATTCTATAGCATAAGATTTATGGGTTATAGCTTCTAAAAGAAGATTCTTGTTGCTGAAATCTACACCTAAGATACTTTCCAGTTTATCCATTTTAGAAAACTATTCTTTATATTTTTTTATCAAAAGAACAGCGTTATGTCCTCCAAATCCCAATGAATTTGAAAGAGCGCAATTTATTTGTATATTACGAGCTGTATTGGGTACATAATCAAGGTCACATTCAGGGTCTGGTGTTTCATAATTAATTGTCGGATGAATGAACCCGTTTTCCATACAAATTAATGTAGCAATAAGTTCCATACCTCCGGCAGCGCCTAAAAGATGTCCTGTCATTGATTTTGTCGAAGAAACAGGTATTTTGTAAGCACGATCGCCAAAAACTTTTTTAATAGCTAAGGTTTCTATTTTGTCATTTAAATCTGTTGAAGTACCGTGAGCGTTAATATAATCTATTTCTTCCGGAGCAACATTCCCATCAGAAAGAGCATTCTTCATTGCCTGTACTGCTGATTGAGCATCTGGATGAGGTGCCGTTATATGATAGGCATCGTCAGTTGCGCCGTATCCTACCAGTTCGGCATATATTTTTGCGCCTCTTGTTTTAGCATGTTCAAGAGTTTCAATAACAACCATTCCTGAACCTTCACCCATTACAAAACCGTCACGGTTTTTATCAAAGGGTCTTGAAGCTTTTTGCGGGTCATCATTTCTTTGCGACAGGGCTCTTAAATTACAGAATCCGGCAAGACCAAGCTGGGTTATTGCGGATTCCGTGCCTCCGGTCACAATAACGTCGGCATCGCCGTATCTTATCAATCTGAGGGCATCACCGATTGCATTGTTTGCGCTTGCACAGGCACTTACTACACCGTAATTGGGCGCGGTAAAGCCGTATTCAATTGCAATTTCCCCGGCTACCATGTTAATTATTTGCATGGGGATAACAAATGGGCTAACTCTTTTCGGGCCTTTATCAAAAAGCGTTTTCAGTTCTGTTTCTATAGTACTTAATCCGCCTATACCTGAACCAACTATTACCCCAATTCTGCTTGGGTCTTCCTTTGACATATCAAGAGTGGAGTCTTCAATGGCCATTTTTGCTGCAGAAACACCGAACTGTGTGAACCTGTCCATTCTTCTGACTTTTTTCTTGTCAATGAAGTTTTCAGGCACAAAATCCTTTATTTCACAGGCAAATCTTGTGGAATAGGCGCTGACATCAAACCTTGAAATGTTTGATGCTCCTGATTTTCCGCTTTTCAAAGAAATTGTGATTTCCGGTATTCCTATGCCAATAGGTGATACTGCTCCAATGCCAGTAATAACAACACGTTTTTTCATTTTAGTTTCCAGTTATTATTAAATTTAATTACTTCTGGTGCGTTTTGATATACTCAAGAGCTTGGCCGACAGTTGTAATTTTTTCGGCTTCGTCGTCTGGAATTTCAAGTCCAAACTGTTCTTCAAAAGCCATTACTAATTCAACAGTATCAAGTGAATCAGCCCCTAAATCATTTACAAAATGCGCATTCTGGGTTACTTCCTGCGGATCCACACCTAATCTTTCAACGATAATTTCCTTCACCTTTGCTTCAAGATCTGCTGCCATTGGTTTTTCCCCCTGTTTGATAATTTTATCTGCCGGCTTTATTTGCCGGTTATTACATATACATTCCGCCGTTTACCGAGATTATCTGGCCTGTAATATAAGCTGAGTCATCAGTGCTTAAAAATACTGCAGCTTTTGCTACATCTTCAGGTTCCCCAAGCCTCGATAAAGGGATTATATCTGTAAGTTTCTTTTTTTGTTCTTCTGAAAGAGTATCAGTCATTCTGGTTCTAATAAATCCGGGTGCAATTGCATTTACATTAATATTTCTTGATGAAAGTTCTCTTGCGCTGGTTTTTGTCATGGCAATTACTCCGCCTTTAGATGCGGAATAATTAATCTGTCCGGCATTTCCCATCAACCCTACAACGGATGCGATGTTTATAATTCTGCCACACCTTTGTTTCATCATAACCTTACTGACCGATTTTATGCAATTGAAAACGCCTTTAAGGTTAATATTGATTACAGAATCCCACTCAGCTTCCGACATTCTTATGATAAGATTGTCTTTAGTTATGCCTGCATTGTTAATAAGTATATCAACTTTTTGAAATTTGTCAAGAGTCATTTTTACTAAATTTTCTACGTCGTCATATTTTGAAACATCAGCCTTAACAGAAAGGGTTAAAACACCGTATGTTTTTGCTATTTCTTCAGCTGTTTCAAGAGATAGTTTTTCGTCGATATCACTGATAACTATGTTGGCACCTTTGGCAGCCAGGGCCTGAGCAACGGATTTTCCTATTCCTTGTGCAGAACCGGTTATAATTGCTGCTTTGTTTAGTAGTTGTTTTTCACACATTTCATTGTCTCCTTGTTTTTATTGGTTCTTTAAATCCATAATTACTTTTTCAAGGGTTGCTTTATTTTCAATGTTATAGGTTTTTGCGGCTCTGTTAGCTTTTTTAATCATTGCAGAAAGAATTTTTCCGGGACCCATTTCGATATAAGTGTCAACTCCCGAATTTGTCAATTTTTCCATTGTTTTTTGCCATAAAACTGGGTGGTCAATTTGTTTTACAAGTTTATTTTTGATCTCAGATTCTGATATTGTAGGTTCTGAATCAAAATTTGTTATTACAGGTATTTTTGGATTATTCAGTGTGGTGTTGTCTAGTTGTGATTTCATTGCAAGAGATGCCTCATTCATTAATGAGGAGTGAAAAGCGCCGCTTACATTTAACATTATTGTTTTTACCGCCGGTAAGGCAAGGGTATTTATTGCTTCTACTAGTGCGGTAACAGCTTCTTTTTTCCCTGATACTACTATTTGGCTTGAGGTATTAAAATTGGCCATTTCTACCGGATTTTGAGGTTTTGAAATTTCTGTACACATTTCTTTTAATTTTGCTTCTTCCATTCCTACTATAGCTGCCATAGTTCCCGGATTTTCCTGGCTTGCCTGGTAAATAAATTCGGCTCTTTTTTTAACTAAATTAAGACCTATATTTAAGTCAAAAACTCCCGCGGCATACAGTGCAGAATATTCACCAAGGCTGTGGCCTGCGGTAAATATTGAATTTGTTATTATTTCAGGGCATTGTTTTGCCAGTATTTCATATGCGACAATAGAAACTAAAAATATGGCTGGTTGAGTAATAATAGTTTCACGGAGTTTTTCTTCCGGGCCGTTAAAAAGAATGGATTTTATATCGTAACCTAATATATCGTTGGAAGAATTCAGTATGCTTTTTGCTTCCGGGTAAGATTCATATAGTTCCTTACCCATACCTACGTACTGGGCACCCTGACCTGGAAATACTAAAGCAATTTTTGACATATGCATATTCCTTATAATATATATTATAGACGAATAACAGCTGCACCCCAGGTTAAGCCAGCGCCAAAGGCTACTAATTCTACATAGTCGCCGGTTTTAACTATCCCTTGTTTTCTGGCTTCATCAAGGGCTACTATTGTGGTTGCTGCAGAAATGTTGCCGTACTTATGTAAATTTACAAAAATCTTTTCTTTTGGAAGGTTTAATCTTTCACCCATGGCTTCTATTATTCTCATGTTTGCCTGGTGAGGTATAAGAAGGGCTAAATCTTCAAGTTTTTTGTTGCTCAGTTCAAGTGCTTTTTTTGCGGCTTTCAGCATAGTTATAACAGCATGTTTAAAAACTTCTTTGCCATCCATCCTTATACAGTTTAATCCTTGGTCAAGTGTTTCATGGGTTGTTGGGTATCTTGAACCGCCGGCCGGAATTTCAAGTATCCCAGTATGGGCTCCGTTCGCTCCCAGTAAAACTGAAAGAACATTTGTTTCTCCTTCAACTCTTTTAATCAGCATAGCTCCTGCGCCATCACCGAACAGAACGCAGGTACCGCGGTCCTTCCAATTAGTTACATAGGACAGTGCTTCCGCACCTACAATCAGGCAGCTTCTGTATTGGCCGGATTCCATCATGTTTTTTGCAATGCCCAGGGCATACAAAAACCCACTACAGGCTGCAAAAATGTCAAAACAGACGCTGTTATTTTTTATACCGAGTTTTCGTTGTAGAACACAGGCAGTTGAAGGAAAAAACATGTCAGGCGTTGATGTGGCTATGATAATGAGGTCAATTTCCTGAGGATCCGCATTTGCGTCTTCAATGGCTTTTCTGGCAGCTTTTTCTGCAAGGTCTGAGGCTGCCGTGCCTTTTTCTACTATACGTCTTTCTCTTATTCCAGTGCGTTGAGTAATCCATTCATCTGTAGTGTCAACAATTTTTTCAAGGTCTGCATTGGTAACTATTTTTTCTGGTAAATATGCTCCGGTACCGATAATTTGAATGCCGTATTTTTTATCCATGGTATTAGTTTTGATATTTCTCCATTTCGATTGAGATTTTCTGATTTACGTTTTTTTCTACTGCTTCAGATGCTTTATATATAGCGTTCATAATGGCTTTTGCATTAGATCCGCCGTGGCAAATGATACAGGAGCCATTAATGCCTAAAAGCGGAGCTCCACCGTATTCCGTATAATCTACTCTTTTTCTTAAATCTCTTAATGCACCCCAAAGAAATGGGAGTGATGCCCAGGCTATAGGGTGTTTTTTGACTTCAGATTTTATAAGTTTAAATAGCATTTCTGCTATACCTTCGCTAAGTTTAAGAACAACATTACCTACAAAACCATCGCACACGACTACGTCTGCTTTTCCCTGAGGTATATCCCTGCCCTCAACGTTTCCGATGAAATTCAGGTTGGTTTTTTCAATTAAATCGTAAGCAGACAGTGTAAGTTCATTGCCTTTGCTTTTTTCTTCACCTATTGAAAGAATACCTACTTTCGGTGATTCTATGCCGAAAATTTCTTTCATGTATATATTGCCCATAATGGCAAATTCAAACAAATTTTTTGGCTTACAGCTGACATTTGCGCCTACATCAAGGACAACGCATTTCCCTGTTATAGTAGGAAGAATTGTAGCAATGGCAGGGCGAGTAATTTGTGGCAGTGTTTTAAGATTTAACAATGAAGCAGCCATTATAGCACCTGAGTTTCCGGCAGATACAATGGCGCCAGCCTTGCCATTTGCAACCAAGCCAACGGCTACTGCCAGTGATGATTCCTTTTTCTGTCTAAAGACAGATGAAGGTGCGTCATCCATTGTGATAATTTCTTTAGCCTGATGAACTGAAATTTTCGAACTGTCGTATTTATATTTGGCTAGTTCAGATTTTATTTGAGTTTCATCACCGACTAAAATAACGGTTATGCCAAACTTTTTAGTGGCGTTAACCGCACCTTCGATATTAGAAATTATCCCGTTATCACCGCCCATGGCATCAAGCGCAATAACAGCTGTGTGCTTTGTGTTCATTTATTTTGCTGTTCCCTGCGCAGCAGCTTCCTGTTTCTTTTTTTCTTTTTTTATGACAATCATTTCACCGTTATAAAAACCGCATTTTGGGCATACCAAATGAGGCAGTTTATTGGCTTTGCATTGCGTACATTCACTGGAATTTGTGGCTGTAAGTTTCCAGTTTGCAGCGCAGCGCATTCTTCCGCGCATTCTCGTATGTCTTCTTTTTGGACAAGGCATTGTTTCCTCCGTGCTAAAATTTTATTGATTTCAGTTTTTCAAATTTCGGGTTAAATATTTCGTTCTTACACGTACAAGGTGTTGTGTTTTGGTTTTTTCCGCATTTAGGGCATAACCCCTTACAGTCTGTTTTACATGTCAACTTTAAAGGAAAGGATAGAATGATGTAGTGCCTGGCTTCTTCGTCAACGTCATATTCAGTTCCGAATTCCTTTAAACCCAGACTAAGGTTTTCGTACAAATCTATTTTGTATGCATATTCATCCATACATCTGTCACAGTTTAGGTATAAGTTTCCGGAAGTTGATATGTTAATGTCAACATATTCATCTTCTAAAACAAAAGAATATGCAATATTAATCGGTTCTTTAATTATATTTGCTACGTTTAAATCCAAAGATCTGATCTGATATTTTCCTGTGATTATTTTTTGAACTAATAAATCGTCTAAAAGTATTTTCATAAAAAAGATTAAAGATTATACCAATGATTGAGTTAATTTGTCAACCAGTATTATGTGTTTGGTGAATTCAAGGAGTAAGTGCAACACATGAATTAAAAGACTCAGCCGGAGTATTAAA
>MGVC01000031.1 GCA_001800285.1 Elusimicrobia bacterium RIFOXYA2_FULL_39_19 | reverse complement strand
AAAGCCCCAAAGCCCCAAAGCCCCAAAGCCCCAAAGCCCCAAAGCCCCAAAGCCCCTCTGTCCCGTTAGCAGATAAAAAATCTATCCTTGTAATTGATGATGAAAAACCAGTCCGCGAATCGGTAAATATACTGTTTTATGAAGATTATAAAATGTTTTTGTGCAAAAACGTAAAACAGGCCTATAAAATACTGGCAAAACATAAAATTGATTTAATAATATTAGATTATATTCTGCCGGAAACAGACGGCATAACATTTTTAAAACATTTAAAGGGTATTCCTGCCTATGCAGAGCTTCCGGTAATTTTTTTAACAGGTGTAGCTTGTACAGAAATAATGAAAACAATATTTTTTTACAATAATGTGTGCTGTATAGAAAAACCTTTTAACATTTATGAGCTGGTAATCACAGCGCGCTGGAAACTGGGTGATATGCCCCTTGATATGAAAGCAATAGAAGAAAACAAAGCAAAAGACACAGAACATGCCATTGTAACCGGCGCCTGCAGGTTCATAAGAGAAAACTACACCAATCCGGCGCTTACCCCGGGGCTGATAGCGGAAAGCGCCGGCATAAACATAGCAAAACTAAATGCTACGTTTAAGAAACGTTTAGGCCATACGCCCATGGACCAGCTGGATGTTTGCCGGATAAAAAAAGCAATGGACATTCTAAGGCTGTTAAAGCTTGGCATGGCAGTTGTAGCCCGGCAGACAGGCATAACAAACCTTAAAACCTTTTACAATATTTTCAAAAAATATACCCGCCTCACCCCAAAAAAGTATAAAAAAGCCGTGTTGTCTATAAAATAGCTTGATTTGTCAGAAATTACCTATTATAATAATGTTAGAAACAGTTCAATGTGGAGGCTTAAAAATGGCAGTAAGAAATATAAATTCACAGGTGCTGGAAATAAAAAAACAGACTAAACTGGAAAGAAAAGACCCTTTAGCCTGGAAAAAACTGGAAAAATTGGGTAGAAAAATCAGCAAAGAATGGAAAAGCTCAAAAACAAGCTGGCAGCTAATTTCGGAAGGGCGCAGATAACATGTATTGTATTGATGCCAGCGTAATAGTGAATTCATTTTTTCCCAAAGAGTCAAATTATCAGTATAGTTCTAAATTAATCAACTCAATTAGGGTCCTGCAAAAG
The DNA here is from genome assembly GCA_001800285.1 of Elusimicrobia bacterium RIFOXYA2_FULL_39_19. GTDB lineage: Bacteria > Elusimicrobiota > Endomicrobiia > CG1-02-37-114 > XYA2-FULL-39-19 > XYA2-FULL-39-19. The sequence continues at coordinate 10,058 of MGVC01000031.1, read as the reverse complement.
GCCGTGTATCTTCCTGAAATAATATTGCCGGAAATAAGCTCAGCAATAGCCCGCGGCACAAATGATTCAGCACTGGCAATTGAGTTTGTAGAGCAGATTCTTACAATACCCACTTTCAATTTCATACCCATAGACAGAGAAATATCTTTCCTTGCGGCAGAAATAGCGTCAAAATACAGGCTTAAAGGTGCAGACTCTATTTATGTAGCAACAGCAAAATACTTTGATGTCCCTCTTATTACCTTAGATTTAGACCAAAAAGAAAAAGCCAGTCCATTAATAGATGTGTTCACTCCCAAAGAAATAGCCTCTCAATTATAAATCTAAACAGTAACAGAATTCCACGGGCTCTGCCTGCGGGCAGATACAAACCACCTTTTATTTTTCATTTGCCATACCCGCAGGGTTTTGGGCGGGTATCTACAAGAATTACGGTTTGTTTTTATAAAAAATGAATATTTTATTGTTCGAACGTAGTTGAAAACAAAAATTAACCCTGTGCTTTTTTTAAATACAGTTTCACATTTTTACAATTTCTCTCCGCCGAACCTCTGTACAAAATTACATCTTTTCAAAACCCTCATTATAAAAACCAAAAATATTTTTCAAATCCCATTAAAAATCCCCTGCTTCCCGGGGTATAATTATTTAAGTAGGTAAATTCTAAAATATTTCGGAGGTGGAAGATGGCAGATCAAAATATTCCGGTAACAGCAGATGGTGACGTGGTAATTGACTGTGATAATGATAGCAGTGGCACAACAAATATTATTAAATTTTCGCACGATAACGGGACTGAATTAATGAGAATTCAGGAAGATGGAAAAGTCGGAATTGGAACAAATAATCCTTCTGTAAAACTGAATATTTATGACAATGCAGCGACTTCAGTTTACATAGATGCAAATGGTAATGATGCAAAATTAGGTTTACTAAATGCTGGTAGTGAAAAAGGTTTTTTTTCATATTTACCTGATTCATCGGAAGTAAGAATAGGTGGTGGGGTGGGTCTTGGTTTAGCTTTTCATACAGATAATTCAGAAAAATTACGGATCACTTCTGGCGGGTTGGTTGGAATAGGAACCAATGCGCCTAGTGCGTTGCTTGAAGTACGTAATGGTGACATTAAGATACAAGAAACTAATGATCTCGCAAAATATATGTATTTTTACAGAAATGGTTCAATAATTGGCAAAATAGGCACAGACAATAGCAGATTAACAATTACAGCAGGAGCCAATAGGGACATATCAATAGAAGATGATTCTGGTAAAGGGATATTTGTAAAAGATGGGGGAAACGTAGGAATTGGGATCACTGATCCATCCGATATGCTTGAAGTTGCAAAAGATGGTGATAATTCAATTACGATTAGGGCAGGTGATAGTAATTGGTGCCAACTTAAATTTAAACATAATACATCGGCAGCAGTGAATGGTTCTATTGACTATGATAATAATAACGAAAAAATGAATGTTTGTGTTAGCGGTGGAATTAGATTATCAATCCTTTCTTCCGGAAACGTAGGAATTGGAACAACAACCCCAGGGTATAAATTAGATGTAGCAGGAGATATTAATACTTCGGGTGATATACGTAAAAACGGGACAGCTTATAATAACCCGGATTACGTTTTTGAAAATAATTATGAACTATTTTCATTAAATGCACTTAAGAACTATATAATTGAAAATAAGTGCTTGCCTAATATGCCTAATACGGCAACAGTAAAAAAAGAGGGTGTAAAACTGTTTGAGCAAAATAGGTTAATTTTGGAAAAATTAGAAGAGGCATATCTATATATTTTCCAGCTTGAAGAAAGATTAAATAAATTAGAAACAAAAAACTAAAGGCATTTAAAAATACTTAAAAGAAAAATATGAGGATTGTATTTTGCTTAACAGGTAGCAGTTTTAGTGGCAGGTTTCTGGATTGCTGGGGAACCCTGCTTTTGTATTGTATGCAAAACGGCATAGATTTTACGGTTTCACGTAAAGAGTCCTGCAACATATATTATGTGCGTAATATGTGCCTGGGTGCAGACTTAAGCAGGGGTGAAAACCAAAAACCATTTGATGGTAAAATAGATTATACCCACCTTATGTGGATAGATTCAGATATACTGTTTAACCCACAGCAGTTTCAAAAGCTGATAAACGACGATAAAGACATTGTATCAGGCCTGTATCTAATGGAAAATAATTGTCAGTTTGCTACTGTAAAGGATTGGGATGAAGAATATTTTAAGCAAAATAAAAGCTTTAAGTTTTTAACGCCAGAGGATATAGCAACCCTCCTTCGCCCTGAAACATCGGGCTACGAAGGACAAGCACAAAACAACCTGCTTGAGGTGGCATATACCGGTTTTGGGTTTATGCTGATAAAAAAGGGCGTGTTTGAAAGTATGACCTATCCGTGGTTTAAACCCATAGAAAAGAAAATAGGTGATATGGTAGATTTTACTATGGAAGATGTGGCTTTTTGCTTACGCGCAAAGGAAAACGGCTTTAAAATACATATAGACCCTGCCATAAAAGTAGGCCATGAGAAAAAAGTAGTGTTCTAAATAAACCCCTCCTACATGTTTGCCAACCAATACAAAAAGTAATAAAATGAAAATACCTGGTATTTAAACGTCCAATATATTGAGGACAGAGTTTAGGGTATGTGTTAGTTGTAAATCCAAAAACTCAGGGGGATCTCATGAAGACAATCCTACTAAATATTATTTTACTTTTTTCTTTAACGCAGATACATTGTTCAGATTTGATATGGACACAAAAAGCAAATATGCCTACCGCAAGAGAAGGTGCTGGGGTTGGTGTTGTTGATAATAAGATATATGTAATTGGAGGTACTGATAGAAGTGGAACATTTTATTCTACTGTTGAAGAATACGATCCTTTTCAAAATACTTGGACCACAAAAGCCAGTATGCCTACTGCCAGGAAAGGGTTTTGTGTAGGTGTTGTAAGCAATAAAATATATGCAATAGGTGGCTATGTATATAATGGTACTCCAACCGAGCTATCTGTAGTAGAAGAATATGATCCAGTACAAGATAGTTGGACTACAAGAACCAGTATGCCTACAGCAAGATCTTTTGCTGTCGCGGGAGTAGTTAATAATAAAATCTATGTAATTGGTGGCGGGTATTCTTCAAGTAGCGTGTTTTTTTCTACAGTTGAAGAATATAACCCGGAAATGAACACATGGACTACAAAAACCAGTATGCCTACTGCAAGATATGGTGCTTCTTCTGGTGTGGTTAATAATAAAATATATGTAATTAGCGGGGAAATTTATAATCAATTGTCATCGAAAAGTTCGTCTATAATAGAGGAATATGATCCTATGATAGATACATGGACAGTAAAAACAAACGTATTGCTTTCAAGAAGATATTCTTCCGCAGGTGTGTTAAATAATAAAATATATATAATTGGCGGAGACAATTTATCAATGATATATTATGATAAAGTTGAAGAATATGACCCAATTGAAAACACATGTATTTTCACTACTTTAATTGATGTTCAAAGAGCGGCTCTAAGTGTCGGAGTAGTAAACAATAAATTATATGCAATAGGTGGCTTTAATCCATCGGTTACTTCTGCCATAGAAGAAGGAGTACTGTATTCTTTACCAGATCATTACGAAGTAGTCACCCCCACCTACACCATTTCTTCCGGGTCAAATTTCAGTATGACGGTCACTGCTAAAAATGATGCAGGTGATACACTGACCGGTTATTCCGGTAATGTAAGCTTACAAACGGTTTTAGCTTCTAATGAAGCTGTAGCAGGAAGCGGTGTACTGGGTATAACCAATGCCACCCTGACAAATGGTGCGGCAACTATAAACACCCAAACCTATAACCGCGGTGAAGCAATAAAAATAAAAGCAATTGACAGTAATTATAAGGCAGGGCTAAGCAGTGCAATAGATTTTGTGCCAACGTATGCCCTGGCTATAAGTTTAAGCGCAAACCCGTCTTCTGTGCTTACTGGTGAGGCCGCGCAGATTACCGCAGAAATAAAAGACTATTATGGAAGCCCGCTAAAAAATGCAGTAGTGTCATTTTCTGTAGTAAGCGGTAGCGGCAGTTTGTCTGCCAGTACAGGCATAACAGATGCAACCGGCAAAGTAACTGTAAATGTAACACCGCTTTTATCCGGAATTTGTGAAGTAAGGGCAGTTAGTAACGGGTTAAGTGCTGTTACTGTAAATGTAAACACGCTTACGCTGGTATTGTCTGCCAACGGCGGTATAGTGGTTTCTGATGACAGCAGAAGTAAAATAGAAATAGCGCCGAATATATTAACCGGTAATGCAGTAATAGCTATAAGCAAAGTTACGGGTGTAAATACCGGGCAGGGGCAGGAGTTTGAAATAACCGGTGAAGAAGAAACTACCCGCCAGAAAATAACAGATTTAAACGGCGCGGTAAAACTGGTGCTGTATTATGAGCTTGATGCAAATAGTAAGGTAGCCAATACAGATATAAATGGTACAGAAGTTAATGATAAGTTAGCGCTTTTTTACTGGGATGGCGTAAACTGGCAGAAAATGGGTGGAGCGGTAGATACGTTAAACCAAACCGTAAGCGCCAGTGTAACACATTTCAGCAAGTATGCTTTAAAAGCTTCTATAAAGCCGAGTGGGTTTAATTATCAGCGGGTAAGCCCCAGGCCGTTTACGCCCAATCCCGATGGCTTGTATGACAGGGCGTATTTTTATTTTGATAATCCGGAAAATTCAGCAGTGGAGATAAAGGTGTTTGATTTAAAAGGCGCGCTGGTAAGGAATATTGATGCAAATACCGGCAGTACGCCCTACTGGGACGGCAGGGATAATAACGGAAAGATGATGCAGGGCGGGGTATATATTTTCCAGATGAAGGTAGGCAGTAATATAGTAAAAGATACTATTATTCTTGCAAAGTAGGCGTAAGTTGTGAGGGGGGGGGGCCTGCAACAGATGATAAAAGGAAATGTAGGGATTGTTCTCCGAACAATCCGATAGAGTGTCTGATGTCAGATTACAGGATAATCTATCAGACCGAACAATCCGAAATATAAAAGTTGCGGCGTGATCAGGGGATCCCGCCCTACATGTAAAATATACAATAGAAAAACCAAAAAAGTTGCGGCGTGATCAGGAGAGCCCGCCCTACATGTAAAATATACAATAAAAAACCAAAAAAGCGGGGGAAGGATGAAACAATTCAGAATATTTGTTTTTACTTTTGTGTTTTTTACATTTAATTCTGTTTGTTTTTCTGCATTTCAGTATCTGGAAGTGGGCGCCAGGCCGTTAGGCATGGCGGGCGCTTATTCCTGTATTGGCGATGATGCAAATGCGCCTGCCTGGAACCCTGCGGGGCTGGCAAAAATACAAAAATTTGAAATTACCAATATGTACAGCGTATTTTACCCTGACTTAATAGATGATTTAGGTTTAAGCTATATTTCTGCCGCATATCCGTTAAAGAAATATGGCAGTGCAGGCATAAGTATTATAGAAATGTCAGCAGGTTTTTATAAAGAAAATGTGTTTTGTTTGACTTATGCAAACATACTGCCGTTTTATGAAAAGATAGCTATAGGCATAAACATAAAAAATATGGCTAAAAAGTACAGTGAAACGGGGTACACGCATTTGGACCCTACTTTTGCAAACGGTACCGGCGCGGCAGGGTACGGGCTGGACCTGGGAATGACCTATAAAATTAATCAGCGGTTTACCTGTGCCGTAACGGGTAAAAACTTAAATGAACCTAATATTAAACTGGTAAAAAATGACGTAGTGCCTGCAGAGTACAGGTTTGGCGCGGCGCATAAGTATAATCAGTACGTTACACTTACCTGTGATTTGGCGGCGTATAACAAAGGGCTCAATAACATTTTTTGTTTCGGGGCAGAAGGCTGGGTACCGGGCAACAGGCTGGGTGTAAGGGCGGGCTACAGCGTAGGGGACAACGAATATAAAATAATGGCTATGGGTGCCAGTTATAAAGTACCGCTGAAAAACGCAGTTTTACAGCTGGATTATGGCTATGTGAATAATCTAAGTTTCAGCCAGTCTCCGGGCAACCATTATTTTTCAATAGGTGTGAAGTTTTAAACGGCAGCAGAATTCTTCGCCTGAGGCGGAGATGAATGCGTGTGTGACGTTTATCCCTGCGATAGTTTTCAAATTGTGTTTTTTGAAAACTGCACGGGGTAGGTGTTTGTGCCACGGGCTTCGCCCGTGGGGGTCAACAGTTTATACTACAAATTCAAGGAGCGAGACTCCTCATATTTTGCATAATTCATGGAGTTACACTCCTTGAATTAGAGGTGTTTATATATGAATTTCAGTAATCTAATGGATACTCCAATCTCCCGATGTTGCCTTTTACAAGAAGTTATCGGGATGCTTACCCGCTAAAGTTGGAGTATGACACAAAGGGTGGTTTTGTAAATTTTTAAAAGAAGCAATAAAAGCACAAGGTAGGCGCAACCTTCAGGTTGCGGACAAAAAAAGCGCAGGCTAACTATGGGTAATGTACTGATATCCTATGGTAAAACGAAAAATCAGTAAACCTGCGGCTACAAAGAAAAACAATAAAAAATTCGGTAGGCGCAACCTTTAGGTTGCGAACAAATAAAGCGCAGGCTAAAGCCTGCGGCTACAATAGAAACAAAAAATACCCGGTAGGCGCAACCTTTAGGTTGCGAACAAAAAAAGCGCAGGCTACAATAGAAACAAAAAATACCCGGTAGGCGCAACCTTTAGGTTGCGAGCAAAAAAAACGCAGGCTAACTATGGGTAATGTACTGATATCCTTTGGTAAAACGAAAAATCAGTAAGCCTGCGGCTACAAGAAAAAGCAATAAAAACGCAGGCTAAAGCCTGCGGCTACAATAGAAAGGCATAAAATTGTTATTGCAGTTGGGAGAGGTCAGCTACATCAAGGAATAAATCTACGGTTTGTTTTAAAAGTGCCAGGCGGTTATCCCGCAGGGTTGTATCCGGCGCCATTACCATAACTTTATCAAAAAATTTGTATATAGGTTCACGCAGAGTTACCAGAATTTTCAGAACTTCCGCATAAGCTTTCTTTTCGCTGTAAGGTTTTACTTCCTGTATAACTGCCTGCAGTTTTTCAAACAATTCTTTTTCTTCCGGTTCCGCCAGTTTTTCTGCTGATAATTGCGCGGGTATAATAATATTTTTCTGCTGGGCCTGTTTAAGTATGTTTCCTGCGCGTTTAAAGCCTGCCGCCAGAGGTTCAAAGTCAGGCAGTTTGCGGATTTCTTTTAGCGCTGTTAGTTTGCGGGTGATGTCTGTCAGCGTGCTGTCTGCCCAGTTTTTGGAAAGGACAGCGCGTATTTCATCTATTTTATAGCCCTTTTCTTCAAATATTATTTCAAGGCGCTGTTTGAAAAATTCAAGGATTTTATTTTTTGTGTCCGGCGCGGCAGATGCTAAATGGGCATAAGCACCCATTGAAGTATCCGCCAAACTGCTTAACGGTATGTTTATATTATTTTCAAGCAGTATGCGCAGTATACCGATAGCGTTTCTTCTTAAACCGTAGGGGTCTGATGAACCGGTGGGGATAAGCCCGATTACAAAGTTTCCTGTAATGGTATCGGTTTTGTCTGCCAGTGCTGTTACGATGCCGGTTTTTGCTACAGGCAATTGCCCCTGCGCGGTTAACGGCCAGTAATGCTGTTCAATGCCGTCTGCCACTTCTTTTGATTCACCGTCATTTAATGCATAAATACTTCCCATTACACCCTGGAGTTCCGGGTATTCAAAAATCATATTGGTTACAAGATCTGCCTTGCAAAGATCTGCAGTACGGTTAATACTGCTTATTTCATTTTGATTAAGTTTTAATTCACCGCAGATGAACCCTGCTATTTTTTTAACTCTTTCAACTTTATCATACACGGTGCCCAGTTTTTGCTGAAAGACTATGCCTTTAAGTTTTTCTATTTTGTTTTCCAGTTTTTCTTTTTTATCCTGTTCAAAGAAAAATTCTGCGTCTTTTAAGCGCGCTGCTGCCACTTTTTCGTAGCCTTCCTTTATAATAGCCTGATATTCCGATGCGCCGTTTCTGATACCTATAAAACAGTTGGTCAGTTTTCCGTTTTTACCTTCAACGGGGAAAAATTTCTGTTTCTTTTCCAGGCAGTTTATTATTACTACTTCAGGAATCTTTAGGAAGTTAGCGTCAAAATCACAGGCTATGGCGGAAGGATGCTCAACAAGAAAATTTATTTCATCAAGGAGTTTGTCATTTAAAAGCGCTTTGCCGTATTTTTCTGCCGCTTTTTCTACTTTTTTTGCGATATCTGCCTTGCGGGCTTCCTGTGAGGCAATAACATAGTTGTCACGCAATAGGGAAAGATATTTTTCCGGTGCGCTGACTTTTAGTTTTTTTGGTGTTTTTATGTATAACCCGTAAGTATAGTTGGTTGATTTTACGCAGGCTATTTTAAGTTTCAGGGGTTTATTGCCGTAAAGGGCTAAAATGTTGCGGATAGGCCTGGGAAAACGGAATTTGGATTCGTCCCAAACCATGGTTTTGGGAAAATAAAGTTTGCCGATAATAGTTGCAAAGATTTCCGGAAGCAGTTTTTCTGTGGCAACGCCTCCGGTATGTTTATCTATGCAAAGAAAGTCGCCTTTTGGGGTGGTTTTTATTTTTAGTTTTTCAGGCGCTACATTCTGGGTTTGGGCAAAGCCGATGCCTGCTTTTGTATAGTTGCCGTGTTCATCTTTGGCAATGCGCAGCGGCGGGCCCATTACTTCTACGGTTTCTTCTTTTGTTTTTTCTTCTACGCTTTCAATGATAATAGCCAAACGCCGGGGTGTGGCATAGACCTGAAAAGCCTTATGCTCTATTTTATTTTCTAAAAAATATTTTTTAGTCAGGGTTTTAAGGTTTTCTACGGCAGGCGGAAGAAAAGCTGCGGGTAATTCTTCAAAGTAAATTTCTAAAAGTACGTTTTTCATAATAGGTTTGTTTGCAATTCAATATATTGCTGCGCTACTTTGTGTGACAAATTGCGCACCCGCGCTATGTAGGAAATGCGTTCCGTTACGGAAATTGCGCCCCGGGCGTCCAGTATGTTAAACGAGTGCGAGCATTTCATTACGCAATCATAAGCAGGCAGTACCAGCTTTTTGCCCAGCAGGTTTAAGGCTTCTTTTTCCCAGTCATCAAAATGCCTGCGCAGCATTTCTACATTTGCTTCTTCAAAGTTGTAGCGGGAAAACTGTTTTTCATCCTGCAGGTGTATTTCACCGTAAGTGGTGTTATTATTCCATAAAATGTCATAAACATTATCTTTTTTCTGCGAGTACATGGACAGGCGTTCAAGCCCGTAAGTAAGCTCTACTGAAATGGGGTTTAACTCAAAGCCGCCAATCTGCTGAAAGTAAGTAAACTGTGTTACTTCCATGCCGTCAAGCCATACTTCCCAGCCCAGTCCCCAGGCGCCTAAGGTGGGGGATTCCCAGTCATCTTCTACAAAGCGGACATCATGTTCTTTTAGTTTTAAGCCGATAGCGGTAAGCGATGATAAATATAATTGCTGAATGTTTGCCGGTGCGGGTTTCATAATTACCTGATACTGGTAATAATGCTGTAAACGGTTCGGGTTTTCGCCGTATCTGCCGTCAGCGGGCCTGCGGGAGGGCTCTACGTAGCAAGCGTTCCAGGGCTTCGGCCCCAGTGACCGCAGAAAAGTAGCAGGGTTAAATGTGCCTGCGCCTTTTTCCAGGTCATACGGCTGATAAACTACACAGCCTTTTTTTGACCAGTACCGTTCCAATGTAAGAATAATTTCCTGAAAAGTCATAGGTTTTCAAATACAGTGATTAAGTTATTAGTGGTTAAGTGGTTGCGCTGAAAAAACAGTACGATAATTAATAATTTCAATTTTGTTGTCATGCTCCGGTTAAACCGGGGCATCGGGTCTCCCAATCTATGGGGAAATTGTGGATAACTTCTACAATCTATGGGGCAAACATTAAACCCAATTACCCCTAAAACCCAC
>MGVC01000030.1 GCA_001800285.1 Elusimicrobia bacterium RIFOXYA2_FULL_39_19 | reverse complement strand
TGCGGTAATGTTTGAGGACAGGGTTCCAGCGGAGTATTTATGAATAGATTAACCGTTTACACAAATTACTTGACAGACTCCGTGATTTTTATTTTTATAATGACTTTTCTTTGGAATAGTATACTTAGTTCAATTTTATCAACTTATTAATAATTCATACATCATATATAATACTCCAATAGCATAATTAGTTATTACTATTTACTGGTCGTTCATATAAGAATGTATATATTAATTTTATTCTGTTTAGTTTGAATTTTGGTTTTATTTGTAATTTGATCATATGTACCTCATATAATTAATCAACTCTTTCCTTTTATTTTTCACACCTATCTTACCGCTTTAAAAGGGGAAATTCAAATATTCCGTTATTCCTCTCGCCTCGCGCTGGTTAGCGTTTTGGGTACAACAGCAATGCCCTGCCGACGCCTTTTTGCCCCGCGTAGCGGGAGCAGGACTTAATGCTATGGTAGCGTTATCCATTAACTACATTTCGCCGAAGGCGCAGTTAATGGGTATGCAGAGGCACAGGGTGTGCCGATGCACCTGTTCATTTCCAGTTCAATTTGTCTCGCGTAGCGGGATCAGAGTTGCCCTTGGACCACACGGTTGGGGAAAGGGCAAGAACCCATCCAGTTCAATTTGTCCCTATCACAACTGTATTTTTTGAATTCTGTAGCGTGTTTGATTTATCAAACTTAGTGATTTAGAAACAACATTTTTTGTTTTGCTTAATGCTAATTAAAGGAAGGAATTATTTTTGTGGTGGGGGGGGTCTTCTACAACTAAATACTTTATTGAAAGTCCTTCCGTAGCTTTAGCGCAGGAGGATTACTTCTATCTTGAGATTTCCAATGCAAAACTGTTGAGTTATTTCAAAATTAAATCTTGTAAAGAAAGTCCGTAGTTTCTATTTGTATCTCTATCTGCGGTTAAAAATCCGTTTTTATTAAATCTTTCAATACTATCAGTTGATTCCCATAAATGCATGGGAATCAGGATTTTATCGTAAAAATGCCGGGAAGATAGAAATAGTTATCAGCCGGCCGTTTCAATTCTTTTCAATTTTAAGCGCCAAACGCAGTATATCACGCCTGGAAATAATACCAATTACTTTGCCATTATCTACAATGGGCACTCTTCTGAACTGCTGCTGGCTAATGACCTTTGCAATTGAATCAACATCTTCATCTGGCGGAAAATTTATAACAATCTTAGTCATTACGTCTTCAACTTTGGTTTTATGCAAATCCTTGCTAAAAGCAATATTAAGAATATCTTTTTCCGTTACTATCCCAATCATATTCTTATTACTGTCTACTACCGGTATTCCGCTGATTTCCTTTGATAGAAGAATTTCAACTACTTCCGCCAGCGTTGCGTCCGGGCCTATTGTTTGCACATCCTTTGTCATTATGTCTTTTGCTTTTTGCATATACTCTCCTTAAATAATGTAATGTTAAAACCTTTGCTTTTATAAAATACTATCTACAAATTTCTTAACCTGTGAAGCACTATGGGCTTACGCCCATAGCGTCTGCTTCATCTTCGGCAAAACCCGCCGAAGCACATCCCCTTTCGCTAACCGTCCGCCAATGATTTGTGGCGGACAGCTTTTGGGGATACCCTACAACACATTCATACCCGAGTTTACACTCAGGGTATTCTGCGAAAGCGGGTAAACCGGTAAACAGTTCTACTGCAAGCGTTGAGGCTTATTTGCCGATAAATTGCTGATATTCTTCCGATAATTTATATGACCTGTTTTTATTGGATGGATTTTCTATGACAAGAAAACCATTTTTTACCCACTTATTAAGTAAAATACGCACCATCCTGCCGGAAAGTCCCAGTACAGCTGTAATATCCTGTGAAAATATAGTATCTTTTTTTGCAAAAAGTGATAAAACGATTCTTGCCCTATGATCTAATTTGCGTATTTCAGATGGAACCGCAACTATCCCTTCTTTTGAATATTTTAAAGCCTCTTCTTTGGCTTGAGTAAATACTTTAGCCAGCAGTACCACAAAATATTCAATCCATGATGTTAAATCACTGTTCACCCGGCCTTCATAATAATTATGATGTTTATGCTGATGAACCTCGAGGCTATTATAATAACTTTCGATATCTTTAGCATGATGTTCTTCCATTGAAAATAATCCATTAAGCTCGTATCCTTCTTTTTGGAGAATTAAAGTTGCAAGCAATCGTGCAGTGCGTCCATTTCCGTCATAGTAAGGATGTATGGTTACAAACTGATAATGGGCGAGTGCGGCTATTATTGGCACAGGTATTTGTTTTCTCTGGCCGTACTGTATCCATCTTACCATAGCTGACATAAGCCCAGGCACATCTTTTGCTTCTGGCGGTAAATATACAAGCCCTCCGGAAACAGAATCTCTCACAGCATTTTGCGCTGTTCTGTAACTAGTGGGTTTTGAGCGCTTGCCTTTCACAACCATTGCATGTAATTTTTTTATTATTTGTTCGGTAAATTCAATTTTGTTTGCCGCCCATTCTTCAGCTTTGACAAGGGCATCCCAATAGTTTTTTACCTCATTTACGTCTCTTTCTCTGCCATGAAAATTTGTTTTTGTTTTCTCTACTATTTCCTGGGTTTCTTTTAAGGTAAGCTTGTTGCCTTCTATACGAGTTGAATAATGGGTTGACCGGACACGCGCCTTGTGCCTTAGTTCAGACTCAACCATAACTGACAGGGAAGTCTGCTCAACAACTGCCTTTGCAGCCTCTATTTCCATAAGGGCCTTGGCAATGGTTGAGTTTATGGTGTATTTAGGATTCCAACTTTGTTTATTCATGATAATTATTATAGCGCTTTTTTAGTTAAATTGCCAATATATTGCCGTTATATTGCCGTTAATTATGCTTGCATTTTTTTAACTTACCGCTTTTTAAGGGGAATTTCAAATATTCCGTTATTAACCCTTATAAAACCGCGCCTTAAGGCACCAATTTGGCACCTTAAAGAATTGGACATCACAAATTGTGATTTAAAATAAAGATAATTAAGCGCTATTCCTCTCGCTTCGTAGCGGGATCAGAGTTGTCCTTGAACCACACTGTTGGGGAAAGGGCATAAGTCCCGTCCAATTCCGATTGTCCTTATCACAACTTTATTTTTTGAATTTTGTAGCGTGTTTGATTTATCAAACTTAGTCACTGCTGTCCAATTTAGAATTTAGCTTTACGACGGTATAATTTGACTGAAATTTCATTTTTCAAACACAAATTCTTACCTTCTCGATTCACTACGTTCACTCGAAGAATATTGTTCGAGCAAAGTCGAGAACAGGTTAATTTGGACAGCAATGAAACTTAGTGATTTAGAAACAATGTTTTTTGCTTTGCTTAATGCTAATTAAAGAAAGGAATTATTTTTGTGGTTTGGGGGGGGTCTTCTACAACTAAATACTTTATTGAAAGTCCTTCCGTAGCTTTAGCGCAGGAGGACTACTACAAATTTTGAGAAATCAGAACCACCATCCCCAAAATCCGCTGAAGGCAAATTATACGCTGTATTATTATATTTATTCAACAAGCTCTATCCCTTTATCTGAAATCTTTATTTTGCGTTGCTTATATAGTTTGCCGATTGCTTGCTTAAACACTTGTTTACTCACTTGAAACTCATTCTTTATATCTTCAGGGGAACTTTTATCGTTAAAAGCGGATTTTCCGCCATTTGCCTTAAGATGTTTCATGATTTTTTCCGTAGTTGAACAAACATGTTTGACTAACTGCGGCTGCAAGGAAACATCTATCTTTCCATCTTCTCTAACTAATTTTATGTATGCTTTGGGTTTTTGGCCTTCTTGATACTCGTCATAAACCTTATCCACATAAACCAATCCCGTATACTCATCATTTATCGCTACTTTCATCCCCAGATCAGTAAAGGCATATATCTCTACATCTACTTCTTGCCATTTAGTAAACACTTCCGGGCCAACTGTTTCTTTTAAATGCTCGTATTTATTTTTCATATAACTCCCGTGTCACTCTTGAAAGATAAAATCAATAGTTTTATTCCGAAATTTGCAATCAAGATTTCTATGAATAATCCTGATTTTGCGCATCTTCTCAAAATCAAACACCCTAGTACCATACTTGAATGCCAAATTTAGTATTGTGTCCTTGGAATTACTTAGTAAAATATTCGGATTTATCTTTATTCTTTTTCAACCAGCTATCCCATGCTTTTAGTAGTTTATCGTAATCTCTCTTCGATTCCTCTTGTCCTTTAAATGAAGAGATCGCGTCTGGTACAACAGGTATCTTTCCCATACTTACTCCAGTAATTCGCTGAAGCGAAACAATTAAATGTTCAGCATCAAAATAATAAGTAAATTCTTCGTCCGGCGATATATTCCTTAACTTTAGTAGTTTCTTCTCTAATTCGGGCAACCCTAAGGAATCATTAAATTCGGTCAGGAAACATGCCGCTTTAAATCGAACTTTTTCATTCGGATCATTCAGTCGTTTTTTAAGTTCTACTACTGCTATTGAATCACGTGTATCGGTAAGGGCGAACAAAGCTAAAATACGGTTATTTCCATCTTCATCATCGGCTGCTTTTATTAAAACGGGAACGATCCCTTCGACTTTTGGAGGAAAGTCGGGTCCTTTAGGCACATTAACAACACCAGAACGATGTATGCGTGAAGACAGTAATCGTAAACTCATAATAGCTTGTCTTCGGATTTTAACTTCAGAATCATCTAACAAATCGACAAGAATGTTTGCCGATTCTGGTGTCGCTAACTTGCCTAATACTTCGATTAGTTCGACTCGCTGCACGAAATTTTCTGTTTTGTTTAGAGTCAATGATATTTCATACACTGCTTCATTAGGCATAGATTGCAATTTTGATAGTATATGCAATCTCCGTAAACGATTTTCATCATAATTTTTGGAATGTGGAGTTCCTAGATATTCTTTAATAATATCCTGTACTGAAGGTTTGTTTTGTTGTGCGGCAATAGGAGCTAAACAAATTAAAATACCACAGATTAATAATAAAATTGTTTTTTTCATTGTTTTTTCTTTAAAACCTGGATTCACCTTTTTCTACAATGTCCTTTAACTTGAAATCTCTCAAGGTTCTCTACAAGATTCTAGGCCGATAAACCGGTCAACTATTTTACTACAACCCTTTACTTTTAATTAAGTATTTTATCCTATCACATCATTTTATCTTAATTGCTATTTTTAACTAAATTAAGATTATTTCTAATCATCAAATACAATTTACTATTTATTGGCGTAATCAATAGTCCTTGATTTAGCATCTCTATGCTTTTTGAATATTTGCCTAAATCTTTATATGCAACGCCGGCGGTATTATAAGATTCGGGTATTTCACTGTATATTTTTATTGAGTTTTCACATAACTCAGCAGCGCTTTGTAAATCATTTCTGTTTTTTTTATTATGAATGATTAGAGCATTAGCCAAAACAACTAGCCTCGTTGCAATTACTTTTTTATTGTATTCATCTTGCATTAAACTAATTTTTCCAATAAATTCATTTTCAACGCTATCGGGATTTCTCTTTGAATATTCATTGTAATAAAATATAGAATTATTTGCGTCCTCAACAGCACAAGCTAAAGATAGAATAAAATACGGCAAAGGTCTTTCTGGAAACATTTTGATGACTCTTTGACATTCTCTCGCAGCAAATCTTTTGTCACTATTATAACACAGATATAATATAGCCAATTCTTCATGTATTTCGGGGCTTGAGCTGATATCATATACAAAAATATCGTAACCCACTATTTTTAACGGT
The DNA here is from genome assembly GCA_001800285.1 of Elusimicrobia bacterium RIFOXYA2_FULL_39_19. Classification (GTDB taxonomy): domain Bacteria; phylum Elusimicrobiota; class Endomicrobiia; order CG1-02-37-114; family XYA2-FULL-39-19; genus XYA2-FULL-39-19. Next base: position 16,120 of record MGVC01000030.1, on the reverse strand, counting down.
TCGAACTTACTAATAGAACGTAAAAACACTGTTTTATCACCGGATATAACCTGACCGCTTAATGAACCCCAACTAATTGCAAGATATTCCTTGTCTCCTTCGGTAGGATTAATGTTGTTTTTCTTATATGGACACAAGTCATTTTGAAACAAACTTTGATAATCCATATTTTGATGCACTAAAGAAGCACCCCCTGAATAATTTAAAACAAGGTATTTAACTCCATTTTTTGCCAGATAATCTTTAAGAAAATTCAGGTTTTGACCCCAATCTAACGTTAGGTATTTGTAACCATTTTTAGGACCACCTATAATTTCATTACAGTAGTTCAAATAATAGGGATGTATCCACAACGATATTATGATTAACCAAATACTTAACACGGGAATCATTTTTTCGAAAAGTTTCCTTCTGATTTTAACACAATTTCCTATTGCAACAAATAAAAATGGATAAATTGGTAACAAATACCTTGGAGATTGTTTTATACTTGTTGAAACAATAACAAAATAAATAATGATAGGTAAATAAACAAATAAAATATATTTATTAAATATCTTGTCCTTTAAAGACAATAACAACGCTGTCAAAAATAACAAAATAACTGGTATGGGCGTTGTTATAAAAAATGAAACGATATAATAGTACCACCAACCCTTATTTGAAAGCATTCCCATAAAATAATTATCATGTCCAATTTCAGTAATATCGGTAAAAGTCAGTTTTAATCCATCATAATATGGTTTTAGTGAAATATTATTGGTTAATAAAATAACAGCGAATAGAAGAGCAATACTTATTAATATTTTGTTAAGCGTAACGCTTTTATACAACTTACGGAAAATAATAAACAATAGAATTAATGTTGGAATAATAATGATATTACTGAACTTTGACGATAAGGCAGCCCCTAAGCTTAATCCAAAAAACATTAAGTTCAATTTGGAGTCAGGAAATTGCGACAACTTCCAAAAATAATAAATAGCCATAAAAAAGAACAAGGCTGATCCTATATCCGTTGTTGTTAATGCGGAGTAGCCGATAATGTTGGGACTAAAGGTATAAACAAAAACTGATAGTATTCCCGCTAATTTTGAACTATTGAATTGGCTACTAAAAAGAAACACAAAATATCCAAGAAATAAACTTAATAAAAAAGTCATAATTCTTGTCAGAGTAATGATGGTTTGCGCCGAGACACTATTATGATATACAAAACGTTCTCCGATAATATATTTATTCTGTAGAGACAATAGTTCATCTGTCAACGTAGGAGATTCTGCTTTAGTGAATAAAAGAGGAATAGCTTGGATTACTCGAACAAGAGGAGGATTTCTTAACTCGAAAAATGCATTTTTGGTCAATTGAATATGACCCAGAGCCATATAGACCGGCTCATCCGCGGTAAGCGAATAGCTATTAATCAGGATTATAACACGAATAATAAAAATCAATAAAACGGCAAAAATAGCTATTTTTTTCATTTTATTTCTAAGTAAACGATATCTACAATATCCTTTAGTTTGAAATCTCTCAAGGATGGTTACGATAATTTTCATTTCGTAAGTTTACACATATTTGAAGGAATGTTCCTGTAAAAAACCTTCCAGAGACGGCTCTACAGATACGATGTCGATGGTAGAGCGAACCGCAAGTGAGCGTTTTTTGGAAGGAACATTCCTGAAAAACACAAACCAAAACAGTTTTTCAAATATTTCTTTTAACTATGCCCATACCCCAATGATTTACTTTTAAATTCCTCTTTTTTCTCACCTATCTTACCGCTTTTGAAAGGGAAATTCAAATATTCCGCTATTCCTCTCGCTTCACGCTGGTTAGCGTTTTGGGTATAACAGCAAATACCTGCCTACGCCTTTTTGCCCCGCGCAATTTTAATAACTTTTTCTTTAATTACACATCGTCGGACGTATTTCATATAGCAAACTACACTTGACTATTTATGCACTTTTTAGTAAACTACACTTGACGGTTTTAAAGGGGGTATTTTATAATGCTTGATAAACTAATTAATATTCAAAACAGTATTATTAAGTCAGTTCCTTTCAATTTTAAAAGGTATCTTTACAATCAAATTGACTGGAATTCCAGATCAATCTGTATTACCGGAACCAGGGGAACCGGTAAAACAACCTTGTTGTTGCAGTATTTTAAGGAAAATTATAACGATACAGAGCAATGCCTTTACCTCTCTGCAGATAATATTGAGGTGGCGGCCACCGGATTATATAAAATTGCCACAGAATATTTTAAATTTGGGGGAAAAGCAATAATTATTGACGAAATCCATAAATATCCGGACTGGCAAATTGAATTAAAAAATATTATTGATTCGTTTCCTGATAAAAAAATAATTATTTCCGGAAGTTCTTCCCTGGATTTAAAAAAAGGCAAGGCTGATTTATCCAGGCGCCTGGTTTATTATGATTTAAAAGGCCTTTCTTTCAGGGAATATCTTCAATTAAAAGAAAATATCAAATATAAACCCTGCAGCATGAATGAAATCCTGTCAAATCATGCAGAGATTTCTAAAGAATTTACAAAAAATACACCAATTCTAAAATATTTTAACAAATATCTTCGTTATGGCTATTATCCCTTCATAATAGAAGGCGAAGGTGTTTATTTGCAGAAAATTCTTAATATTATTGAAAAAGTATTTTATGAAGATATTGCTGTTGTGGGCAATCTTAAACGCTCAAACGTTCAGGCTTTGAAAAAAATACTGTGGATAGTGGCTACTGCTGTTCCTTTTTCAGTTAATATTGATAAATTAAGCCGTGAAATAGGTATTTCAAAAGAATATGTATATTCTTATATAAGTTACCTTGAAGATGCCGGCCTTTTATGCGGCATTTTTGCTCAGGCAAAAGGATTTAAATTAACAAGGAAGCCCGCTAAATTATTTATTGAAAACACAAATATCCTGGAAGCAATTAACAGTTCTTTAAGAACTGAAAGCGAAAAAGGAACCATAAGAGAAACATTTTTTGTAAATCAGGTAAAAGCATACCACAAGCTTTCATATAGCGAAGTGGGCGATTTTCTGGTAGAAGGTAAATATGTATTTGAAATTGGCGGAAAACATAAGGATTTTGAGCAGCTAGGCTCCAAAAGCAATTCCTTTGTTGCTTCTGATGGCATTGAATCCGGATTTAAAAACAAAATACCTTTGTATCTTTTTGGTTTTCTATATTAATTATAATTTTTCACCTGTAACCTTTTAACCCCGGTTGGCCAAGGCCTTTTGCAATACCCCTTAAATATATGTAAAATGTTGTGAAGGTAACAGCCATGAAAAACACTAACCGTTTAAATGAAATCAAAAACAAAATTGTGTCCAGTATTGCGCCAAATAAAATTGTACTTTTCGGCTCCAGGGCCACGGGCAAATATACCAAAGACAGCGATTATGACCTTATAGTTATCTGGGATAATGAGTTAAACCAGAGGGAAAGTAATTTTAAAATAAGAAGGTTGTTTCCCGGAAGAGATTTTTCCCTGGATGTTTTTGTATATAAAACAAAAGATGAAAAAATATATAAAAACATAAGAGGAAGCCTGCTTTACACAGCGTTTAAAAACGGAAAAATTATCTATGAACAAAAATAAGCTTGCTCTTGTACATAAATGGTTTGAAAAAGCCAATAATGACCTTAAAAATATAAAAAACAACCTGTCTGCAAAAGATATCCCTGCGGATACGGTTTGCTTTCATGCCCAGCAGGCTATTGAGAAATGCCTGAAAGCCGTTTTAGTTTATCACGATAGGGAAGTTGCTAAAACACATGACCTGGTAAAATTGCTTTCGGAAGTAAAAATATTTATTCCCGGGCTTGCAAAGGAAGAAGAAGGCCTTGAAAGAATTACAGAATATGCCGTAGAAACCAGATACCCGGATTCATTCCTTGACCCTTCCTTAAAAGAAGCGGAATACTCCTACAAATTAGCCCTGAAAATCAAAAAAATAACCACAACCGCTGTATTGCGTACTTCCAAAAAATAAAACAACCAAATTCACCTGTAACCTTTTAACGCCCTCCCGGGTCTAACGGATAGAAACAGGCGTTGCTGCAGGGGTCCCTAAACAATGCAAGAAGACATAAAACTTTTAGAAGCTTTTAAGCAGGGCGACATGCAGGCCTTTGAAACGCTGGTTATCAAATATAAAACACCCGTGTTTAAAGCCATATATACCATTGTCGGCAATGTGCAGGAAGCAGACGATATAGCCCAGGAAGTATTTATAAAAGTGTTTAACAACGCCGGTTCTTTCAAATTTCAGTCTTCCTTTTATACCTGGCTTTACAGGATAACTTATAACGAATGTTTTGATTACATGAAAAAACATAAAAAGAAGTTTGTTTCCCTGGAAAGCGAATTAAATGATGAAGAGTTAACCAGCCTGCTGGATATCCTGAAAGATGACAGCGTTTCCATAGAAAATCAGCTGATTTCAACTGAACTGCAGGGACTGGTAATCAAAGAGCTGAACTCTTTACCGGAAAAATACGCCAAAGTATTAACGCTTATTGAATTACAGCAATTATCCTATAAAGAAACTGCGGAATTGATGAATATTTCTGTTAATAAACTGAAAGTCTGGATGTTCCGCGCCAGAACCAAACTGAAAAATAAACTTGAACCGTTATATAACAAATATTATCACTCAGAGGTAACCGCCAATGAAATGTAAAAACTTTAAACGGCAGCAGACTTCCACGGGCTTCGCCCGTGTGATGAATGCATGTGTGACGTTTACCCCTGCGATAGTTTTCAAATTGTTTTATTTGAAAACTGCACGGGGTAGGTGTTTATGCCGCGAGCTTCACCCGCGGGGATCAACAATGCTTCTCTCAGGCTTTTTAGACAAAGAACTGGATGCGCAAGACGCAGAACTTTTGCAGAATCATATTAAATCCTGCAAAGAATGCGCCTCAGAACTTGGCTATCAGCGCAAAATCAAACATATTCTGCAGGCGCGGAAAGCAGGCCTGTCTGCGCAGGAGGCCCAACCCCTGCCGTTTTTTGAAACCCGGCTTTTAAACCGCATTAGCACAAGCAACGCCCGCGGATTTAACTTTGATGAATTTATACTGCCCGCTAAAAGAACCGCGCTGGCAGGGTCTTTCATATTACTGCTGGCATTTATCGGCCTGTGGCTTTCAGGTACCGGCAGTGAAAAGATAACCGTTGAAGAGTACCTGCTTGAAAACACTGCAAGCACCGTAGAAAAAAAGATTTACACCGAAGCAGAAATATCACAGGATGATATTATTTCATTAGCGTCAAATTATGATCAGGAGGATTTATAAAATGATTAAATCAAAAAGAGCAGGCGTATTACTGGCACTGGCAATATTTTTCTTAGGGTTGGTCTGCGGTATAATATTGTCCGCTATTCCGATTTTTCACGGGTTCCCGCCGGGCCCCATGATGATGGGCAAAAAACAGGATGACAAAATGGTCAACTTTATGAAAAAAAGGTTAAGCCGCCAGCTTAAATTAAGCGAAGAACAGAAAGCAAAACTAAACGAAATTTCCCAAAAACATAAAATTCAGATGGAAAAGTTGGCTTCAGAAGTGCACCCCAGGTTTAAAACCATGAGAGCTAAAATTGATGAAGATATTTTGTCCATTCTTACGCCTGAACAGAAAATCAAATACGAAAAAATGAAAAAACGGACAAAAAAGTTCGCGCCCAGAGCAATGGAATGATAAAGTATTTTTGTAGCGTGTTTGATTTATCAAACAAAACAATGATGCCTTGTAATTATTTATCTTGTTGAAAACCATCCGATAAATCGGATCCGCTGTTTTTAACTATCAAAACCCAGCTGCAAACATTAGAACTGACCGCTACGTAAATTATGACACTTTTCAGAACCCGTGATACTCATTCTTTCCCTATAATTCAAACAAATTTTTGACATCCCCTTGATTGAAGCACCACGCCTTCACAGGCGTGGATTCCAACTTTATTTTCATCGCAGCAAAAACCCTACGCTGAAATACCCGGAGCGGACTTAATCGCTATCCATGCCTTTACCGGGCAGGTATCCAGTATCATTTTATAAAAGGAAGAAACTGGATAGATATGGATTTCCGCGAAGGGTGTTGAAACTTCATTCCTTTTGCCTATAATGATATTATTACGGTATAATTGTTGGTAATTTGGCACTGCCAAAACATAACAAGTAGCGGCAAAGCTTACTTTGCCTGCGGGTTATGATTGAGTTTGAGATCATTTGAAATGATTTTGAACAAAATTATGATTTTAAGTGCCGTTTAACCTTTTCCTGTATTTGTGTATCTAATAGGTACAAGCTAATGAACCGTGACTCAACTCTTATAAATGATTTTTTAAACGGCAATGAACGCGCTTTTGATGAGCTGGTAAACACTTACAGCGCTAAATCTTTCAGGCTTATTTACAGTTTTGTCTATAAACACCATGATGCGCAGGATTTAAATCAGGAATTATGGCTGTTGGTTTACAGAAACCTCAAATATTTCAAGCATCAGGCGCAGTTTTATACCTGGCTTTACAGAATTGCTGTAAACTTATGCAACCGGTTTCTGCAAAAAAATAAAACCAGGCTTTCACCGGAAGAGTTTACCGCCAATACTACTGTTTTCGGCACAAACCCAGATGAAATAACGCAGAACAATGATACTATGCGGAAAATTTACAGCGCCGTAGCCTGTTTGCCGGAAAAACAGAGAGCCGTATTTATTTTAAGAAATTATCAGAACCTGTCTTACGAAGAAATAAGCGGTATTATAAATATCAGCGTTGGAAGCGCAAAAACAAACCATTGTTATGCCGTTAAAACCCTGCAAAACCTTCTTCCAAAGGATGTAATTTTATGAACCTGTCAAAATGTTCAAAGGTAAAGAATCTTTTTATCTTATTTCTTGAAAATGAAATTAATGGAACCCAGAAATCACAAATAGAAACGCATCTTTCTGCCTGCCCTGCCTGCCGGCAGGAACTGGAAAACACTCGCAAATTGTTAAATACCGTTAAAACCTATAAACCAAACCCCGCACTTAACCCGGATTATGCTGCATACCTGCTTCAAAACATAAAACACGCAGCCGCACAACACCGCCCTTCATTTATTATTACAAACCTGCGCCCCTTTTTAGCGGGTGCGCTTACCTGCTTTGTTTTACTTGCAGGCACTTATTACTTTTCCAGAAATTCCGGCACAACTGTGCAGGAAACTGCGGTCACCATTGAACAGAACCTGCACAGCGCTTCTCGCGCTGAATTCCGCAAAAGCCTTGACGCAAACTTTGAAAACAATGTAGAAACCCTTACCTTTGAAACCAAAAAACTTAACCTTGCCATAGCAGAACTTGTCAGAGAACACAATGCTCTTGATAAAAGATACGCAAAACTTGAAACCAGCCTGAAAGAAAAGCAGGCCAGCCTGGCGCTTAAAACCCACACTGTCTGGAAAAGTGAACATGCCGAACTTATAAAGAAAGCCCGTGAAATTATTACCAGCTTTGAAAAACTGAAAAAAGAAGAACAGCTTATGGAAGCGGCGCATGAAACAGTTTCCTTTGATAAAATTGCCCATGACCACGAATTGTTTGATAAAGAACTTACTGCCTTTAAAGAAGAATGCAGTACCTGCAACAAATATCTTGAAATGGCAAAAATGCAGACTAACATTATCGGGTCAGAGTATGACCGGCTGCTAAATACTTATACTCAGAAATAAAAAGGGAAATAATGAAAAAAACAGTTTTTGTTTTTTTAGCAGCAGTTTTAAGTTTTAATATACCGTTTATTTATGGCGAAGACAGCAGTATAAATGTGACAGCTGACGGCTCTGTAAACATGGTAATTACCGCTACCCGCAGGCCGCACATTCTAAAAAATACGCCCATTGCCACAAACCTTATTACCAACGAAGATATAAAAGCTGCCGGTGCTGCCAATGCGGCAGACGCGCTCAGGCTGGTACCCGGATTAGACACTTCCGGCGGCGCGCCCTTTGGCTCTGCCCTGCGCACAGTAGGCCAGCTGCGCGGACTGCCGTCCCAATACACGCTTATTTTAATTGACGGTAAAAAAGCAAAAAGCGAACACATGAACACCGGTACAAACATTGCCATTATACCTGCAAGTTTGATTGACCGGGTGGAAATAGTAAAGGGCGCAGGCTCCGCCGTGTACGGCAGCGACGCTTTCGGAGGCGTGGTAAATGTAATTACTAAATCTGCGCCGGATAAACTTACCCTGGAAGCGGGCGGCGCTTATGGCAGCCTGGAAACAAAAAACTTTAATTTCACGCTGGGAAACAAATGCGGTAAAACCGGTTTCCTGGCCGGTTTAAACAGCACCGACAGCGCCGGTATAAATAACAGCTGGTATAAAGCCAGAAATGTACTGCTTAGAAACGGCGTTACTATAAATGATAACAATGAATTCAATTTTCTTGGAAAATATTATCAGAACGAATATAAAGGAAGAGGCACACCCACTACCGATAAAAACTGGGACACATCTCTTAGCTGGAAAACAAAAACAGGAGAACTATCTTCCCTTACATTTAATAACTACATTACAGAATTTTTCAATACCAAAAATGATTTGAATAAAACCACAGAAATTTCCTGCGTTTACCAGGCCTCTGTTGCCAATAAACATTTTTTTACAGCCGGGCTTGAAGCCAGCAAAGATGATTTCCGCGGGACTGCCATTGCTTATAATACGCGCTCTATAGCTTCCGCTTTTTTTGAAGATGAGTTTTCAGTAAATAATTCCTGGGAACTGCTGGGCGCCCTGCGGTTTGACTCTCTGCCGGATAACTCCTGCGTGGTTTCACCAAAAATAAACGTGCTTAAAAAACTTGATAACACCCTTAACCTCCGCGCTTCCGCAGGCAAAGGCTTCCGGGCGCCATCGCTTTCAGACCTTTATGAAAAAGACCGGTTTCATTCTACTTTTTACAGAAACGGCAACCCGGATTTAAAACCCGAATACTCCATAGATTATTCGCTGGGTGCGGACAAACAGTTTTTTTCCGGATTAATGGCATTTAGCCTTCAGCTTTTCAAAAATGACCTGGCCAATATGATCCATGTGGAAAATACCGGCACCACTTTAAACGGCCTGCCTGTTATAATGCAGCAAAATGTAATTTCCGCTTATTCACAAGGCGCGGAAACAGCGCTTAACCTGGCTAAAAATGATTTTGATGCCAAACTCTGCTATACTTTTGTTGACAGCAAAGATAATACCGGAAACTGTATTTCTTATCTGCCAAAAAATTCCGTTAAACTTGTTTTATCTTACACTCCGCAAAGCATAAAAGCCGGCGCTACTGTTTCCGGTGAAAGAGTAATGGACAGATTTTATGTTGATCCTGCCGGGGCGCAGCAGCGCCTTGCAGATTATACGCTGGTTAATATTAACCTTACCAAAAATCTTTTTAAAAGCCTGGATATGTATGTTACCATAGGCAACGCGCTGGATGAAATATTTTTCACTTATGAAGAAAATGTGCAGGCAAGTTATGGCAGAACCTACAATGCCGGCGTAAATTACAAGTTCTTCTGATATTTTCTTATCTGAACGTTTATGTTATAATCTGTGTACTGATTTTAACACCCTGCTATGAAATTAAAAATATCTTTATTGCTTGCTTTAGCTTTTATAATTACAGCCTCTGCTGTTTACCTGCTGGTCAATTCCGCCAAAAAAGAAAGCATTGTCCCTTACGTTTATTCTGTAAGCAACAACTCCGCCATAATAGCCTTTGAAAGCAAAACCGCTTACCGCGCAGAAATTGCGTATAACATTTATCTGGGCGGGGCTAAAACCCGCGCTATTATAAAGGAAGACGCTAAAACCACAGCGCACAAACTTTACCTGCAAGGCCTTTCACCCGGCACCAAATACAGCTATTCATTCCCGGCCGTTTCTAAAAGCGAATTTTCTTTTAAAACCAAACCGGAGGCCAACCAGCTGTTTAGGTTCGGTATAGTGCCTGATTTAGCAGAAAATACCGAGCTTTCTTTAAGCCGGCTGAGATATTTATTTATCAATAACCCGGAATTTCTGCTTATTAAAAGGCCCTGCAGTGAACAAAACCCGCAAACCCCGCAGTACAGCGCCAAAACCGCAGAAATAAAACCGTATCTTCCGCTGTTTGGCATTTTTTACAATAAAAATACCGCTTCCAATTCATATTTAAACGATATTTATCTTCCCTTAAAACAACCGTACTATTCATTTAACTGGGGCGCCTGGCATTTTGTAAGTTTAAGCGAAAATTTTCTTGAAGAAAGCGGGGAAGCCCTGCAAAATAAACTGCAATGGCTCAAAGATGACCTTAAAAACAGCCGTAATGCCAATAAAGCCGTCTGCCTGGACGCTGTACTGCTGGGCAACAAAGAACTTAACAGCCTTTTAATAGACAGCGGTACGGATGCCGTATTTATTTTCAGCTCTGATAAATTCAAAACCATAAAATGCAAAAATACAAAGTTTATTTCGCTTCCCAAAAATGATTTCTGCCTTATTGAAGCCGATTACTACGAAGCCTCCGGTGTTATTTTAGACAAAGAAGGAAAAACTATCGGGGAATTTCCTGTAAAAGAAAGCTCTGCCAAAGTAAAAAAAACCTGCGAGTACTGCCGCCAGCTGATGGACTCCGGCAGGTACGAAGACAGCATAAAGGCCTACCGGGATTTCATAGCCGAAAAAAATAACAGTTATCAGGTGGATGACGCGCAGTATGAGATGGCATCTATTTATGACCGCGGGCTGTATGACTATAAAAACGCGCTTTTTGAATACCGCAAACTCATCCAAATGTTTCCGGACAGCACCAAAAAAATGCTGGCGGAAAACCGTACTGCCTACATAACGGAAAATGCGGACTTTGATTATAAACCTCTGGGCAGTTATGAAAAAGTAAAAGCTGAATTTTTTAAAACCAGCAAAACCAACAACGGCAAAGCGCAGAGTGTAAGCAAAGTAGAGGCCCTGCTGGCGCAGTACCCGGCCTGCTCTCTGGCTGATGATATGCTTTACTGGCTGGCAAACAATTACCAGAGCCTGGATTATAAAAAATCCGTTTCCCTTTACCGCAAACTTATAGCAGAATTTCCGCAAAGCCCCTTTATACAAAACGCGGTACTGGAAATTGCGGACGTGTTTTATGCCAATAAGCAGTACCGCCTTTCTATTGCCGAACTGCAGAAAGCAAAAGCTTTTCTGCCTTCTGATAAACTCTCGGACATTGAAGGCAAAATTTCCCAGAGCAGCCGCAATATACACCGTTATTGGCTGGCAGGCCTTTGCTGGGTAATTGTTTTAGGGTGTGTTGCCTGCATATTTTTTCTTAAACCCAAACTGAGTTTAAAAGATTTTAAACCTTCTCTAATACATTTTTTGCTTTATTTCGTTTCTTACTGCATTGTAGTACTGCTGTGGTATGATTTATTTTTAGAACTTATCCCGTTTATGGCGGTTATGGTTCCTTTAATATCGCTTACGCCGGCTATTTCAGGGTTACTTACAAAACAACTGCCGGAAAAGAAAGCGCTGTTTATTAAACTGGCAGTTAATGTTGTGCTGGTTGCCTGTTTTGTTTATATTTCTATTTTTCATACGTACATCCACTGGCTCATTGTGTTTGGGCTTTAAGATACAAAGATAGTGATTAAGTGGTTAGTCGTTAGTAACTACGAGTTAGTAGTAGGGATTGTTCTCCGAACAATCCGATAGAAAAAAGGAAAAGAAAGGGTTAGTTAATCATTATGTTTTGCTAATCACTTAACCACTAATCACCGTAATTATTCTATAAAAGAGGGAGGAAAAATGTTTTTACGCAGTTTAGTTTTATTAACGGCATTTATTTTCACGGCAGGGTGCGGCAATATGGGTAATTTATCTGTAACCCAGATAAAAGAAAAAATTAAAGCATCAGATGAAATCAGTAAATTAACAAAAACCTCTGATTATGCCGCAATGGAAAAAGTTTACTCCAAAGATTTGCAGGTATTGGTAAAATCCCTGGATAAAGATTTTGCTCTTTCCATGAACACCTCTATTACCGCGGCTCTTGCAAACGCAAAAGCAAACAAAGAACCGGCTTCTGAAGTACAGGTGGTGCTGAAAACACTTACCAGGGTATTTTATCTGGCACTTTCAAAATCTTTAGACAGCGCAGAAAAAACCAATGACTTAAATACAAAAATGGCCGAACTACAAAAAGCCGCCGCGTATAATACAGCCGCCGGGGTGCCCGCCCAAAGGCGCGACAAAACAGTAAAACCAAGCCCGAAACTGGAAGAAGCGCTTACCAACGCCTTTTCCGCTCTTGAAAAAAGCGCGCAGGCAGGCAACAAAATGGAATTTATGCTGCAGAAAAAAGTAATTATTGATACGCTAAATAAATCTTACGCGCTGTCTGTGCTTTTTGAAGCGGAAGAACTTATCAAGGCAAGAAATAAAGACCCGGAATTTGTAAAAGTAAAAGTAGCCGAAGGTATAACCTACTATAAAATCCTTCAGGGCGCTGTAGTAAAAAACAGCCCGAAAAGCGATGAAATAATAATGAATATGCTGGCAGGCCCAGCCGCTAACTATGATGAAAATGTACTGCGCTCTGAACTAAACAAAGGCCTGGGAGATGTAAAGTTGAAATAAATTATCAATCCTGTAGCGGCCCATCGCCCTATTAGCGGGATGGTAATCCCGCCGCTACAAAACTTGTTTTGCATGTATTTAATTGTAGCGGCCGCATTATTTCAATTTCGTCAGGTTTTGCATGACGAACTATGCGGCAATTTATAAAAACTTGTTTTGCGGGTATTTAATTGTAGCGGCCGCATTATTTCAATTTCGTCAGGTTTTGCATGACGAACTATGCGGCAATCATTCATCAGGAGTTCATATTGAAAAAAGGTAAAATACTTTCCGTTAAATGCGGGTACAACCCCAATTCCAGCTCCATTGGCGCCAACATATCGGTGTTTCTCTGGAGCACCGTATCTGCCGGTTTGTTTATAAACACCGTAATTCCTATAATAATAAACAAGCTGAAAAAAAAGGATAAAGATGTTAATACAAAAAAACCTTAAGTGCTTGTTTATTTTACTGGGCTTACTGCTGACAGCCGGCTGTGCCAAAAAAGCGCCCCTGGCACCCGGTGACCTGGCGCCTGATTTCCGCCTTAACACCATTGATAATAAAAGGTTTTATCTAAACGAACATGCCGGGAAAGTAGTTATGCTGAATTTCTGGGCGCCCTGGTGCAGTGTGTGTAAGACAGAAATGGTACATTTGGAGAAGATTTATACAAAGTATAAAAACAACGGGTTTGTACTTGCCGGTATAAATACTGAAGAACAGGATGTAGACGGCGCAAAAGTAATAGCGCAGGAATACAGGCTTACTTACCCGGTACTAACAGATTCAAAAACAAGAACCGTTAAACTTTACGGTGTAGAAGTGCTTCCTCATACAGTTTTAATAGATAGAAAACAGAAAGTCCGTTTTATTCATTCGGGTTTCAAAGAAAGCGATATTAGAATAATAACCGAAGAAATAGAACTCTTATTAAAGGAAGAGAAATAATTTTTTGTGAAAAAACTTTACTTTATTTTTGCCCTTACCGCATTTTGCCTTTTGCTTTCCAGCAATCTTTTGGCGCGCTTTACTATTATCCCGTATATTCAAAATGTCACATCTGCTTCCGTAACCGTCTGCTGGGAAACAGACAGCGTTTCTGAAAGCATAGTTAACTACGGCACCAATAAAGCCGGCTCTTATGCGTTTAAAGCCAAAGGCGCTGACGGTAAAAAGCACCGCGTTGTGATAACCAATCTTAAACCCTCGTCTGTTTACTACTATCAGGCAATTTCAGGCAAAGACCTTACCACTGCAGGCCATAAAGATTTTTATTTTAATACTGCTTCAAGGCAGGGCGAACCGTTCGTGTTTGCCGTGTACGGCGATACCAGAAACGGCCTTAATTCCTATGACACGGACCATGAAGCTGTGGTAAATTCCATTGCCCGTTTTTCTGCGCCGTCATTCTGCCTGATAACAGGGGATTTGGTAGATAAAGGCTCAGACCCATTTCTGTGGGAAAACTTTTTTCAGTTGGAAAACCCCGTAGCCCGGCACGCGCCTATTTACCCGTCATACGGGTCCAATGATATGGCTTCCGGCAAAGATACTTTTACTGATTATTTTGCCGTGCCTAACGGCGGCAAGTGGTATTCCTTTGACTGGGGCGGGTGCCATTTTATAGGCCTGTATGCGTGGGACACCTACAGCCAGAACAAAAAAGAAGTAGCGCCCGGCAGTGCGCAGTATGAGTGGCTGGTAAAAGATTTGGAATCCCCGGCCAATAATAAAGCTTTTTTTACCGTTGTATTTTACCATGATTCCATGTACCAGTATGAAAAACCTAAAAACAGAAACATAGAAAAATACTGGGCGCCCCTTTTCAAAAAATACGGCGTAGACCTGGTGTTTTGCTCAGGCGCGCATTTATACGAACATTCCGTAATTGACGGCATCCATTACGTTATTTCCGGCGGCGGCGGCGCGGAAATGCAGAAATACTGCCCCATTGGCGAAGTGTGCACCGCGTTGTTTGAGTTTCATCATGTTAAAGTATCGGTAAACCTGCCGGTCATAAAAGCGGAAGCCATAAACGTTAACGGCAATGTGCTGGACAGTTTTATACTGGTAAGCGATTTTGAAGAAAACGAAAAAGAACAGAACTTTTCTGATATAGGGCTGTACAAAAAAGGCGGGTCCAGCAGTAAAACAAAACTGTTTAAAGGCGCGCCTGCCGGCACAAATTTTAAACCTGTTACTCTGGCGTTGTTTGCCACAGACTGCGCGTTCTGCCACGAAGTGGAAAATGACATTATACCCGGCCTGGCAAAAAAAACCGGCACAGATATTGAACTGCACCTTTTTCCGTTAAGGGATTCCGGCAACTTTGAAAAAATGATAGCCCTGGAAAGCGAGCTGAAAGACACGGATAACCAGGTACCCGCCATTGCTATGGGAAATAAAATACTTGGCGGAGAAAAAGAAATAAGGCAAAACCTTGAAGCATTACTTATAGAAACCAGGGACACGCCCCCGGAACAAAGAATAGAGCTTAAACTTACCCAAAAAGATTCAGAGGCACAGGAAACCATAGTAGAAAAATTCAAATCTTTCCGTTTACTGCCTATCCTTATAGCCGGGCTTATTGACGGTATTAACCCGTGCGCTTTTGCCACTATAATTTTTCTGCTTTCTTATCTGGCTATACTGCGTAAAAGCAAAAAAGAACTGCTTTTAGCCGGCACGGTATTTACTGTGGCCGTATTTCTTACATATTTTGCGGTAGGCCTCGGCGGATTTGGCTTTTTCCGCGCCATGGGCTCTTACCAGCTGATATCAAAAATCATCCGCTTCCTTATTATAGGGCTGGTTATAGCCCTGGGCGTATTAAGCCTGATAGATTATTATAAATGCCTGCAAGGTAAAGCCAAAGAAATGTTTTTGCAGTTGCCTGAGAGCCTGAAAGCGCAGGTACACGGCCGCATAAGAAACTACGCCGCTACAGGCGGGTTGCTGGCATCTACTTTTGTGCTGGGTTTTCTGGTATCGCTTTTTGAGCTGGCATGCACAGGGCAGATTTATCTGCCCACACTGCAATACATGGCAGGCCTGCCCCAGTACAGAGGTTCTGCAATAAAATACCTGTTCTTATACAACATAATGTTCATACTGCCTCTTGTAATCATATTTACCATGACAGTTTTCGGCGCCACGTCTTCTGCTTTCGGACGTTTCTTTGAAAAAAAAGTTGCGCTTATCAAACTGCTCACCGCTTTGTTTTTCTTCACCCTCGCCCTGCTTCTGGTGTTTTAAGCAACTCTTTTTATTTACTGATATTCTATTGACAACTTGTTTAAACAAAGGTATAAGACTTGAAGATGAATGCCGGATTAATTAACTATGTCTTATCATGTGTGTCCAAATTAGGAATTGAAAAAGCCTAATCCTTTTCTTATAATGGTTGATGATAAAGTCATTAACCTTACCGATTGTCGTCGG